>DATCZJ010000111.1:0-2095 GCA_036525955.1 Woeseiaceae bacterium | reverse complement strand
CGATGGCCCTTTTTGGTAAGCAAAATCAACGCGTTGTTGCTGTCCGGCCGATCAGCGGCAGGCGGCGAAACGGGCCTTTGCGGCCTCGAAATTGGCGAGGATCGCGTCTCGCTCGTCAGCCGTGTTGTAGTCCGTGTGGCTGCTGGCTGCTTCCTCCAGGCGCTCCATCCATGCGATGAAATAGTCGGCGTCATCCTTCGAGCGCGGCGTCTCTCCATCGACCGTGATCCACACGGGCGTCGTCGTCGCGTAAGGATAAAGATCGAAAATCAGCCGGTTCGAGTGCTCGTTCCAGGCGCGCAGCAGCATCCAGCCGCTACGGTCGATCGAGACGTCGCCGGACACGTTCGCGCTTCGACCTTCATCGTCCGTGTCTATCGTCGCGACGACCGCGCCGTTGAAAACGACCTCGACGTGATCGACCGGGACCGCGGAGCGCATGAAACCCTCGACATTCAGCGCGTGTGTGCCGCCGGTCAGCATCAGTTCCTCGCCCGGTCCCTTGCCATCCACGCTGAAGCCCAGCAGCGGACCGTTGGTCGCGAACGAGGCGCCGCGCGCCAGTGCGCCGAGCCAGGCGTCGCGGCGGGCTTCGGTCGATTTTCCTTTCCCGGGCGTTTTCGCATAGGTTCGGTTGACGCCGACCGGCCCGCGCAGCGAGGCGTAGTTGGCCATGGCGTCGGTGCCTCCCGCGGCCGCGATGCGCAGGCCGCAGTTCATCAGTCGATACCAGACCTCCGCCGACGTGCGGTGGTCGGCGAAGCCGACGACCTCGTAGTAATCCACGAGACCGAGCGCGGCATCGGCGGGAAACGCGTGCGTGAGCTTCTTGTCGCGCCACGGATCCGGGGCCGGCGGCAGGAACGGATGCACGTAGCCGACGATGGCGCCCTGTTCGCGCGCGAGCTTCGCGACCGTCGCGTTATCCGGGAACAAACTGGCCGCCGCGGTGCCCGGGTAACCCACGTAATCCGGGATCAGCATATGACTCCGAAGACCGAGCAGGCCCTGATGCCCCCAGGCGCTCGTGTGGTATTCCTGCGCCTGGACGATGAGCACATCGTCGCTCGACGCCGCATCGGGCGCGGTGTCGAAGTAGCGGATGTCCGGGATGCGCTGCTCCTTGTTGACGATCAGGTTGAAGGCGAGGTCCAGGTCTTCGGCCCGGGCCTGCCTGACGAGGTTCTCCGGGGTGTTTCGATAGGTGCCGCCATAGTTCATGTGGACGTGCACGTCCCCTGACAGCCAGTTCGATGCCCAGCCGCGCGGCAGATCGAGGCGCTTCGTTGCGACGCGCAGCCGCGTCGAACCCGATGCTTCGATGGACACGACGCGTTCTTCGATGTGCGATTCAGGGCCGCGCCAGACCGTGATATGCGCCTCGCCCGCGGGCAGGGACAGGGTCGCGCTGCCTTGCAGGTGAAAGTAATGCGGTTCCGTACGATCGGTCTCGCGGTCGAAGCTGTCGTCCGCATGCATCCAGGCCGCGTCCGGGGCATAGGCGCGCCCATCCGCCGCGACAATCGAGACGCGCGCCGCAACGGGTTTGCCGCGCTCGTCCGTGACGTCGAGTTCGAGCGTGCCATGCGGAACGAGGAAATCTCGGGTACCTACGGTGATGTCGGTGATCTTGCCGCCGACGAACGCCTGCACCCGAATCGAGGTGTTGCCGCCTTCGTTCACGATGAACGCGATGCGCCGGCCGTCGGGCGACCAGCGTGGTTCCCAGACGTCGTAATCGCCGTAGCTCAGCGGAAACGGTTCCGCATTGCTGCCGATGCGGGTCACCCACAGCTGGTGCCACTGGCGACCGGCGTAGGAGGCATACGCCACGCGCTTGCCGTCGGGCGCGATGTCCGGCTGGGCCCTCCAGCTGGTCTCCTCGCGTCGCACGAGCATTGGTTCGTGTGTGTCGTCGAGGTCGTAGATCCAGAGCTCGCCCGTGCCGTAGGGCGTTTCGGGATTGGCAACGACCAGCAGGCTTCGGCCGTCGGGCGTCCAGGCCGGGCTCAGTTCGTGGTCGTATTCGCTGTAGTAATAGCGTGGCGTCCGGCTCCTGCGATCAGGGGCGAGTGCCTCGGCCTTGAATTCGCCG
>DATCZJ010000110.1:0-103171 GCA_036525955.1 Woeseiaceae bacterium | reverse complement strand
TCGACGTCGAGGCCGAGCGCGAACCTGTCGCTGAACTCGTAAAGCGCGGTTCCGCCGATCGAGGTATCGTCGAAATCGCCGATGTCGATGTAGCTGACGCGGCCCTGCAGCTCGACCTTGTCCGACGCGTAACCGCGCACGCCGACCGCCATGCCGTATCCGCTGTCGTCCGCAAAGCCGAAGTCGCGGCCTTCATAGGTCAGCGCTGCATACATGTCAACGCGGTCCGAGAACGGCGCGTGGTAGCCGACGCCGAACGAGGTCACGTCGTAATCGAGCCCGAAGTTCAGGTCGCCTTTGCCGTACTCGCCAAGCAGGTACCAGTTGTTGGCGATGTCGAACGAGAACTCGACCGCAAGACCGTCACCGTCGGGGTCAGGGCCGAAGTCGTTGTCGATCTCGATCGACTGGAAGCTGCCGCCGACGTAGCTGTAGCTGAGATCCGCAGCCAGCGCCGGCGCTGCAGCGATGAGTAAAACGATGCCCAAGACTTGTTTGTACATAACTCCTCCGTGTTTTAGAGATACCAGGCGATCCTTCCAGGGTTTTGACCGCTTTCTGTGGATTCCTATCCATCATTGAGCGCCGGGTCCGCCAGCGCGCCCGTCGCGGCCGGACTCCGGGGCGCGGACTGTAAGCAATTCATGGGGGCGGCGCCACCTATGGCGTGGAAATTTGTGACGTCACCCGGATCTCTCTCCAGGGCCTCGGGCAACCCGGCTCGATGTGCCCGCTCGGGATGCTATGGACAGCAACGGCCTTCCTGTTTCCTGTCTCAAGCAGTGCCGCCGCTGCGTTCGGCGCTTTTCACGTAAAGCGGGCGCTCGCGCGATCGATCATCGCGCCCGCAACAAGCATCCCCGGAACGCCCGTCGGGCGCGGCTCGGCTGTCCGCCTCACGTCGGCCCGCGAGGACCGCGAGTCAATGATCGGCGGCACGCTCTACTGCCATTTGCGCCGCAGGCACGCAGTCAAAAAAAAGAGGGGCGCTGTCGCGCCCCCCTGTTGTCATACTCGATGTGTTCGGGCTAGTAGCTGAAGGTTGCCCGCATGTACCAGAACATCCCCCTCGGGCTGTGCTGGCTCTGCACGTAACCGTACAGATCGCTGTCGCCGTCGCCGATGGCGAACGGCGGATCTTCGTCGAGCAGGTTGTCGATGCCGAGCGTCAGCCGAACGTTCTCGATACCCGAGTAACTCGCCTGCACGTTTAGCGTGGTGAACGAGTCCACCTCGCGCGACGTGTTCGTGTCGTAGTCGAGGGTGCCGTTGAAGTCGATGTCTGGCGTGTCCTCGAAGCTGCCGATGTGGTCGATCTGCGCGTAGATGTTCCAGTCGTCGAGCGTATAGGTGCCCGAGATCTGCATGCGCGTTTCCGGGAACTCGTATTCGCCGGCGAGCTGTCGCGCGACGAAGTTCGCGCCGGTAGAGTCGAGCTCGACGCGCTCGTAGTCGGACAGGAACGAGTAGTAAAGGCTGAGCCCGAGCGTGCCCGGCCCGGCTTCCATCGAGTACGAGGCCAGCACGTCGATGCCGCTGGCCGACTGTTCGCCGATGTTGACGAAGCCCGTGCTGACCGACTGCAGCGGACCGAGCGCTTCGCCGGGCAGCGGTGTGCCGCGGACGCAGACCGTGCTGTTCTGGTCGTTGCAGAAGCTGTTGTACAGGAAGCCGAACGGTGCGTCGTCGATCTTGTTTTCCTGGGTAATGTCCCAGTAGTCGATCGAAACGCTCAGGTCTTCGAGCAGTGAGAACGTCACGCCGAGATTGAAGTTCTCGGATTCCTCGGGCTGCAGGTCCGGGTTACCGGAGAAGACGATCGTATAGTCGGTCGATGCGCAGTAAACAATGTTCACCGCGCAGCCGAAGCTGTCCACGAAGAACAGGGATTCCTGCGACGGGCCGAGGCCGATCTGCGCGAGCGACGGCGCGCGGAAGCCCTGGCCCCAGGAGCCGCGTACGGCGAACGCATCATTGAGTTCCCAGCGTGCGGCAACCTTGGGGTTGGTCGTGGTGCCGAAGTCGTTGTAGTCGTCGTGACGGGCCGCGAGTTCGAGGTTCAGGCTGTCCGTGACAGGCACGGAGAACTCGACGAACGCCGACCAGTTATCGCGGGCCGCGGCTGCGGAGACGGATTCCGTGCCGAAGATCAGGCCGCGCTGGAACTGGTCGTCCGGTATGTCCGATACGCTCTCCTCGCGATACTCGAGGCCGGCTGCCATCAGGACGGGGCCTGACGCCATGTCGAACACCGGTCCGGTGATCGTCGCATCGTAGGTTTCGAGATCGGACTGGCCCTGGCGAACGAGGCTGGTCGTGATTCGGTCTATCACCTCCGGCGAATTGAACGTCGTGCCGAAGATGTTGTAGGCGCCGGAGTTGATCTCCGCCTGCAGGAAATCCGTGCGCACCCAGCCCTGCGTGCGGTCACCGGTCTGCAGCGAGCGGCTGCGGCCACGCGAGGCCGCAACTTCCCAGTCCCACTTGCCGAATTCGCCACGAATACCGGCCAGCAGACGCAGGTTGTCCGTCTCGATGTCCCATTGCCGCGGGTTCGCATCCACCGGGCGGAAGCGGAACACACCGATCGTATTGACCGTGGGGAATGGATTGTTCGGGTGCGTCGCCGGTACCGTCAGCCCGGCCTGGTCATCGAGCGGTGTCGGCGCGCCCTGGGCGATCGATTCGTTGTGCTGCACGGTGATCTCGGCGAACATCTCCAGATCGGCGCCGAGCTCCCTGTTAGCGAGTATGAGAAGGCCGGTGCGCTCCGACTCGGGCGTCAGCACGTTGAACGGGCCGTAGTCGAACACACAGACGTTCGTCGACGTGACCCTGTCGGCCGGGCAGGTTGGGTCGGGCGTCAGGACGCCGTCCACGGAAAAGGTGCCCGGGAAGCTTCGCGACGAGCGGAAGTCCTCGCCGCCGCGCGCCGTCTGGTTGGCCGTCGCGTGGTTCGGCCGCTCGGCATTGAAAAGGGAATCGTTCTTGTAGTAGTCGAAAATCATCGTCACGTTGCCGTCTTCGCCGCCCGTGCCCCAGATCGCGTTGAAAACGGTTTCGCTGTTGTCGGATTTCGACGTGTCACCGTAGCCTGCCGTGAACTCGAGACCTTCGAAATTCTTGCGCAGCACGATGTTCACCACACCGGCGACCGCGTCCGAACCGTACACGGCGGACGCGCCATCTTTCAGCACTTCGACGCGCTCGATCGCCGATACGGGTATCGTGTTGATGTCGACGAAATTGGTCGTGACGCTCTCGGCGAACGAACTGATCGCGACCCGGCGGCCGTTGACGAGCACGAGCGTCGCATCGGCGCCAAGTCCGCGCAGGCTGATTGCCGCTGCGCCGTTCGCGGTCGAATCCTGGTTGTTGCCGCGCGTCGAGAACGTGCCATTACCGGCGGCAGGGACTTTTTCGAGCATCTGCTGCAGGTTGAGGTAACCCGAATTCTCGATGTATTCCCGGTCCAGTGTCGTTACGGGCGAAGGGCTCTGGAAGTCGGAACTGCGCCCGATGCGCGAACCCGTAACCACAACCTCTTCGACGGCCTCATCCTGCGCGAAGGTCGGCGGCGCCAAAAAAACGGCGGTCGTCCCCGTGAGCGCAACCAGCCCAAGGCGTAGGCTGTACATGGTCTTGCTGTTCATGTGTTTCTCCCCCTTCGTGAAAGTTTGGCCCGGCTGAATGCGCGAGCCATCTTCGAGCATAGTCTCGGCTTCAGAATACGCAACAGCTCTTTGCGATCCGGTGTCGGCTTCTCGGGAATTGACGGAGCTTTTTGGGTGCTCAAACCTCTCGGGCCAGGCCCTGGGCGGTCCGCGACCCGAAGACTGCGCGGGGCGCAGCGGGCATGCAGCATCAAGCCTGGCGCTTGGTCTCGAAGACCTCGCTGGGGGTTTCGAGGCCAGCCGGGCGCGTCACAACGACCGAGAAAGACTTTGCGCCCGCGTCATGGCAAAAAGGGAAACGCTTTTTGCTGGTCAGGGGCGGGCTTTTGGCCGGCCACCGTAAACGGTCGCCCGGGCCGGCTCGGGCCAGTCAGCGGCGCCTGCAGACGACGGTTTTCCCGGTTCGCCGTCTCCTTGCGATCAGGCCCCTGGCGCTTTGAATGGCCGGGCCTGAACACGCTCCGGGGCAGCCAGTGCAGAGCGACTATTTTCCGATGCAGAATTCCGAAAATATCCTGCCGAGCAGGTCATCGGTCGTGAATGCGCCCGTGATTTCGCCAAGCGCCTCGTGCGCGAGCCGCAACTCTTCGGCGAGGATCTCGCCCGCAGCCGTCGCGGCAAGCGCCTGTCGGCCGGTGTCGAAATGCTTCTCTGCGCCGGCAAGCGCGTCGAGGTGTCGCCGCCGCGCCGTGAAGGCGCCCTCCCCGGCGTCCTCGTATCCGGCCAGCTCGCGGATGTGCCGGCGCAGCGCGTCAACGCCGTCTCCGGTTTTTGCCGATAGCCAGATGACGCCGTCGCGGTAGCCGGGCATGTCCGCCGTGCGATCGATCTTGTTGCGCACGACGGTGACGGGTATGCCATCCGGCGGCCGGTCGCCCAGCGCATCGGCCTGTGGGTCCGTGGCATCCTGGATCCAGAGCACCGCGTCCGCATTGCGCATGGCCTCGCGCGCCCGACGAATGCCCTCTGCTTCTATGCGATCCGGGTCCTCTCGCAGCCCGGCCGTGTCGACGAGCTCAACCGCGAGGCCGTCGATGTCGATCTGCTCGCGAAGGATGTCGCGCGTCGTTCCCGCAACCTCGGTGACGATGGCCGCCTCCTGCCCGCTCAGGAGGTTCAGGAGGCTCGACTTGCCCGCATTGGGCCTGCCGATGATGACGACGCGATAGCCGTCACGCAGTACCCGCCCCTGCGCCGCCCTCGCCCGCAACTCCCGGAAGTCGCGAGCACAGGCCTCGAGCCCGTCGCGCAGCGCCGCGTCCGAGAGAAAGTCTATTTCCTCCTCGGGAAAGTCGATCGCCGCCTCGACATACATGCGTAGTCGCACCAGCTGCTCCGCGAGCGCGTCCACCGATCGCGAGAACGCGCCGGATAGCGATTGCAGCGCCGCGCGCGCCGCCTGCGCCGTGCCGCTGTCGATGAGGTCTGCGATAGCCTCCGCCTGTGCGAGGTCGAGCTTGCCATTGAGGAATGCGCGTTGCGTGAATTCGCCCGGCGCCGCGCGGCGGCCGCCCATCGCGACCACGGCGTCCACCAGGAGCGCCATCACGACGGGCCCGCCATGGCCGTGCAGCTCGAGGACAGACTCGCCCGTGAACGACGTCGGCGCGGGAAAATAGAGCGCAAGGCCGGTGTCGAGCTTCTGACCGTCGGCATCCCGAAACTGGCGGAGTGTCGCCGTGCGCGGCTCGGGCAGGCTGCCGAGCAGCCGGCGCGCCAGTCGCTCGGTATCGGGTCCCGACAAACGCACGATGCCGATGCCGCCCCTGCCGGGCGGCGTCGCGGGCGCAACGATGGTATCCGTCATCAGCGCTTCGTCCCGGTTTGCCATGATCCCCGGGGGCGATCATAGCAGGGGCCGTCAATCAGGCGGGCTTCTTGCCGCCCTTGTGGCTCTTCGCTTCCGCCTCGACGACCTTGTTGATCTTCCATTGCTGGGCGATCGACAGCAGCGTATTCGTCACCCAGTAGAGCACCAGGCCTGACGGGAAAAACGCGAACATGGCCGTGAACAGCACGGGCATGACCTGCATGACTTTCGCCTGAACCGGGTCGGTCGGCGCCGGGTTCAGCTTCTGCTGCAGGAACATGCCGGCACCCATGATGAGCGGCAGGATGAAGTAAGGGTCGCGGGTCGAGAGGTCCGTGATCCAGAGCATGAATGGCGCCTGGCGCATTTCGACGCTTTCGAGCAGCACCCAGTAAAACGCCAGGAAAAACGGCATCTGGATCAGGATCGGGAGACAGCCCGCGGCGGGGTTGACCTTCTCGCGCTTGTACAGGTCCATCATCGCCTGGCTCAGCGCCGGGCGGTCGTCCTTGTAGCGATCCTGCAGCGCTTTCATGCGTGGCTGCAGGTTGCGCATCTTCGCCATCGAGCGGCCGCTGGCCTCCGTCAGCTTGTAGAACGCGAGCTTGATCAGGAACGTCACGACGATGATCGTAACGCCCCAGTTGGCGACGTAATCGTAGATGAAGCTCAGCAGCCAGAACATCGGCTGCGAAATGATCGTCAACCAGCCGTAATCGACGGTCAGCTTCAGGCTGTCGTCGATCTTCTCGAGCTGCGACTGCAGCTTCGGCCCGACGAACAGTGTCGTCGAAAATACGCGCGATTGCCCCGCGGGCACCGCGCTCGCCGCGCGGCCAATGGCGCTCGATGTCGCAACGTCGCCCGAAACCGAAACCTCGTACTTGTACTCACCTTCCGGCGGCGGCACCACGGCGCGAACGAAGTGATGCTGGATCGAGCCGAACCAGCCGCGCGTTGCGTAGAACTCGAACTTGCCGTCGCTGAGCAGGTCGTCGCGGTCCAGCTTCTCCGACTTTTCGCCGTTGTAGACGATCGGCCCCGAGAAAGAATAGCTGTCGACGTCGAACATCGAGCGCTCGGGCTCCGCCGAATGACGCTTGATGCGCACGTACTCGGCGCCGGCCCAGTCATTCGGCGATCCGTTTCGGACGTCCTGCTCGAGATCGATCGTGTAGCTGCCGCGCCTGAAGCGGAACCGCTTTTCGATCACGACGCCCGATGCATCGGTCCATGTCAGCGGCACCTCGAGCTCTTCGGCGTCACCGAGCTCGTACTGCGCGCGCTCATGATTGAAAACCGTCAGGTGCGTTGCTTCGGCCGCACCGCCCGTGGCGCGGACGCCGGATTCAATGGCGCCGTAATTCGGTCCCGCGGTATCGAGAAGCTGGACGTACACGTCCGGCCGGTCCTTGGCGACGGGGTATTTCTTGGTCCACGCTTTCGTGAGGGTGCCGCCGCGCGTGCTGATTTCGACGTCGAGAACGTCGGTGCTCACGCGCACCGTCGCCTCCGTTGCCGGCGCCGCGTCAGGGCTCTCGATCGTCATCTCGGTCGCGGTTGCCGGCGCCTGTTCCGCGATGGCTGGAATTGTTGCGTCATCAACGGCCGGCATCGCGGTCGACGGGGCCGCAGCTGCGGGTGCCTGTTCCGGCGGCGCTACCGGCCGCGGCGCGTAGTCCTGCGCCCACTGTTGCCAGGTGAAAAAGGCCATGAGCCCGAAGAAAGCCCAGGGGAGCAGTCGTTGATTATCCATCGATTCGCGGTCCTGCGTTTCGTGCCTTTTGGCAGTTTTGCCAGTGTTTTTCGAGGCTCGCGAACAACTCGTTATTGCTGGCGTTCGCGGCCGCCGGTTGATTGATCACGACGACGTCGAGACCTGCCATCAGGTCTTGCTGCTGGCGGAACGACTCGCGGGCGATCCGCTTGATCCGGTTTCTCGCAACCGCGCGACGACAATGTTTGCGCGATACGGCGAGACCGAGCCGGCCCTGGTCGCCATCGTTGCGCCTGCACAATACGGTAAAAAACTGGTCGCGGCTACGGCTGGGGGCGTCGAAAACGCGGCCATAGGCCGCCGCGTCGAGGAGCCGATTGTCTTTGCTGAACCGGTTGCTCGAGCTGCCTGCCAATCCTGGAGATGTGCCCGTCGGGCCGACCGTGCGGGCGCTTACGGCGTGAGCTGCGCGCGGCCCTTGGCGCGACGACGCTTCAAAACCAGGCGGCCGGCCTTGGTCGCCATGCGGGCGCGAAATCCGTGCGTGCGGGCGCGCTTGATCTTGCTGGGCTGAAATGTGCGTTTCATTACCTTTCCTCGGGCCCGTCATGGGGCGGCATTCCGGGGCCGTTAAACTGGTCAAAAGACGGCCCGGAACGAGCCCGTCTTCGAGAAGGGCGGCAAGGGTACGCAGATGGCCGAACAGTGTCAATAGAACAATGTAAACACAGGGTTTTCACGGCGAATCAGCCTGTGGATAACCCTATGGCGAGCCGCCGCCAGAGAGTATAGACTGCCCGGTCTCTCTCAGACCACGGCCGCCTTCGGCCGGGTTTCGCTTCCGGGGAAAAACTTGTCCGTCGAATCACCACTCTGGAACCAGTGCATCCGGCTGTTGCAGTCGGAGGTTCCCGAGCAGGAATTCAACACGTGGATCCGGCCGCTGCAGGCGGTCGAGGGCGACGGGGTGCTGCGCCTGCTGGCGCCGAATCGCTTCGTCATCGACTGGCTGAGACAGCGATACCTGGATCGCATCCGGGAGATCATCGACGGCTCGGCCGGCGATTTCGAGCTGGTCGTAGAAGTCGGCTCGCGCGCGGCGAGACCCGCGGCGGCGGCGCGCACAACCCGGCCGACCGCCGTGCGCGAGGTGCGCCAGCCGGTGCAATCGCGGCTGAACCCGGCCTTCACGTTCGATCATTTCGTCGAGGGCAAGAGCAACCAGCTGGCGCGGGCTGCCGCGCTGCAGGTCGGGGAGAATCCGGGTAAATCCTACAACCCGCTCTTCATTTACGGCGGCGTCGGGCTCGGCAAGACCCACCTGATGCACGCGGTCGGCAACGCGATGGTGCGCAACAATCCCGATGCGCGGGTCGCGTACGTCCATTCGGAGCGCTTTGTCGGCGACATGGTGAAGGGCCTGCAGCACAACTCGATCGCGGAGTTCAAGCGCTTCTATCGTTCGCTCGATGCGCTGCTGATCGACGACATACAGTTTTTCGCCGGCAAGGAGCGTTCCCAGGAAGAGTTTTTCCATACCTTCAACGCGCTGCTGGAAGGTCAGCGGCAGATCATCCTGACCTGCGATCGCTACCCGAAGGAGGTTCGCGGGCTCGAGGAGCGCCTGAAGTCCCGTTTCGGCTGGGGCCTGACCGTTTCGATCGAGCCGCCGGAGCTCGAGACCTCGGTCGCTATTCTGATCAGCAAGGGCGCGGCCGAGGGCATCGAGCTGCCGAGCGAGGTTGCTTTCTTCATCGCGAAGCGGATTCGATCGAACGTCCGCGAACTCGAAGGTGCGCTGCGCCGGGTCATAGCCAACTATCGGTTTACGGGCCGGCCCATCGACCTCGCTTTTGCGAAGGAAGCGCTGCGGGATCTTCTGGCGCTGCAGGAAAAGCTGGTTTCCATCGAAAACATTCAGAAAACGGTGGCGGAGTATTTTAAGATTCGCGTTGGCGACCTGCTGTCCAAGAAGCGGAGCCGGTCGATCGCGAGACCGAGGCAGATAGCGATGGCGCTGGCGAAGGAGCTGACGAACCACAGCCTGCCGGAGATTGGCGACGCGTTTGGCGGGCGAGACCACACGACGGTACTGCACGGTTGTCGCCGGATCGAGGCGCTTCGGGAGTCCGACCAGCGAATTTCGGAGGATTACCTGAACCTGTTGAGAACCCTGACAGGATGATGTGGATAAGTCGTGGATAACTGTAATTGCGATTTTTATCCACAGGCTATGCACAATTGGCGTACCGGTCGCGCGCAGGTTGGCGACGTTAAGAGTGTCTTATAAGTGACTGAAAAATATATAGTATTTTAGTTTATCCACAGGACTTCAGTCCCTTAGTAATAACAACTAATTATATATTTCCAATTTTTATTAACAGGTGGAAGCTATGAAGTTCAGTGCAGCCAGGGAAGCTTTATTGAAGCCGCTGCAGGCAGTTATCGGCGTTGTGGAACGCCGGCAGACGATGCCGATCTTGTCGAATGTGTTGCTGGTGGCACGAGACGGGCAGCTGTCGGTAACGGCGACCGATCTGGAAGTGGAGCTGGTGGCGCAGGTCGACGTCGAGACGGAGACCGGCGGGGAGATCACGGTATCGGGTCGAAAGCTGCTGGATATCTGTCGGGCGCTGCCGGATGGGGTCGTCGTGAGCGTCTCGGCGAGCGCTGAGAAACTCGTCGTGAAGGCCGGGCGAAGCCGGTTCAATCTCGCGACGTTGCCGGCCGCCGAGTTTCCGGTGATCGAAGACATCAAGGCCGGGCAGTCGATTCGTGTATCCCAGGCGGTGCTGGGTCGGCTGATCGAGAAAACACATTTCTCGATGGCACAACAGGACGTTCGCTATTACCTGAACGGGATGTTGCTCGAGACCGGGGACAAGCATCTGCGGGCGGTAGCGACGGATGGTCATCGGCTGGCGCTCTGCCAGGCGGAGGTCGAGGGCAAACTGGACCAGCAGCAGGTGATCGTGCCGCGCAAGGGCGTTCTGGAGTTGCAGCGCCTGATGTCGGGGGACGGGGAGCTGAACATCGAGCTGGGGTCCAACCATATCCGGATTCAGCTCGACGGGATCCGGTTTACCTCGAAGCTGATCGATGGCCGATTCCCCGAGTATGAGCGGGTGATTCCGAAAGAGTCGTCGAACGAGCTCAAGGCCGATCGCGGGGTATTCCGGGCGGCGCTGCAGAGGACGGCGATTCTGTCGAACGAAAAGTATCGGGGCATCCGGCTGGTCATACGGGACAGCGGCGTCGTGCTGCAGGCGCACAACCCGGAGCAGGAGGAGGCCGAAGAAGAGCTCGAGGTCGAATACAGCGGGGAGGATATCGAGATCGGGTTCAATGTGAATTACCTGCTGGACGCGCTCGGGGCGGTCGAGGGTGACGAAGTTACTTTATCGGTTCAGGACAGCAACTCGAGCTGCCTGATTCGCCAGCCGGGCAACGACGACAGCAAGTTCGTGGTCATGCCGATGCGGCTTTGAGCCGCGGCGGGAGGGCCGGCGGCGGGCAATGATTCGGCTGTTCAGGGCAAGCAATTTCCGCTGCCTGGAAAGTATCGAGGTGGAATTCGCGCCGATTTTCAACCTGATTCACGGGGCCAACGCCTCCGGCAAGACGAGTTTGCTGGAGGCGTTGGGGTATCTGGGGCGGGGAAAATCGTTCCGCGGCGCTCCGACGCAGGCCCTGCTGCGCCATGGCTGCGATGAATTTGTCCTGTATGGCGAAACCCTGGTGGACGGGCGCAAGCACCGCCTCGGGGTTCGGAACAGCAGGGCCGGCCTCGAGGTGCGGGTGGACGGTGCGTCGGACACGGGGGTGGCGGGCCTCGCCGAGGCGCTGCCGCTGCTGGTGATCGATCCGGAGGTGCATAACCTGGTCGCAGGCGGGCCGGAGCAGCGGCGGCGCTACCTGGACTGGGTCGCGTTCCACGTGGAACACGGGCACCTGGAGGCCTGGCGGCGTTTTCGCAGGACGCTGAAACAGCGCAATGCGGCGCTTCGGGCGGGGCAGAGCAAAGCGGCGATTCGGAGCTGGGACGCCGAGTTCCTGTTGCAGGGCCAGGCGCTGGACGCATCGCGGCGCCGCGCGCTCGCGGCGGCCCGGGAGCACCTCGAGGCGCGCGGGCTGTCGTTGCTCGGCACCACGCTGGGGTTCGAGTATCAGCAGGGCTGGGCTCGCGACCGCGCGCTGGACGCGGCGCTGGCTGACGGCCTGGACCGCGACCTCGAGCTCGGGTCGACGCAGCACGGGCCGCACCGCGCCGACCTTAAGGTCAGCTACGACGAGCGGCAGGCGCGGAAGCTGGTATCGAGGGGGCAGCAGAAGCTCCTGGCCAGCGCGATGGTGCTGGCCGCGGCAGACGCCGCGCAGGGGGCCCTCGGGCGGCCGCTGCTGCTCCTGCTGGACGATCCGGCCGCCGAGCTTGACCGCGATTCGCTGGGCAGGCTGATGGCGGCGGTGCACGACCTGGGGAGCCAGGTCGTGGCGACAAGCCTGGATCCGGACGCGCTCGAGGCGCCGCCGGGCAGCGCGATGTTCCACGTGGAACAGGGCGTTCTGAGCGCCGAACCATCGCGCTGATCGACGGGGCGTCGCAGGGCGGCCGAAAACACCTAAAATACCTTAAAAAAGAATACTTTAAGGGGTACTTTCGGGGCCCGGATTTGATACAATGCGTCGGTTATCCTGCGAGGATGTCGAATGACCGACAAGAAAACCTATACTTCCAGTAATATCAAGGTCTTAAAGGGCCTCGAGGCCGTTCGGAAACGCCCGGGAATGTACATCGGCGACACCGATGACGGCACCGGCCTGCATCACATGGTTTTCGAGGTCGTCGATAACTCCATCGACGAGGCGCTTGCGGGTTATTGCGACACCGTGACCGTCACGATTCATGCCGACGAGTCGGTCACCGTGAGCGATGACGGCCGGGGCATCCCGGTCGACCTGCACCCGGACGAGGGCCGGTCCGCGGCCGAGGTCATCATGACCGTGCTGCACGCCGGCGGTAAGTTCGATGACAACTCCTACAAGGTCAGTGGCGGTCTCCATGGCGTCGGCGTGTCGGTCGTCAACGCGCTGTCGGAGCAACTCGTGCTGACGATCTACCGCGATGGCAAGGTTCACCAGCAGGAATATGGCCATGGCGAACCGCTGGCGCCGCTTGCCGTGATCGGTGATACCGACCGAACGGGCACGACGATTCGCTTCAAGCCGAGCGCAAATACGTTCACGAATATCGAGTTTCATTACGACATCCTGGCGCGGCGCCTGCGGGAGCTGTCCTTTCTCAACTCCGGGGTGCGCATCCGGCTCGTCGATGAGCGCGACGAGCGCGAGGACGTGTTCCAGTACGAGGGCGGCATTCGGGCCTTCGTCAAGCACCTGAACCGCAACAAGACACCGATCCATGAGACGGTTTTTCACTACGTCGCCGAGATCGACAAGGTGACCGTCGAAGCTGCGCTGCAGTGGAACGATGGCTACCAGGAAAACATGTACTGCTACACGAACAACATTCCCCAGCGCGACGGCGGAACGCACCTGTCGGGCTTTCGGTCTGCATTGACCCGCACGCTGAACACCTACATCGAAAAGGAGATGTCCGGCCGCAAGGACAAGTTCACGCCGAGCGGGGACGATGCCCGCGAGGGTCTCACGGCCATCCTGTCGGTCAAGATGCCGGACCCGAAGTTCTCGTCCCAGACCAAGGACAAGCTGGTTTCATCTGAAATCAAAGGCGTCGTGGAGCAATCCATGGCGGGCCGGCTCGAAGACTTCCTGCTCGAGCACCCGGCGGAAGCCAAGAGCATCGTTTCCAAGATCATCGACGCCGCGCGGGCTCGCGAGGCGGCCCGCAAGGCGCGCGAGATGACCCGGCGCAAGGGCGCGCTCGATATCGCCGGCCTGCCCGGCAAGCTCGCCGATTGCCAGGAAAAAGACCCGGCGCTCTCGGAGCTGTTTCTCGTCGAGGGAGATTCGGCCGGTGGTTCCGCGAAGCAGGGGCGGGATCGACGCACGCAGGCCATTCTGCCGCTGAAGGGCAAGATTCTGAACGTCGAAAAGGCACGCTTCGACAAGATGCTCTCGTCCGCAGAGGTCGGCACGCTGATCACGGCGCTCGGCTGTGGCATCGGTCGAGACGACTTCGATCCTGACAAGCTGCGTTATCACCGCGTCATCATCATGACCGACGCCGACGTCGACGGCTCCCACATCCGGACACTGCTGCTGACCTTCTTCTATCGGCAGATGCCCGAGCTCATCGAGCGCGGCCATATCTATATCGCGCAACCGCCGTTGTACAAGATCAAGCGCGGCAAGCAGGAGGTCTATGTCAAGGACGATGCGGAGCTGAACACCTACCTGCTCAACTCGGCAATGGATGGCGCTGCGCTGCTCGTGACCGCCGAAGCGCCGCCGTTGTCCGGCGTTGCGCTCGAAGCGCTCGCCAAGGAATACATCACGGTGGAGCAAATCATCGCGCGGCTCGCGAATCGCTACGACGAGGTCGTTCTCAGAACGATCGCGACACTGCCCGAAATCACGCCGGCGCTCGCCGACGACCTCGACGGCCTGGAGGCATGGGCGAGCAGCCTGAGCGACGCGCTGCCGAAGTACACGGGTGATCGCGCCGACACCGGCAATGGCGGCAGCTACACCGCGAAGCTGGAGCGCGGCGACCAGCGCGGCGAGGGCGTTCGCATCGCCGTTACCCGCGTGCAACACGGCCTTGGCGCGACGCGCCACCTGCCTCGGGAGTTTTTCGGCACGAACGAATACCGGCACATCATGAAACTATCCGAGAAGCTGAGCGACCTCTTGTCCGAGGATGCGCTCGTCCGCCGGGGTGAGCGCGAGTCGCCTGTCGCCACGTTCGGTGACGCGGTCGACTGGCTCATGGCAGAAGCGCGCCGCGGGCAGTCGATCCAGCGCTACAAAGGCCTGGGTGAAATGAACCCGGACCAGCTATGGGATACGACGGTGAACCCCGAAACCCGACGGCTGCTTCAGGTGCGCATCGAAGACGCCGTGAAGGCGGACGAAATCTTTACCACGCTCATGGGCGACCAGGTTGAACCGCGGCGCGAATTCATCGAGAAAAACGCGCTTACCGTGGAAAACCTCGATATCTGATCGCCCGCAAATCGTGAATCATTTGCCAAACAGGCGGTCTCAAGCCTGAGATCCACCATGCCGGCCGAGCGCCGACAAAACCCACAACAAGGGAGCAGACGTGAGACACATCATTTTCAGTGCACTGGCGCTGTCATTCCTCGCCGCCTGCGGCCAGCAGCCGGAGCCGGCGACGGCGCCGACGACTGCGCCGCGCTCAGGCATCGACCTGTCCGCGATGGACACGACGATCAAGCCGGGCGACGACTTCTTCTCGTACGTCAACGGCACCTGGGTCAAGAGCACCGAGGTGCCCGCCGACAAGGCCAGCTACAGCGTATTCGCAGTGCTGAACGACGAGGCCCAGGAAAACGTTCGCCTGATTATCGAGGAATCGGCGAATGGCGATTTCGAGCCCGGCACCGACGAACAGAAGGTCGGCGACCTCTACAACTCGTTCCTCGACTGGGACACGCGTAACGCCCGCGGCATAGAGCCGCTCAAGCCCGAACTGGAGCGCATCGCCAGCATCAAGGACAAGGACGATCTCGCGGTCTACTTCGCCGAAACGGTCAGGCGCAGCCTCGACGCGCCGTTCGGCTTCGGCCAGGTCGCAGACTTCCAGGACCCGAACTTCTACATGCTCTATGTCCGTCAGAGCGGCATCGGGTTGCCGGACCGGGAGTATTACCTCAAGGACGACCCGAAGTCCGAAGAAATCCGCCAGAAGTACGTCGCGCACATCGCGAAGATGTACGACCTCGCGGGCCTGCCTGACGGCGCGGCGGCGGCAGCCAAAGTGTTTGCGCTGGAGACACGCCTTGCGCGTGAGCACATGACGAAGGAGCAGGAGCGCAACTGGACGCAGAACTACAACAAGGTCGCCCTCGAGGACCTGCCCTCGATCATGCCGAGCTTCAACTGGGACGGTTACATCGCCGAGGCCGGCATCGCGGACGTCGACGCGCTCGTACTGTTCATGACCGATTACATGAAGGCGCTCGACGGCATCATCGTCGATACCGATCTCGACACCTGGAAGACCTACCTGACCTGGACGGCGCTCAACGGCGCCGCGGCGCGGCTCACGCAGGCGCTCGACGACCAGAATTTCGAGTTTTACGGCAAGACGCTCTCCGGCCGGGAAGAACAGCAGCCCATGTGGCGCCGCGGCGTCGCCACGGTCAACGGCGCGCTCGGCGAGGTGGTCGGCAAGGTCTACGTCAAGAAGCATTTTCCGCCCGAAGCCAAGGAGCGCATGCTCGAACTCGTCGGCAATCTCGTGAAGGCCTACGAAAAGAGCATCCGCGAACTCGAGTGGATGTCCGACGAGACGAAGGCCGAAGCGCTGGACAAGCTATCGAAATTCACACCGAAGATCGGTTACCCGGATGTCTGGCGTGACTACACCGCGCTCGAGGTTCGTGGCGACGACTTCTACGGCAATGTCGAGCGTGCTGCGCTGGCCGAATACAAGCGCGCGCTCGACCGGCAGGGCGGCCCGGTGGACCGCACCGAGTGGGGCATGACGCCACAGACCGTCAATGCGTATTACATGCCGCCTTTGAACGAGATCGTGTTCCCGGCCGCGATCCTGCAGCCCCCGTTTTTCGACATGGCGGCGGATGATGCCGTGAACTACGGCGCGATCGGAGCGGTCATCGGGCACGAAATCGGCCACGGCTTCGACGACTCGGGCAGCACCTTCGATGGCGACGGTGTGATGCGCAACTGGTGGACCGATGAAGATCGCGCGGAATTCGACAAGCGAACCGGCGCACTGGTCGCACAGTACAATGGCTTCCGGCCGTTCGACGACCTGAACGTCAACGGCGAGTTCACGCTCGGCGAAAATATTGGCGACCTTGGCGGCATCAGCATCGGACTCCTGGCCTACAAGATGTCGCTGGAAGGCAAAGAGCCACCGGTGCTCGACGGATTTACCGGAATCCAGCGTGTCTTCCTCGGCTTCGCTCAGGTCTGGCGGAACATCTACCGCGACGAGCAGTTGCGACTGCAGATCGAAACCGATCCGCACTCGCCGTCGATGTACCGCACGAACGGCTCCGTGCGCAACGTCCCGGAGTGGTACGAAGCGTTCAACGTGCAGGAAGGCGACGCGCTGTATCTGCCTCCCGAAGCGCGCGTCAAGATCTGGTAATCGTCGCAGTGTCGGCCGCGCCTGCGTGGCGCGGCCGGCGCAGCCGGGTCACGCAGCGACGGCGGCCGGTTCGGTGCGCCGATTGATCCAGGGCAGGATCGTGAGATCGCTGAGCACGGCCGTGCTCAGCGCGAGCGCAAAATACGCGGCAAACTGGCGCGTCGTCGGGAAGTCGCTGAGCTGGCAGAGCAACAGCCCCGTACAGAGCATGATCGTCGTGAGCACCACGCTGAACTCGATGCTGCTCCCCGAGATCGGCTCACCCAGGCGCCGTCGGTAGAGCAGGTGAATCGTGTCGTCGACGATGACGCCGAGCGCCACGAGAAACACGAACGCCGTGACGAGATTCAGCGGCTCGCCCATCGCCCAGATGGCGAGACACACGAGCAGCAGCGGCACCAGGTTCGCGACGATCGTGGCAGCAAGGATCAGCGCGCTCCGAAACAGCAAGACGATCGAGCCGAGGATGATCAGCACCGACACGCCGAGCGACTCCGACAACGACGCGAGCGCCTGCTGGTCGATGGCTTCGTAGACGAGCTGCGGGCTGCTGTAGACCACCTCGAAGCCCGGCGCCGGGGCGTCTTCCAGCAGGGCGACCACGCCGTCCGCGGCGGCAGCGTCGTCGAGCATCGCCGTCAGCAGGAAGCTCCCCCCGGTTACCGCCGGCGCGAGCAACACTTCGAGCACGCCGGGCGCCTCTGAAAGACGGTCCCGGAGCCCGCCCGCGTACCGCAACGTATCGATCGCTGCTGCGCCGGGATCGCTGCCGCGAACGACGGCGCGAACCGGGGAAAACGCGTAGAACGAATCCTCGAACAACGTAAACGCGCCCGTGAAGGCACCGCTGTCCGGGAAAAAAACGCGGGCGTCCGAATGCACCTCGAGGGCGGGCGCAACGGCCGCGCCCGCAGCGGCGACCGCCAGGAACCCGACGGACAGCGACCTGCGCCAGCGCGCGACGCCGGCGGAAAACCCCCTGTAGATCCGGGTTTCGCGCATCGGGGCGCCGGGCGCGCCGAGATAGTGGAACAGCGTCCAGGGTGCAGCCATGATGATCAGAATGAACGATACGCCGAGCGCCAGCGACGCGAGTATGCCGAGGTCGCGAATGGGACCGATGTCGTTGAACGCCAGCGATGCGAGCGCAACCGCAGTCGTGAGGCAGCTGATCAGGTAAGGAACCGAGACCTTGTGCAGCGTGTCGGCGACGGCTGCCGCGCGCTCCGACGTCGTCTCGAGCGCCGCCGAGGACTTCGCGAGAAAGTGACAGCTGTTGGCAAGCGCGACGATCAAAACGATCGGCAGCGCGAGCAGCGTTACGAGATTGATCGTCATTTCCGCGAACGACAGCAAACTGAAGACGACGACGGTTGACGCGACCGTTGCAAATACCGGCAACAGCAGCGCGCGCCAGTGACCGAAGGCGGCCCACAGCACCGCCAGCATAGAGACGACGATCAGCGGAATGAGCTTTCTCAGGTCCGCGCGAAGCCCCGCCGCGACGTCGCGCTCCAGGGCGGCGCCGGCGAGCACCCCGACCTGCGCCAGGCCGCCACCCGGAACATACTGATCGAGAAACGCCACGACGCTGTCGTCAACGTCGGCCGGCGCCAGGACGATGGCCGCGAACAGGCGGGCATCACGACTGACAATCGTTGATGCGACGTCTTCGCGAAGCGCAACGAGCAGCTCGCGCGCCGTATCGTCCGGGCCCAGGCCGTAGACGATCATCTGGCCAATGAGTGACTCGAGCGAGCGCAGCGAAACCTCGGGAGAGATCTGCTCGAGCTCTGCCCGCAGCGCTTTCAGCGCAGCCATCGTGGCGCCGATGGAGCTGTTGCCCGGATCGATGAGCACGACGATGGTTTCCGCGTTGCCGCGCGCCGCCGAGACAAGCGCCGCGCGCTCGAGCACGGGATTTCCGGCGTCGATCTCGTCGATCATGGATCCGGCAAAAACCGGCGGGCGCACCTGGGCGCCAAGCAGGAAAATGATGGCGAGCGCGAGCAGGGCCGCGGCCGAACGATGCCGGACCATGAGCAGCAGCAACCATTGCGGTCCGGCCGTCACCGCAAACGGTCTCTGCTAGACTGTCCGACGTTCTCGCTGCCTTCCGATGTCATGACCGAAGCCCGGGCTTGCCTGTACCAGCACGAATTGTACCTCTCGAGCCCGCAGATTGTTTTGCCGGCAACGCGGGTATCCAACGAAGACCTGGTTGCCAGGGTGCGCTCACGTTTCATGGGCGACGCGCGCGAGTGGCGCAAGATCGAGCGACGCCTGCAATACGTATTCGGCCTGTTCGGCTCCGAGTATCGGTATCTCGAAGACGGTGAGCCGCGGCCGCTTCACGAGTACGCGGCGGAAATCGTGAGCGCCTGCCTCGAGGCCGAGCGCCTTCTGCCTGAAGACATTGACGCCGTGATCTATGGCGGCGTGTGCCGCGAGTATTTCGAGCCCGCGACCGCCGTGCAGATCGCCGCCGCAGCGGGCATCCTGAGGCCCGCCGTTGCGCTCGACGTTTCGGCGGCGTGCGCCGGGGTCCTGAATGCCATCATCACGTTCGCGGCGCTCGCCGCGACCGACACCTCGATCCGTCGGGGCATCGTCGCGTCGATCGAGGGCACCGGCAGGCAGTCCGACGAGCTGGGCATGATCTGCTACGACATCCAGGAGGCGTCGGACCTCATGGGGCGGGCCGCCGGGCTGACAATCGGCAACGCGGGTGGCGCCATGCTGGTCTCCACCGCCCCGCTTCGTGACGGCGGGCGCCTGCTGGCGAGCCTGACCGAAACCTATGCCCAGCATCACGCGCTCTCGACCGCGCATGTGAATGGCACCTTCGAGTGCGACTCCTTCGGCCTGTTCCGGGAGTGGCGCCTGTTTCCACCGCACATCAGGAAGCTCGCGGATGCGCTCGGCTGGAGCGCCGACGACATCGCCTGGTTCTGCGTGCACCAGCCTTCCGACCGCCTCGTCGAAAAAATCGCCGCGTCATTCTCGATACCGCAGGAACGCGTACCGCGCCTGCACGCGGAGTTCGGTAACACCGTGACGCTGTCACCGGTGATGGCGCTGGAGTCGCTCGCACGGCGGGGCGCGCTGCGCGCGGGAGACCGCATCATCATCAGTGCGGCAGGCTCGGGCATCACCCTGACATCACTGGCGGTCGAGTGGCTCGGCGCCGCTCAGGCATGACCGAAGTAGGCATACACGTCGCGGAACCGTTCGCGCACGTCCGCCTCTGAAAGGCCGAATTCGGCGAGACTGTATTCGTGCCCGGACACATGCCGGCGCTGCGCGGCATCGCGCTCGAGCAGCAACGCGCGCAGGCCATCATTCGCCTGCTCGCCGACGTGCGCCAGCAGCCGCTCCATCGTTACTGCAAAGCGCTCGACCAGGTCTTCGTGGCGGACCACCAGCACTCGCCGACCGGCCGGGCCGCGGAGGCCGGCGATGGCGGCGCGCTGCAGCGCCAGCGAAGCGTCGACGACGCGCGCCACGTGCCGAGCGCGGGCGGCATCGTCGCAGCCGGAATAGAGCCCCCGCAGCTCGAGCACCGACCGGACCATGGACAGGGACGAGGGCAGCGTTTCGTGCGGCGCGCGGGAGACATAGACGACGCGCGCATCCGGCAGCTCGGCGAGCACCCGGTCGAGCGCGTACCCGGCCGAGAAGGCCTTGAGCAGGGCGGCCGACGTCCTGCCATTGACCCTGTTGCGCCGGGCCGCGGCCGCGAGGGTCGCGAGGTCGCGAGTCGCGATCGTGGCAGGCAGGCCCGCAGGGTCGAGATATTCCGGGCTATCGGCGTGCCGGAACGACAGGCAGTAGACGAAATAGAAAAAGCTGTCGAGGTGCCGGGCAAACACCACGAGGTCGTCGGTCTCGGGGAGCTCGAGGCCGGTCGTGTGCGCGCGGCCGAGCTCGATCCCTGGCCGGTTGCGACGCGCAAGCCGCCGGACGAGCGGCCGCAGCGGCCGCTGCCACACGATCGCGGGGACCAGCGCCTCCCACAGCTGCGTCGGACGTGCCGCCGTATGCTCCGCGAGAAACCGGTGCAGGAAAGTCGTGCCGCTCCTGGGAGGGCCCGTGACGACAATCGTCCGCGCGCCGTCCGCCGGGGGCCGGCGCGGGAGCAGCGCGCGGTCGAGCGCCTGCCCGGCGGTGATCCACAGCCAGTACGGCGGGTAGGCAAGCAGCAGCACGGCCGCCATGCCGCGCGCGCGGAATACCCGCCACAGCTGGTGCGACAGCACGCCGAGACGGCGAAGGCTCATCCGGCGGCGCTGGCCAGCCGGCGCTCGACACAGCTCACGATGTCGGCGACGGTGCGGATGCCGAGCACCTCGTCGTCCCCGATCTCGACGTCATACTTGTCTTCGATCTCGAAGATGATCTCGATCCGCGCCATGGAGTCGACGAGTTCCTCGAGCGAGGTCGCCGCGAGCAAATCGCTGCCCGGGTGCTCGCTGTACTTGGCCATGACCTCGAGAATTTCTTCCGTAATCTGTTCGCGCGTCATTGCGTGCTGTCCCCTTGTTGTTGGAATTCCTGGACGGTGCCCGGCGGCCGCCAGGTCCCCATGAGCCTGTCCCAGACCGTGAAGTACAGGCAGTAGTTATGCCGGTAGCGCCGGTGATGCCAGGCATGCACCGACGGAGTGTTCAACAATCGCCCCAGCGGGCCCTGCCGAAACCCGGCCGAGAAAAACTCGAAGCCACAATGGCCGAAAACGTTGCCGACGGCGTTGAGCAGCAGGAACGCCGACAGCGCGATCGGGTGTGCGGGAATCAGCATGACGATGATGACGATGTTGAACACCTGCAGAAACCCCTCGACGGGGTGAAACGAAAACGCGGCCCACGGCGTCGGGTCGGCTGACTGATGATGGACGTAGTGCACGTGTCGCATGAGCCATGGCGTATGCAACAGTCGATGCGTCCAGTAAAACAGCGCGTCGTGCAGAACGACCATCATCGCGACGCTCGCGACGAGATATCCCCAGCCGAACTCCTCGACATAAAAATACACGCGTGTAAGCCCCAGCTCTCCGAGCGCGATGGCCATGAAGACCGAGGTGGGGAACATCAGGCAGGTCAGCAGGGAATACGCGATTTCTCGTCGCACCTGGGCGCGCGGCGGCTTCCCGACCCCAAGACGTTTCGCCATGTAACGCGATGCGTCGTCCTGCCACAGCAGCCGCCACGCGGCGCCCGCAACGACGAGGTAGCGCGCCAGCGCGACCAGGCAGGTCAGCGCAAACACCCACAACAGCGATCGACTCAGGACGTCGGCGATGATCCCGATCATGCGGCGTCATCCCTCGCGGCGACGAGACAGGCATTTGCCCCGCCGAAGCCGAACGCGTTGATCAGCACATGCCTGCAGGTGTCGGTGGACTCGCCTTGCGACACGACGCGGACGGACACGCCCTCATCCGCCGAAGAAAAGCCCGGGACCGGATAGATGTAGCCGCGCTGCAGCGAGCCGATCGCCGCGGCGAGCGCGGCACCGCCGGAGGCGCCCATCGTGTGGCCGATCATGGACTTGATGGCGCACACCGGGACTTCGGACGCACGGCGACCCAGGACGCGTGTCAGCGCCTGGTACTCGGTCGCGTCGTTGAGCATCGTCGCCGTGCCGTGCGCCTGGACCATGTCGACCTGCTCGGGCGCGATGCCCGCGCTGTCGAGCGCGCCCGCGATACAGCGCGCCGCCCCGTCGGCCGACGGCTTCAGCATGTCGAAGGCGTCGCTGTTCTCGAAGGCGCCACGCAGTACCGCAAGCACCCTGGCGCCGCGCCGCTCGGCGTGCTGCCGCGACTCGAGCGTGAACAGGAACGCGCCGTCGCCCAGCGCAAGGCCGTTGCGGCCGCGGTCGAACGGCCGGCAGGCGAGTTCCGGCCGGTCGCTGACGGGACACAGGATGCGCAGTCGCTCCCAGCTCCGCACCAGCGTCGTGCAGCAGACGAGGTCGGCGCCGCCGGCGATGATCATGTCGTGACTGCCGTCCGCGATCGCCCGGCAGGCGGCGGCCAGGGCCGAGCTCGCTGATGCGCAGGCCGTCGAAACCGTTCGCGAAAAACCGCGCAGGCCGTGCCGCAGGCTGATCCTGCCCGGGGGGCAGTTCGCCATGTTGATCGGGATGACGAGCGGCGACAGGTGCTTCTCGTCGCCCGTGAAAAACCGCTCGTAGACGGGCGCCAGGTCATACAGGTTGATGAACCCCGAGCCGAAGATGACGCCGGCGCGCGCACCCTGCAGCGCGTACCCTGCGAGCCCTGCGTCGATCATTGCGCGCTCGGCGCACCAGGTGGCCGCGAGGCTCAGCGCACTGAAGAAACGATGCTCGACGGCCGGTATGTAGTCGGCCACGGGCACCTCGTCGAGCGGCGCCACCATGCGCTCGGTGATTCCGCCCGGGGCCTCGTATCGCTCTGCGCGCAGCGCCACTTCGCCGGCATGCAGCGCGCGGCAAAACGTATCGATGTCGCGACCCAGCGGCGACAGCACTCCCGCACCCGTGATGACGACTTCCTGCTTCATGGACCCCCCGGCCGACGGTCAAGCGTCGATGTTATTGCACTTTACGGCATGCGATCATGTTTTCGCATGCTGGCGCCGGCGTCCTGATGGCGTCCTGATCATAGCCTGAGGAATAGGGCCCGCACGCGGGGCTGGTGAGGCGAAGCGGAGTATCGAGTGGCAGAAAAACGAATTCTTCTTTTCATGGCGGCACTTTTCATGGCGCCCGTATTCGTCGCCTGGTTCGGGATGAGCGTCGCGACTGCCTGCCTGCTGGTCGTCGCGCTGCTGCTGGTCCGCTGGCTGATCACGCTGAGCGGCATCCTGCTGCCGGAGCGGACCGACGACATCGTGCTCTCGACGATCTCGGCGAGCCATTTCGTGGAAAAGGTCCGCTGGCCCATGGATCGCCTCGGCATCCCTTATGTGGAAAAGGTCTCGGGCGGTACGCTGGGCGCGTACTTCACGGGCCGCTCGGTGCCGCAACTCAAGGTGAAAACGGGGATCGTGATATCGGTCATCGGCAACTCCAGCGACATCCTCCGCTATCTCTACGGGCGCTGCCTGGCGGACGGCGCTGCGCGCGCGGCATTTCTCGCGCCCACGGCCGAGCGCGCCGCGCTCGAGCGAAAATTCGATCGCTACGGCGTCAACCTCCAGGTCTGGGTGTACCGGCACCTGCTCGAGGACCGCGCGCTGACGGTGCACGCGTGGGGTGGCGACAGCCCGCGGACACCGGCCTGGCAGAGGCCCCTGCTGCGAGCCCTGTTTCCGCTGCTCGCGCTCATGATTCGCAAGTCTTTCCGGATTACGCCGAGCAATTACGAGCGCGCGGCGCGGGAGATCGAGGTGCTGCTTGCCGAGGTCGATGCGCAGCTGGCCGATGGCCGGCGCTCGATCCTCGGTGAGGAAGCGCCCAACTACACGGACCTGCAGTTCGCCGCGTTCACGGGCCTCTGGCTCATGCCCGAGGGCTATGGCGGCGGGCGCGCCGATGATGTGCGAATCGAGCGCACCAGTGCGCCGGAGGCCATGCGGTCCGACATCGAGCGCTGGCGCGCCGCTTACGGGCGCGCGGTCGATTACGTAGAATGGCTGTACGCCAATCGCAAGGACGGTGTCTCATGAAGCATGTTGCCGCACTCATCGCAGGTCTTTTCGTCGTCGGGTGTGCCGTCAACGACGACAAGCGCCCGGACCCGGTCGAGGACTTCATCAAGGTCAATGAACTCGAGGACGTCAGCGAAATCCGCAGCTATGACCGCCTCGACCTGTCCGTCATGAATGACTACTACGTCATCGTGAGCTCGCGCAGAGACTTTTACCTGCTGCGCTATTTCTCGCGCTGCCGGGAGCTGCCGGGCGGCCGGGTTGAGCCGGACGTCCGGCGGGACAGCCGCGTCATTCGCGCCGGCGCCGACACGCTACGCGGTTGCCGCATCAAGACGATCTACGTGATCGACGAAGCCCAGGCCGAGGAGCTCAGGCAGATTCGCCTCGATGCGAGGGACTAGGCGGCGCCAGGCGTCACCGGGGCGAGGCGAAGCGCTCGCCGAAGAAGTTGCCCTCGTGCCACCGCGGTCGGTTCGCATCCATCGCGACCTCGTAGCCGAAGCGCGCGTTCGCGCGCGCGAAACGCTCGGCCGATGGCCAGTGGAAAGGTCGCGCCAGGTCGTCGCTCGGCTCGTGATAGTGGTTGCGCAGGTGATCGCCGACGAGCGCATCACCGTCGACATCCGGGTCCGTCGATGTGAAGCCGGGAATGAGGTAGACGGCCGGCACGCCCTGCCTCACGAAGGAATACTGATCGCTGCGCACGAAAAGGTTTTCCTCGGGCATCGGGTCTGGCGAAAACGAAAAGCTCTCCGCGGTCGCGGCGCGCTCCGCAGCCGCGCCGAGCGTCGAATGCTCCGCGCCGAAGGCGATGAGGTCCGCCACCGGGAATAAAAACAACGGCATGTCCAGGTTGATGTTCGCGACGATCGCTTCCTTTTGCACGGTCGGATACTCGGCGAAATACTCCGAGCCGAGCAGCCCGCGCTCTTCCGCCGTCAGCGCGACGAACAGCGCGGAGCGGCGCGGCGGGGCGGCCGCGAGCACGCGCGCGCTTTCGATCATCAGCGCGACACCGATGGCGTTGTCGTACGCGCCGTTAAGGACCGTGTCACCTTCGCGGTGAGTCTCGAGACCGTTGTGGTCGAGGTGTGCCGTGTACACGACGTACTCGTCGGCGAGTGCCGGGTCGGTGCCGCGCACGAGGCCGACGACATTCGGGCTTGAGAGGCGGTCGTGCGTCGAGGTCTGTGTGATCGTCGCCTCGATGCCGAGATCCACCGACACCGAGCGATTCGCCTCTATCGCGTCGCGCGCTGCCTCGAAGTCGAACGGCGCACCGGCGAACAACAGCGCGGCCGCCTCATCGTTCAGGCCCGCCGTGGCGATGATCTCGGGAAAGTAACCCGAGGCCTCGCCGGTCTCCGTGACCCAGGTCATGCCGGGCCGCACGCCGATGCGTTCCTTGTACTTGTCCCAGGGATATTTCTCGGCGCTCTCGCGGGTGCTGAGGCCGATCACGCCGACGGCGCCGCGGCGCACGGCCTCGGCCAGCTTGGTTTCCCCCGAGGCGAAGTAGGCGCGCTGCGTCGTTTCGAAGGTGCCCGGCGCGTTGTTGAACATCACCACGATCTTGCCTTCGACGTCGACGCCTTCGTAATCCGAATAACCGAGCTCCGGCGCATGCACGCCGTGGCCGACAAACACGAGGCCGGCGCGCACCGACGAGCTCTCGCGGAGCGGGTCGCCGCCCATCGCGAACTGTTCGCGGAATTCGATCTCGACGTTCTCGCCGTTGATGTGCAGCGTTACCGCCGAAGCTTCCGGCACGAGGTCGTAGGCAACGAGCGGGACCTGCTGATACCAGCCGTCGCTGCCGGCCGGCTCGAGGCCCAGCGCTGCGAACTGCTCGGCGACGTAGGTCGCGGCCTTGTCGTAACCGGGCTCGCCCGTCATGCGCCCTTCGAGCGCGTCGTCTGCCAGGTAGCTGACGTGCGCGATGAGTGCCTCCTCGGTGACGAGATCGAGCGCCTCGTCGAGGGTCATTGTGGATTTGCCCTCGTCCGGCGCGCAGGACGCGACAAGCAGGCCGAGCGCCACCGTCAGGCCGATGCGGCTGAACTCACTCACTTTCATGATTGCTCCCTCTGCGCGCCTGGTAAACGCTGCTGATTTCATTCATCTTGTTTTCGATCCAGGTCTGGACGACGAGATTCGTTTCCTTGGGCGGTCGGCCCTCGGCGCTGATCGGTGGTCCGATGCAGAAGCGAACCGTGCCCGGCCGCTTGATGAACTCGCGCCGCCGCCAGAAGTCGCCCGCGTTATGCGCGACGGGCACGATCGGCACGCCGGCCTCCTGTGCGAGCGCCGCGCCGCTCACGCCGTAGCGCCGCGTTTCCCCGGGCTGCACGCGCGTGCCCTCCGGATAAATCGTGACCCAGGTGCCGTTAGCGAGCTTCTCCTTGCCCTTCTGGATGACCTGCCGCACGGCGGGGCCGCCCGCCTTGCGGTTGATGGCGATGGGCCGGAACAGCAGGCCGACCGCCCAGCCGAAAATCGGCACCCAGAGGATCTCCCGTTTCAGCACCCACGCCGTGCGCGGAAAAATCGGCACGTGCCCGTAGGTCTCGAGTGCGGTCGAGTGCTTGATCATGATCACGGAGGGCGTGTCGGGCAGGTTCTCCCGGCCCTCGACGACGACCTTCATGCCGCAGAGCACGTCGCCCGACCAGAGCAGGAAGCGGCAGTAGCCCACGAGGTAGGCCCAGAGCCAGTGTCGGGGCGCCCAGAAAAATGGCAACACGAATGCGGCGGCAATGCCTGCCGATAAAAACCCGACCGCGAGGAAGATGAGGGAGCGCAGCCAGATGATCACGTCGCCTCCCCGATCAGCCGGTCGGCGATCGCCGCGAGGTCGTCATGCACCTCGGTGCCGGCCAGCGGTCCGGCCAGCGCAAGCTCTGCGCTCGCCCCCTTGCCGGTGCGGACCAGCAGCGGCCGGGCACCGACCGCGCGCGCGGCCTCGAGATCGCGGATGGCGTCGCCGACCACGGGCACGCCCGCGAGACCGACGCCGTAATGCGCCGCGACCTGTTCGAGCAGGCCCGGCTTCGGCTTGCGGCAGTCGCAGCCGTCGTCGGGGCCGTGCGGGCAGACGACGATGTGATCGATGCGTCCGCCGGCGTCCGCGACAAGCGTCCGGAGCTTGTCATGCATCGCCTCGAGCGCGGTGTGATCGAACAGGCCGCGGGCGAGCCCCGACTGGTTACTGGCGACCGCGACAGTGAAGCCCGCGCGCGTGAGCCGGGCGATGGCGTCGATGCTGCCGGGCAGCGGCAGCCACTCCTCGGCCGATTTTACGAAGGCGTCGGAGTCACGATTGATGACGCCGTCGCGATCCAGGATGACGAGTTTCATGCTCTGTCGCGCGGCCCCCATCCTTTTCTGACGTCAGCCGACAGACAGGCGCGAGATGTCCGCGATGTCGAGGAACAGCGCGCGCAACGCGCCGAGCAGCGCCAGGCGGTTCCGCCTGACCGCCTCATCGTCGGCCATGACCATGACGTCGTCGAAAAACCGATCGACCGGCTCGCGAAGCTCCGCCAGCCGGACCAGCGCGCCCGCGTAGTCACGCGATTCGAGCAGAGGCACGAGTGCGTCACGGGCCCGGCCGAGCCCCTCGTAAAGCGCGCGCTCCGCATCCTCGGCCAGCAGCCCGGTCGCGACGGCGAGTCCTTCCGGGTCGCCGGCCTGACGCAGGATGTTGGCAATGCGCTTGTTCGCGGCGGCGAGACTTTCGGCCTGCTCGAGTTGCAGGAACTTCTGCACCGCGGCGAGTCGCCGGTCGAAGTCGACGAGCGAGCGCGGCTGTCTGGCGAGGACCGCGTCGAAGGTTTCCGTGGCGAGCCCCGCGTCGCGATCGAGAAAGTAGCGACGCAGGCGCTCCGTGACAAACGTGTACAGGTCTTCGCTGAGCGCGGCGCTGTCGGCCTTGCTTTTTGGCTGCAGCCCGACGGCCGTATCGATCGCGGCCACGAGGTCCGCGTCGATCTCGCATTCGATCAGGATGCGCACGATCCCGAGGGCAGCGCGGCGCAAGCCGAAAGGATCGCGATTGCCGCTCGGCTTCTTGCCGATCGAAAACACGCCCGCGAGCGTGTCGAGCTTGTCCGCCACCGCGAGGATCTGCCCCGCCTGAGACGCCGGCAGCACGTCGCCCGCGAAACGCGGCTGGTAGTGTTCGCCAATGGCGTCCGCGACCGCGGCCGATTCGTGGTCGGCGAGCGCATAGTGCCGGCCCATCGTGCCCTGCAGCTCCGGGAACTCCCCGACCATGCCGGTCAGCAGGTCGCACTTCGCGAGTTCCGCGGCACGCAGCACCGTCGCCTTGTCGGCGCCGACCGCATCGGCCAGCATGCCGGCGAGCGCCGCCACGCGCAGGCTCTTGTCGCGCAGGCTGCCGAGACCGTGTTGATAGATCACTTCGCCGAGCGCCGCCGCGCGGCTCGCGAGCGGCGTCCGCCGGTCGCTGTCCCAGAAAAAGGCGGCATCCGCCAGGCGCGGCCGAATGACGCGCTCGTTACCCTCGCGGACCTGCGCCGGTTCGCGGCTCTCGAGGTTGGCGACCGTGACGAAGCGCGGCATGAGGTCGCCCCGCTCGTCGGCCATGGGAAAGTAGCGCTGGTGGCCGGTCAGCGTGGAAATCACCGTTTCGCGCGGCAGCGCGAGATATTCTTTGTCGAACCGGCCGACGATCGGCACGGGCCATTCGACCAGCGCCGCGACCTCGTCGTACAGGGACTCGCCCTCGACCACGCGGCCGCCGGCCTCGGCCGCGGCCCTGTCGACGCCCTCTCGCACCATGTCGCGGCGACGCTCGAAGTCGCCGATCACCCAGCCCTGCTTCTCGAGCGTCTCGAGGTACCGGTCCGGAGACGGAATCGTGACGGGCCCGGGCGCGTGGAAGCGATGGCCGCGCGACTCGCGGCCTGTCGCGATACCCATGACCGTTGCCTCGATGAGCGATTCGCCATGCAGCATGACGATCCAGTGCACCGGGCGGACGAACTCCGCATCGCCCGCTCCCCAGCGCATGCGCCGCGGAATCGGCAGCGTCGCGAGCGCCGCTTCAACGAGCCCGGGCAGCAGCTCGGCTGCCGGCCTGCCGGCCTCGACGCTGGAAAAAACCAGCCACTCGCCCTTGTCGGTCGCTTCGCGACCGAGCGCCTCGACGCTGACGCCGCACTTGCCGGCAAAAGCGGTCGCGGCGGGTTTCGGGTTGCCGTCGTCGTCGAAAGCGACCTTGACGGGCGGCCCCTTGAGCTCTACGCGGCGGTCTTCCTGCTGCGCCGCGAGGCCCTCGATCATCACCGCGAGGCGGCGCGGGCTTGCCCACGCATGAACCTTACCGTGTGCGAGGCGCGCGTCGTCGACCGCGGCAGCCAGGCTCTCGCCGAACGCCTCCATGAGCGAACGCAGGGCCTTGGGCGGCAACTCTTCCGTGCCGATCTCGACCAGAAAATCGCTGGCCGCGCTCATGCGTCAGCCCCGGCGACGGAGGCCACCATCGGGAAGCCGAGCGCCTCCCTGCTGGCGTAATACGCCTCGCAGATGGAGCGGGACATGGTGCGCACGCGCAGGATGAAGCGCTGGCGCTCGGTGACCGAAATCGCCTGGCGCGCATCGAGCAGGTTGAACGTGTGCGACGCGGTCAGCATCTGTTCGTAGGCCGGCAGCGCGAGGCCGAGGCCGATGAGCCTTTCGCACTCGTGTTCCGCGTGATCGAACGCGCCGAACAGCGCTTCGACGTCGGCATGCTCGAAGTTGTACTTCGACTGCTCGACCTCGTTCTGGTGGTAGACGTCGCCGTAGGTGATGCGACCCAGCGGACCGTCGGTCCAGACCAGGTCGAAGATGCTCTCGACATTCTGCAGATACATGGCGAGCCGCTCTATGCCGTAGGTGATCTCGCCCGTGATCGGGCGGCATTCGAGCCCGCCGACCTGCTGGAAATACGTGAACTGCGTGACCTCCATGCCGTTCAGCCAGACTTCCCAGCCCAGGCCCCAGGCGCCGAGCGTCGGCGACTCCCAGTTGTCCTCGACGAAGCGAATGTCATGCACGGTCGGGTCGATGCCGATCGCCTCGAGCGAGCCGAGATACATCTCCTGCATGTCGTCCGGCGACGGTTTCAGTACCACCTGGTACTGGTAGTAGTGCTGCAGTCGGAACGGGTTGTCGCCGTAGCGGCCATCGGTCGGCCGGCGGCTCGGCTGCACGTAGGCGGCGGACCAGGGCTCCGGACCGACGGCGCGCAGAAAGGTCGCCGGGTGGAAGGTGCCGGCGCCCATCTCCATGTCGTAGGGCTGCAGGATCACGCAGCCACGCGCCGCCCAGTAGGCCTGGAGCTTGAGGACCAGGTCCTGGAAGGTCAGGAAGCCGGGTGCTTGGGTGCTTTTCATTCGGGTGTGCTGCTGACTCAAAGGCGCGAAGTATAACGATTTTCCGCCTTCCGGAGCGCCTTTGCGGGCGAAAAAAGCTGCACCGGGCCGCGTCATGCACTAGAATGGTGCGGCGCTGCGGCGCCTTGCACTAATTTGGTGCGAAAGCGCGCCGCGCCCTGAGCAAAACCACAATTAAATCAGCCGCTTAAGATGCGCCCCATTTTGGCACGTTTTCTGCAATAGCAGTCGGTATCGGACCGCGATTCGCGGCATGACACTGATTGCAGCATAAACCGGAGGAAATCCAATGAAGCCCGCAGAGGTAATGGCCCTCATCAAGGAGGCAGAGATCAAGTTCGTCGACTTTCGATTCACGGATACGATCGGTAAGGAACAGCACGTCACCGTACCCGCGCACACGATCGACGAAGACCTCTTCGAAGACGGCAAGATGTTCGACGGCTCGTCGATCGCCGGCTGGAAGGGCATTAACGAATCCGACATGATCCTGATGCCGGACCCGGCCTCCGCCGTGGTCGACATCTTCCCCGACGAGCCGACGCTGAACCTGCGTTGCGATGTCGTCGAGCCGGCAACGATGCAGGGCTATGACCGCTGCCCGCGGTCGCTGGCGCAGCGCGCCGAGGCCTACCTGCAGTCGACGGGCATCGCGGATGCGGCGTACTTCGGGCCGGAAAACGAGTTCTTCGTCTTCGACCATGTCTCCTGGGACGACAACATGCAGGGCGCGTTCTACAAGGTGGACTCGGACGAGGGCGCCTGGAACACGGACCGCAGCTCCGAACAGGGCGGCAACCTCGGCCACCGGCCGACCGTGAAGGGCGGCTATTTTCCCGTTCCGCCGGTCGACTCGCTGCACGACATTCGTTCGGCGATGTGCCTTGCGCTCGAGGACCTCGGTCTCGTCACAGAGGTGCATCACCACGAAGTTGCGACCGCAGGCCAGTGCGAAATCGGCGTCAAGTTCGGTACGCTGACCCGCAAGGCCGACGAGGTGCAGATCCTGAAGTACGGTGTTCACAACGTCGCGCACGCCTATGGCAAAACCGCGACGTTCATGCCGAAGCCGCTGGTCAACGACAACGGCAACGGCATGCACGTGCACCAGTCGCTGTTCAAGGACGGCAAGAACCTGTTCTCCGGTGACGGCTACGGCGGCCTGTCTGAAACGGCGCTGTATTACATCGGCGGCATCATCAAGCATGCCAAAGCCCTGAACGCCTTCACGAACCCGTCCACCAACAGCTACAAGCGACTCGTTCCCGGCTTCGAAGCGCCGACGATCCTGGCCTACTCGGCGCGCAATCGCTCCGCGTCGATTCGCATACCCTACATTGCGAACCCGAAAGGCCGCCGCATCGAAGTGCGTTTCCCCGATTCGATGGCCAACCCGTATCTTGCTTTCGCCGCAATGATGATGGCCGGTCTCGACGGCATTCAGAACAAAGTGCATCCGGGCGACGCGATGGACAAGGATCTCTATGACCTGCCGCCCGAAGAGGAGAAGAAGCTGCTGCTGGTTTCCTTCTCGCTCGAAGAGGCGCTGAAGGAACTCGACAAGAATCGCGACTTCCTGAAGGTCGGCGGTGTGTTCAGTGACGACCTGATCGACGCCTACCTCGACCTCAAGAAGCGCGACGTCACGCGTGTACGCATGACCACGCATCCGGTCGAATTCGACATGTATTACAGCCTGTAAAGCGTAAAACTGTGAACCGGGCGGCGTTTTTCGCCGCCCGGTACCTAGCTAGGAAGTTGCCAGCGCGCTATGCTAACTCGATGGAAAAGCGACCGATTCTCCTTCTGCTCGGCATTCTTGCCGCCGGCGCCCTGCCGGCCGAGGAAGCCTATATGTGGACGGACGAGGACGGCATCGTGCACTACTCGGACCGGCCGGAGCCCGGCGCCAGGAAGATCTATCTCCCGGAACCGAACGCAAGCCGCTCGCTGTCGCGCAGCAGGACCACGACGCCAGCGGACGATGACGAGTCCGAGCGGCCCGAAGGGCCTTTCCGCTACGAATCCCTCGCGGTTACATCACCCGCCGCGGAAGCCACGCTATGGAATATCGAAGGCGCCCTGAGCGTTTCGCTGTCGCTGAACCCTGCGCTGCAGCAGGGTCACCAGGTGCGCGTGTATTTCGACGGCTCGCCGCAGATGGTCAGCGGGACGAGCTTCCAGGTGCAGGAGGTATGGCGCGGCGAACACAACCTGCAGGCGGAGGTCCTGGACGCGACGGGCAAGCTGATGATTCGCAGCAAGCCGATCCGCTTCTACGTGCAACAGAGCACGGTATTCTAAAAGACCCCGGCCGGCGAGGCTCTTCTCGCGACGGCAGCGGCGACGGCACGCTGCGCGAGCATTCCGCCGAGGTCATCGACAGCCTGTGCGCCGGCGTCGTGCTGCTCGACGACAGCCTCCTGATCGTTGACCTGAACCCGGCCGCCGAAAACATCCTCGGCATCAGCGCCAGGCGGGCGCGCGGCAATTCCCTGTTGCGGCTCGTCGACGATGAGCCCGAGATGCGCGACATCCTGAGCCGCGTCGTGGCAACGGGCGATCATTACGCCAACGAGCTGCGGCTCGCCCGCACGGAAGTCCATGCCGAAGAGCGCATCGTCGATTGCCGGGTCTCACCCGTCGTTGCGGGGGCCGCGCGCCTGATGGTCGAGATGACCGACGTCACGCGCAGGTCGCAGATCAGCCGCGAAAACGCGCTGCTCGTGCAGCACGGCGCGGGACGGCAGATGATTCGGCAGCTTGCGCACGAGATCAAAAACCCGCTCGGCGGCATCCGCGGCGCCGCACAACTGCTCGACCGCCAGCTCGACTCGGCGGAGCTGCACGACTACACGCGAGTGATCATCAGCGAAACGGACCGCCTCGCCGGACTCGTCAACACGCTGCTCGGCCCGGCCGGGCCGAGCAACAAGCGACCGGTCAATATTCATGAGCTGCTCGAATACGTCGTGACGCTGATCGAGGCGGAGGATGCGCGCAAGCTCGTCATTCGACGGGACTATGATCCCGGCCTGCCGACGATCGAGCTCGATCGCGACCAGATGATCCAGGCGCTGTTGAACCTCGTGCGCAATGCGGCGACCGCGCTGGATGGCCAGGGCACCGTGACGCTCCGCAGCCGGGCAGTCACGAATTTCACGATCGGCGACGTGCGGCATCGCGTGATTGCCTCGATCGAAATCGAAGACGATGGTCCCGGCATCCCGAGGGAGTTGCAGGACTCGGTCTTCTACCCGCTGGTCACGAGCCGGCCGGACGGCACCGGGCTCGGCCTGCCCGCGGCGCAGGAGCTGCTCAGTCGCCATGGCGGGCTGATCGAATTTGAAAGCCGGCCGGGCCGCACCGTGTTCTACGTGCGCATCCCGCTCGAGCAAACCGGAGGCAGGCATGACAACCGCCGCTGAGCTCGAGGTCTGGATTGTCGACGACGACGAATCGCTGCGCTGGGTGCTGGAAAAGGCGCTCAAACAGGCGCAGATGAACACCCGCAGCTTCGAGCGCGCCGAGCATCTGCTCGAGGCGATCGAAGGCGGCAGCCCCGACGTCCTGATTACCGACGTGCGCATGCCGGGAATGAGCGGCATCGCGCTGCTGGAACGATTGCATCAGTTGCGACCGGACCTGCCGATCATCGTCATTACCGCTCACTCGGACCTCGACAACGCCGTGGCCGCGTACAAGGGCGGCGCCTTCGAATATCTGCCGAAGCCCTTCGACATCGACGAGGCGATCGACCTCGTGCGCAAGGCGGCGCGCAGCAGCGGCATCAATGTCGAACCGCTGGCCGCGCCCGGCGCGGCGATTGCTTCGATGATCGGCCAGGCGCCGGCGATGCAGGAAGTGTTCCGCTCGATCGGCCGGCTTGCGAGCTCGAGCATGACGGTGCTGATCACGGGCGAGTCCGGCACGGGAAAGGAACTCGTCGCCCGCGCGCTGCACGATCACAGCCCCCGCGCCAGGAAACCTTTCATAGCGCTGAACACCTCCGCGATCGCGTCGGAACTGCTGGAGTCGGAACTCTTTGGCCACGAAAAGGGCGCGTTTACGGGGGCGGATTCACGACGCATCGGTCGCTTCGAGCAGGCGGACGGCGGCACGCTGTTTCTCGACGAAATCGGCGACATGTCACCGGCCTTGCAAACGCGCCTGCTGCGCGTGCTTGCCGAGAGTGAGTTCTATCGGGTCGGCGGGCAGACGGCGATTCGCGTCGACGTGCGTGTCATCGCCGCGACCAACCAGGATCTCGCGCGCGCCGTGAAGGAGGCTCGTTTTCGCGAAGACCTGTTTCATCGCCTGAACGTGATTCGCATCAACACACCGCCGCTGCGGCATCGGCGCGAAGACATCCCCTTGCTTTTGAAACACTACCTCGCGGAAGCGGCGTCGGAGCTCGGCACGTCGGCAAAGACCATCGACACGCGCGCCCTCGATACCCTGCAATCGTTCAACTGGCCCGGAAACGTGCGCCAGCTCGTCAATGCAACGCGCAGGCTCATGGTGACCGCGCCGGGCAGCGTGATTACGGCAGACGACATACCGACCGACCTCGGCGGCAGGGAGGCGCCGCAACGCGCCGCGAAGGAATGGACGCGCCTCCTCGGCGCCTGGGCGGAGCGGCAGCTGCGCTCCGGCAGCGCGCCGCTGCTCGACGCAGCGCTCCCCGAGTTCGAGAAAACCCTGATCGAAATCGCCATGGCCAAGACCAACGGCCATCGACAGGAGGCCGCAAAGCTGCTCGGATGGGGTCGCAACACCCTGGCCCGGAAGATGAAGGCTTTGCAAATCGACTGACCGGGGCCGGCCGCGGGCGCCGCAGGCGCATCGCTGCGCGGGCAGGGGCTAATCGCGGGGGCAGCTTGCAGCGGGCGTCGAGAACACGGTGGCCAGCCCACCGCCCTCGGTCCGCAGATTGGTCGTCTGTCCCTGGTAGAGCCGCGCAGAAACCTGCTGAATCCTGCCCTGGTAACTCACGCAGCGTATGTCGAGCTTCAGGGACCGCCTGGCGCCATCGATGATGAGCTGCCTTTCGCTCGGCGGAACCAGGGCCTGCGCGATGTAGTCGGCGCGGACGATCTCGTCCCACACCCGTGTCGTCATTTTCGCGCCCCGATAGACGCCGCGACTGCCATGCCCGGTAACCGGCTTGAAGACGAATTGCTTCCGATCGGCCCAGAGCTGCGCGGCGTTGTCCTTCGTGACGGCGACCGCGGCGGGCAGCAGGCGGCGGAGCGTTTCTATGTCGTCGTCGCCGATGCCGAGGTCTTTCAGGCGGTCCGGGTCCGACAGCAGCGGCAGGTTTCGCTTGTCGGCATAGAGCGCGTAGTGCAAAGGCGATGGCGTCAGCACGACGAACCCTTCCTCATAGGCCCGCCTCAGGGTCGCATGGCGGGTCTCCGCCAGGTAGAAGTCGGTCAGGCGGTTGTAGACGAGGTCGATCCTGCGCTCCCCCGAATACAGCGCCTGGCCGCGGACCGACAGGTCTTCGGGATCGACGATGACCGCCTCGATGCCGTGGCGCTCGAACAGGGTCTGAAACAGCAGGAACTCGGGGTACAGGAACTGGCTCGCCGGCGCGTCGTCGACAATCGCGATCGTCCGCAGGGCGCGGTCTTTCACCTGCGATGACCACTCTGCCCTGAACATTGCGATCAACTCCCGCTCGGCGTCGGCGAAGTCGCGCTTGCCGCCGAAGAAATTGATCACCGCGTCGCAACAGGATTGCTGCGCGGACGCGAGATACAGGTTGAGCAGCGCGCCACCCGCATTGGTGTTGATTTCGATCAGCCTCGGCCCATCTGCGCCCAGGTGGAAGTCGTAACCGAAAAAGACGCCGGCGGGCCCGAAGTCTTCCCGGCAAGGAACCGGCGCTGTCGCAAGCATCCTGTCCCGATAGGCAGGGTTATGGGTCACGCGCTCGACGGCCTGAATCAGGCGCGCCATCTCGCGGAGGTGTGCAGCCCCCAGGAAAACCGGCGAATCGGCGAACAGGCGACTGCTGGCGTCGAACAGCTGTTCGGGGAGGCCGGCGCCCGCCAGGTGCGCCGCCAGGCTCGACTGCAGGGCGTCCCGGTTTACGCCGATGCAGTAGCAGTCCCGGTTGAGGGCTTCCGCTGCGCCCGGGGTGGCGGCACTATCTGCGCTGGTCGGCGTCATTGTCGAGCGCTCCACGACTGGTTCTGCAACAACGGCGGTCGCCGACGTCCGGAGTCAGGTCGCCAGCGTGCCGACGAGCTCGTCGGCCGCGGCAAATCCATGACGCCCGAGGTAGTCCGCGATGCCGTCGTTGATCTTGCGGCAAACCAGCGGGTCGTAAAACAGCGCGGTGCCAACGCCGACAGCCGCCGCACCGGCGATCATGAACTCGATGGCGTCCGTCGCCGTCGTGATGCCGCCCTGGCCGATGATCGGCACGCCATGTTGTTTCGCGACCTGGTAGACCTGGTGCACCTTGAGCAGCGCGATCGGCTTGATCGCCGGGCCGGACAGTCCGCCCTGCACGTTGCCGATGACGGGTCGCCGCGCCTCCGCGTCGATCGCCATGCCCATGAGCGTGTTGATGACGGCGAAACCGTCGGTGCCGGCCTCGATGCACAGGCGGGCGTTTTCCTGGATGCTGGTCTGGTTCGGCGACAGCTTGGTGATCAGCGGCTTCGAGGTCTGTGCCCGGCAGGCCGCCACGACCCGCGCCGACATGTCGGGATCGTTGCCGAAGGCGACGCCGCCCTCCTTCACGTTCGGGCAGGAGATGTTGATCTCGATCGCGTCGATCCCGGAATCGTCGAAGCGCTTCGTGACGTACTCGTATTCCTCGATCGTGGAGCCCGACACGTTCGCGATGAAGCGCGTCTCGGTAAAGTCGAGCCCGGGCAGGATCCTGTCGATGACGTCGTCCACGCCCGGGTTTTGCAGGCCGATCGCATTGAGCATGCCGTCCGGCGTTTCATACACGCGATGCGGCGGGTTGCCGAGCCGCGCTTCGCCGGTCGTGCCCTTGAGCACGACCGCGCCGACGTCGCGATTCGAAAAGCCGGCAACGCGCGTATATTCCTCGCCAAAGCCGACGCAGCCGGAGAGCAGCACGATCGGCGAGGCCAGGCGCAGGCCGCAGAATTCGGTCTGGAGCACGTTGCTTGTCATCGGGGCGCGATTCTACATGAGTTGTGAGCGCCCGGGGGCGCTCCTACAATCCCTGCATGTTCAGCGTCATTCTTTTCGAGCCCGAGATCCCGCCGAACACGGGCAACATCATCCGCCTGTGCGCGAACACGGGGACGGCGCTGCACCTCATTGAACCTTTGGGATTTGAGCTGGACGAGCCTCGGCTGCGGCGCGCGGGCCTCGACTACCACGAGTTCGCGGATGTGCGGACGCACCCATCGCTCGATGCCTGCCTCGATGCGCTGCGGCGGCCGAGGCTGTTTGCGCTCAGCACGCGCAACGCCAACCGCTACGACCGGGTGGCCTACCGTGAGGGCGACGCGTTCCTGTTCGGGCCGGAGACCCGCGGCCTGCCGCAGACGATCCTCGATGCGCTGCCGGACGGTCAGCGCCTGCGCCTGCCCATGCGGAAAGACAACCGCAGCCTGAACCTGTCGAATGCGGCTGCGGTCGTCGTCTACGAGGCCTGGCGTCAGCGCGGCTTTGCCGGCGGTGCCTAGGTCTTCGCGGGCGCGATGTTGCTGTTGAGCCGGAACAGGTTGCCCGGATCGAACTGTCCCTTGATCCCGGCGAGCCGCGCATAATTCGGCCCGTAGTTGTTCGCGGACTCCTCGCCACGGAACTGGATGTTGTCGTAGTAGCCGCCCGTGTATGGCGCGAGCTTCGCAAACCAGCCGCGCCCGATCGCCATCGCCTCGTCGTCCATCGCCGGGTCGTGCCAGCCGCCGCCGACGATGATCATCGTCTCCGCCTGTCGGTGCGGGAAGGCGGTGTCGGTTTCCCCGACGCGTTTCGCGGCGCCGCCGGCGGTGTGCGTGAACATCGCCATGCGCGGGTCTGCGACGAATGACTCGATCATTGCGTCGACGAGCTCCTGGGTGATTTCCTGCACCATGCCGTTCTTCGCATATGAACGAATGCCGTGACCGAAGTTGCCGTCTTCCTGGGTCTGCATGACCTTGTAGTCCTGCATCTTGATGCCGTCGTCCATCGGCGTGCCGATCGCGCGCAGTGGCGCGAGTTCCTTTTCGCCGACCGCCGGATCGCCGTTGTACACGACCTCCATCGCGACGATGGAGGTGCCATCGGGCATCGTCGCCATTACCGGTCCGACGTACAGCTCGTCGGAAAGACCCGTGTACCACTCGCCGTAGAACTCGAGCACGTCGCGAGCCTGCTCGATCGGCCAGACGAGCATGCCGGACAGCACGTTGCGGTCGAACGGATGAAGCTCGAATTCGAATTGCGTCACCACGCCGAAGTTGCCGCCGCCGCCGCGAATCGCCCAGAACAGGTCGGGCTCTTCTTCTGCGCTGATCGACCGGACGCGGCCGTCGGCCGTGATGATCTCTGCCGAGCGCAGGTTGTCCACGGCGAGACCGTACTTGCGGTTGAGGCGGCCGAAGCCGCCGCCCAGCGTGAAGCCGCCGACACCGGTGTGCGATACGACACCGGCCGTCGTCACGAGGCCCTGCGCAAGCGTCGCGTCGTCGAGATGGCCGAGCAGTGCGCCGCCCGCGACCAGCGCGCGACGCGCGTCCCGGTCGACTTCGACGTTGATCATGTGCGACAGGTCGATCATCAGCCCGTCGTCGCAGGTGGACTTGCCGGGCCAGCTGTGACCGCCACCGCGAACCGCGGTGAGCAGGTTGCGTTCGCGGGCAAAGGTCACGGCGTGCGATACGTCCTCGCTGGACAGGCAGCGCGCGATCAGCGCGGGCCGCTTGTCGTGCATGCCGTTCCAGACCCTTCGGGACCCATCGTATTCCGGATGCCCGGACAGCATCACGGGCCCCGACAGTGCTTCGCCGAGTTCGCGGATTGCGGCTCGCTCGAGTTCAATTTCGGCGCCGTCGAGAGAAATGCCGCGAATGCTCGTGTCGGCGCTTACGGCGACTTTTGCTTCGCGGTCGCAGCCGGGAAGAAACGGTGTGGCAGCGGCGACTGCCGCCGCAAGCGTGGTCTTGCAGAATTTACGTCTGTCCATGATCAACCCCCCCAATGGTTGTTGACCTCAGTCTAGACCAATCATGCCAAATAGCGAGCCGCGCGGCTGTCGCGGCTCAGGCGGGCGTCAGGTCAGGTCGCTCTCGGATTTGAGTTCGCGGCCCATGAGCGCGCCCACGGCTTCGCGGGGCGACGCACCTTCGTAGAGGATGCGGTAGACCTGGTGGCAGATGGGCATCTCGATGCCCATTTTCTGTGCGACTTCGTGCACGGCCTCGGCGGCCAGTACGCCCTCGACGACCTGCTGGATTTCGTCCTGCGCCTCGGCCACGGTTTTGCCCGCCGCGAGCGCAAGCCCCATGCGGCGATTGCGCGACAGGTTGTCGGTGCAGGTCAGCACGAGGTCGCCCATGCCGGCGAGCCCCATGAAAGTTTCCTTCTTCGCGCCCAGGGCGACGCCGAGTCGCACCATCTCGACAAGGCCGCGATTGATCAGGGCGACGCGGGCGTTGGCGCCAAAGCCGAGGCCGTCCGACATGCCGGCGCCGATGGCGAGCACGTTCTTGACCGCGCCGCCGACCTCGACGCCGATGATGTCGTCGGAGGTGTAGGCGCGGAACGTGCCGCCCGAAATTGCCGTGGCAAGCGCCCTGGCGAAATCTTCGTCGTTGGCCGCGATGGTCATCGCGGTCGGTAGGCCGGCAGCCACTTCCTTCGCGAAGGTCGGACCGGACAGTACCGCCATCGGCCGTGACGCCCCCAGCACTTCGGCGGCCACCTGGTGCGGCAGTTTGCCGGAGTGCAGCTCGAAACCCTTCGTCGCCCAGCAGACGCGGGACTCGTCCGTCAGGTGCGGGAGGATCGCTTTGAGGGTGTCGCGCAGGCCATGGCTCGGGACGACGACGAGAATGTCCCGCGCCCCGTCCAGGCAATCCGCCAGTTCGGGACAGGCGACCAGGTTGTCGGGAAACGCCGCGCCCGGCAGGTAGCGCTTGTTCTCCCGGTCGGTAACCATCGCCTCGAGCAGATCGAGCTCGAGGAGCCCGCCCAGCCGGACCTCACAGCCCGAGCGCGCGAACTGCAGCGCGAGCGCGGTGCCCCAGGAGCCCGCACCGATAACCGCGATGGTATTTGCTGCCGCCGAAATCAGTGTTTCTCCGCCGCCTGGCTTTGTGCCTGCGCCTGCGCCTGCGCCTTCTGCTGGAGCGACTGCATATACAGGGCATCGAAATTGATGGGCTGCAGGACGAATTCCGGGAAGCCGGCCTTCTGGATCATGCCGGAGATCGCTTCGCGGGCATACGGGAACAGGATGTTCGGGCAGAAGCTGCCGATGATCATGCCGAGTTCCTCGCCCTCGTAGCCGCCGATGTCGAAAATGCCGGCCTGGTGCACCTCGATCAGGAACAGGGTCTTGTCCTCTTCCTTGGCTTCAACCGTGATCGTCAGGATGACCTCGTGTATGTTGCCCTCGAGGGTCGTGTGCGAGCTGCGCAGGTTCAGGTTGGTCTGCGGCTTCCACTCCTCGCGCCGGAAAACGGCGGGAGCCTGCGGCGACTCCAGCGAAAAGTCCTTGATGTAGATCTTGCTGATAGAAAGTTTCTTCTCAGCGGCCTGTTCTTTCTCTGCCATGTTGGTTCCTGTCTGTGTCGATCACCCGCAACGGCGGGCGGATAGGTGCAGCCTCTTGGGGGTCAGGTCTTTTTGCCCTTCTTCCCTTTTTCCGACTTGCTCTGCGTCTTTCGGCCCGTGACGACAGGATACCCCGCCTGTCCCCAGGCGGTCATTCCGCCGCGAAGGCCATAGGCGCTTTCGAAGCCCTTCTGGCGCAGCAGGGTGACGGCCTTGTTGGACGTGATCCCCGATTCGCAGACGGCAATGATCGGCTGCGACTTGTAAGGCTCGAGCTGTCCGGCCTTGGCATCGAGTTCGTCAGAAGGGATGTTGCGGGCGTTGGCGATGTGACCGCGCCCGAACGATTCGGCGCTGCGAATATCGACGACGATCGCATCGCTGTTGATCAGCTTGATCGCGTCGGTGGCGTCGATGTTGACGAGCCCCGAGGCCTTGCGGCGCAATTCGGTGAAGATGACCAGGAAGAAACTGGCCATCAGGAGCGACACGAGCAGTACGTGATTGCCCGTAAATTCGAGAAATCTGTCCATGAATCAATTATTTCGGCGCGAGATTCTGCGCCCTGGCAAGGCTAAAAGCCGGGATTATACCCGTTTGGGCGGGCGGGACTAGCCTCGAGGCACTACACTCGCGCCCATGACAGCCAGAACCCTCCTCACAGCAGCCCTCTTCATGACCGCCGCCATGGCCGCTGCGCAGGAATCTCACGACGAAATTGCCAAGGTCAAGGAGCAGGAACTCGAGGAAGTCAGGGCGCGGATCAGCGCGCTCAAGGAAAGCATGGACGCCAGCGCGAAGGAGCGCGACCGGCTGACCGCGGAGCTGCAGGACATCGAGGTGCAGATCGCCGAGCATCGCTCGAGGCTCAAGGAGATCGAGCGGGACCAGGCGTGGACGGCCGGGCGCAAACAGGCGCTGGAAAAGGAGCTTGCTGACCGGCAGGCGCATCTCGACGACGAGTCCGAGGCGCTGGCGGCGCAGGTTCGGGCGGCGTACATGAGCGGCAGCCAGGAGAAGATCCGCCTGCTGCTGAACGAGCAGGACCCTGCCACGCTGGGTCGGCTCATGGCCTATTACCGTTATCTCAATGACTATCGGGCGGGCAACATCGACGCGGTCATGGAGGAGATTCGCAGGCTCGAGGCGCTCAATGCAGAGATCGCCGCCGAAGCGGCGCGGCTCGAGCAGCTCGCAAAGAGTCGCTACGAGGAACTCGGCCGCCTCGACCGCTCCCAGCAAAGCCGCAAGACGCTGCTGGCCTCGCTGAAGCAGAAGATGGCGAGCGAGGGCGCGGAGGTCGAGCGCCTCGCCGCACAGGAGCAGGATCTCACGCGGCTCATCGCCGAGCTGTCGAGCATTCTCTCCGATTACCCGATTACCTCGGAAGAGCCATTCAGTCGCCACAAGGGCAAGCTGACCTGGCCCGTTGCAGGCGCACTCGTCCACGACTTCGGCCAGCCGCGCGCGGGCGGCCAGCTGAAGTGGAACGGGGTCGTGCTGGCGGCGGGACGCGGGCGCGAAGTCCGGGCGGTCTATCACGGCCGCATCGCCTTCGCCGACTGGCTCGCGGGGATGGGGCTGCTCGTCATCGTGGATCACGGTGAAGGCTACATGACGCTTTACGGTTACAACGAGACGATCCTGAAGAACACGGGCGACTGGGTCGCGCCGGGCGACGTCATTGCGACCGTCGGCGACAGCGGCGGGCAGGCGCAGACCGGGCTGTATTTCGAGCTTCGACAGGGCACGAAGCCCGTCAACCCGCGGCAGTGGGTGACGCGCCGCCCGGGCAATTAGGGACCGGCCGCGGCGCGCCCGCGACGCGCGAATTCGGCCCGCCCTGATTTTGACCTTGTGCACACATTCCGGCCCGGGGCTGTGCTATCGTCGGTAATCTGCCAGCAGGGGGGGTCCGGCGGCAGACATTCGGAAACGCGTATGTCATTGAAAGTAAGAGCTATTCTTGTCGTGGCCATCGGGGTGATCATGGGCCTTACGCTGTCCGTTGGCGGTGGCCTCGTGGACGATGGCAGGGCGCCGGACAAGGAGACCCTTGCCTGGGAACAGGCGCAGCTGTTCGCCGAGGTGCTCGAACGCGTGAAGCGGGACTACGTCGAGCCGATCGACGACGCAGTACTCCTCGAAAGCGCCATCCGGGGCATGGTCAGCGACCTCGATGCGCACTCCGAGTTTCTCGACGCGGGCGAATATCGCGACATCCGCATCAGCACGACGGGCAGTTACACGGGCATCGGCATCGAAATCGACGACGTCCGCGGCGCCGTCACGGTGATATCCCCGATCGCCGGTTCGCCGGCGGCACGGTCGGGCATCCGGAGCGGCGACCAGGTCATCGCCGTCGACGGCGTGGCCATCGAGCCTGGCAACCTGTCCGCAACCATCGAAATGCTGCGCGGCCAGGCGGGCTCCAGGGTCCGCGTAACGGTGCTGCGCGAGGACGACCTGATCGATCATGAAATGCGTCGGCAAATCATCCGTGTCGCCAGCGTCCACAAGGAAATCCTTGCGCCGTCGTACGGCTATGTCCGGCTCAGCCAGTTCAACGAAAACACGGCGCGGGAACTCAGCCGCGCCGTCGACGAGCTGCAGGCGTCGCTCGGCGGCCTGCTGGATGGCGTCGTGCTGGATCTCCGCAACAACCCGGGCGGCGTGCTCGATGCGGCGGTCGACGTGACGGACCTGTTTCTCGATGCGGGCGTGATCGTGACGGCGGACGGCCGCACCCACGAGGCGCGTTTCACGCGCTCCGCGCATCGCGGCGACATCCTGGACGGCGCGCCGATGGTCGTGCTCGTCAACGGCGGTTCGGCGTCGGCCGCGGAGATCGTCGCCGGCGCGCTGCAGGATCACGGCCGTGCCACGATCATTGGCACGTCGACCTTCGGCAAGGGGCTGGTTCAGACCGTTGTGCCGCTGTCACAGGGGCGCGCGATCAAGCTGACGACGTCGCGCTACTACACGCCCTCGGGCGATTCGATCCACGAGATCGGCATCACGCCCGATGTCTTCGTGACCGACACGCCGGGGTTCCCGGACCTGAGCCTGTCGGGGATTCTGGACCGCGAGGCCGACGCGCAGCTGGTCGAGGCCATCGACCGCCTGCAGCCCCGACCGGTGATGCACAGCAACGCGCAATGACCGCGCGCTTGCGAGCGGCACTCGCGAGCCTGTTGCTTGCAGGCGGTGTTGCCGCCGCTGACACGCCACGTATCGCGATCATCATCGACGACCTGGGCTACCAGCTCGCGGCGGGCCGCCGGGCGATCATGTTGCCGGGGCCCGTGGCGTTTTCCTTCCTGCCCTTTACGCCGCGAGCGGCAGCCCTCGCACGCGATGCGCATGAGCGCGGCAAAGAGGTGCTGCTGCATTTGCCGCTGCAGGCACAGGGTGCCGAAACGACCGCGGAGGCCGAAGAAATCCACATCGACATGAGTCGGGCGCGGCTCGGCACGACGCTGCGCGAAGCGCTGCAATCGGTGCCGCACGCCGTCGGCATCAACGGCCACCGCGGTTCGCTGCTGACGCGACACCCGGGACAGATGCAGTGGCTCATGGAGGAAATTCACGCGCATGGCGGCCTGTTCTTCATCGACAGCTACACGACGCACCTGAGCGTCGCTTTGCAGATCGCGGAGGAAACCGGGGTAGACGCAGTGCGTCGCGATGTGTTTCTCGACCCCGATCCGTCAGCCGAAACCGTGGCGCGCGAATTTGCGCGACTCAAGCGGCTGGCGCGCGAGCGCGGCCACGCCATCGCGATCGGACATCCCTATCCGGCAACGCTCGAGCTGCTCGAAAGGGAACTGCCGAAGCTGGCCGAAGACGGCATCCAGCTTGTCAGCGTCAGTGAGCTGGTGCGATGAGCTTCTATGACGATCGCATCCTGCCGCACCTGATCAACCTGGCCTGCGGCAGCAAGCCGGCGCGCAAGCAGCGCGAAAAGGTCGTTCCGCTGGCGACGGGCGACGTCCTCGAGGTCGGGTTCGGCAGCGGCCTCAACCTGCCGTGGTACGACACCGGCAAGGTACGCCGGATCTGGGCGCTCGAGCCTGCGCCCGGCATGCGCAAGCTCGCGCAAAGAAACATCGACGCCTCCGGTCTTCCGGTCGAACTGATCGATCTGCCGGGCGAAGAAATACCGCTCGACCCGGAATCGGTCGATTCCGTGGTCATCACCTACACGCTCGGCACGATCCCGGACGTGCGCGCCGCACTCGCGGGCGTACGCCGCGTGCTCAGGCCGGGCGGCCGACTGTTCTACTGCGAGCATGGCAAGGCACCGGACGCGGGCGTGCGCGCATGGCAGAATCGCCTGAACCCGGCGTGGCGCCGCTTCGCGGGCGGCTGCAACATGAATCGTGACATTCCTGCGCTGCTGAATGACGCCGGTTTTACGATCGAAGAGGACAACCGCATGTATGTCCCCGGTATCCGGGCGCTCAGTTACAATTTCTGGGGCTCCGCGCGTTGAACCTCAACGCGCGCTCGCGCTCTAAGCGAAAAAGGACTTCCACCGCAAGATGATTGCCCGCCGCAACATGTGCTTCCTGCCCGCCCTGCTCGCCGCGTGCCTCGCGTCGCACGCCGCTGCGGCCGACCTCGATACGTTGCTGTCCGGCGGCAGCGCCCCTCGGCTTCAGCTTGCCGAGACCGATGTGGCGTGCACGATGGAATACGACCCTGTCTGTGGCGCAGACGGACAGACATACAGCAGTGACTGTGTCGCCCGGGCCGCCGGCGTGGAGATTGCCAGCGACGGGATGTGTCCGGGCGAGGCGAACGGCTGTCCCGAGACCTTCGACCCGGTGTGCGGCAGCGACCGCAACACGTACATCAATGAATGCTTCGCCGCGAAGTCGGGCGCCCAGGTGGCCGGCCTCGGCGCCTGCACGCCGAACGGCTGCCCGAGCATCGAAGAGCCGGTCTGCGGCATGAATGGCCGCACCTTTATCAATCGATGCGAAGCCGCGGCTGAGCGCGTACCCGTGCAGCGCAAGGGTCCGTGCAGCATCGACAATTGTCCGAAGGTCTTCGCGCCGGTCTGTGGCGAGGACGGCGAAACCTACGACAATGCCTGCTGGGCGGACCGGGCCGGCGTGGTCACGTACACGGAAGGCGCCTGTAACGTCCGCGCCTGTCCGCGGCTGTTCGTGCCGGTCTGCGGCGCGGATGGCATGACCTACAGCAACGCCTGTCACGCGGAGCGCGCAGGCGTGCGTGTCGACTATGCCGGGGTCTGCGAAACCCTCGGCCGCAATTGCCCGCGCGAGTACTCACCGGTGTGCGGCATGGACGACGTCACCTACGACAACGAGTGCCAGCTGGAGAACGCCGGCGTGCAGAAGGCCTACGCCGGCACCTGCATCGGCGACTAGGACCAGGCGGGCCGCAGGCGGCCCTGCTCGTCCGCGGTGTAAGGCATCCAGACGAGACCCGTGAGCGCGACATTGACGTCCGTGCTCTTCGCCCGCACGACGGTTTCCTCGAGCGCCTCCGCCTGGGCATCGAACGCGGTGTCGAGCTCCGCGATTTCCTTCTCGAGCTGCGCGTTCAGCTCGGCCATGTCGGCACGCACCTTCTCGGCCGTTTGCCTGGCGCGCTCGACGTCCGCGGCCTCCTTGCCCGCGCCGCCCGCGGTACGGATCGCGGTGCCGATCCTGTTCGCCGTGCTCGTCGAGAGTTTCTTGCGCCCGAGCACCGCGCCGAGAATCGCCGAACCGAAAGACACTGCCGTATCCAGTTTCTTCTTGGTCGACTGTTCCTGCTCGCGGGCGACAGCCTGCTCCGCGCGCATCAACCGGTTCTCGAGCGTCGTCACTTTCGTCGCGTAGCGCTTGCGGATCTTCGCAATCGCTTCGTCGCGCTGCTCGCTTGCGGCATCCTGCAGGCGAACGCGGAACTCCCCCTCGCTCTCGCCCGCTGCCGAGGTCATGCGAAAGCGCTTGCTGCGATATAACGTGACAGTCTCGTTCTGCCTGAGCCAGCGCTGGTAGTCCTTGCTCCAGGCACCGTAGGCGCGCTCGCTCGATGCCGCGGCCGGGCACTCGGCGTAGCCGGCGCCAGGCTGCCCCTCGTTGCGCAGCGCATCGATCGGCACGTCGAGCAGCTCGGCATTGTCCCAGTCGACGTCGACGGGACCATCGTCGATCTCGACGGTGTGCAAAAGGCTGCGCGATGTCTCGATGCCGTAGCGTGAATTGCTGAAGTGGATGTCGCCGCCCGCAATCAGGCGCGGGTGATAGACGAGCTTCTCGCGGGACGCCGGCAGGAAATACTGCGGGATTCCGGGCGGCAGCGACGGCGGCGCATCCACGGCGATGGCGGCCGGCCTGCCGGGCGCGGGCGTTGCAGCGGCGGCCGTGCTGCGGGCGTCCGCCATCAGTGCGCGGACGTGGTCTCGCGTCAGGGGCCCGGCGAGATAGGACAGCACCCAGCGCGTCGAAAACACGACGGGTTCGTCTTCATGCACGTTGTGCAGCAGGAATCGTCGCTTGCCGAGGCCCGCGATCGTGCGCTCCATCTTCTGGCGATCGAAGTTGCCGGCACTCGCACCCTCGAGACCCTCCATCACGCGCGCCTTGTCGCGCTCGGTCTGCAGGCGGCCGATGAACCACGTGCCGGTGTTCGACAGGCCCTTGTAATCGAGGTCGACAGGATTCTGCGTCGCGAGCACCAGCCCGAGGCCGTAGGCGCGCGCCTGCTTGAGCAGGGTCAGGAACAGGACCTTGGATGGCGGGTTCGCGACGGGCGGCATGTAGCCGAAAATTTCGTCCATGTACAGGATGGCGCGCAGGCTCGACGTGCCGGGTTGCGCGCGCATCCACGCGATCAGCTCATTGAGCAGCATGCATACGAAGAACATGCGCTGCGCATCGTCGAGATGCGCGATCGACATCACACAAATGCGCGGTTTGCCGGACGCCGTGTACAGCAGATTCTTCGCGTTGAGCGGCTCACCCTGCATCCAGACGTCGAAACCCGGCGCCGCAAGCAGGTTGTTCAGCTGCATCGCGAGTCCGAAGCGGTCCTTCGCGGGAAAGAACGCGTCCATGTTCATGACGCCGACCTGCCTGACCGGCGGGTCCTGGATCTCGCGAATCAGCGATGCGATGTCGAGGCCGCGCCCGGCCTGCCAGGCGTTGTCGAGCAGGCGCGAAATGAGTATGTGCTCGCGACTCGACACCGGGTCGGCCTCGATGCCGATCAAGGTCAGTATGCCCGTTGCCGTCGCCTGGATACGCTCCCGGTACAGGTCCACGTCGTCGATCAGTGCGCGCTCCGGCGCGGCGAAGGAGCTCAGGACGGAAACCGGCAGCCCGGCATTGCTGCCCGGGGTGTAGATGGCGAGATCGGCGTTCTGCCGGAGCGCGGCGATGCGCTCGCCGGTCTGGCCCCAGTCAGCCAGTCCTTTCTTCCACAGCGACGCCTGCGCCGCCGCGTACTCGTCGGGCGACTGGCCCTTGTCGAGCGCGGCGCGCGTGTTGATCCAGGGGCGGAAGTCCTCGGGCCTGAGCTCCGGGAACGTGAGCAGCAGGTTGCCCATGTCGCCCTTGGGGTCGATCGCGATGACGGGAACGTGGTCGAGGGCGGCCTCTTCGAGGATGCCGATGCCGAGGCCGGTCTTGCCCGAACCGGTCATGCCGATGATCGCGGCGTGCGTTGTCAGGTCCTTCGAGTCGTAGAGCACCAGTTCGTCGGTGAGCTGGTCCGCGTCGTTGTCGTAACGTCTGCCGAGGTAGAACGCGCCGAGTTTTTCGAAATCGTGCATAAGAGCCTAGCTCGGTGGGTAGGTGTAGCTCGCGCCGATCCCGAGCGGCAGCCCGATGCCGAAATAGATCAGCAGGAAAATCGTCCATACCACGAGGAAGGCCATCGAAAATGGCAGCATCATCGCGGTGAGTGTGCCGATGCCTGTCGATTTCACGTAGCGCTGGCAGTACACGACGACCAGCGGGAAATACGGCATCAGCGGTGTAATGATGTTCGTGCTCGAATCGCCGACGCGATAGGCTGCCTGTGTCAGGTCCGGCGAGATGCCGAGCGACATGAGCATGGGCACGAAAATGGGCGCCAGCAGGCCCCACTTGCCGCTTGCCGAGCCGACGAACAGGTTGACGAAAGCGGTCAGGAAGATGATGCCGACGATCGTGAACGACGCCGAGGCGTTCAGCCACTTGAGAAAGGTTGCGCCTTCGAGGGCCAGCAGCACGCCCAGGTTCGACTGGCTGAACGCATAAACGAATTGCGCGATGAAGAACATGATGACTAGGTAATAAGCCATCTGGTGCATCGCGTGCGTCATGCCCGCGATCATGTCCTTCGAGCTCGTCATCGTGCCGGCCCGGATGCCGTAGACGATGCCCGGGACGAGAAACAGCAGGAAGATCAGCGACACGATCGAGCGCATCAGCGGCGCGTCGAACGCCGTGAGGTTGCCGGACGCCGAGCGCCAGGCAGAATCGCCGGGCAGCGCGGTCGCGACCAGCAGCACGATGCCGACCACCATGGACAGCAGCGCCCAGCGCAGCCCGGCGCGCTCGGCGTCGGTCAGGTCGTGCATCTCGGGAAGATCTTCGGCATCGCCGTCGATCGCGGTCGCCCTGATGCGTGGTTCGACGATCCTGTCCGTGATGTACCAGCCGAGTCCGACGATGACCACCGACGACGCCGTCGTAAAGAAGTAGTTATTGAGCGGGTTGACCAGGACAGACGGGTCGAGGATCTGTGCGCCGGCCTGCGTCAGGCCCTGCAATAGCGGGTCGAGGGACGACGGCACGAAATTGGCCGAAAAGCCGCCGGAGACGCCGGCAAAAGCCGCGGCGATGCCTGCGAGCGGGTGCCTGCCCGCCGCATAGAAAATGACACCACCGAGCGGAATCACGAGCACGTAACCGGCGTCGACAGCCGAGTGACTGACGATGCCGACGAGGATCACCATCGGCGTCAGCAGGCTCGCGGGCGTGACGTTCAGGAGCGAGCGGATCGCCGCATTGATGAACCCGGTGTGCTCCGCCACACCGATGCCCAGCATCGCAACGAGCACGACGCCCACGGGGTGGAAGTGCGAAAAGTTGGTGACCATGACCGAGAGAAACTCGGCCAGGGCCGCGCCGGACAGCAGGTTGTTGATGACCAGCGCTTCGCCGCTACGCGGGTCGATGACGTCGAAGCTCAGGTACGACAGGGCCCAGGACAGCACCCAGACGATGAACAGCAGCGCGATGAAGAGGACCGCCGGATCCGGCAGCTTGTTGCCGACACGCTCGACCGTGCCGAGGAATCCGCCGTTTCCGTTGGCGGATTGCAGCTGTTCTGACATGAGGACCCCCCTCGCAAGTTAGAGGGACAGTTTACTCAATCGGACCTTCGAGTTCCCGGTCAATTTTATCGACGAGGTCGACCGCGATGGCGCGCATTTCAACGAACCGGAGGTTGATGGCGCGCATCATGTAGACGACGAGCGTGAACCCGTTCTTGAAGCGCACGTCCCGCAGCAGGGTTTCTATGGACTCTTTCGGGATCGCGGGTTGCGAGCCGGCCTGGCCGCCGGTCACCGCGTAGGCGTAGTTTTCGGACATTGGCTCGATGTCGACGGCGTCGAAGAAAGGTGCATAGACGTAGCCCTCGAAGTCGAAGCGCATGTGATCCTCGTCGCCTTTCATTTTCTCGTAGAGGAGATCGAGGTCCATCAGCGCGTTCTTGATCTCCTGGCTGGAGATGAGTCCCAGGTTGCCCGAGTTGACGAGTTCTTCGTAGGTGTTGATGTTCTGGTAGTAACGCTGCCAGGTCTGGACGAAGACGTTGTGGTAGCCGAAGTCCCGAGGGTCGTCGAGTGGCCGGCCATTGAAGTACTCGATGATCCGCTGCCCTGAGGCGATGCGGCGCTCGCGGGTCTCGATGAAGCGATCGAGCTCGCGGATCGTGTACTCCAGGTCGACCTTGAGGTTGGCGAGGTAGCGGTGTTCTTTCTGCCGTTCGATCCGCGCTTCGTTCGCGTTGTTGATCTGCAGGGCGATGAGGATACCGACGACGACGAGGATGATCTCGCCGACGGCATAGCCGCTGTAGGTGCGCAGCTTGCCGCGTTCAAACAGCTCCCTGCGGATGGCGCGAAAGAATCTGAACATCCGCAGGGAGCCCGTAGCCTACCAGCCGCAGCTGCGGCCTTCGTTCTGTTCCTTCAGGTATCCCATGAGCGGCGCGAAATAATCGATGATCGCGGTCGCGTCCATCTCGCGCTTGCCGGTCATGGCCTCGAGCGTGTCCTGCCAGGGCTGGCTCGCGCCTGCGGCGAGCATTGCGTAGAACTTTTCGCCGGCCTCCCTGCTGTTATAGATCGAGCAGGCCTGCAGTTCGCCCTCGTGGCCCGCGATCTCGCAGAGCGCGCGCTGGAACTGGAACATCAGCACGTGTGCGAGGAAATAGCGGGTGTAGGAGACGTTGCCCGGGATGTGGTACTTGGCGCCCGGGTCGAAATCGGCTTCGCTGCGCGCGACCGCCGGCGCGATGCCCTGGTACTTGGTACGCAGGTCCCACCAGGCCTGGTTGTAGTTGTCGGGCGTGATCTGCCCCGAGAAGACGCCCCAGCGCCACTCGTCGACGAGCTTGCCGAAAGGCAGGAACGCGATCTTGTCGAGCGCCATCTGCATCTGCCGGTTGATGACGGCGCGCGGGTCGTCTTCACCGGACTTCACCAGCCCGACCTCGGCGAGGTAGCCCGGGGTCATCGACAGCGTGACGGTATCGCCAATGGCTTCGTGGAATCCGCCGTGCGCCGAGTCCTGGAACAGCGGAGGCTGATCCTTGTAAGCGCCCTGGTAGTAGTTGTGACCGAGTTCGTGATAGATGGTGCGCAGCTCGTCGTAGGTCTGCTGGATGCACATCTTGATGCGCAGGTCGTTGCCGCCGTCCAGGCCCCAGGCGCTGGCGTGGCACACGACCTCGCGGTCCCGCGGCTTCGTGAACTGCGAGCGCTCCCAGAAGGTATCCGGCAGGCGCGGCATGCCGAGCGAGACATAGAAGTTTTCGGCCGAGCGCACCATTTCCTGCGGCGAGAAGTTCTTGGTCCTGAGCGTGGTATCGACGTCGACGTCGCCGACGCCCGGATACGGCTCGATGAGGTCGTACAGTGAGCTCCACTGCTGTGCCCACATGTTGCCGAGCAGATGTGCGGGAATCGGTCCGTCCTGCGGCACCTTGTCCGCGCCGTAGGTTTCGCCGAGCCTGGCGCGCACGTGGCAATGCAGCTCGTCATAGAGCGGCTTGACCTGCTCCCAGAGTTTCGCCGACTCGGCTTCGAACTCGGCCGGGCTCATGTCGTAGTTCGAGCGCCACATCTCGCCGAGATTGGCATAGCCCAGCTCTTTGGCGCCCTCGTTGGCGAGGTCGACGAAACGGACATACTTGTCTCGCATCGGTACCGCGATCTTGCGCCAGCCGGTCCAGTATTCGAGCAGCTCGTCGTAGTCGCGCGTGCGCCGCATGAGCTCCTCGAGCTCTGCGCCCGCGATGCAATCGGTTTCCGTCCGGCAGTACTTGCCGGCGCCATAAATGCCCTCGAGCTCCGTCGTGATTTCGGCAAGCTCCTTGCGCTTCGCCGCGTCGTTCGGCGCCGGCGCGGACGTGCCGAGCTTGAGCAGATCGATGGCGCGACGCGTGCTCGCGTCGAGGTCCTGGCCCTCGTAGGCCATGGCCTGCTTCACGGTCTCGCTGTGCCACTTCGCGTAGCGCTCGCTCGCCGCCGCGGCGATGATCGCCGTGTCGTGCGTAATGTAAGTCGAACGAACCCAGTTGGCGGCGCCGAGCTCGCGACCGAGTTCGCGCAACTCGTCGTTGACGCGCGCGACGAACTCCTCGGCAGTTTCGGCCGGCGGCGCGCCGGCAGCCGACGCAGCGTCGTCCCCGGACGGCTGACCGCAGCCGGCGAGCAGGAACGCGATAAAAAGGAACGACCAGTAATTCTTCATGCTTTCACCTCGACAATTCTCGTCACGGGCCCGCGCATTGCGCGGACCCGCGAACAGCCTACTTCACGCCATGCGTCATGCGGTTGATGACGGGCGAGAACAGTACGAAAAGGATGCCTGCGCCCATGACAATTCCCGCCACGACGGTGAACAGTTCGTTCGGCGGCAGGTTGTCGATGCGGCTCGCGATCAGTCCGGCGACCAGGTTGCCGAGCGCGGCACCCATGAACCAGGTTCCCATCATCTGGCCGACGAGGCGCTGCGGCGCGAGCTTGGTCACGCTGCTCAGCCCGACCGGGCTCAACGCGAGTTCACCGACGGTATGGAAGAAATAAGTCACGACGAGCCAGGTCATGGCGACGCCCACGGCGGGATCGTTGGCCGCATTCGCGGGCACGTAGAGCGCGCCCCAGGCCAGCACGAGGAAACCGACGCCCAGCAGCAGGAGGCCCATGCCGAACTTGAACGGGATCGACGGGTTGTTCGCGCCGAGCCGCACCCAGAGCGTTCCCATGATCGGCGCCATCACGATGATGAACACGGGGTTGACCGATTGCAGCCACGAGGTTGGTATCTCCCAGCCGAAGACCACGCGGTCGGTAAGGTCGCGCGCATAGATGTTCATCGATGAGCCGGCCTGCTCGAAGCCGGACCAGAACATGGCGGCGCCGAGAAACAGCAGGAAGATCACGAAGACGCGCTGCCGTTCCACCCTGTCGTGGCAGCCGAACGCGATCACGGCCGCAAAGTAGATGACGGCGACGACGGCGACGATCGCGCCGGTGGTCTGGGCAAACTCGACGATCGACAGGTCGATCGCGTTGGATGCCATGAGGCCGATGAGGCCGGCCACGAACGCCACGGCCACGACGAGGCCAATGCTGAGCTGCTTGCGCGCAGCGGCGACGTTGCCGGCTTCGGCCGCTTCGCCCATGAGCTCGCCGACACCGCGCAGGTACTTGCGACCGCGGGCATACTGGATGAGGCCGAGCGTCATGCCGACGCCGGCCAGGCTGAAGCCCAGGTGCCAGTCGACCTTTTCGCCGACCCAGCCGCAGATCAGCGGCCCGATGAGCGCGCCGATGTTGATGCCCATGTAGAAGATGGAGAAGCCGGCGTCACGCCTTGCCGGGGCGTCGTCCGTATACAGGCCGCCGACGATGGCGCTGACGTTGGGCTTGAGGAGGCCCGTGCCGAGGACGACGAGCGTCAGGCCGAGATAGAAAGACCAGAGTTCGGAGCCTGGCAGGACCATCGGCAGGCCCAGGGAGTAGTAACCGGCCGCGATGATGAAGCCACCGACGAAGACGGCCTGGCGCTGTCCGATCACGCGATCGGCGATCCAGCCGCCGGGCAGCGCAAGCGCATAGACACCGAAGGTGAACAGCCCGTAGACGGCGCCGCTCATCTCGGTGTTCATGCCGAGCCCGCCGCCGACCGTATCGGTCATGTACAGGATCAGCAGAGCGCGCATGCCGTAGTAGCCGAAGCGCTCCCACAGCTCCGTGAAGAACAGGGTCATCAGACCCCGCGGATGGCCGAGTACGTCGTCCCCAGCTCCGTGTGCCGTCGATGTCGTCATAGCGTCGTTTCTCTCAGGTTCACCAAATTCGATGCGCTGGGCGCCGCGTCGTCAAACGACGTCCGGCACGCTGCGTAGCCGCGCCCGGCAAGTTACACAAATCAATGTGGCATTGCTACCTGGGCCCGGACGCCGACGAGGCTCGCGCGAAACGTGTGTCCTCGTTCGGTAATCGATGCGCGGCGCGAGCTGCCGGCGCCTACTCGTCGGTGCCGGCAGCTGCGTCACGGCGCTTCTCCTTGTCACTCGTGAACAGCCGCGACATGATGATCCCGAGTTCGTAGAGCAGGTAAACCGGGATCGCGAGAATCGTCTGGCTGATGACGTCCGGCGGCGTGAGCAGCATGCCGACGACGAAAGCGCCGAGGAACACGTACGGCCGCGCCTTGAGCAGCGATTGCGTCGTCGTCAGGCCGGTCATGACCACGAGCACGGTGGCAATCGGCGTTTCGAACGCGAGGCCGAAGACGAGCACGACCATCATCACGAAGCTGACGTACTCGGCCATGTCCGGCTTGTACTCGGCAAGCTCCGGCGTGAAGTTCGCCGTGAACCCGAAGATCAGCGGGAACACCACGAAATACGCGAACATCATGCCGAGATAGAACAGCAGGATGCTGGATGCGAGCAGCGGCAGCGCGAAGCGCTTTTCTTTTCTGTACAGGCCCGGCGCGACGAACGCCCAGGCCTGGTAGAGGATCACCGGCATCGACAGGAACAGCGACAGGTAGAACGCCAGCGAAATGACGGCGGTGAGCGGCGAGATCGGTCCGAGCGCGATGAGCGAACCGCCGGGCACGACGCTGACCAGCGGCTGGGCGACGATATCGAAGATCTTTCGCGAAAACGGCATCAGCAGGACGAAGACCACGATCACGCTGCCGAATACCTTGAACAGGCGCGAGCGCAGCTCGACCAGGTGCGAGATCAGCGAGCCTTCGGCGAGCTCTTCCTTATCCTCGTTCTGTGCTTCCGCCATCAGGCTTCGTTCCCTGGCGTATCCTTGTTCTTCGCCGGCGCGCCCACGACGTGCTCGTCCTCTTCTTCATGAAGCGGTGAATACGTGTCGTCCTCACGCGGGGCCATGAGATTACGCGGATCGAGTTCCCTGGGGTTGATCCCGAGGTTCTTCTCTGCGTCGAGCTCGGTCTCGAGCTGTCGCTGCAGCGCGCGCGTCATTTGCCGCGCCTTGCCGAACCAGCTGCCGAGCTGGCGGGCCACACGCGGCAGCCGCTCGGGCCCGAGGATCAGCAGACCGATCAGGCACAGCAGGATGAATTCCGAACCGCCGATTCCGGACATGGTGTGGTGTCGCCGTCAGGCGTCTTTTTCTTTGCGGGGTTCCGCGGCCGGCGTGTTGTCGAAATCGGCGTCCTTCTTGCCGTCGCCGAGCTTGTCGGTCGAATCCTCGGGCTCATTCATGGCCGAGCGAAATCCCTTGACGGCGCTGCCGAGGTCGGAGCCCAGCGTACGCAGGCGCTTGGTTCCGAATATGGCCAACACGATGACCAGAATGATCAGCAGCTGCCATGGACCGATGTTGGCAAACATCTTGTGACTCCTGGGGTCTGGCCCCGATTAATGATCGTGACGCGCCGGCCCGGGCCGGTCGCGAATTATCCTAATGATACCCCTGCAAGCGCAACAAAACCGCGCGAATGTTGCCGGCAGGCCGACGTTCAGGTCTCCAGCCAGAAGGTCACGGGCCCGTCATTGACGAGGCTCACCTGCATGCTGGCCCCGAAGCGACCCGTCTCGACCGTTTCCAGCGCCTGGCGGCAGGTGGCGACGAGGCGGTCGAAATAGTCGCTGGCCTTTTCCGGCGCCGCGCCCTGGGTAAAGCTGGCCCGGGTACCCTTGCGGGTATCGGCGGTCAGCGTGAACTGTGGCACCAGCAACAGGTCGCCGCCGATATCGCGGACGCTCAGGTTCATGCGGTCCTCGGCATCAGGAAACACGCGATAGCCCAGGATTCGGTCTGCGAGCCGGACGATATCCCTGCGCTCGTCGTCACGGTGCACCGCCACGAGCACGAGCAGGCCGCGGCCGATTTGGCCGATGGTCTCGCCATCGACTGCAACCGACGCGCTGCTGACACGCTGCAGGAGTCCGATCATTTCTGGCCACCTTGTCGAGAAAATGGTCGCGAAAAGCGCTTTGTACACGGAATCGGCAGAATGATAAGCCACAAAAGCGCGAGACGGGTGGGAGACTCGCCTGACCGGCCGGTGGGTCCGGGGGCTCGAGGCCGCCCCCACCCGGGACCCAAAGGATTGGAATGTGGGGGAGATCCACCGGTCGGACCTTCGTGATTATAGAAATCTGCGCAAAATCCGTTGTGATAGGCACAGCTGTGTAATAAAAAGCGGAAATAATCGCTAAAAATCGATCACAAGTGGGATAAGAAGATGATTTTTTATCCCCACCGCCAGAAACCTCGCACGTTGGCAATCCGCGGCCCCACCCCTACACTTGGCGGCAGACACGGGAGGATGGCCATGAAAAGAAGACAGTTCGTCGGCGGGCTGGCCGCGGCGGCGGGCCTCGCGGCCTGCGCGGGCAAGGACAAAGAGTGCGCCGGGGGCTCCGCGGCAAGCGGGGGCGAGACCTTCGAGTGGTCCTGCGTGACCTCGTGGCCCCCGAATTTCCCGGGTCTCGGCATGGCGCCGGCGAATGTCGCCCGGCGTGTCGAAGCCGCATCGGCCGGCCGCCTCAGGATCAAGGTGTATGGGGCCGGGGAGATCGTGCCGGCGTTCGAGGTCTTCGATGCCGTCAGCCGGGGCACGGCGGAGATGGGCCACGGCGCGAGTTACTACCACAAGGGCAAGGTCGACGCGGCGCAGTTCTTCACCGCCATTCCCTTCGGCATGACGAGCCAGGAGCTGAACGGCTGGCTGTATTACGGGGGCGGCATGGACCTGTATCGTGAAATCTACGCGCCGTTCAATCTCGTGCCGTTCCCGACCGGCAACACGGGCGTGCAGATGGGCGGCTGGTTCAACAAGGAAATCAACACCGTCCAGGACCTCAAGGGACTCAAGATGCGCATCCCGGGTATCGGCGGCGAGGTGCTGCGACGCGCGGGCGGTACGCCGGTGTCCCTGCCGGGCGCCGAGATCTTCACCGCGCTGCAGACGGGCGCCATCGATGCGACCGAGTGGGTCGGCCCGTACAACGACGTGGCCTTCGGGCTGCACAAGGCGGCGAAGTACTACTACTACCCCGGCTGGCAGGAGCCCGGGCCCGGCCTGGAAACCATCGTGAACAAGGCGGCGTGGGACGCGCTGCCTGCGGACCTGCAGCAGATCGTCGAGACGACCTGCCAGTCGATTACGGCAGACATGCCGGCCGAGTACACCCACGGCAACGCGATGTCGCTCGCGCAGCTCGAGCAGGACGGGGACATCGAGATACGGGAGTTTCCGCGGGAGGTGCTGACGCTGCTGAAGTCCCTGTCGCTCGAGGTCATGGAGGACCTCATGGCGAATGACCCGGTCTCGGCGAAGGTCGGCAGAGCCTATTTCGATTACCTGGATAAAGTCTCCAGGATGACGGCCATCACCGAGGCGGCGTACTACCGTACCCGCTGATCGCCGGACCGGCAAAAGACCGCACTAGTTGCCATAGATGCGATTCGGCAGCCACGTTGCAAGGTCCGGGAACGCCGCGATCAGGACCAGGGCGAGCAGCTGAATGGCCACGAACGGCATGACGCCGCGGTAGATCTGCAGCGTCCTGACCTCGGGCGGGGCGACACCCCGCAGGTAGAACAGGGCGAAACCGAAAGGCGGCGTCAGGAACGACGTCTGCAGATTGACGGCGATCATGATGCCGAGCCAGACAGGGTCGAGGCCCATCGCGAGCAGCACGGGACCGACGATCGGCACGACGACGAAAGTGATCTCGATGAAGTCGAGCACGAATCCGAGCAGGAACATCACGAGCATCACGACCAGCACGGCGCCGAATGCACCGCCGGGGAGCGCCTCGAGTATCTGCCGCACGCCGTCGTCGCCGCCGAAGCCGCGGAACACGAGCGAAAACAGCGATGCGCCGATGAGTATCAGGAAAACCATGCTGCTGATTCTGAGCGTCGTCTGCATGATGTCGCGAAGGCGGTCGAGATCCAGCTGCCGACGCCCAAGCGCGAGCGCGAGTGCGCCCATCCCGCCGACGCCCGCTGCCTCGGTCGGTGTCGCGAGGCCCAGCAGGATCGAGCCGAGCACCGCGAGGATCAGCGCCAGCGGCGGCAGCAGGGCATGCAGCACGCGGCCGAACGTAATTTCCTCGCCGATCGCCGCCTCGTGGGCCGGCATCAGCCGCGGGCGAAAAAATGCCACGCCCAGGATGTAGGCGATGTACAAGAGCACGAGCAACAGCCCGGGAATGAGCGCGCCCGCGAACAGGTCGCCGACCGAGACCGTCTTGGGCGCATAGACCCCCATCTGCAATTGCGCCTGCTGGTAGGCCGTGGTCATCACGTCGCCCAGCATGACGAGAATGATGGACGGCGGGATGATCTGCCCGAGCGTGCCCGAGGCGCAGATCGTGCCCGTGGCGACTGCCGGCGAGTAACCCCGCTTCAGCATCGTCGGCAGCGACAGCAGGCCCATCGTCACGACGGTGGCGCCGACGATGCCCGTGCTCGCGGCAAGCAGCATGCCGACGATCGTGACCGAGATGCCGAGGCCGCCCCGGACCCGCCCGAACAGCGCGCTCAGCGTTTCGAGCAATTCCTCGGCAATCCTCGCGCGCTCGAGGGTGACGCCCATGAAAACGAAAAGGGGCACCGCGACGAGCGTCTCGTTGGTCATGATGCCGAAGATGCGGTTCGGCAGACCGGACAGCAGCGCGTCGTGGAACTCTCCGCCGAGGACCCCGAAGGCCGCGAATATCAGCGCGGTACCCCCCAGCGAGAACGCCACGGGGAAACCGGCGAGCAGCGCCAGTACCACGGTCAGAAACATCAGGCCCGCCACCCACTCCATCTCAGCGGTCCTCCCGGATCGTGCGCAGCGCGCCGCAGAACAGCGACAGCCCCTGCAGCAGCACCGTCAGCGGCATGAACAGCAGGACGGACTTCAATAGCGGGATGAACGGGTACGGCAGACCGCCCGACTCGCGCGAGGACTCGCGCATGGACCAGGACGCGGCAACGAAGTCCCAGGACGTCCAGAGGAGAAACGCGCAGACCGGCAGCAGGAAGACCAGGAAGCCGACGACGTCGACCCAGGCGCGCCGGGTCGCACTCATCCTGCGATAGAACACATCGACCCGCACGTGCTCTTCGTGCCGCAGCGTGTATGCGGCGCCGGCCATGAAGACCACCGCGTGCATCCAGGTGACGGCCTCCTGCATCCAGATCAGGCCGAAGGAAAACACGTAGCGCATCACCACGATGAAAAACGTCACGACGATCATCGCGAGCGTCAACCAGGCCGCCGTCCGGCCCGTCCATTCACTGATCCGATCGATCGTTTCGCTCTTGCTGCGCGACGTCACGGGTGCCTTGTTCAGGTGCGCCAGAAGGTCGGCGTGATCAGCACCAGCAGCGTGAAAATCTCGAGACGCCCGAGCAACATGCCGGCGACCGCGATCCACTTGGCCGGATCAGAGACGGTCATGAAACCGTTCGCGACTTCGCCGAGGCCGGGACCGAGATTATTGAGCGTCGCCGCGACCGCCGAAAACGCCGTTACCTGGTCCAGCCCGGTGGACATCATCGCGAGCAGCATCACGCCGAAGACGATGATGTACACGGAGAAGAAGCCCCACACGGCGTCGACGACCCGAAACGGCACGGCCTTGTTGCCGAGCTTGACCGGAATCTCGGCGCTCGGGTGCACGAGACGCACGATTTCGCGCACGCCCTGCTTGTATACGAGCAGCCAGCGGACGACCTTGATGCCGCCAGCCGTCGAGCCGGCCGAGCCGCCGATGAAGCTCGCGAAAATCAGCAGCGCCGGGACGGCGGCAGGCCAGACCGAGAAGTTTTCGGTGGTGAACCCGGTTGTCGTCGCAATCGACACGGCCTGGAAGAGGCCGTTCACCACGGTCGCGGAAGGGTTGTCGAAGCCGCGATAGAAGAACAACAGGGTGATGACGGTGACGGACAGCAAGAACAGGATGAGTGTGTAGGCGCGACACTCCGGGTCCTGGAAGTAGTGCTTGATCGACACGTGCCGCCAGGCGAAAAAGTGCAGTGAAAAATTGATGCCCGCGACATACATGAAGAACACGGCGACGACGTCGATCGCGGTACTGTCGAAATACGCGATGCTCATGTCGTGCGTCGAAAAGCCGCCGATCGCGACCGTCGAGAATGCGTGGCACAGCGCGTCGAACCAGCCCATGCCGGCCAGTCGGTAGCCCACCGTGCAGGTCGCCGTGAATGCGAGGTACACATACCAGAGCGCTTTCGCGGTTTCGGTGATGCGCGGCGTGAGCTTGGTGTCCTTGACCGGCCCCGGTGTCTCGGCGCGGTACAGCTGCATGCCGCCGACGCCGAGCATGGGCAACACGGCTACGGCGAGAACGATGATGCCCATGCCGCCGAGCCACTGCAGTTGTTGCCGGTAATAGAGAATCGACAAAGGCAGGTTGTCGAGGCCGGTGAGAATCGTGGCGCCGGTCGTCGTCAGGCCGGACATCGACTCGAATACCGCGTCCGTCAATGACAGCGACAGCCCGTCGGCGAAATACAGGGGCGCTGCGCCGAACGTGCCCAGTACGGTCCAGAATGAGGCGACGACGAGGAAGCCGTCGCGCAACCGCAGGTCTTTCCTGGAGCGATGGACCGGGAACCAGAAAATGAAACCGGCCGCCAGCGTCAGCGTGAAACCCTCTACGAACGACAGCCACGAGTTGTCGCCCGAGTACAGGCTGATACCGATCGGCGGCAGCATGGTCAGGCTGAAAAGCATCAGCAACAGACCGAGAATGCGTTGTACGACGGTCCAGTTCATTAGCCGGTCATACGAACGACACGCCGACCTGGAACAGGCTCTCGAGGTGCTCAATCTGGCGCCTGTCGGTCATGAAAAGAATGACGTGATCGTCCGATTCGATGATGGTGTCGTGGTGCGCGATCAGCACCCGGTCGCCGCGCACGACTGCAACGATCGCGGTTCCCTGGGGGAGACTGATGTCCTCGATCGCACGCCCGACCACCTTCGAGTTCTGTTCGTTGCCATGGGCAATCGCTTCCATGGCCTCCGCGGCGCCGCGGCGCAGTGAATGCACCTTGACGACGTCACCGCGCCGCACGTGCGCAAGCAGCGAACCGATCGTTACCTGTTGCGGCGAAATCGCGATGTCGATGGAGCCGGCCTCCACGAGGTCGACGTAGGAGGCGCGATTGATTAGCGCCATCACTTTGTGCGCACCGAGCCGCTTGGCAAGCATGGAACTCAGGATGTTCGCCTCTTCGGAGTTGGTCAGCGCGCAGAACACGTCGACGTTGTCGATGTTTTCCTCGAGTAACAGTTCCTCGTCCGCGGCATCGCCGACGAGCACGATCGCCTTGTTGAGCTGCTCGGAGATCTGCCGCGCCCGCCGGGTTTCCCGCTCGATGATCTTGACCTGGTTGGTCTGTTCCAGCGCGAGCGCGAGCCGCACACCGATGTTGCCGCCGCCCGCGATCACGACGCGCCGCACCGGATCTTCCAGCCGCCGTATCTCGCTCATGAATACGCGGATGTCCTTGCGGTCCGCGATGAAAAAGACCTCGTCGCCTTCCTGGATGACCGTGTCGCCGTCCGGGAGCATCGCGTCGCCATGCCGGTAGATCGCCGCGATGCGGCCCTCGGTATTGGGTATGTGATCCTTGAGCGTCGCTATGCGCTGGCCGACGAGCAACCCGTCGCGGTCGGCGCGCACGCCGACGAGCCTGACCCGGCCGCCGGCAAACTCGAGTACCTGGGAGGCGCCAGGGTACAGGATGAGCTGTTCGACGAAAGAGCACACCAGCTGTTCCGGGCTGATGCGCACGTCGATCGGTATCGCGTCCTGCGTGAACAGCTTGTCGGCGTTCATGTATTCGGCCGCGCGGATGCGCGCGATCTTGGTCGGGGTCCGAAATTCCGTGTACGCGACCTGGCACGCAACCATGTTGGTTTCGTCGCTGTCGGTCAGCGCGACGACGATATCGGCGTCACTGGCGCCGGCTCGTTTGAGCACTTCGGGGTAAGCGGCATGCCCGACGACCGTGCGGATATCGAGGCGGTCCTGCAGGTCGCGCAGGACGTCTGGCCGCACGTCGACCACGGTGACCTCGTTGGCTTCTTCACGGGAGAGGTGATATGCGGCCGACGAGCCGACCTGACCTGCGCCGAGAATGAGTATTTTCATTGTTTTTGGCGTGCCCTGTGGCGCTGCAAACGTGCCGCGTCAGGTTCCGTAGTTTACATCAGATCGAGATTGGCATAGCTCAGAACCAGCCATTTTGTGCCCGCCGTCTCGAAATTGACTTCGACGCGCGCGTGCGCGCCCTGGCCCTCGCAGTTCAGGATGACGCCGTCGCCGAATTTCTTGTGGCGGACGCGCTGACCCAGGCGGATGCCGAGCTCGCTGCCGGGAGCGGTCGAGCCGCCGCCGCGGCGCACCGGGCGCGGCGCGTGCATGGGCCTCGAGACCTGCACGCGCGGCCGCACCTCCTCGATGTGATCCGTCGGGATCTCGGCAATGAAGCGCGAGGGCTGCGAGAAATTGTCGATGCCGTGCAGGCGCCGCTGCTCGGCGTGGGTGATATACAGGGCCTGCTCCGCGCGCGTGATGCCGACGTAGCAGAGCCGTCGCTCCTCTTCGAGGCCGTTCGGGTCTGCGATCGAGCGCTGGTGCGGAAACAGGCCATCCTCCATGCCGCACATGAAGACGAGCGGGAACTCGAGGCCTTTCGCGGAATGCATGGTCATGAGCTGCACGCAGTCCTCCCAGGCGTCGGCCTGGCCCTCGCCCGCCTCGAGGGCGGCGTGCGAGAGAAACTCGTCGAGTGGCGACATCTCCTGGGCCGGATCGGGCTCGAAACTTTTCGCGGCACTGACGAGCTCCATGAGGTTCTCGACCCGGGTCTCCCCTTTTTCGCCCTTGTCCTTTTCGAAGAAGGCCACGAGCCCGCTCAGGTGAATGACATGATCGACCTGGTCGGGCAGCGCCAGCCCGCGGGTCTCGCGGGCCATTCTTTCTATCAACGACATGAAAGCACTGACGGCATTGGCCGCGCGCCCGTTCAGGTCGTCGCTCGCGATCGCGCCGGCGGCGCGCCACAGCGAGCAGGCATTGGCGCGTGCGTAGCTGCGCATCAGATCGACGGTGCGGGCACCGATGCCGCGCGTCGGCTTATTCACGACGCGCTCGAACGAGCTGTCGTCGTCGCGGTTGGCGATCAGCCGCAGATAGGCGAGCGCATCCTTGATCTCGGCGCGCTCGAAAAACCGCAGTCCGCCGTAGACACGGTACGGAATGCCGGCATTGATCAGGCCCTCTTCGAGCACCCGGGACTGTGCGTTGGAGCGATACAGGATCGCAGCGTCGGCACGCAGGTTGCCCTGCGCAATCCAGTCACGCAGCCGGCCAATGACGAAATCGGCCTCGTCGCGTTCGTTGTAGGCCGAGTAGACGCGAATCGGCTCGCCCTCGACGCCCTCGGTCCAGAGGTTTTTCCCGAGGCGCGATGCATTGTTCGCGATGACGGCATTTGCGGCGTTCAGGATGGTTGCGGTTGAGCGGTAGTTCTGCTCGAGCTTGACGACCAGCGTGCCCGGGAAGTCTTTCTGGAAGCGGTGGATATGCTCGACGCGCGCGCCACGCCAGCGGTAGATCGACTGGTCGTCGTCGCCGACGACGAACGGTATGCCGCTGCTGCCCGCGAGCAGCCTGAGCCACGCATACTGAATCGCGTTGGTATCCTGGAACTCGTCGACCAGCAGGTGGCTGAAACGACGGCGATAGTGCTCGAGCAGTTCCCCGTTGTCGCGCAACAACTCATGGGCGCGGAGCAACAGCTCCGCAAAATCGACGAGCCCGCCGCGCTGGCAGACCTCTTCGTAGGACTGGTACAGCGAAATCATCTGCCGGCGATCCGGATCGCCCTCGTCATCGAGGTGCCTGGGCCGCAGGCCTTCGTCCTTCTGCGCGTTGATGAACCACTGGATTTCCCTGGGAACCCAGCGGCCGTCGTCGATGTCCAGGTTCTTGAGCAGGCGCTTGATCAGGCGCAGCTGGTCATCGGAGTCGATGATCTGAAATCCCTGCGGCAGGTTCGCTTCACGCCAGTGCCGCCGCAGCATGCGGTGCGCAAGACCGTGGAAGGTACCGATCCAGAGGTGCTGGACGGGCACCTTGAGCAGCGCCTCGATGCGGCCGCGCATTTCCGCTGCCGCCTTGTTCGTAAACGTCACGGCCAGAAGGCCCTGTGGCGAGACGCCCTCGACGTCGATCAGCCACGCGGCGCGATGCACGAGCACGCGCGTCTTGCCGCTGCCGGCGCCGGCAATGACGAGCGTCGGCGCAGCGGGTGCCGTGACGGCCTGACGCTGCGCGTCGTTGAGGTTTTCGAGGATCGGCGTGACGTCCATCTTGACGGGTGCTTGGCGCGGAAAGCGCGCAAGTGTAGCAGACATCCGCGCTGCCCGGACGGCCCCGGGCGGCTACTGCTCCCAGCGTATGCCGAGCATGAACTGGGTTCTGTCGTACTGGATCCGGATGTCGTTCGAGACCGTTTCGTCGAGGCGCGCCTCGCCGACCAGGCTCAGGTGCGGCGTCATGCGATAGGAGGCGATGAGGCGCGCGTCGAGGGACTCCTGGGTCTTGCGCCCGGCGGCCGGGTTGTGAAAGGCGAACGCGTTGGGGAAGTCATACAGACGGTAAGTGCCTGACACCTCGAGGTCGAAGCGCGTGCCCGGTGTCCAGTGAAACTCGGCCGAGAAACTGTCGCGCGTGTAATCGTTGTAAGCGACGTGCTCGTCGGTGCGTTGCGTGCGCTCGACGTCGAAGCCGAACCACATGCGGTCGGTAATGCGCTGTCGCGCGCGCAGGGCAACGGAGCCATAGTCATAGCGGATCGGCGGGTTGCCGATGCGGGGCTGGCCGTCGAGGTCATAGGAGGGCCGGTCGCCGAAGCGGCGGCTGTAATACTCGGCCGTGAGGCGCAGCAGCGATGTCGGCGTGAACTTGTACTGGCCGTACGCGCTGAACAGAAAATACTCGTGGTCGTATTCCGGGGCCGCGATCGTTTCGTCGTAATTCCGGAGCTGGCCCTTGACATCGAGGCCGAACGACACGTGTTCGTGAGACTGTCGCAGCGACAACTCGGGACCGTAGCGCACATAGTTCATGCGATCTTCGATGTTGACACCACCGACGGCGCGGACGCCGCCGTCGTCAGGGTCGTAATAAACCTCATCGTGTTGCGCGACGCTGAATACCGCGTGCAGCATGCGCTCGCGGGTGTCCTCGGTCCGCTCATACTGGCTGCCGAAGCTGGCCTCGTGCAGAAAATCGTCGCCGTTCTCGAGGGCCCTGTCCTGGTAGTAACGGCCACTGAGCCGGTAGGCACCGTAGAAACCCTCGAATGGCAGGCTGTTGACCAGGTATTTGGCGGACAGGCTCACCGGGATGAACGCGCCGCTCTGTACGACGGGTACGACGATAGGCTGGGCTGGATCCGAAAAATCGATATACGGCTGGCTCGGGCTGCGAAACACGTTGTCGTCGCTGCCGAAACTGACGCGGGCGCGCAGCGAAAAGTCCGTGAAATCGCGTTTTTTCTCGCGTTCCGCAACGCGGATCTCGAACTCGTCGGGCCGGGCCTGCTCGTCGCGAATCCGGGAAATCGCAACGACGGCGAACTCGCGCAGCTTTTCGTTACTCGCATTGTCGCGAACGAGGCGGAACCAGCGCAGCGCCTCGTCATTGTCGCCGAGGGCGTAGGCATTCAGGCCAAGGTTGTAATGCGCGGCGTCCCGCAGGGCCGGGTCCGCGATGGCTTTCAGCAGCGACTCGCGCGCCCGGATATGCTGTTTTGCGCGGTAATGCGCGACGCCCATGTTGTAGTGCAGCAGCGGCGTGTCGAGGCCGCTTTCGACGGCCTGCCGGTAGCGCAGCAACGCGGCCCAGTAGAGGTCGTCGCGAAACAGTCGATTGCCGTCGGCCAGGTACTGCTCCGCCGTCAGGCCCGCCGCCTGGCTGGCCGGGGCAAAGGCGAGCAGCATCGCGAACAGGGCGATGGTTGCGGCGAGCTTGGGCCTCGATTGCATGGATGGCGGCGTTGGCATCATGTCAACCTGCAAGGTTACCGGTTATTGTCATCCGGAAACCATGACGCGGCGCAAAAAAATCCCCCCGATCGGGCGTCGATCGGGGGGATTTCGGGGTTTGCCGGGCCGGAAGCCTGAATTCCGGCATGTGAGGGCGGCTAGTCGTCGCTCTCGGAGCCGTCGTCATCCGTCTCGTCTTCGGACTCGTCCTCGTCCTCGTCTTCGAATTCATCGTCGTCGATGTCTTCGCCGTCTTCCCACTCGTCCTCGTCTTCCATTTCGTCTTCGTCGAGCTCGTCATCGTGCTCGAACTCGTCTTCCATTTCGTCCTCGAAACCGTCGTCAGACTCGTCCTCGTCTTCCATTTCGTTCTCGAACTCGTCTTCGGAGTCGTCGTCGCTCTCGGACTCGTCCTCGTTCTCGTTCTCGTATTCTTCCTCGTCTTCCCAGTCGTCGTCGTCGACATCGCCGTCGTCGGGGCCGCGCATTTCGGCAAACTCGTCATCGAGGTCGTCGGTGTCGTCCAGGACCATCATGGTGACATCGAGATCATCCATACCGTCATCGGCATGCGCGAGCGGGAACCACGCGAGCAGCGTCAGGCCCAGGCTGGCAGCAAACAGATTCAGTTTTTTCATCGTCGTACTCCCTTAACTAACTTCGATACGCAGCCTGAAGGTGCGATCTCGATCGTGGTGTTCGAGGCGAGCAAGCACCTCGCCGCCTGCCGGACTCGTAGCGATCAGCTCGAGTGGCAGGAGATTCTTCCCGGCATTGAGGCTCGTGCGCCAGGTGACCTCGCGCTGGCCCGGAAACCCGGCGAGCTCGACGCCGTCCGGAAGACTCACGGTCAGCGTCGCGTCCTCGAGCGCATCCGCCGAAGCAAACACGAGACGAACGGTACGCGGCGTGTCGAGGGTCATGGTGATGCCTGGAATTTCGGCAGTCGGCGTTGCGATCTGCGGAGTCGCAAAGAAGAAGCTGCCGAGCACCCAGAGCACCAGTCCCGCCGCGACGGCGCCACCGGCGCCGGTCATGAGCCAGCGATTCCGTTGCCGGCGCGAGCCCTCACGGGTTGCGCGCGCCAGCGCCTGCTCGAAGAAGCCCTCCCGCGCCGCCGGCGCCGGGAAGCCCTTCAACAGGGCCTGGATCTCGCGATCCTTTTTGTCTGTGTATTCTTCAGTCATAAACGCACTCGCATTCAGCGTCTTACACGAACTTGCTCAGAAAAAGGTTCCGTCCTCCTCGAGGATTTCCCGCAAACGGGCCCTTGCCCGGTGCAGCCGTGACTTTATCGTGCCGATCGGCGTTCCGGTAAGATCCTGTATTTCCTCGAGTTTATAGCCTTCCGTGTCGTGCAGCAGCACGACGACCCGATGCTCTTCGCTCAGCCTCGCAAGCGCGGCATCGAGCGTGACGCAGGTCTCGAAGCGCGCGTGATCCGCGGCGGGATCCGAGTCGCCCGGGAGTCCGGCCAGGCCTTCGCCGGGCATGCGGCCCTCTTCGACGACGTGCAGGCGCTGCCGTGCGAAGCGCCGCCGTTCGTCGATGAAGAGGTTGTACATGACGCGCGCAAGCCATGGGCCGGGCTCGTCGATTTCCAGCAGGTCGTCCAGTTTGCCGTAGGCGCGCAGCAGGAGCTCCTGGAACAGGTCCTCGGCTTCCGCCGTCTGTGATGTCAGGCGAAACGCGAGCCGGTACAGCCGCTCGAAATGCGGCCGCACCAGCCGCTCGAAAAGCAACCTGTCGGACTCCGCGCTCATGGTGACGTCAAGTCTAGCCTGTCAGCCGGTCGCAGGCTCGGACCGACGCCGCAAAATGCGCGTCGATCAACGGCTGTCCCGGATGAAGCGCGCAAGATCTTCCTTGTATTTCACGAGGGACGGCTCATGCAGATACATCATGTGCCCCGCCTCGTACATGGCCACGGTGATGTTGCCGCGCAGTGCCGGGGCAATGTCCATGTGGTCGACGTAGTAGTCCGTCGCGAGCTGCGGTGTCGCGAGGTCGTAGTAACCCTGCTGGATCAGCACGCGCATCTGCGGGTTCTGTTGCATTGCCATCGCGAGATCGATTGCCGTATTCGGAAACGGCAGCTTGAAACCACCGAGATCGGGCTGCGCGTGCGACCAGTCCCACTGGCCGAACACGTTGCCGAAGACCGTATAGTTGCCGACATCCTCGACCTCCAGGTCGTTGCGGTAATAGTCCATGAAGGCGGCAAGGTAACCCGGCCCGACGACCGTGAGCATCGGATCGTACACAGCGTTCTCCCCGATCCGGTTGATCTGGTTGCCTGCGAAGCGCGAATCGATGCGCCCGACGGTGATGCCCCGGGTACGCAGTAACTCCTTCGTGAAGCGCCCTTCGTCGATGCGCAGGTTGGCGCGGTCCCAGTAGTCCTCGCTCAGCCCGGTGTAGCGGGACAATTTCGCGATCACCTGGCGCCGCTCGGCGTCGCCCAGTCGATGGCCCTTGAGCAGCGCCGGTGCATACTCGTTGAGCGAGAAATCTGCGACCTCGGCCATGAACGCCTCGAGGTCGGGCGGTGTCGGATCGAGTGCGCCATGGTAGCGCGCGGTTGCCGCAAACGTCGGGATGAACATGGCGTGCGGCAGGTCGATGCCGAGACCCGCGAACCCGGTGGCCATTTCCATGAACGGCGAGACGAGGATCACGCCGTTCAGCGCCACCATGTGCTGCGTCAAAAGATAGTAGGCGACGCCACCCGAGCGCATGCCGCCGTAGCTCTCCCCGAGGATGTATTTCGGCGATGCCCAGCGGCCGTTCTCAGTGATGTACTTGACGATGAATTCGGAGACCGAGCGAATGTCCTGGTCCACGCCCCAGAAATCTTCGGTCTTGCCCTCGCCCACCGGTCTGGCGAAGCCGGTGCCGACCGGGTCGATCATGACGAGATCGGCCTCGTCGATGATGCTGTAGTCGTTGTTGACCCGCCGGAACGGGCCTTTGCTGCCGCGGCCGGCATCCTCGACGATCGCCCGCTGCGGTCCGAGCACGCCCATGTGCAGCCAGAGCGACGCGGAGCCCGGGCCGCCGTTGTAGGCAAAAACGATGGGCCGGTCTGCCTTTTTTCCGCCCTTCGCGACGTAGGCCGTGAAGCCCATCAGGGCCTGTGGCTTGCCGTCGGCGTTCTCCATGAGCATCGTGCCCGCGGTGACCGTGTACTCGACCGTTCGTCCGCCGATCCGGGCGGCGTGTTCCGTCACGTACTGCTTCGCTTCCGGCCTGTCGGCCGCCTCCGCGGCCTCGGACCTGTCGTCCTGCGCGAGGGCGGGCCCGACGCAAACGAGAGGCAACAGCACCATTGCTCTCAGAAATCTCATGACGGGTCTCCTTTGCGGAATGAGGACAAAGCGCCACGGCGCGACGATCAGCGTGCAAGCATACCTACGTATACACGACCCGTCGCGCATGTGGCACGGTTGGGCGCAAGCCCTTGTACGCCGGGGGTTCGTGACGCCGCAGACGCCTTATGATGGTGCGGACCGGCGGTATGCCAAACGGAGGTCAAAGCGCGATGATTACCTTCACCCTGAATTCCGTTCCGGTGACGTTTGATGGTGACCCGGGCACGCCCCTCCTGTGGGTGATTCGTGACCACCTGGGCCTGGCCGGGACCAAGTACGGTTGCGGGACCGGTGACTGCGGCGCCTGCACCGTGCATGTCAACGGTCGCGCCCGCAGGTCCTGCATGCTGCCGGCCAATGCGGTCGCGGGCCGGGCCGTCATGACGATCGAAGGTCTCGCCGCCGACGAGCGTCGCCTGCACCCGGTGCAGCAGGCCTGGCTGGAACTCGACGTGCCCCAGTGCGGTTATTGCCAGGCCGGGCAGATCATGGCGGCCGTCGACTTCCTCGAGCGCTTCCCGCGACCGACCGACGCGGACATCGACCGCCACATGACGAACCTTTGTCGCTGTGGCACGTACGTGCGGATTCGCCAGGCGATTCACCGTGCGGCCGAGCTGCTGGCCGACGGAGCGGCATCATGAGCGCCGGGGAGCGCGCCCGGGGCCTGAATCGACGCGAGTTCATCGTCATGGGCCTCGGCGCCGCGGGCAGCCTCGTGATCGGCGTGCCGCTCGAGTCGGCGGCGGACGGACCCGGCGCGATCGGTTTCTTCATCGAGATTCACCCCGATGGCACGGTCGTGATCGGCAGCAACCAGCCGGAAATCGGCCAGGGTGTTCGCACCGCACTGCCGATGGTCGTCGCCGAAGAACTCGACGTCGCATGGGAAAAGGTCAGCGTGCGGCAAATGCCCCTCGGCATCGTCAAGACCAGCGACGGCTATGCCTGGAAGTACGGCGGGCAGGGCGTCGGCGGCAGCACCGGCGTGACGAGCAACTGGGATTACATGCGCGAAGTCGGCGCCATCGCGCGCGGCCAGCTGATACGGGCAGCGGCCGCGAGGACGGGCGTGGCCGCGGACCGGTGCACGACGCGCGTCGGCGTCGTGGTCTGCGGTGATGCAGAGATTCCCTACGGCGAGCTTGCGGCCGAAGCGGCCGCGCTGCCATTGCCCGAGACGGCGCCCGCGCTCAAGGGGGCCGCGGACTATCGCATCATTGGCACGCGCCGAAAGACGATTGACGCGCGGGATATCGTGCTCGGCAAGGCGAAGTACGGCATCGATACGGTCGAGCCGGACATGCGCTACGCGGTGATCGCGCGCGCACCCGTGCTCAATGCGCGCGTCGTGTCCTGCGACGATAGTGCGGCGCGGCAGGTCGAAGGTGTCCTCGCCACCGTCGAGATCAGCGGACCAGAAGTCGACCAGCCGTATGACATGCTCGCGAGCGGCATCGCGGTCGTCGCGACCTCGACCTGGGCTGCCATGGAAGGGCGCGCGCGTCTCAGGATCGAGTGGAGCGACAGCCCGAACGCGACCGACAGCACGGAGCGTTTCTGGGCCGACAACGAACGTCTGCTGGACACCGCCGGCCAGGTGGTGCTGGATGACGGCGACTATGACGCCGCAATCGCGGCGGCCGACAGGGTCGTGACGCGGCGCTACCGGACGCAGTTCCTGTCACATGCGCCGCTCGAACCCCAGAACTGTTACGCCTACGTGCAGGGCGACCGCTGCCACGTCATCGCGCCGACGCAGATGCCGGCGGGCGCATCGCGCGCGGCAGCGGCCGTGACGGGCCTGCCTCGCGAAAACATTCACATCGACATGACGCGCGTCGGTGGCGGATTTGGGCGCCGCCTGACCAACGATTACGTCACCGAGGCCGTGACGATATCGAAAGCGACGGGCTGGCCGATCAAGCTGCTGTGGACCCGCCAGGACGATCTGCAGCATGACTTCTACCGACCCGCGGGTCTGCACGAAATGCGCGCGGGCATCGATCGCGACGGCAAGGTCACGGCCTGGACGCAAAGGCTGGCGAGTGCCAGCAAGTATTATCGGCGCCCGAACATGCCCGATGAAAACCTGTGGCAGTCGGAGCTTTACGCCGACGACTTCCCGCGCCACATCGTCGAGAACCTGCGTTTCGAATACTTCCACAATGCCATCGGCTTGCCGCGCGGTTCGTGGCGGGCGCCGGCGCATAATGCGAATGCGTTCGTGGTGCAGAGCTTCATGGACGAGCTGGCCCACGAGCTCGGCAAGGATCCGCTGCAATTTCGCCTCGACATGCTGGGCGAATCCCGGGCGCTGCCCTACGAGGGGCATGGCGGGCCGGAATTCAATCCAGGGCGCTTGTCACGGTTGCTGACATTTGTCGCCCAGCGCATCGACTATGGCAGATCGCTCCCGCGCGGCAGCGGCATCGGCATCGCGGCGCACTTTACGTTTGGTGGCTATGCCGCGCACGCAATCGAGGTAACGGTCAGGGACGGGCAGCTCTCGATCGATCGCATCGTCGCTGCGATCGACTGCGGCCTTGCGGTGCATCCCAACGCCGTCGAAGCCCAATTGCAGGGCGCCACGATCGACGGGCTGAGCGCGGCGCTGGGGCTCGAGATCACGGTGCGAGACGGCCGCGTGCAGCAGGAGGATTTCAAAGACTATCCGCTGGCGCAGATCGGTCACTTCCCGGCGCGATTCGAGACGCACATCCTGCCCTGGGACGACGTGCCGACGGGCGTCGGCGAAATGGGCCTGCCCTCGGCCGCACCGGCGCTGACCAATGCCATCTTCGCCGCGAGCGGCGTGCGGATTCGATCGCTGCCGATCGGCGACCAGCTGCGCGCGGGCGCCTAGGCGCCCGCCATTGGCGTGCGGCTCGTTGCGCCGCGGCCGGCGGACGGGTACGCGGAATCGAATCGCGCTGCCGGGTGCGACAGCGCGTCGGTCGCGTCAGAAGCTCAGCTGGTAGCGGAAGTAATGATCGACGAGCAGCGCGGCGAACAGGACGCTCAGGTAACTGATCGAGAACCTGAAGGTCTTCATCGGTAGCGCTTCGTCGCCGGGACGCAGGTGCATGCGTGCCGCGTAATAAAGAAACATGACGTCGAGCACGATCGCGATCGCAAGGTAAATGATGCCGCTCATGCCGATCAGGTACGGCAGAATCGTCACGATGACGAGCAGGATCGTGTACAGCAGAATGTGCAGGCGCGTGAACTGCTCGCCGTGTGTCACCGGCAGCATCGGGATGTCGACCTTCGCGTATTCTTCGCGGCGCGCCACGGCGAGCGCCCAGAAATGCGGCGGCGTCCAGACAAAGATGATCAGGAACAGCAGCAGCGCGCCGCTCTCGATCTCGTTGGTTACGGCCGTCCAGCCGAGCACCGGGGGCGCCGCGCCGGCTGCGCCGCCGATGACGATGTTCTGCGGCGTGGCGCGCTTGAGCCACACCGTGTAGATCACGGCGTAACCGATCAGCGAAAAAAACGTCAGTACCGCGGTCAGCGGATTCACGACGAACCACAGAAGCACCATGGACAGAACACAGAGGAAGGACGCGAAAACCAGCGCTTTCCTTTCCGTGAGCCTGCCCTGCGGCAGCGGCCGGCCGCGCGTGCGCATCATCTGCACGTCGATGCGGGCATCGAGCACGTGGTTGAACACGGCGGCGGACGACGCGGCGAGGCCGATGCCGAGCGTGCCGAACACGAGCGGCACGGTGCCGGGCCAGCCGGGGACGGACACGAACATGCCGACGATCGCGGTGAAAACGATCAGCATCACGACTCTCGGCTTGGTCAGCTCGTAATAGTCACGCCAGTCCGTCAGTGTTTGGGTTGCAGCAGTCAATGGCAGTATCCGCTCAGCCGATCCGCGACAGTTTCAGCAGTCGCTTGATGTCGTCAACCATGTCGCCCGGGTCGATGCCGGGCTCGAAGTACATCACCAGGTTGCCGAGCGGGTCGACGAGAAAATAGCCGCCGGACCCGGATGCCGCAGGCGATTTTTCCCGCAAAAGCGCGGCCAGTTCGGCATCGCTCATGGTGACCAGGCCGGCGTGTTCCCGAGCCAGCAGCACTGTATCGGGGGCCGCAGCACCGTGCAAGAAAACGCGCACCACGCGGTCCATCTCCTTGCCCAGCATCAGCCGCGACTGCCGCAACGTATACAGCGCGAATGCGCAGGCGTCGTCGCAATCTCCCTCGTTCGCGTAGAGCAGGAGCCATCGGCCTTCTGTCTGTGCGTGCAGCTCCGAGTCGGGCAGCGCATCCTGAAGATTGACGATCGGCTCGAGCAGCGTGCCGTGATTGGTGCGGCCTTCGGGCTGCATGGCCTGGCCGCTGTAATACAGCCAGGCGGCGAGCGCGAGCGGTCCCAGGAACAGGGCAGCGATGAGCAGGAACTGCAGGCGTCCCCTTGTGCGTCGTGTCGTATTCATGCGTCGAATTTTTTCTTCCGGTAATTCCAGATCAGGAGGCCCGACAGTACAGTCGCCATCGCGAACCATTGCAAAGCGTAACCGAAGTGTTTGCCCGGGCCGAAACCCGCGGGCGACCATTCCCGTACGAAGCCGCCGGATTCTTCCGGGTCCATGAGCAGGACGAAATCCTGTACATCCTGCCCCAATGCAGCCTCAACATCCTCGGTTGTGGGGAATACCGCGCGCCGGGGCCAGGAAGACGAGGCCGCCACCGCGTCCCCCATGCGAACAGCCGCTTTTGGCAGGCGTCCCGCGCGGCCGTGAACCGTGATGCGCGCATCCGGGACCGACAGGTCCGCCGTGCCCGGGTCGGCCAGCCAGCCGCGATTCACGAGCAGGAGCGGTTCGTCATCGAGCGCGACCAGCGGCGTCAGCAGGTAGTAGCCGGGCCGCCCGTTTCGCGTAATGTTCTCCAGCAGGAACTGCCGGTCGCCGTCATAGCGGCCGGTCGCCTTGAGCCGCTGGTAGGGTCGGATTTCCATTCCGTCCTGCCACGCCGCGAAGCCGGTTTCAGCGCCGAAAGCCGCCTGGTCGGCGCGCTTCTCGAGGCCACGGCTGACCTGCCAGCCCCCGAGCGCAGAGAACAGCAGCACGAACAGCGCCCCGATCGCAAAGGGCAGCCAGCCCGGCAGCGGCTTTTTATGGTTGTCGTTCACGATATACTCGGAGACCAGAGGTGCTTATATGAAATTCGTCGTAATTGCTCTGCTGGCCGCGATCGTCATCAGCCTGGGAACCGCCCTATTCTACCTGCGACGTGAGGACGCCGACTCGCCGAAGATGCTGCGTGCGCTGCAGGTTCGCGTGGGCCTGTCACTGACCCTCATCCTGTTCCTCGTGGTGTCGTATTTTGCGGGCTGGATCGAACCGCCGACGATGTAGCAAGAAAACGGGCGCCGAAGCGCCCGCTGTCGTTTATTTTGGAGCCGGCCCCGGGGCCGGCTTCGCCCGTCCCGGGGCGCGTCCGGAGCCCGGTCGCTACATCCAGTAGACGAAGACGTACAGGCCGATCCAGACCACGTCGACGAAATGCCAGTACCACGCCACCGCCTCGAACGCGAAGTGCTTGTCCGGCGAGAAGTGTCCCTTGAGCACACGGAACCAGATGGTCGTCAGCATGATTGCGCCGATCGTGACGTGCATGCCGTGGAAGCCGGTCAGCATGAAGAACGTCGAACCGTAGATGCCCGACGTCAGCTTCAGGTTCATCTCCTGGTACGCATGCACGTACTCGTAGCCCTGCAGGAAAACGAAGATGAAGCCGAGCAGGAAGGTCGCCGCGAGGAAGATCTTGAGCGGCAGGCGCTTGCCTGCGAGCAGCGCGTGGTGCGCAATCGTTACCGTGATGCTCGAGGTCAGCAGCAGCGCCGTATTGATCAGCGGCAATCCGAGCGGCGGCATCGCCTCGAATTCCCCGCCGACCTCGCCCGGGCCGCTCGTCGGCCAGGCGCTCTCGTAGCCTTCCCAGAGCAGCAGGTTCGTGAAGAAGTTGTTGCTCGCGCCGCCGAGCCAGGGAATCGACATGTTCCTCGCGTAGAACAGCGCGCCGAAGAACGCCGCGAAGAACATCACTTCCGAGAAGATGAACCAGAACATGCCCTGGCGGAACGACTTGTCGACCTGCGCGTTGTAAAGGCCCTGCTGGCTCTCGCCGATGACCGTCGCGAACCATCCCGTGATCATGAAGATGATGACGGCAAAGCCCGCCAACATGATGTAGAAGCCGGTGTCGGCGCCGTTCAGCCAGCTCGATACGCCGACCATCAGGAACAGCAGGCCGATAGATCCGACCACGGGCCAGTGGCTGCCGTGCGGGACGTAATAGCGGTCGTCAGTATGTGTCGTCATTGTAGGTCTCTGATACTGCTTGTGTTAAAGCGGGTTGCTGGCCGCCTGCGCGGCGGTGTCAAAAAGCGTGTACTGCAGCGTGATCGTGTCGACGTAGTCCGGGAGATCCGGGTTGACGATGAACTGCAGCGGCAATGCGCGCTCCTCGTTCGCCGCGAATTCCTGGCTCGTGAAACAGAAGCACTCGATTTTCACGAAGTGCTCGGCCGCCGCGGTCGGCGTAACGCTCGGTACCGCGCGGGCGATCTTCTGCTCGGTGGCGAGGTTCCTGCCCGTGAAAGTCGCGAAGTACATCTGTCCCGGGTGGACGGTCATGCTGTCGGCCTCGGCCTCGAGCTCGAACGGGGCATAGGCATTGACGGTCGTGACGAACTCGATTCGAATCTCGCGCGTCAGGTCCGGCGCAGCCTCGATGGCTACGGCCGTTGCGTTGGTCCGGCCGCCAAAGCCCGTGATCTCGCAGAACACGTCATAGAGCGGCACCAGCAGATAACCGAAACCGAACATGGCAACGGCCATGATCAGCAGCCGGCGCATCAGCGACCGGTTTTCGGTTTTCAGCCTGTCGTGCTGTCCGCTCATGTCGTCGCCCCGCGCCTCAGGAACGCAAAACGCCGAGCAGGATGAATCCGAGGTAGAAGGAAACGGCAATCGCCGCGACGATCAACGTCGTGCGGCGGATGCCCTTCCTGCGCTCTTCGTCGTGCTCGATCAATGGAAGCCGGCCTTGCTGTCGAGTCTCGGCGGCGTGTCGAACGTGTGATACGGCGCCGGTGACGGCACGGTCCACTCGAGGCCGCGCGGCGCCTCCCAGACTTCAGCGGATGCTTTGACGCCCGTCTTCGACGTCAGCAGTACCCAGACGAAGATCAGCTGCGAGAGTCCGAAGCCGATCGCGCCGATCGAGGCGATCGTGTTGAAGTCGGCGAACTGCGTCGAGTAGTCCGGGATGCGCCGCGGCATGCCGGCGAGCCCCAGGAAGTGCATCGGGAAGAACGTGACGTTGACGAAAATCGCCGACAGCCAGAAATGCAGCTTGCCCAGCGACTCGTTGTACATGTGACCGGTCCACTTCGGCAGCCAGTAGTAGGCGCCCGCCATGATCGCGAAGATCGAGCCCGGCACCAGGACGTAGTGGAAATGCGCGACCACGAAGTAGGTGTCGTGATACTGGACGTCCGCCGGCGCAATCGCGAGCATCAGGCCGGAGAAGCCGCCGATCGTGAACAGGAACACGAAGGCCAGCGAGAACAGCATCGGCGTCTCGAAGGTCATCGCGCCGCGCCACATGGTCGCGACCCAGTTGAACACCTTTACGCCCGTCGGCACGGCGATGAGCATCGTTGCGAACATGAAGAACAGCTGGCCGGTCAGCGGCATGCCGACCGTGAACATGTGATGCGCCCAGACGATGAACGACAGGAACGCGATGCTCGATGCGGCGTACACCATCGAGTCGTGGCCGAACAGCGGCTTTCTCGAGAACGTCGGGATGATCTCTGAAACGACGCCGAACCCCGGCAGGATCATGATGTAGACCTCGGGGTGGCCGAAGAACCAGAAGATGTGCTGGAACATCACGGGATCGCCACCGCCGGCGGCGAGGAAGAAGCTCGTGCCGAAGAACTGGTCGGTAAGCAACATGGTGACCGCGCCTGCCAGTACCGGCATGACCGCGATCAAAAGGTATGCGGTGATCAGCCAGGTCCAGACGAACATCGGCATCTTGAGCAGCGTCATGTCCGGCGCGCGCATGTTGATGATCGTCACGATGACGTTGATCGCGCCCATGATCGAGCTCAGGCCCATGAGGTGCACCGAGAACACGAGGAACGGGAATGCATCACCCGTCTGCAACACGAGCGGCGGGTACATCGTCCAGCCGCCGGCGGGAGCGCCACCCGGCATGAACAACGTCGACAGCAGGATGCCGAACGCGATCGGCAGGATCCAGAACGACCAGTTGTTCATGCGCGGCAGCGCCATGTCCGGCGCGCCGATCATGAGCGGGATCATCCAGTTCGCGAGACCGACGAACGCCGGCATGACGGCGCCGAAAACCATGATCAGCGCGTGCATCGTCGTCATCTGGTTGAAGAACTCGGGGTGCACGAACTGCAGCCCGGGGATCGCGAGTTCGGAACGAATCACGAGCGCCATCGAGCCGCCGATGAAGAACATCAGCAGGCTGAAGACCAGGTACATCGTGCCGATGTCCTTGTGATTCGTCGAAAACAGCCAGCGCTTGATGCCCTTCGCCGGGCCGTGGTCGTCGTGGTGTGCTTCGGCGTGTGTGTCTGCTACTGCACTTGTCATACTAGTTACTCCGTTGGCGCGCCGCCGTTGACGGCGCGGCAGAATTCATCGTCTTACTGGCTGTGAGCGAGCTTGGTCTCGCCGTCCTTGCGCGTGTCGACCCAGGCCTGGAAGGCATCGGGCTCGACGACCTCGACGACCACCGGCATGTAGCCATGATCCTTGCCGCACAGCTCGGCGCACTGGCCGCGGAACGTGCCGGTCTCGGTTGCCCGGAACCAGGCTTCGTTCACGATGCCCGGTATCGCGTCTTTCTTGATCGCGAGATCGGGTACCCACCACGAGTGGATGACATCGTTCGAGGTCATCAGCAGGCGGACCTTCGCACCTTTCGGAACGACGACGGGGTTGTCGACGTCCAGCAGGTAGTTATCGACCGTGTTGACGTCGATGCCGGATTGCTTGCGGCGCGCCTCCAGGCTCGGACGCGACAGGCTCGAGAAAAACTCGACGCCCTCGTCCTGGTACTTGTAATGCCATTTCCACTGGTAGCCGGTGATCACGATCGAGACATCGGGATCACGCGAGTCTTCGAGCTTCAGCATCGTCTCGGCGGCAGGCACGGCCATGATGAGGAGAATCACGACGGGCAGTGCCGTCCAGATGATTTCCGCAACCATGCTGTGGGAGAACTGCGCCGGCTCCACGCCTTTCGACTTGCGGTGTTTGACGAGCGAAATGATCATGACGCCGAACACGACGATGCCGATGGCGACACACCACCAGAAGACCATCATGTGCAGGTCATAGGTTTCGGCGCTGAGTTCGGTCACGCCTTTCGGCATGTTCAAAGCCCAGTCCGCGCTCGCCGTGCCGGCCACGAGAAGACCGAGCAAGCTCAAAAACGATTTTCGTATCATTGACTGTCCACCTTGCGGCCGCCGCAACGGTCGCACATTTTCGATTACCGAGATTTGACGAATAGCTGGAACGGCCAGGCAACGCTGACCAGGTGACCCCCCCCGGAGACTCGTCGTTCAGCCGGCTTGAGCGCAGCGTCGGCCAAAAAGCCCGCGCAGTGTACTGAAATCGATCAGGCCATGCAATCCTGATGACAGCGCGCACTTCGGCAATAGTCTTTTCTAAACAAAAGCTTATGCGGAGGACCCGATGAGGGGGTCGCGCCTGATTGATGGTTTTTTGATCAGCGCTGACGCAGCGGGATGCCCCCGGCATCGATACGAAAGTCACCGTCGTGTCGCCGCAGCCCGCCACCGAAGCAGTGACCGTAGATGAGTTCCAGCGCCAGCGACACGCCGCCGAGTTCGTCCGCGAGCGCGTCTTGCATCCGCCGAAACCGGCCGCGCCCGGTCAGGCCGCGGCTCCGGCCGCTGAGCGCATTGCGCGCGCCGGCGCCGGTGAGATCGGCAAACAGCCGGTCCGTGCTGCGGTAGCTGACGTTCAGCCGATCGACGTCGAGCACGGGGTCGCGCAGGCCCGCGCGCACCAGTCCGTCGCCAATGTCATGCATGTCGGGGAAAGGCAGCACGTGCGGTGCTTCGTCCACTTCGGCCCAGGCGCGCCGGATTTCGAGCAGGCTGTCCGGCCCGAGCGTGGCGAACGCGAAAACGCCTTCGGGCCGCAGAACCCGCGCGACTTCGGCGAACAGGCTGTCCGGGCTGGCGATCCACGGCAGCAGCTGGTTGCAGAAGACGAGATCGACCGAACCGTCCGCCAGCGGCAGCCGGGTGGCCTCCGCCTGAACGCATGACACGCGCGCAAACCAGGGCCGCGCGCTGCGCGCCTGCCGCAACATCGCGTGGCTCAGGTCGATGGAAAGCAGGTGGGCGCCGCGGAAGCGTTTCAGGAGCGGTCGCGTCGCGCCGCCCGCGGCGGCGCCGAGGTCCACGATGGTGTCTGCCGAAATCGTCAGTGGTGCGAGCCGGTCGAGCAGGCCGTCGCGGGTCGCGCCGTGCACGAAGCCGGACTCGGCGAAATGTGCGGCGGCGCGGTCGAAACGGCGTCGCACGGCGTTCTGGTCGAGCATGCGGGAACGGTAGCACGCTTTCCGCAGCAAGCGCCGCAATTTGCGGCTGGCGGTGGCCTGCGCACGGCGGTGATGCTCGCGGGCATGTTGTTGCGACGAATCGAGGCGGCCCTGCTGCCGTCACGCTGTGTCTTCTGCGGCACCGCGACTCGCGACTGCGCGTTGTGCCGCGATTGCCATGACGACCTCCCGTGGCTGGGCCCATCCTGCCCGCGCTGCGCGCGCCCGCTCGGCCTCGCGCTGCCTCCCGGGGCCTGCTGTGAGTCGTGTCGGCTGAAAACACCGCCGCTGCAGACCGTGCTGGCGCCGCTGGCTTACGCGTTCCCCATCGATGCGGCGATCAAGGCGCTCAAGTTCCGGCGGCAACTGCATTACGGACCCGTCTTCGTCGAACTCCTGATGACCCTGCGGGCCGGGCTGCCTGCCGACATCGACGCGGTGCTGCCCGTGCCGCTGCACTGGCGGCGGCGGTGGCGGCGCGGCTTCAACCAGGCCGAGGAACTTGCACGGCCGGTCGCGAGGGGGCTCGACGTGCCCATGATCGGCAGCGTCCACCGCCGTCGTGCGACGGCGTTCCAGTCCGGGTTGAGTGCGCGCGAGCGAGCTGAGAATCTGCGGGCGGCATTCGGCGTGCGCGGCAAGCTCGACTTTTGCCACGTGCTGATCGTCGATGACGTCATCACCTCGGGCGCGACGCTGCGCCAGCTGGCGATGGCTCTGCAGCGCGCCGGCGTGCGGAAGGTCAGCGGGCTTGCCATCGCGCGCGCCGGATAAAAAACGGGCCCTCGCAGAGGGCCCGTTCGATGACTGCTTCCTTCCCGGATCAGTCGAAGTGCTTGCGTATCGTCACGCCGAAGGTGCGCGGCTGGTTCGGATACCCTGAAAAGCTCCCGCTTTGCGCAACGGACGGGAAGGCGCTCTGCAGGTATTCGTCGTTATTGACGTTGCGACCCCAGAGCATCGCCTCGAAGCCGTTGTCCCAGGACAGGCCGAAGCTGGCGTTGAACATGCTGACCTCGCGCGATGCGACGCTGGCCGGGACGTTCTCGATGACCTGGACCTCGTCTTCGTAGATGTACTCGAGGCGGGCGAAGCCGTCGGCGTTACCCAGCATGAAGCGGTACGTCGCCGTCGTCGTGATGCTGACCTCGTGGATCCCGGGCGGCTTCGTGCCGCTGAGATCGCAGTCGCCTCCGACACAGGCTGCGACCGGGAACGAGTCGAACAGGGGATCGAGGAAGGTGCCGGCGAAGGTTGCCTCGAAATTGTCGGTCGGCATCCAGCGCAGATCGACTTCGACACCCTTGGTCGATTGCTTGCCGGCGTTCAACAACTGGAATCCGGTTCCGACGAAGATGTTGGACTGGAAGTTCTTGATCTCCTGATCGAAGATCGCGAGATTCACGGTACCGGTATCCCAGCGGGCCTTCATGCCGAGCTCATACACCGTCGACTCTTCCGGATCGGCGAAGCGCTGTGTGTAGCGCAGGTTCGGCACCGTGAGCCCGGCTGCTTCGAGGGCCGCCTGGTCCGACGCCGAAGGACGCGAATCGCGCGACAGGTTCCATGAGCTGGCCTTGAAGCCCGTGCCGGCGCTGAGATAAATGTTCACGTCATCATTGATGTCGTATGCGAACTTGACGCTCCAGGTCGTATCGTCGTCTTTCGATTTGCCGTCTTCGACGGAGTTCGGAAAGTCGACGTTGGGCGGCAGGAACTGCAGGGGACGCAATGACAGCGCCGCGTTACAGGCTGGCGGCGGATTGGTCGGCGAGCATTCGATCGGCGCCAGCGCCGCGGACGTGGCGGTCGCAATTGCAAACGCCTCGGCCGGGGTTGCGCCACCCAGGATGGCTTGCTGGTAGACGGTACCGAAAATCAGCAGGCCGCCGACCTGCACCATGTCCAGCTGTGAGAACACGTCGGTAGCCGTGGAGTCGAAGGTGACGGTCTTCTCGTCCTCGGTGTAGTTGGCGCCAAGTGTCAGCCGAGCGCGATCGCTGAGATCGATGTCGACCTGGCCAAAGACCGAGATAGCCTGGTTGTTCATCGTCGAAAGTTCGACCAGGCCCTGTCCGGCGGCAAAAAACGTTCCGGCCGGCATCGGCTGGCCGAGCGCTGTCAGGCCCGCCTCGATATCCCACAACGGCGATGCGCCCGGCACGCCCCCGGTCAGGATGTCCGCATACGCGCGGAACTGGTTGCCGTAGATCAGCCCCGTGCGCTGCTCGACATCTTCGTCGAAGTAATAAGCGCCGATCATCCAGCCCGTACGGTCGGTCGAGCCCGCGAGACGGAATTCCTGGGTCAGGGTGTCGATCTCGACGTCGGTCAGGTTGCCGGTGTTCGGATCGATCAGCTGCACGCTCGTAAAGTCGACGTCGCCGTTCTCGAAACGTGCGAGGCTGCGCATCGCGGAAATCGAGGTCAGCGTCAACGAGTCGTTGATATCGTAGTCGAACTGCACCGATACGCCGCTGTTCTCGAATTCATTGACGGGCGTAAAGTCGTAGTAGCCCTCGTAGGCATACGGCGCATTCGGAACCAGCGCGCCGCCAAGCGCGAAAATGGCATTGCCGGTCGGGCCGTTGAACAGGTTGGCTACGCCGCAGCATGCCTCATCGAGATCGGAGTAATCGGCGATGATGCGGACCTCGAGCGAGTCCGACGGCAGGAAATACAGCTGGCCGCGGACGCCCCAGCGATTGAGCTCCCCGAGAGCGTCGCCACCGGCGAGGTTCTCGTAGTAGCCGTCACGCTGGTTGAAGCTGGCCGAAAGGCCGAAACCGACGGTGTCCGACAGCGGCCCGTTGATGTCGCCCTGCACGATAACCTGGCTGTAATCGCCGAGGGTCACCGCGGCGGATCCCGTGGTCTTGTCGAGCGCCGGCTTGGCCGTGACGACGCTGATCACGCCGGCGGAAGCGTTTTTGCCGAACAGCGTGCTTTGCGGTCCGCGCAGGACTTCGATGCGCTCGAGGTTCGGGAAATCGTTGAGCGCGGAGGCCGAACGGGAACGATACACGCCGTCGATGAAGACGCCGACCGAGGGTTCGATACCCGCGTTGTTCGCGCCGTTACCGAAGCCGCGGATGAAAAAGTTGGTGTTGCCGGAGCTTTGCAGCTGTCCGACGCGCAACGAAGGTACCAGGAACTGCAGGTCCTTGACGTCGAGCACCTGTGATTTGTTCAGATCGTCGGCCTGCAACACGGATACGGCGACCGGAATCTCCTGCAGGGTCTGCTGGCGCTTCGCCGCGGTGACCACGATCTCTTCCAGGAAAGTGCTTTCCTGCGCAAATGCCGGTACTGCGGCCGCTGCAACGACGAGGCCCAGAGTGCCCCAAAGGCTGTTCTTGATTTTCATTTCTTCCCCTTCCCCGGCACCTCGGTGCGGGATGTTTAATTGTTTGCCGCCGGGAATCATGGCATCTGGGGCAAGACTTACGAGCCCTTGCTGCGCGGTACGCCGCTGCCGCTGAAGCCCCGGCGCCTGACCGGCGGCATTGCACCGCCGACCGTATCGGGCTTGCCGAATCTATATCTCTACAGTTCGTACCGGGCCGCGGCGAGCGTCACAATAGGTGCTTTTACCTAGGATGCGCGAGGGCCGTCGCGGACCAAATAGAAAATCGACGCCTAGGCGACGGGGTTGAACGTGTAGTGCAGGACGATGCCGATGAAGATCACCATGCCGATCAGGTGATTGTTGAGAAACGCGGCGAAGCATCCCGCCGGCTGGCGCTCTCTCGCGAGCCACTGGTGATAACCCATGAACGCGGCGGCCACGCCGATCGACAGGTAGTACCAGAAGCCGAGTTCCGCGCGGTAGCCGATCAGCGCGAGCGCGATCAGCATGAGAACCTGCAGCCCCGCGATGACGAAGAGGTCGACGTCACCGAACAGCAGCGCAGTCGACTTCACGCCGATCTTGCGGTCGTCCTCGCGGTCGACCATTGCGTAAAACGTGTCGTAGATGACGGCCCAGATCAGCACGGTGCCGAACACGAGCCAGGCGAGCTCCGGCGTTTCCCCTGTCTGCGCTGCGAACGCCATCGGCGCGGCCCAGCCGAAGGCGGCGCCCAGCACGAACTGCGGGATCGACACGTAACGCTTGATGAACGGATAGGCGAGCGTCAGTATCGCGCCGACGCCCGCCAGCAGTTGCGCGGGCGCGTTCAGCATCGAGGCAAGCCCGATCGCGACAAGGCCGAGCGCAATGAAAAGCAGCAGGGCTTCGACCGGCGCGACGGTGCCGGTCGCCAGCGGCCGGGTCCTCGTGCGTTCGACAAACGGATCGATCTTGCGATCGGCATAATCGTTCAGCACGCAACCCGCCGAGCGCATGACCACGACACCCACGACGAACACCACGAACAGGCCCTGGTCGGGCGTGCCTTCCCCTGCCAGCCAGAGGGACCAGAGCGTCGGCCAAAGCAGCAGCCAGATGCCGATTGGCCGGTCGAGTCGCATGAGCTTCGCGTAGTTGCGCAGCTGGCTGACGACTTCGGGGCCGAAGGTGGCGGCGAGAGAATTCTTCATCGCCGCGATTGTACGTGATCGCTTGCGGGTGAAGGAACCGGCCGGCGCCTAGACTGTGCCATAACGATCCGCATCACCGAGCCAGCGGCGAATCAGCGCGTCCCGGATCGCCGTGCGATCGCGCAGCGTCTCGGCGGTCATCTGCACCTCGGGCATCAGGTGTGCGTCGCGCACGAGGTTCGCGACCCGGTAGTCGGGCAGCCCGGTCTGCTTCGTGCCGAGCAGCTCGCCGGGCCCACGCAGTTCGAGGTCGCGCTGCGCCACGACGAAGCCGTCGTTCGAGTCGCGCAAAACAGCGAGGCGCTCCTTGGCAATGCGGCCGAGCGGCGGTTTGTACAGGAGCACACAGTGACTCTGCGCCGCGCCGCGCCCGACCCGGCCGCGCAGCTGGTGCAGCTGCGACAGGCCCATGCGTTCCGCGTTCTCGATGATCATGAGGCTCGCGTTCGGCACATCGACGCCGACCTCGATCACGGTCGTCGCGACGAGTATCTGGATCAGTCCTTCCTTGAAGGCCTGCATGCCGCGTTCCTTTTCGGCCGGGCGCATCCGGCCATGCACGAGTCCGACCCGGAGCTCGGGCAGCGCTTCCGTCAGCATGCGGTAGCTGGTCTCCGCGGCCTGGTAGTCGAGCACCTCGGAAGTCTCGATGAGCGGGCACACCCAGTAGGCCTGTTGCCCGGCCCCGCAGGCGGCGCGCAGGCGCGCGACGATGTCGGCCCTGCGCGTGTCCGGCAGCACGACCGTGGTGACGGGCTTGCGGCCCGGCGGCAGTTCGTCGATCACCGACGTATCGAGATCCGCGTAGGCGGCCATCGCGAGTGTGCGCGGAATCGGCGTGGCCGTCATGACGAGCTGGTGCGGATGCCCGGCCGTCGACACGCCCTTGTTGCGCAGCGCCATGCGCTGGTGCACGCCGAAGCGGTGCTGCTCGTCGATCACGACCAGCGCAAGTCGCCGGAACGCCACGCCCTCCTGGAACAGCGCATGGGTGCCGACGACGAGCCCCGCGCTGCCATCGCTGATCGCCGCGAGCGCCTCACGCCGTGCGGCCACGCGCTGGCTGCCGCTGAGCCAGGCGGGCTCGACGCCCAGCGGCCGGAACCAGTCGGAGAAGTTGCGCCAGTGCTGCTCGGCAAGCAGCTCTGTCGGCGCCATGATCGCGGCCTGCACGCCGCAGGCGATCGCCTTGAGACAGGCGATCGCGGCAACGACGGTCTTGCCGGAGCCGACGTCGCCCTGGATCAGCCGCATCATCGGGTGCGGCTCGGCGAGGTCCCTGAGAATCTCATCCACGACGCGCTGCTGGGCGCCGGTCAGCGAGAACGGCAGGGTGGCGACGAACCGTTCGAGCAGCGCGCCGCCCGCTGTCAGCGCGGGCGCCGCCTCGGTCGCCGCCATCGCGCGAATGCGCCGCAGGCTCAGGTAGTGGGCGAGCAGCTCCTCGAAAGCCAGCCGCTGCTGACACGGGTGGCGACCGGCCGAGAGCGCGTCGATGTCCGCATCGGGCGGCGGTCGGTGCAGGTAAGGAATCGCCTCGGCGAGCGACGGCATGCCGAGCTTTTGCGTCAGGCCGGCCGGCAGCAGCTCCACGGGCGGCTCGCGACGCATCTGCGCGAGCGCCTGGTCCGTCAGCATGCGCAGCCGGCCCTGCTGCACGCCCTCGGTTGCCGGGTAGATCGGCGTGAGCCGATCCGTCGTCGCGGGGTCGTCCTCGCTGCGCAGCAGACGGTACTCGGGATGAATCATCTCGAGGCCGGCAGGTCCGCGGCGCGCCTCGCCGAAGCAGCTGACGCGCACGCCCTGCCGGAACTGCGCCTGCTGCTGTCGCGAGAAATGAAAGAATCGCAGCGTCAGCTGACCGCTGCCGTCGGCAATGCGAACCAGCAGGCTGCGCCGCCCGCGGAACACGGTTTCCGCGAGCAGGACCTCGCCGGAGACGAGGCAGCGGGTTCCGGCAACGAGCGCGCCGATCCTGACGAGTTGCGTGCGATCTTCGTAGCGGGCCGGCAGCAGGAACAGCAGGTCGTCCACCCGATAGAGGCCGAGCTTCTCGAGTTTTTTCGCAAGCGCCGGTCCGACGCCCTTCAGGTCGGTGAGCGGCGAATCAGATTGCAAGGATCGCGTCGGCCTCTACGTCCACGCCCTTCGGCAGCGCGGCAACGCCGACGGCGGCGCGCGCCGGGAAAGGCGGCGTGAAAAATTCTTCCATCACGGCGTTGACCGTCGCGAAGTTGCCGAGGTCGGTCAGGAAGATCGTGAGCTTGACGATGTCGTCGAGCTCGCCGCCGGCGGCACGGGCGACGGCCTGCAGATTGGTAAAGACGCGGCGTGCGCGGGTTTCGAAATCGCCGTCCACGACTTCCATCGTCTCGGGGTCGAGCGGAATCTGCCCGGACAGGAAGACGAGGTTGCCGCTCCGGATCGCTTGCGAATAGGTTCCGATCGCCGCGGGCGCGTCGTCAGAATGAATGGCCTTCTTGCTCATGATGCTTCTACCTGTCTGTTCGCAAATCTCATGCGCAGTCGCGGGACACGCGCAGCACACTCTTCATTTTGCGCACGTTGCGCATGATACGAGCGAGATGATTGCGGTCCCTGACCTGCAGCAGGAAGGTCAGCAATGAGCAGTCCTCGTGCCGGCTCAGGACTTCCACCTGCTCGATGTTCGAACCGCAGTCGGCGATCGTCGCAGCGACCTCGGCGAGCACGCCCGTGCGGTTGCGCGTCTCGGCCTGGATCTGCGTATGAAATTCCCGGTCGATCTTTTCTTCCCAGCTGACCGTGATCCATTTCTCCGGTTGCTTGCGGAAGTTCGACAGGTTGCCGCAGTTGTTGCGGTGAATGACCACGCCGCGCCCGGCCGTGAGGTATCCCATGACGTCGTCACCGGGAATCGGGTAACAGCACTTCGCGTAGCTGACGACCATGCCCTCGGTACCGGCAATGACGAGGCTTGCACGTTTCTTTTTCTCGCTCTCGTCCGCCTCGTCGATGCCCAGCAGAAAGCGGGCCGTCAATGGCGCGATGCGCTGGCCGAGGCCGAGTTGCTCGAACAGGTCGTCGGTCTTCTTGAGTCCGAGTTCTTCCACGGCCGCGTTCAGTCGCACCTTGCCGACCTTGCGCAAGGACGAGCCGAGGTCCTTGAGCGACTTGTCGAGCAGGCGCCGCCCGAGATCCACGGATTCGGTGGCGCGCAGGTTCTTCATGTGATTGCGAATCGCGGTTCGCGCCTTGGCCGAGCGGACGAACGTGAGCCAGTTCGGATTCGGCTTTGCGTCCCGCGATGTGATGATCTCGACGGTCTGGCCGTTCTGCAGCGGCGTGCGCAATGGCACGAGGCCCCGATCGATCTTCGCGGCGACGCAGCGGTTGCCGATGTCCGTATGGACCGCGTACGCGAAATCGACCGTGGTTGCGCCTTTCGGCAGCGGCATGATGTCGCCCTTGGGCGTGAAGACGTAGATCTTGTCGGGGAACAGGTCGACCTTGACGCTCTCGAGGAATTCCTCGGACGTGCCCGTCTGCTGCAGCTCGGCGAGATTCGAAAGCCACTCGCGCGCGCGGCGCTGCGGCGTCGCATCCGATTTGTCGTCGGCCTTGTACATCCAGTGCGCCGCAACGCCGGACTCGGCGACGCGGTCCATCTGCCGCGTCCGGATCTGGACTTCGAGCGGCAGCCCCTTCGGGCCGAACAGGGTCGTGTGCAGCGACTGGTAGCCGTTGATGCGGGGAATCGCGATGTAATCCTTGAAGCGGCCCGGCATCGGTTTGTAGAGCTGGTGCACGAAACCGAGCGTCTGGTAGCAGGTCGTTACGTCCTCGACGATGATCCGGAAACCGTAGACGTCAACGACGTCCGACAGCAGTCGCTTTTTCTCGGCCATCTTTTTATAGATGGAGTAGAGGTGTTTCTCCCGGCCGATGACTTCGCCCTCGATGCCCTCTTCCTTGAGCGCCCGCTCGAACTGCTCCGAAATGCGCTTGACGATCTGCTTCTGGCTGCCCTTGCTCTTGCGCAGCGCGTTCTCGAGCACGCGGTAGCGGAACGGGTGCAGGTGCTTGAAGCCGAGGTCCTCGAGCTGCACCTTGAAGCGGTTGATGCCGAGCCGGTTCGCGATCGGCGCATAAATATCGAGCGTCTCGCGAGCGATGCGTTTCTTTTTTACCGCCGGCATCGCGCCGAGTGTCTGCATGTTGTGCAGGCGATCGGAGAGCTTGACGAGGATCACCCGGATGTCCCCGATCATCGCGAGCATCATCTTGCGGAAGCTTTCGGCCTGCGCTTCGGCACGGCTGCGGAACTGGATCTGGTCGAGTTTGCTGACGCCGTCGACGAGCAGCGCGGTCTCCTCGCCGAATTGCTCGCGGATTTCGTCGAGCGTCGCCGGCGTGTCCTCAACGACGTCGTGCAGCAGCGCGGCGGCAATCGCCTGCGCATCGAGATGCATTTCGGCGAGCTCCTGGGCCACGGCCACGGGGTGCGTGATGTACGGCTCGCCGGTCTTGCGCGTCTGGCCCTCGTGGGCGCGGGCGCCGAATTCGTAGGCCCGCTGGATCATGGATACCTGCTCGCGGGGCAGGTAGGTCTTCAGCGTGTCGACGAGTAGCCGCATGCCATGATCCCGGCGCGAAGCGCCAGGAAGCCTGGAGAGAATGGTGGCGGCGTAATCCATGCCCCGATGATAACGGTATTACCGGTTCCGCGGGGAGCGTGCCGGCAGCGAAAAGCCGCCGGCTGCGGGGCCTCAGTCGCCGATCGAGATGCCCCGAACCGGCAGGATGTCATCCATGACGTCGGGCTGCTGCATCAGTTCCTCGGCGGCCGGCTGATCGATTTCCTCGAGTATGGCCGGCGTGACCAGGCCCTCGGCGATCTCGCGCAGCGCGACCACGGTCGGTTTGTCGTTCTCGAGCTCGACCATCGGGTCTGCGCCGTGCGCGATGCGGCGCGCACGTTTCGCGGCGACGAGCACCATTTCAAAGATGTTTTCGATGTTGTCGAGGCAGTCTTCGACCGTGATTCTGGCCATGATTGATTTCCTGGTCTGGCGGGTGTCGGGGCCCGGGGCAATACATTGAGCGCGAGTCTAGGCGACACCGGGCGCATGGCGCCAAGCCATATAACCAAAAGGTATAAAGGCTGCGGCGTTATTCGCCGCGAACGATCGCCGAAACGATGCCGCGCATCGTCTCGTTGCGAGTCGAGAGCCCGGCGGCCGACCCCGCGAGCACGCTTTCGAGGTCGCGCACTGCGCGCTCGATGTCGTCATTGATGACGACGAAATCGAATTCCTGCCAGTGCGACATGTCGGTTTGCGCATCGCGCAAGCGGCGTTCTATGACCGCCTCGCTGTCGGTGCGGCGGTCGCGAAGCCGACGCTCGAGTTCCCTGAGGGACGGCGGCAGGATGAAGATCGTGACGCACTCCGGCATCGATTGCCGCACCTGCCGGGCGCCCTGCCAGTCGATCTCGAGTATCACGTTGTGCCCCTCGCCGAGGTGCCTGTCGACCTGGCTGCGGCTCGTCGCGTAGTGATTGTCGAAGACTTCCGCGTGTTCGAGCAGCTCGCCCTGGCGCCTGAGCGCCTCGAATCGATCCTTGTCCACGAACAGGTAGTCGACGCCGTCGACCTCGGTCCGGCGTTTCTCGCGCGTCGTATAGGAAATCGAAAACCTGAGCTCGGGGTTCCGCGCCGTCAGCTTCCTGACGAGCGTCGTCTTGCCTGCGCCGGAGGGTGCAGCGATGACAAAAAGTCGTGGCGTGTTCAACATCGTGTCTTCAGCGATTGTCCGGCCCGCGGGGCGAAGCTGTCCGGCAGGGCGAGACAATACCGCACAATGACGAGTCCGGGTACCTCGCCGCGCCCTGCCGTCGCTCAGTCGCCGTAGTCGTATTCTTCCTCGTCGTCTTCGCCGCCCCAGTCTTCCTCGACGAATTCGTCGTCGGCGTCCATGAGCATCAGGTTCAGCTGCTCACGATAGGCGTCGAGCACGCCGGCCTCCGCCGGGGTCGGCTGCGGCAGCCGGCTCGCGGTGCTGACCAGCAGATCCACGAACGCGCGGCCTTCGTCCATGGCTGTTTTCATTTGCTCGTACATGTCTGCGCCGAGCTGGTCCTTCTGCGCTTCGATCATCCGCATCTGCTGTTCGTATTGCTGTGGCATGCCCGCTGCGCTTTCCAGTACCTGTTCGCGGTACAGCGCCATCGTGATGCGCATGACTTTCTGCAACCAGTCGCGGCCGTCAAGATCGTGCGAGCCGATGAACGCGAGGTATGCCGGATCCTCGAGAATCGCGTCAAAGTCCAGCGCCTCGCTTTCGTCGCTGGTGTCGAGTCCCTCGATCGAGTCGAAGTCATCCCAGAGTTCGATCAGGCTGACGACATCGGACTCGTCGAAGCGAACGTCGGCGATAAACTCGCTCATGCCCGAGACCATCGCCTCCATCTCCGCGATTGCGTCGTCCATGTCGGATTGCGCGAGTGCGGCTGGCGGCGCCAGCATGCAAATGAGGGCCAAAATGAGGCCGCGGCAGGCGTTGACGTTCATGGGGGTCTCCCGGTAGTCGTCGAGTCTGGCTGTCACTGTCGGGCGGCCCGGCAGAGGGCGGCGGCGTCGCCGTCAGGCATCCGGATTGCCGGGCGTCGCGCGCATCCGTTCGGGCTGCAACCCATCGATTTTCCGTGAATCGCGGTCGGATATCCTTCAGGGAAAATGCGTACGGCGGCGTGCGCTCGAGTGTTTCGCGGTCAGGCCAGGAATTATTCGACGTTCTGGATCTGTTCGCGCATCTGCTCTATCAGCACCTTGAGATCGACGGCAGCCCTTGTCGTTTCGGTGTCGGCTGACTTGGATCCGAGCGTATTCGCCTCGCGATTGAGTTCCTGCATGAGGAAGTCGAGTCGGCGACCGACCGGCTCCTTCGCCCCCAGCGTGCTGCGAATCTCGACGAGGTGGCTCTCGAGCCGATCGAGTTCCTCGTCCACGTCCATTTTCTGCGCTATCAGTGCGAGCTCGACCTCGAGTCGTGCGGGGTCGGCGGCGACATCGAGATTCGCGATGCGATCCTGCTGCCGGGCGCGCGCTGCGGCGAGCACCTCGGGCATGCGCCGCCGCACGGACTGCGCGATGAGCTCGATGTCGTTGCAACGTCCCTCGAGCATCGCGGCGATGCGCGTGCCTTCGTCGGCGCGCATGCGATTGATGGCGGCAAGCGCGGTGTCGAACAGTGCCGCCGCCGCGGCGAACAGCGGTTCCACGTCGAGTTCCGCCTGCCGTACGACGCCGGGCCAGCGCAGGATTTCGATCGGGTTGACCGCCGCGACATTCGGCAGTTTCGATGTGACCTCGGCGATGCGGTGCCCGATGAGCTGCACGAACTCCGTATCGACCTGCAGCTCATTGTCGAGGTCCAGCGCACGGCGAAAATACAGGGCGCACTCCACCTTGCCGCGGCCGAGCACGGCGCTCGCCTGCTGCCGCAGGGCCTGCTCCTTGGGTCGCAGGTCCTCGGGGAGCTTGAGCTGCACGTCCAGGTAGCGATGGTTGACCGCCCGGATTTCCCAGGTGAGCGTACCGAGCGTCGTTTCGAGCGACTCTCGCGCGAAGCCTGTCATACTGTGTAACATCGAGTGTGAACTCCGGCAGGCCGCAATGAATCTGCAGTCTGCATCACGCTTTCGAAAGGATCGCCATTCTAAGCTGTCGTCGCGCTCAAAGGCCAATCAACGCTTCTCATCCGACATGCAGATCGAATACGCAAAAGTTTCCGCCATCGGCGACCGACAGGACAATCAGGACCGCGCCGCGGTTATTGTCGCGGAAGATGCTGCACTGATGATGGTGTTCGACGGGATGGGCGGCCACTCGGATGGCGCGCAGGCGGCCGAGACCGGCCTCAAGGTCGTGCAGGAGCTGTTCATGTCCACGAAGCTGCCGATCTTCGATCCCCAGGGTTTCCTCTACATGGCATTGTCGAAGGCGCACGACACGGTCGTCGCGCTCGGGCGGGAGGTCGCCGTCGATTTCCGGCCGCGCGCGACCTGCGCAATCTGCCTGGTGCAGGAAGGCGGTGCATTCTGGGCGCATATCGGCGACAGCCGCATCTACCAGGTGCGCAACGGCCGCGTTCTCGAACGTTCGCGCGACCACAGCCACGTCGAGGTGCTGATCCAGGAGGGCGCCATCTCGGAAGAAGAAGCGCTCGATCACCCGATGCGCAACTTCGTCGAGTGCTGCATCGGCGGCGATGCGCCGGTTCCCGACATGAGCATTACGAGCAAGAGAAAGCTGAAGCCGGGCGACGTCCTGCTGGCATGCTCGGACGGCCTCTGGTCGGGGCTGGCGGAAGACGACATGGCGACGATCGGTACGCCGGGCGAAAACAACCTCGTCGAAAACCTCAGGTCCCTGAGTCTCCGGGCCCTCGAGATCAACGCGCCCTACAGTGACAATACGACCGGGACCGCGTTAAGGTGGCTCGGCGGCTGAAGCGCCGCTTGAGGAGATACGCCATGCGCCCGAGTGGACGCGAACCTTCCGAGATGCGCGAACTGCGCTTCCTTACAGATTTTACCAAGCACGCCGAGGGCAGCGTGCTTGCCGTGTTCGGCGATACGCAGGTGCTCTGCACCGCGAGCATCGAGGACCGGGTGCCGGCGTGGATGCGTAACAGCGGCAAGGGCTGGGTCACCGGCGAGTACGGCATGCTGCCGCGTGCCACGCACACGCGCTCCGGCCGCGAAGCCGCCCGCGGCAAGCAGGGCGGTCGGACGCTGGAGATCCAGCGGCTGATCGGCCGTTCGCTGCGGGCCGTCACCAACCTCGACGCGATCGGCGAGCGTTGTATCACGCTCGATTGCGACGTGCTGCAGGCGGACGGCGGAACGCGCACGGCTTCGATCAGCGGGGCGTATGTCGCATTGGCGATCGCGACGCATCGCCTGCGCAAAGCGGGCCGCCTGAAGAACAATCCGCTGCATGGACAGGTGGCCGCGATTTCGGTCGGCATTTACCGCGGCACGGCGGTGCTGGATCTGGACTACGCCGAGGACTCGGAGGCGGAGACCGACATGAACGTCGTCATGAACGACGCCGGTCGATTCATCGAGGTGCAGGGCACGGCGGAAGGCCACGCATTCAGCGACGAGGAATTCCAGGCCATGATCGCGCTGGCCCGCCAGGGCATCGGCGAAATTGTCACGGCGCAGAACGAGGCGATCGCGAAAGCGCTGTCGTGAGCGCGCTGCCCCGCACAATCGTGATGGCAAGCTCGAACCCGGGCAAGCTGCGCGAGTTATCGCGCCTGCTCGACGGGCTCGGTGTCGTGATCGTGCCGCAGTCGGATTACGGCGTCGAAGACGCCGAGGAAAGCGGCACGACGTTCACGGAGAACTCGTACATCAAGGCACGGCATGCGGCGGCCGCCACGGGGCTGCCCGCGATTGCCGATGATTCGGGGCTCGTCGTCGACGCGCTCGATGGGCGCCCCGGGGTTTACTCCGCGCGCTTTGCGGGTCCGGGCGCGAGCGATCGTGACAACGTGGACAAGCTGCTGGCCGAGATGGCGGCCGTTCCGGACGACGCGCGCGGCGCCGCGTTCCACTGTGTTGCAACGTTCGCGCTGCCGGGTGACACGGAACCGCTGGTCGCGGAGGGGGTGTGGCGCGGCAGCATCCTGCGCGCACCGAGGGGCGATGGCGGGTTCGGCTACGATCCCGTTTTTCTCGATCCGGACAGCGGCAAGACCGGCGCGGAACTGGACCGCGATGCCAAGAACGCGCGCAGCCATCGCGGCCAGGCGCTGCGGCACCTCGTCGAGCGCCTGCAGCAACGCTACCCGTGAATCCGCCGCTCTCGTTGTACGTGCACTTTCCGTGGTGCGTGCAGAAGTGCCCGTATTGCGACTTCAACTCGCACCGGGCCGGCACCGCCGCCCCGACCGACCGTTATGTCGACGCGCTGCTGAAGGATCTCGATCGGGAGGCGCGGCGGGCGGGCGACAGGGTCATCGAGACGATTTTCCTCGGCGGCGGCACACCGAGCCTGTTCACACCCGAAGAGATCGGTCGCGTGATCGCCGGGGTGCGCGCCCGGTTCGACGTGCGGGCCGACGCCGAGATCACGATGGAAGCCAACCCCGGGACGGTCGACTGCGGCGCGCCGGCAGGCTATCGGGCCGCGGGCGTGAACCGCTTGTCCGTGGGCGCGCAGAGCTTCGACGACGCGATGCTCGAGCGGCTGGGCCGGATTCACCGGGCCGAGGACGTCGTGCGGGCCGTCGAGGCCGCGCGGGCCGCCGGCTTCGACAACATGAACCTCGACCTCATGCATGCGCTCCCGGGTCAGGACGCCGCAGGCGCAGCAGCGGATCTTCGCCAGGCGCTGGCGCTCGAGCCGGCGCACATCTCCTGGTACCAGCTCACGCTCGAGCCCAACACGGTCTTCCACGCGAGGCCGCCGGAGAACCTGCCGGACGAAGATGCCTGTGCCGAAATCCAGTCGGCGGGCTGCCGGCTGCTGCGCGCGGCCGGATTCGAGCAATATGAAGTCTCGGCCTGGGCCAGCGGCGGCCGGCGCAGCCGGCACAACATGAACTACTGGGAGTTCGGCGACTACCTCGCGGCCGGCGCGGGCGCCCACGGCAAGATCACGCAGGGCGGCGTCGTGCGGCGTTACCGCAAGCCGGCCCACCCGGCCCAGTTCATGCAGTCAGCCGCGAACCCGTCGTTCGAGGTGAGCGCCGAGACCGTCGCCGGGCCGGATCTCGTCTTCGAGTTCATGCTGAATGCCCTGCGACTGAGCAACGGCTTCGACGAGACGCTGTTCGTGGAGCGGACCGGGCTGCCGGCATCGGCGCTGTCGGGCCGCGCCGCGGGCGCCATCCGCCGTGGTTTGCTGGAAAGGACCGGCGCGGGCGCCTGGCGGCCAACGCCGCTCGGCCGCCGGTTTCTCGACGATCTGCAGGCGGAATTCCTGCCGCCGGCGCGCTGAGTCGATGGTCGCCGGCGCCGGGGCGGCCGCGCGTCAATTATGCACAACAGTCGAGGCTCCCTGTATTTTCAGTGTCAGATGGCGTCGATTTCAGTCAATGCGTTTCAAAGCGCTCATAACATATTGTTTTTGAAGAAAAAATGAAAATGCACAGAAAATAGGCATATTGATAAGGGTGCTTGAAAATCCGCACCTTAGCGCACTCACTCAATTTTCTTCCACAGACTTATCCACAGCTTCTGTGGATAAAGAACCGGGGCTTGCGGCCTCGCGCGCTTCGCTATATCCTACGCGGCCTTTTCAAGAGACCAGAGCGCTCGGAGAGCCGAAATGAAATCCGATATTCATCCCAATTACGCCGACATCAAGGTCACCTGTAGTTGTGGCAACGAATTCACGACGCGCTCGACTCTCGGCGAGGACCTCCTGATCGAAGTCTGCTCTTCGTGCCATCCGTTCTACACGGGCAAGCAGAAGATCGTCGACACGGGCGGTCGCGTAGACAAGTTCCGCCGCAAATACGGTATGAGCTGATACAAACGCTGCCGCGCCCCGGCGCGGCGCGCCTGGGCCTTTCGTAAAACCACGACTTCCCGTGGCGGGGCTGTCTGCTATCCTCGCCTAGTTTTGAGCGACGGACCCAGAGGAAGACCATGAGCCAGGACGCATTCCGCCTGATCAGCCCAGACGGCAAAGAACTCGAACTGCCGGTTCGTACCGGCTCCGTGGGCCCCGATGTCATCGACATCGCGACCCTCTACAAGGAACACGGCGTATTCACCTACGACCCGGGGTTCGTGTCGACCGGAAGCTGTGATTCCGACATCACGTTCATCGATGGTGAAAAAGGCATCCTGATGTACCGGGGCTATCCGGTCGAGCAGCTTGCCGCGCATTCCAACTTCATCGAGGTTTCCTATCTGCTGCTGAACGGCGAGTTGCCGACGGCGGAGCAACTGGAGGCGTTCGATCACACGATTCGAACCCACACGATGCTGAACGAGGGGATGCTGAATTTCTTCAAGGGATTCCGCTACGACGCGCATCCGATGGCCATGCTCTCGGCCGTCGTCGGGTCGATGTCCGCTTACTATCACAACGAGATGAACGCGCAGAACCCGGAGCACAGGGACATCTTCGCGCACCGGATCCTGGCCAAGCTGCCGACCATTGCGGCCGCTGCCTACAAGCTCAATATCGGCCAGCCGTTCATGTATCCGCGCAATGACCTGAACTACACCGAGAATTTCCTGCACATGCTGTTCGCGGTGCCCGCCGAGCCCTACGAGATCGACCCGGTTGCAGCGGAGGCGCTCGACCTGCTGTTCATCCTGCACGCCGATCACGAGCAGAATTGCTCGACCTCGACGGTGCGCATGGCCGGCAGTTCCGGCGCGAACCCGTATTCGGCCATCGCGGCCGGCATCTCCGCGCTCTGGGGCCCGGCGCACGGCGGCGCCAACGAGGCCGTGCTCAAGATGCTCGAGCAGATCGGCGATACGAGCCAGATCAAGAAATACGTTGCGAAGGCGAAGGACAAGGACGACCCGTTCCGCCTCATGGGCTTCGGCCATCGCGTCTACAAGAACTTCGACCCGCGCGCGACCATCATTCGCGACATGTGCCACAAGGTGCTCGCGAAGCTCGATCGGCAGGACACGCCCCTGTTCGACCTCGCGCTCGAACTCGAGCAGGTCGCACTCAAGGATGATTACTTCATCGAGAAGAACCTGTATCCGAACGTCGATTTCTACTCGGGCATCATCTATCGCGCGCTCGGCATTCCGACGTCGATGTTCACGGTCATGTTCGCGCTCGGCCGCTCCGTCGGCTGGACAGCGCACTGGCGCGAGATGATTTCGGATCCGAAACTGAAGATCGCGCGTCCGCGGCAGCTGTACACGGGCGCCCCGCAACGCGACTACGTGCCCGTCGAAAAGCGCTAGGCGACGGCGACGGCAAGGCAACCAGGCGGCCGCCCGGCGAGAGTCGGGCGGCCGTTTTCGTTAGCAGGCGCCGAGGTAGCCGACCCCGGGCCGTCGACGGCCAGGCCGAGACGAGCCCGTCAGATGTGCTCGAGCAGGCGCTGGACGCCGTCGATGCCGATGCGCTTCATCGGCCTGCCATCGATCGGGCTGATCGGCGCCTGCCGAATGCCGTCGATCGGGAAGACCGTCGCCTGCACGGCGCGGCCGTTCTGGTGAAACTCGAAACCGGCGTAGCCCACCACCTGGTCGCGGCGGGTCTTTAGCCTTCGTTCGTAGGGCTTGTAACTGACGCCGAGGTCGCTGAGTCCCATTGCCACCATTTCCGGAGAGTCGGCGAACACATGCAGGTTGATCGCGGAGTTCTCGTCCGCGGTGCCGGCGAGCACCGGGCCGACGAGCCTCGGGGAAAATGCCGCCAGCAGCTCCATGGCGGCGAGCGCGGCAACGCGCATGAGCCTGAGGTGATCCTCGTGCGCGTCCCCGCGGAAGATCGCAAGATGCTCGGCCACCGCCGCCTCGATCTCCTCGTTGCCGGGCAAGGACCCGCGGTCGGCCACACCGAGCCTGTCCGCGGCCTTTTGCTTCGCGACCCGGTAGTCGCGGATGCCGTGGCCGACAATGATGCGTGCCGCCTCCTGCGCAACCAGGCGGCGAGCGCGCTCCGACTCGCTCGTGCGCCGCCTGGCCATCAGAAGAGTGTTTCGGTCGGCTCTTCTTCAGCTTCCTCGTCGGGTGCTGCATCGATGCCGGACGCATTGTTGAACGGATCGGTGATGTCTTCGAGCACTTCGCAACTCGGAACGTTGTCCTCCTCGAAGACCTCGAAGATGACGTTGGCCTGGCCGGCCCGCGCGGGACAGCCGGTCTCGCGATCGATCAGCACGGAGACGATGCCCTCGGGCATCGGCATCGCGTGGTCGGGAACGCCTTGCAGCGCAATCCGCGCGAAATCGATCCAGACGGGCAGCGCGGTGCGCGAACCTTCCTCGCCCGGGCCGAGCGGCTGGTCGTCGTCGTACCCGACCCAGACGATGGCGGCGAGGTCGGCATTGAAGCCGCCGAACCAGGCATCGCGACGATCGTTCGATGTTCCGGTCTTGCCGGACAGGTCGCCGCGGCCGAGCACCATCGCGCGCCGGCCGGTACCCCGACGCACGACGTCGCGCATCATGTCCTGGACGAGGAACGCGTTCTGCCGGGAGATGGCCTGCGGCGCCGTCTGCACGTCCGCAAACAATTCGGGCGCGGTGTCTGCGTCGGGCCGGTAGTCTGCGGCGACGTCGGCCATTTCCTCGAGCGACATCGGCGCCCTTCCGACCTTTGGCGCGGGCGCGCCGTCGGACGGAACACACGCGTCGCAGACGACGGCCGGCGCGGCACGATAAAGCGTCTCGCCCTCGGGGCCGAATATCGAATCGATCACGTAGGGCCTGATCGCGTGACCGCCGTTCGCAATGGTGGCGTAGCCCTGCGCCATGTCGAGCGGCGATGCGGCGCCGCCGCCGAGCGCGAGCGAGCCATTGTAGGGCAGCGCTGCGCCGCCGAATCCGAACTTGGCGATGTGCCGCACGGCATTGCCGATGCCCGTCTCGAACAGCAGCAGGCGGACGGATACGAGGTTCATCGAGCGCACCAGCGCTTCGCGCATGCGCGTCGGCCCGTAGAAGCGGCCGCTGTAATTGATGGGCCGCCAGACCGCCTCGAGCTCCGAGGAGTTGATGACGACGGGCGCGTCCAGCACCACGGTCGCCGGCGTATTGCCCGCTTCGAGGGCGGCCGAGTAGATGAACGGCTTGAAAGACGAACCCGGCTGGCGCGCGGCCTGCGTGGCGCGATTGAACTTGCTCATCGTGAAGTCGAAGCCGCCGGTCAGCGCCGTGATCGCACCGTCGTCCGGGTCGAGCGCGACGACTGCGCCCTGCGCCTCGGGCACCTGGGCGAGCGCCCAGCTGCGATTCGCCGTGGGCATGACGTAGATGACATCCCCTGGCGCCAGCACGTCGCTGACCTTTTCGGGCTGCGGGCCGAGCGTCTCGCGGTCCACGGCTGGGCGCGCCCAGCTGATGCCGCGCCACGGCAGCGTGGCGGCGGTGCCGTCCCGGAACAGCAGGCTCGCGGAGTTGTTCTCGGCCACCGCTGTCACGAGCGCGACCGACAGCCCGCCCGGCGCGTACTGCTCGAGCACTTCGCGAATTTCCAGCGGCCAGTCGTCAAATGGCGTCGCGAGCAGTTCGTCGCCGAGTTCCAGCTTCGTGATCGGGCCCCGGTAGCCGCGGCGTCGCGAGAACTCGAGCAGCCCGTTGCGCAGCGCGTAGTTCGCGGCGACCTGCAGCCTGGAGTCGAGGGAGGTCACCACCTGGTAGCCGGCGGTGTAGGTTTCGTCGCCATAGCGCTTCAGCATTTCGCTGCGCACCATCTCGGCGACATACGGCGCGTTCAGCTCCACGGCCGCGCCATAAAGATGACCTTCAATCGGTTGCGCCATGGCGGACTCGAAGGTCGCGTCGTCGATATAGTCGAGATCGTGCATGCGGTTCAGCACGTAGCCGCGACGCATCTTCGCATTGGCGACGCTGTACACGGGGTTGTAGCGCGACGGCGCGGGCAGCACGCCGGCCAGCGTCGCGGCCTCGGCCTCGTTGATGTCCGCGAGATCCTTGTTGAAATAGACTTGCGCCGCTGCGGCGACGCCGTACGCGCGTTGCCCGAAGAACATCTTGTTGAGGAACAGCGCCATGATCTGTTCCTTGGTGAATTCCTGCTCGATCTTGTAGGCGAGAAACGCCTCGCGGAGCTTGCGCGTGAATTGCTGCTCGCGCGTCAGGAAGTAGTCGCGCGCGAGCTGCTGCGTCAGGGTGCTGCCACCGCCCGAGATTTCTCCCGTGGCGATCAGCTGCACGAAGGCCCGGAAGATACCCCGATAATCGACCCCGGGGTGCTCGAAGAAACGCCGGTCCTCGGCGGCGATGAATGCATGCACGACGTGCGGCGGCAGATCCTCGTAGGTCACCAGGATGCGGCGCCGTTCGCCGATTTCGGAGATCAGCCGGCCGTCACGGGTAAAAATGCGCAGCGGGATCTGCAGCGGGATGTCGCGGATCGTTTCCGCCCTGGGCAGGCCCGGCTCCACGTAGTAATAGGCCCCCGTGACCCCCGCGGTGACGGCAATACCGCCGATAAACAGTGCGCCCGTCACTAAAATAGCGGCGCGCCACAACCGGCGGCCACGTTTGTGACGTGGATTCTTGTTTGCATAAGACGGTTTTTGCATAGTCGCTGACGTTTTCGGCCGAACAACCCTTATTAAGCAGGGGCGCCCGAACCTGATTAAGAGCTACGTTCGTGTCTGGCCGGTGCCGGGAATGTGGCTTTTGAAGGGCTCTTCTGTCCGACGGCTCGCATAAGGCCGGTGATGATAAAGGCGGCACCCTGAATGCTGCAATAACGGTTGCCGTCGAGGGCCGCTTACCAGGCAGGGGCATCGGGGCCCGGAGGCGGGTTGGGATGACGATGACAGTATCGTGAACAATGTCACGTTTTATTTAACATTTTATTGATATATAGTTAAATCGAATTGCTAAGACCAGACCTACGTTTGACTCGCAACTTACCGACTTAGAAGGAAAAATACGTGTTCTTCGGCAAAAAATCACAGCCATTGCTGGGCCTCGATATCACGACCTCGTCGGTCAAGCTGATAGAGCTATCCCAAAGCGGGAAGCGCTATCGGGTCGAGTCTTATTCAGCAGAGCCTACTCCCCCCAGCTCGGTGAGCGAAAAGGCCATCGTTGACGCGAAAGCTGTCGGCGAGGCGATTCGCCGCGCCGTCAAGCGCGCGGGAGCCAAGGCAACCGACGTGGCCGTCGCCATTAGCGGTGACGCAGCCATTACTAAAGTCATCCAGATGCCGTCGAGCCTCTCTGAAAGAGACCTTGAAGGCCAGGTCGAGATCCAGGCGGACCAGTACATCCCGTTTCCGATGGAAGAGGTAAGTTTCGACTACGAAGTCATCGGCCCGAACGAGAAGGATCCCGAGTTGATGGACGTGTTGCTGGTCGCGACGCGAACCGAGAACGTCGAGCAGCGCCAGGCTGCGGTCAACGCCGCGGGTCTTACAACGCAGATTGTCGACGTCGAAGCGTTCGCGCTAGAGAATGCCTGCCGCTTGTTGAGTCACCAGATTCCTGATGGTGGTATCGGACAGTCGGTTGCGGTCGTCGACATCGGCGCCTCCAGCACGACGTTCAGCGTATTGCAGGATCTCAGGGTTGTTTACACGCGTGACTTCAACTTCGGCGGCCAGCAGCTGACCGAAGAGATCATGCGGACCTACGGTTTGTCGATGGAAGATGCCGGCCGTGCGAAGAAGCAGGGCGGTCTGCCATCCAACTATCAACCGGAAGTTCTCGAACCGTTTATCGACGACATGACGCAACAGGTCAGCCGGTCTCTGCAGTTCTACCTCGCTTCCGGCGGTGGCCGTGAGCAACCGGACATGATTCTGGTCTGTGGCGGCT
>DATCZJ010000109.1:0-3900 GCA_036525955.1 Woeseiaceae bacterium | reverse complement strand
GGCGCGACGCCGCGCATGCAGCAGTTCGGCCAGTTCATCGGCGCCTGGCTGGGCCCGATCGTCGTCATCTTCGTCATCTTTGCGTTGCACGAGGCCTATGAACTGGGCAGCGCCCGCCTGCCTGCACCACAGGCCCAGGCCCTGGCGAGCACGATCGACGGCATCATGGGCGGCGACGTGCCGACCGAGAAATACGCGGCCGGTGCCGTGCTCGGCGGCGTCCTGTCTGCCCTGTTCGGCGGGCTCGGCATCACCGTCGGGCTGGGCTTCTACCTGCCTTTCAACATCGTCCTGACATACTCGCTCGGCACGCTCGGCCGCGAACTCGCGGACCGCTTGAAGGGCAAGGACTGGTCAGACGGCGTCGGCATACCGATTGCCGCAGGCTTTATCGTCGGCGAGGCCCTCGTCGGCGTTGGCGACGCCATCCGGCACGTCCTGGGAGGGCTCTGATATGAAAAACATCGCCTACGCATTGCTCTGTGGTGGCTTCCTCGTCGGCGCCTACGCAACGGCCCTCCATGTCGATGAGGTCAACTGGGGCATTTTCGTCACCGCCGCCGTCGCCGCCATCGCCGGTGTCCTGCTGGCCAAACGTGCCGACCGCGCGCACGCAACCTCGGGCGACGTACTCGAGACCAACAAGGCGGAGCTGAATGAGTCGATCGGCAATATCGTCCGTGACCTGAAAGAGATGACGGAAGGCTCTGCGGCTCAAGGCGAGGCACTGCGCGACTGGATCGACGACAGGCTGCGCCCGGACCTGCGACGCTTCGTCGAAGCCCGTGAGAGCATGGTCCACCTTTACGGGATGCAGACCTACGCGGACATCATGAGCGAGTTCGCGGCGGGCGAGCGCTACATCAACCGGGTGTGGTCGTCGTCGGCCGACGGCTACGACGCCGAGGCCGAGACGTATCTGAAGCGTGCCGCCGAGCAGTTCCACGACGCGCAGCAGCAGCTGGCGGGAGCGAGCAAGGCCTGACTACTGCGCCGCCTGGACTTCGGCGATGTACTGATCGACGACCGTGCCGAGCAGCGCCAGCGGCACGGCGCCGTTCGACAGGACGGCGCGATGAAATCCTATGATGTCGAACTGATCGTCCAGCGCGTCCATGGCACGCTGGCGCTCGTCCAGAATCTGCAGCATTCCGATCATGTACGCCGTCGCCTGGCCCGGCCAGACGCTGTAGCGAGCCGCCGCGCCCTGTGATGGCCCAAGCGGCAGGCCGACATTGTCGACGCTGAACTGCACGGCCTGGTCGAACGACCAGCCGAGATCGTGCATTCCCGTATCCATGACCAGCCGCGCCGCCCGCAGCGCTTCGTACTGCAGGCGCCCCAGGTCGGCATAGGGATCTCCTGCATGCCAGCCGAGTTCCCATGCCAGGCGTTCTGCGTATAACGCCCAACCCTCGACGAAACCCGTGAAGCCGACGATCTTGCGGAATGCCGGCATCTCCTGCTCCATTGCGATTGCGATCTGCGTGTGGTGGCCCGGCACCGATTCGTGGTAGGTCAGCGAAGGCATCTGGAACCAGGGCTGGTCGGTTTGGGTGCCGGCATAGAACGCGCCGGGCCGCGTGCCATCGAACGACGGGGCAATATAGAAACCGCCCGACACGGTCGGCAGGACCACGACATCGGCCGACGGGAAGATATCGAAAGCTTCGCCCAAACGGGCCTCCGCCTGATCGATAATGGCCTCGTAGGTCGGCAGCACATTTGCAGCCGGGATGATTCCACCGTCGGCGGACACGCGGTCGAACAGCTGCAACAGCGTTTCGTCCTGGGGATAACCGAGCTGGTCAAAGATGAGCCGCATCTCCGCGTGAATGCGTGACAATTCTTCCAGGCCGAGCTGATGTATCTCGGCAGGTGTCAGGTCAGTCGTCGTGTGGTGCTGCAGCGCATACGTGTAATACGCGCGCCCCCTCGGATACTGGCTGACGCCGACGACGGGCGGCGCATTGTTCAGCAATTCGCGGAACTTGTCCCTCAGGTTCCGGTAGCCTGTCCGCACACTGTTTTGCACGGCATTTAGCGCCCTGCCATCGAGGTCCTGGCGCTGCTCGGCAGAGAGCGACTCGATAGCGGCGATTGCCGCGACGAAACGCGTGTAGTAAGGGTTGCCGGTGGCCGCGCCATCCGCGAGCGGCAGCAACTGATTGAGCGCGACCTGCATCGACAACGCGGGCTCGACGATTCCGGCCTGTCGCTGCAACTCGAGGTGTTCGATCAGCTGACCGAACTTGCGTTCGACCTGGTTCAACCGCGATATGTAGTCCTCCGCGTCCTGCAAGTTTTCAAGCGGATGGATGTCCGTGAAGAAGCGCTCCGTCTGCCGGTGTTTTGCGAAGCCCATGAATGTCGCCGGGAACGAGTGATACATAAACTCCAGCTCGTCGACGGCATCCTGCAGGTACCACTCGTAGACGCTGTAATCTAGCTGGCCGGCCTCATCCAACGCCTCACGATCATAGGTCCGCAAGCCGTCGAGCACGACCTGGTACATGTCGAACGTATCCCGTGTGTACCCGTCGGACAGGTCATCGAGATCGACCGTGGCCAGCGGGAAGACGTCCGTCAGCGCTTCCCAGACGACCGTCTCGGGCGACCGCCGTATCAGCGCACTGAAGGAAACCTGGTAGAAATCGTCCAGCGCAAGGCCCTGAAGGTCGCCTGCGAGAATCTCGGCCGGTGATGGCCCCGCCGGTGGCGGCGGGATGTTGCCTCCAACGCCATCACCGCCACCGCTTCCGCCGCAGGCTGCGACAACCAGCAATAACAGCGCGAGCAGCAACTTTTTCATTCGCCGATCCCCAAAAAGATCGCCAGACCCTGAATTAGTCTCTCGCCAGACCGTTTAGTTCGACAACATGTAGAACTGCCACAGGTCCTTCCGGCTCATTTGCATGAACGGCCTGATGGCCAGCTTGCCGGTCTTGCCGATGCTTTTCTCGAGGTACCTGAGTTCCTCGAGCTTGGCCCTGGTCTCCTCCCCCACCTTATTGCGAAATCCGGATTCCCGCATCATGAGGAGTCCCTTGGCCCGGATCGACAACTCGGTATGCAGACGCAGGTAACACACGAGATCCGCGACCACCGGGCCATCGAACTTCTCCTTTAGCGAATGCAGGTACACCCCTACCTTGGAAGTCGAAAACCCGCCCGAGTTGATCAACTCCAGCAGTTCCGTGTCCGCGTCGAAGCCCATGCCGAGCCAGTCGGAAATGGAGCGCTCGCTGCGCTCGAAAACCAGGGCGAGCATTAACGGCAAAGAGAACAACACGACGGCCGTATTCAGCACCGGCGTCAGGAAGAAGTGATTGAAGACCGAGTGCGTGATCGAGGCGACCAGGAAAGCCGGCACCAGGGCCAGCCATCGAGCCATCGGGTATTGCCCGAGCAAGGTATGGGCGATGATGGCAAACATCGCGGTTGCCCCGCCGTGCATGATGGCCGTGCCGAAGCCGCGGACGATCCATGCGCCCATGCGCAGGTCAGGCAGGACATTGAGGTAATAGAGGTTTTCCAGGATCGCGAAGCCGGCGCCGACAGCAAAACCGAAAATCGCCGCATCGACGAGAAAACCGATGCGGTTGTTGCGAATCAGGGCCCAGATGACGAGGGCCTTGAGAAACTCCTCGATAAACGGCGCAACATAGCGCGTGTAGGGCTGGAAGCCGATCCCCAGCACCTCGAGCCCGACTGAGTTGACCGGGTAAGTGACGACTGCCATGGCGCAACCCAGGCTGATGACAATGATCACCAGACGCAGCGAGACGAGCTTGTAACTGTCGAGGTAAACAAGCACCGCGAGAAAGCAGGTCACGGGAAGCAGGCCGAGCAGGCCGTGTAGCGCTATATCGACGGACACGCCGCAGACTTTACAGGATT
>DATCZJ010000108.1:0-33929 GCA_036525955.1 Woeseiaceae bacterium | reverse complement strand
TCCGGGGCAGTCAAGCGCCCTCGGGCTAGCGTGTCGCGATCCGCCGGAGATCCGGCGGGGTCGGCAACCCGGGATCGGCAGGACAAAAAGAAGGCCCCCATGAGGGGGCCTTCTGAGCTACGGTTCTTTGCTATCACTATTACTTTGGTTCGTAGAAGCCTTCGTCAGGCAGCGAAGGCAGAGATCGTGTCTCGAGGATATAGCGCAAGCGGACAATTATTGCTCGCGATGCGGCCGGTCAACGGTTCCGGATCATTGCGTGACACTCTTTGACGCAGAAATTCTGGCAGCGGGTTTCGTTTTCTGAGCGGCTCGGCAATAATGGCCGGCGAGGCAATGCTGACCATGTCCCGCGCTGGTATTTCGGGGCGCGGTTTCGTAATTCGAGCAAATTTCAAACAGGCCGTCCATGTTCACCGTCGATCAGTTAGTGGCTCATGCAGTAGGTGATTACCTGCTGCAGAGCGAGTGGATGGCCGTGGAGAAGACCAAGCGCTCCGTCGCCGCATTGGTGCATTGTCTTTTCTATCTCCTGCCATTCCTGTTCATTACGCAAAACCCCTGGACGCTCGCCGTGATCGGCGGGACGCACTTTGTCATCGACCGCTGGCACCTCGCGCGTCACGTCGCCTGGCTGAAAAATCGCCCGTGGCCTGGCAGCGCCTCCTGGGAAGAGTGCAAGGTCACCGGGTTTCATCCGGATACTCCGCCCTGGATGGCGGCCTGGCTCGTGATCATCATCGACAACATCATGCACATACTGATCAACGGCCTCGCGATCACGTATATCGGCACCTGAGCACATCCGCCGGGCAACATCACGAGCCGGTTTCGCGAACCACGAGATAACCGCAAGAGCAGACCTCGATACAAGAATGCGGATCCGCTCGTGTTGACGGACCCTCCCGGAAGATCAGCCTACACACCACGCCTGTCCATGGCCTGTTCCAATTGCCGCAGTGTGCGCCAGGCGCCTCTCAGTCCGGCTGCCGTTTCTTCGGCGCGTTCTCGAGATAGGTTTCGCTGTCGAAACAGGCTTTGTACTGATCGAGAATTGCGATGCCGCGTTTCGGACGAATGAGGCCGGACTCGATCTTGACCTTGATGAGATCCTGCATGCGACGCTGCAGGTCATTCGGAAAGTACTGTACCTGCGCCAGCATGTCCCTGACGGTCGTTCCGGGAATCACCTTTTCAATCCAGAAGTTACCTTCCTCTTCCGCATCCCCGTAAATATGCGCCTCTGCGACGCGCCCGAACAGGTTATGCGCGTCGCCCATGATGTCCTGGTAAGCGCCCATCAGGAAGAAACCCAGGCAATAGTTTTCGCCGTCATGCAGACGATGCAGGTCGAGGTAATTTCGCTCGGGTCTCGATGAGACATAATCCGTGATGCGCCCATCGGAATCGCAGGTCAGGTCCACCAGCATTGCGCGCCGCTCCGGCCGCTCATCCAGCCGATGCAGCGGCACGATCGGGAATGGCTGCTCGATCGCCCAGTGATCCAGCGCCGACTGGAACACGGAAAAGTCCAGCAGGTAGTGGTCCACCAGCAATTCCTGCAGCTCCGCGTATTCCGGTGGTGCCTGGTCCGGGTCCAGCGCACGCAGCCTGCGCAGTATGCGCGAGCAACTGCTCCAGTACATGCGCTCGATCAGCGCATTCTCCGCCAGCGGCAGCACGCCGAGGCTGAAGCGCGTGGCCGCCTCGTCGTGCAATGCAATCACGTCGTGATACGCCTCGACCAGCTGCTCCACCGTGATCTCGTCCGGCCCCGCGCTGCGCAGCCATTCGAGCGTCTGGCTCAGGCTTTGCGTCGTGCGATGCGCGTCCTCGGGCAGTTCCGGGTCCTGCTCCGCGCGGTCTTTCTGGAACGCACCCAGTGCTTCGACGGCCAGCACCGAATGATGCGCCGTCATCGCGCGCCCGCTCTCGGACATCAGAATCGGATGCGGAACATCGCGGTCGTCGCAGACGTCCTTGATCGCCGTGACGACAGCGTTCGCGTACTCCTGCAGGCTGTAGTCGATGCTGCCCTCTTCCGAGGCACCCGTGTAATTCACGCCCAGCCCGCCGCCGACGTCGATATAGCGAATCGGCAAGCCCGCCTTGACGAGCTCCGCGTAAGTCTGCGCAAGTTCCCGTGCCGCCTGCCGCAGCTGCGTGATATGCGAAATCTGGCTGCCCAGATGGAAATGCAGCAGCACCATGCGATGTTCGGCGGATTCGTTTCTCAGGCGTTCCACGACATCCATGAGTTCCGGCAGCGAGATGCCGAACTTCGACTGGTAACCACCCGACTCCGCCCATTTGCCGGCGCCCGCCGTGCGCAGCCGGACGCGCACGCCGAACTGCGTCGTTGCGCCGGATTCATTGGCCAGGTCGATCAGCTCCTCGAACTCGGCAAACTTCTCCATGACCGGGATGATGTTCTTGCCGAGTTCCTGGCCGGACAGGATCAGCGACAGCATCGAGCGGTCCTTGACGCCGTTGCAAACGAGCGGCGTCTCGTCCTGTTCCAGGTGCGCGAGCGTCGCCACGAGTTCGGTCCTTGAACCGCACTCGAGCCCGAGTCCGAACGGCTTGCCCGCGTCGAGCACTTCCTCGACGACCTCGTGCAGCTGGTTCACCTTGATCGGGTAAATCGCGCGATAGAGATTTTCGTAACCCGATTCGCGAATTGCTTCGGCAAAGGCGACGTTCAGCCGGCGCACACGGGCGCGCAACACGTCCTGGAAGCGCAACAGCACCGGAAAATGGACGTTACGGCGCCGCAATTCGGCGATGACATCCATGATGTCGATCTCGAGTTCGCCTTCGTCGAATGGGCGCACCGCAACGTTGCCGCTGGCATTGACCGAGAAGAAGCCGTCGCTCCATGCGTCAATGCGATACAGCTCAATGGCGTCGTCTACCGTCCAGTCAGAGTCCGCATCCGCGCCCGGCGACGCCGTGTCATTCGATTCGTGTTGCACCGCTTACTGTCCGAGAACGCAGGCGAAGATCAGCGGCGCGACGATCGTCGCATCCGACTCGATGATGAACTTGGGCGTGTCGGCCGACAATTTGCCCCAGGTGATCTTTTCGTTCGGCACGGCGCCCGAGTACGAACCATAGCTCGTCGTCGAATCGCTGATCTGGCAAAAATAGCCCCAGCGCGGCGTATCCGCTTTCTGCAAATCCTGCTGCAGCATGGGCACGACGCAGATCGGGAAGTCGCCCGCGATGCCACCGCCGATCTGGAAGAAGCCGATCGAGGACTTCTGGCAGGTCTCGCCATACCAGTCCGCCAGCATCATCATGTACTCGATGCCGCTGCGCACCGTGTGCACGTTCCTGATGTCGCCGACGATGTTGTGCGCGGCATAGATGTTGCCGAGCGTCGAATCTTCCCAGCCCGGCACGATAATCGGCAGGTTTTTCTCGCAGGCGGCAACCAGCCAGCTGTCCTTCGGGTCGATCTGGTAGTGCTGCTCGAGCACGCCGGAGCGAATCATCTGGTACATGTACTCGTGCGGGAAGTAGCGCTCGCCGGCCTGGTCCGCCTTGCTCCAGACATCGAGAATCGCGTGCTCGAGCCGACGGATGGCCTCTTCCTCGGGGATACAGGTGTCCGTGACCCGGTTGAGATGGCGGCTCAGCAGCACTTCCTCGTCGGCCGCCGTCAGTTCGCGATACTTCGGCACGCGCACGTAGTGATCATGGGCGACCAGGTTGAACAGGTCTTCCTCGAGGTTGGCACCCGTGCAGCAGATCGCATGAACCTTGCCCTGGCGGATCATTTGCGCGAGCGACAGGCCGAGTTCGGCCGTGCTCATGGCGCCGGCCAGCGTCATGAACATGATGCCGCCGTCGTCGAGATGCTTGTTGTAGGCGTCGGCGGCGTCGATCAGGGCTGCCGCATTGAAATGACGGTAATGGTGGTGAACGAATTGGCTGATCGTGGTCATTTCAGGTTGTTCCTCTTGGGTGTGGGCGGAACGCAACGTAACACGTTACGCCGCAGGTACCTGCTGGGTCAGGCAATGGAAAGTGCCGAGGCCCAGCACGAGATCCGTGCAATCCAGGGCGACGACTTCCCGGCCCGGGAAACAGCGCGCGAGCGCCTGCCGGTTCGCTTCGTCGGCTGGATCGTTGAACGCCGGCATCACGACGACGCGATTGCCGATATAAAAGTTGGCGTAGCTTGCGGGCAGCCGATCGCCGGCATACTCGACGGGGCCCGGCATTCTGAGTTCGATGACCCTGAGTGGCCGTCCGTCGTCGAGCCGCACCTCTGCGAGCCGCTCCCGGTTCTCGGCAAGCGGCGCATGATTTTCGTCGGACTTGTCCGGTTCCACCACGGTGACGACCGTGTCCTCGGCAACGAAACGCGTCAGGTCGTCGATGTGGCCGTCGGTATCGTCGCCGACGATGCCGTCGCCAAGCCAGATGACCTGGCTGACGCCGAGGTTGTCGCGCAGCATGGCCTCGATCCCGGCACGGCTCATCGACGGGTTGCGATTCGGGTTCAGCAGGCACTGTTCGGTCGTCAGCAACGCGCCGGCGCCATTCGGGTCGATCGAGCCGCCCTCGAGTATCGCATCGACGCGGCGACAGGGAACGCCGAGCGCCGCCGCCATCTGCGGCGGAATCGCATTGTCGAGGTCGAACGGCGGATACTTGCCGCCCCATGAATTGAATCCGAAATCCAGTGCGAGCAGCGCGCCGTCGTGCTCATTCCGGACGAAAATCGCGCCGTGATCACGACACCAGGCATCGTTGGTCGGGAAATGGTGGAAGACGATGTTGGCGGGATTGGCCTTGCCTTCGAGATAGCCACGCACGCGTTTTTCGTGCGCCGCATCCAGCACGTTGATACGCACCGTTTCGTGTTGCGACAGCACGCCGACGAAGGTCGCCATCACGGGCTCGACAGGCTCGAATTTGCCGGGCCAGCTTTCCCGCTTGTGCGGCCACGAGATCCAGGTCGCCTGGTGCGGCGCCCATTCGGCGGGCATGACGAATCCCGAACGGGACAGCGTGTTGTCTGAAACGGTGTCGGTCACGGCAGGATTCCCCAATGGCCGGATGGAAAGGAAGCAACTCGCTAACCGCGCGGCATCTGGCCGGGTAGCGGAACTGGCGGATCGGTGGACGCGGCGCCGTCGGGGCCGGGAGCGCAATTTTGAGCGGGACGCGCCACGATTTCAACCGCTTTTCCGCGCTCAGGCAGTGGCGATTGCCGCAGCTGCCGCCCGCGCGGTCAGCACGCATCCGGACAGGAAGGTGCCCTCGAGCGAACGCCGGCCGCTCGCGCCGCCGCCGCCGAACCCGGCGGCCTCGCCGACCGCGTAGAGCCCGGGTATCGGCGCCTCCGCGGCATCCAGCACGCGGCTTTGCAGGTCGGTGCGAATGCCACCGAGCGACTTCCGCGTAATCAATCGCAACTTGATCGCGATCAGCGGCCCGTGTTTCGGTTCCAGCAACGGCGCGGGCTTGCAGGTTCGAATGCGGTCCGACCGCCAGGCCCGGGCGTGCTGGATGCGCCGCAGCTGGTCGTCGTTCCAGAGCGCTTCGCCACGCCGCAGCATGTCGTCGAAACCCCGCGCTGCACGCTCGATGTTGTCGAGCCTGACGAGCGCCTCGCCGTTCAGCGCATTCATGTCGTCGACCAGCTTGTCGAGCGTATCGGCAACGATGAAGTGATCGCTCTCGGCCTGCATCTGCCGCACGAGCCGGTGGTTGCCGAACAGCGTCTCGCGCAGGAACGAGAAGGTCCGGTGGTCGCGAATGTGCGGATTGTGCTCCGCGCCGGAGATCGCGAACTCCTTCGCCGCGATTCGCCAGTTGAGGAGCTGCCAGGTATGCGGTCGCTCGAGACAGGAAACGCGGCGACACAGTTCATTCGTGTCGAAGCCTGTGACCAGCGGTTCCGGACCAATGCGGGTGCCCGTGTGGTCGAGCCACAACGCGGATTTGCAGGGGATCAGGCTCAACCCGTGGCCCTCGAAATGCGGCCTCGGGTGCGGGATTCCCGCCGCATAATTCCACATCTTGTCGAGATGCGTGACGACGCCGCCCTTCGCGGCGACGACGTCGTGCAGGTGGCCATCACAATAAGGATGCGAGCCGTTCAGGATTTCCGTCGGGGGATCGCCCCAGGGCCGGTACCAGTTGTCCCGCACCTTCTGCACGTTGCCGTTGATGCCGCCCGTCGCGACGACGACGTGCTCGCCGCGAAAATCGCGGCGCTCACCGCTTGCCTCGAGCGTGGCCGTGCATCCCGTGACCACACCCTGTTCGACCACGAGGTCGTCGACCCGGCAACCGAACTGCCAGTGCAACCGCTCATGCTGCGGGTGAGACTCGAGCAAAGCGACGAAGCGCTCGACCAGCCCGAGGCCGGTGCCCCAAAGAATGTGATAGCGCGGCACGCTGTTGCCGCGGCGATACTGCCCGCGCTCCACCCAGTTGACCGCAGGCAGGAACTCGAGGCCCTTGTCACACAGCCACCGGTAGACGCGCTCCGCGCTCTGCTCGACGTAGGCCTCGGCCCAGCGTTTCGGCCAGACGTCATGCGATGTGAATTCCGCGAACGAGTGCCAGTCTTCGAGCGCGAGCGAAGGCGAGTCGGAGATTCCCATCCTGCGCTGCAGCGGCGTGCCGATCAGCGCCATGCCGCCGAACGCAGTGCGCGCCAGTCCGCCGACGTGCTCGCGCACGTGCCGGTCAACGATGCGCACGGTTCTGCCCTGTTCCAGGCACTCGTGCGCCAGTACCAGTCCGGCAATGCCGGCGCCGATGATCAGTACTTCGCTTTTTTGTTCTGCCATCGCTCGCGGGACCCCTTTGTTCTCTCGTTTGCCCCACCGATATTATCGGTTTTCGGACCCGGGTATTTCGAATTGGCCCGGAGCGTGATCTCACGATTCCAGCGACTCGTACCCCTGGCCGCGGCGGCATTCGCGGCGGCGCAGATCACGCGGACGTTAAACCGGACAACCCGCCGCGTCTCGTCGACAGGATCTTCTACCCCGGGCAAGCCGCGAGGACGACACGGCGACGCCGCCGCGCAATTGCCGTTCCCGGGCCGCCCGCCCGCATGGCTGCGGCGATAAACGCAGGTCACCAGGCAGGCGATGCGGCTCAGTCAGGCGCGACAACGTCGTCGCCCAGCGTGATCGGCTCGGCGTTGATGACGCGTCGGATCAGCTGCATGTCGACGTTCTTCCCCGAGACGACCAGGGCGGTCGGGCCGGTCGGCCGAAGCCGGCCGGCGATCATTGCCGCATGGCCCAGGGCCGATGACGGTTCCGCGATCAGGCGCTCATCGAACAGCAGTGACGTCATGCCACGGTAGATTTCCTGTTCGCTCAGCGTGATGACCTCGTCCATTAATTCCTGGCACAGGCGCAGCGTATAGCGGTTCTCGAGCCCGATGCCGCCGACAAGCGCGTCGCACAGGGTGGGCAACTCCGGGACATCGACGGGCCTTCCGGCCTCGAGGCTCGCCACCATCGCCGCGCCGCGCGCCATCGTGACGCCGACGATCCGTATCGAAGGTTTCATTGCTTTCGCTGCTATCGCGATACCGCAGAGCAAACCGCCACCGGACAGGGGCACGACGATGGTTTCGAGGTCAGGCCGGTCCTCGAGCAGCTCGAGCGCGATGGTGCCCTGCCCCGCGATCACGTCGGGATGATCGAAGGGCGGGATGTCCGTCATGCCCTCCTCGCGCACGAGCCGCTCGACCTCGCGCTCGGCGTCGTCCTGCGTGGCGCCCGGCACCCGGATATCCGCAGCAAGCGCCTCGATGGCGGCGCGCTTCACGGGTGACGCCAGGCTCGGCAGGCAGATCGTTGCGCGAATTCCCTGTGCGCGCGCGGCGTAGGCAACGGCTCGGCCGTGGTTGCCCGTCGAGAAGCACACCACGCCTGCCCGTTTCTGCGCTTCATCGAGCCGCGAGACCGCGAACGCCGCGCCACGCAGTTTGAACGAGCCGACGGGTTGCAGCGTTTCGAGTTTCAGGAGGACGTCGTCCGGGGTGCACCCGGAGAGGGCGGAGAGGACCAGCGGGGTCCGCACCGCAATCGCGGCAATGGCACTGCGCGCCGCGATGATGTCTTCTATGGTGGGGGTTTGGGGCATCTCCCAAGGTTATCAGGAGATGCCGGCAATGACCCTATGATCAGTAGGCCGGCAGCAGCAGCAGGTCGCCGTCGATGCCGATGAACTTTTTGACGCGCATTGCCTGCTCGCGCACCGCGGCCTGCAGGTTGATGCTGCGCACCGTGCTGCGCTCGCGCTGCGCGGCGAGACTGTCAACCTCGACTTCGAGTGTCAGGTCGTTGGCGCGGAACAGCAGCGAGCGGCGAGCAGCATGGCTCGACCAGCCCAGGAAACGGCGCGGATCGGCAAATTCCACCTTGCGGCCATCGGCAAGAATCGCGAAGCACTCGGCATATCGCATCGGAATTTCCACCCGGTATTCGACGACATCGGCATGACTCGCGCCGCGCAGCGGAACCAGTTCGTTCAGAATCCGCGTGGTGTTGTCGAACAGCCCGGCGTCGCGGCGCGTCGTCGGGCAAAAGACTTCCGTGCCGGCCGGCGTGTGCATCCGCTGTGTTTCGATCTGCTGCATTTCCATCTCATAACCCCCAAGTGATGTTTGCCTGAGCGGCCCGTCCCTGCGACTGCTCTGAGATGGATACTACGCAAGTCTACGATGAAATTTCACAGAAAAAATTTCACAATGTTAATTTTACAAAGTTGGCTTGTGCCACAGCCGCGCGGCGCCCCTCACCAGCCCTTAAAAAAGCTGCCGTCGGCGAAATCCCATAACAAAGTCAGATAGATACGGCGATCCCACGCCTGGTCTGACAGGGGGAATTCGGCACCGAGGTTCAGCGCCACGTGGCCGCCGCGGGTCAGGCCGAAACGAAGCTGCGGCAGTGCAGTCCACTCCGCGTCGCCGTTGACGGACCGGTACGGGACGGTCGCGGTGACCTCCAGCGCCGGGAACACGCGCCGCGGCCAGGGCGTGTGAACCCAGTGGACGACCCCGGCAAGCTCGGCTTCGCCGTCGCTCGCCTTCGCGAACGGGAACTTGAAGCGCAGGCTGCTCTGGAAAATCCATGCGGCAGACAGGCGGGTGCCGTACGCCAGGTAAGCCTGGAATTCACCGTCACCGTCGGCTTCGACCGGAACCGCGACGACGGCAGCGCCCGACAGGATGTATCGGCGGCTGAAAGCGAGCGCCTGCTTGTAACCGAATTCGGCCTCGGCCAGTTCGCTGGTGCTGCCCTCGGCCTCGTGGATGAGTTCCGCGATCAACTGGCCACGCTTGCCGACGCGCTTCTCGATTTCGAGCACATTCTTCCAGGCGTCGTCGCCCTGCTGGCTCGTGTAACGGCCCGCGTAGACGATCTCGTCCTCGGGAAACGCCTTCTTGGTGCGGACCGGCAGCATCAGGTTCATATCGCCAGGCGGATAATCGCTCGTGTCAACGATGGTCTTGACGTACGCCGCGACGTCCTGGACTGCCTTTTCATCCAGCGCCTCGATGTGCGCGGGCATCGCAGCGGCGAGCCCCATCGCATGACCGCCGTGCCGGATCACCATCTCCCAGTCCTGCAGCGGTTCCCGGCTGTTGAACAGCGGGTCCGAAAAGTCGGCGGGCAGCACACCGAGCGCCTGCACGACCGGATCGTCCGGCGCGGGCTTGCCGTCGATACCATGGCAGGTCGCGCAGCTTCGCTCATAGATAAGCCTGCCGGCGCCGGTATCGGCCGCGGTCGCCGCGTCGCTCCAGATGATGAGCAGCGTCACGACGCCGAGCAGAATCCCGAACAGCACTGTCTTCTTCATCGCCTCGCTCCTTATCCTTGCGAACGCCCCGCCCTGTACCTAGCTATGGGACCTCGCCCGGTCGCTTTGAATCCGAGGAAATACCTAGATGCAACTGGACGCGAAGCCCGGGCAGCCGCAGGATCGCGGACCCCGTTACGAGTTGTTACAGCCCGGCGCTGGCGGGCACCACTTGCGTCATGGACAATAGCGGTCCTTCTGAAAAGACCCGGGGAACCCGACATGCGACTGGCCATGGGAGTACTGTTACTGATGACCGCTTATGCAACCGCCGCGGACGACGCGCCGCTGCTCGACCAGGATTTTCGCCGCCTGGCCTCCGATGAAACCGTCAATCTCGCCGAGGCCTATGCCGGCAAGGTGCTGCTGGTCGTGAACACGGCCTCGAAATGCGGCAACACGCCGCAGTACGAAGGGCTCGAGAAACTCTACGACGAATACGGCGAGCAGGGCCTCGTGGTCCTCGGCTTTCCCTCCAACGACTTCATGGGCCAGGAACCGGGCACCGAGGAAGAAATCCAGGAGTTCTGCCGGCTGACCTACAAGGTGCGCTTCCCGATGTTCGAGAAGGTCACGGTCAAGGAGGGCAAAGCGCACCCGTTCTACGACCAGCTCGCCGCCGCTTCAGGCACCTACCCGACCTGGAACTTCCACAAGTACCTGATCGGCAGGGACGGCAAACTGATCGCCGAGTTCAGCCCGCGCACGCAGCCCTACGACGACAAGCTCCTGCAGCAGATCAGGGCCGCCCTGGGCAGCTAGGCGCCACTGCCCTGCGTCAGTTCGTCGATGCGGCGCGCTCAACGGCGCGCCGCACGATCTCGCCCGGCGTACGGGTAAACAGCATGGCGTGGGCGGGCAGCGTCACGTACCAGTAGAGAAGCCCCCATACGCCGGCCGGATGCCAGTAGACGTGCATTTCCACCTTGCGCGCGTCGCCGTCGTCGTGGATCGTGAATTCGAGCACGCCGGAACCCGGCGCCTTCATCTCCATCAGCAGCGCCAGCCGCCTGCCCGACTCGACCGCGATGACCCGCCACGAGTCGATGACATCCCCGACGCGCAGTATTTCGGGATGCCGCCGCCGGCGGCGGAAGCTCGGACCGCCCACGATCCAGTCCATGACCCGCCTGAGCCACCACAACGGGCGGCCGAAGAAAAAATCCCCGTTGTTACCGAACTCGCAGACCGTCTGCCAGATGGCGTCCCGGGATGCGCTACCCGTGGCAAAGCCGACTTCCTGCTTTGCGTAGAAGCCGTAGCGGGGCTTGAAGTTGCCGTGCGTGATGGCACCCTCGACCCAGCGCGCGGGCAGGTCATGCAGTCGGTCGGCATGCATCGCCTCGCTCGCCGCCTCGTCGAAATCGAGCAGTCGCTGCGGCAGCAGGCGCGCAATCGGGCGGTCATCCGCGATGACGTCCTGGGACAGCCCGTCGATCAGCGCGCGCGCGATACTCGTCGGCACCGATGTGACGAGCCGCAGCCAGCGGGAGGAAAGGCTGGGCGTGAGCACCGGCACGGGAATGATCAGCGGGTGCCTGCCGACCAGCGCCGCGTACCGGCGCATGATCTCGATGTAAGTCAGGATCTCCGGCCCGCCCACATCGTAGATGCCGCCGGCCGTTTCCTCGAACTGCGGCACTTCGGCCATGTAATAGAGCAGGTTGCGTAATGCGATCGGCGTCGAACGCGATTTGACCCAGCGCGGCGTCACCATGACGGGCAGGTAATTGACGAGATCCCGGATCACCTCCCACGCGGCGGAGCCGGGCCCGATGATCATGCCGGCGCGGAGTTCCGTGACGGGGACCTGACCCGCGCGCAGGATGTCGCCGGTTTCCTGGCGCGACCTGAGGTGTGCCGAGCTGGGTTCTTCGGGCGTGAGCCCGCCCAGGTAGACGATTCGCCGCACGCCCTGGCGCGCCGCCGCATCGGCAAAATTCTTCGCCGCCGCTGCGTCCAGTTCCGGGAAAGCGGCACCTGCCGCCATCGAATGAACCAGGTAATACGCCGTGTCGACGTCGTTCAGGGCCTCGTCCAGCGTCTCGGCGCGCAGCGCGTCGGCCTCGCAGAACTCCACGCCTTGCCAGCCGCGCCCTTCGAGTACGTCGAGATTGCGTGATGACGCGCGGACACGTTCGCCCCTGCCGACAAAATACTCGGTCAGGTTTGTTCCAATATAACCACTCGCCCCAAATACCAGCTTGCGCTTCAGGGAAGAATCCAAACCGTGGCCTCGCTATCCGTGTCGCCAGCAACAACCGGCAGTATATAACCGCCCTTGCTCAGAAATCGCTGGCCCGGGCCAAATCCGGGCCGCGGATGGTTCGGAACACAGGATGCTGTCCTGCAAAAACTGGCCCATGATCATGCCCGACCACAACGGGGCAAGACGCCACTTGATTGCCCTGCCAGTATCCACAATCAGGTCATCCGGTCCTGCACGATACCTGCGCCCCATCACGACGTTGGGCCGCCAGGCCGAAAGAGGCATCATACGATGAATGCGCACATCCCTGATGTGCGCATGCCTGCATCCCGAAGAAAGCTCCCGATGCAATGTTTTTTCTTTACATGATGCCGAGTCGACCCAGATACGAAATGGGTGTAACGCCCCAGGCGTTTTAGTGTAAAACCCTACCGAAATCGCGAAAATTGGAACAAAAGCGTGCGGCACACGCCACTGTTTGGCCAACCGGGCGCCTGTTATCGTAGCTGCCTGACAGCGGAGCGCTTTCATGACTGTTAAGCACGACAAACCATCAGAAACGGCCGTTACAGCCCTGCGCGACCCGGTCTGCGGCATGACCGTCAGGCCCGACTCGCCGCATCACTACAATCACGACGGTACCGACTACCATTTCTGCAGTGCCGGCTGCCGCACGAAATTCGCGACCGATCCCGGCAAGTATGTTGCCCCCGCGGCGAAACCCCTGCGCGACCCGGTCTGCGGCATGACCGTCAGGCCCGACTCGCCGCATCACTACAATCACGACGGTACCGACTATCATTTCTGCAGGGCCGGCTGCCGCACGAAATTCTCCGCCGATCCGGGCAAGTACCTGTCACCGCAAGCGGACGCCTGTGGCGAACCCGAATCTCACCGGCATCCGGGCGGCCCGTCGAGTGGCGCATGGGTCTGCCCGATGTGCCCCGAAGTGCGCGAGGAGAAGCCCGTTCCGTGCCCGGTTTGCGGCATGGCACTCGAACCCGAGTCACCCGTCGGGTTGGCGACGGCCACGCGCTACACCTGCCCCATGCACCCGGAGATCGTGCAGGACGAGCCCGGCAGCTGCCCGATCTGCGGCATGGCGCTGGAGCCGGTCACCGTCACGCTCGAAGAGGAGGACAGCCCGGAACTGGTCGACATGAGTCGCCGGCTGCGCATCAGCACGATCCTGACCCTGCCCGTGCTGGTCCTCGCGATGGGCGACATGGTCGGCCTGCCGATTGCCGAGTGGGTATCGCATCGCACCCAGGGCTGGCTCGAGATGTTGCTGGCGACGCCGGTCGTGCTCTGGGCCGGGTGGCCGTTCTTCCAGCGTGCCTGGCAGTCGATCGTCAGCCGCCACCTGAACATGTTCACACTGATAGGGCTCGGTACGGGCGTCGCGTACGTCTACAGCATCGTCGCCACCCTGGTGCCCGGCGTATTTCCCGCATCATTCCGCGACAGCCATGGCGAGGTGGGCGTTTACTTCGAGGCCGCCGCGGTGATCATCACGCTGGTGCTATTAGGGCAGGTGCTCGAACTGCGCGCGCGCAGCCGCACGGGCGCCGCGATCCGGGCGCTGCTCGGGCTTGCGCCGACCACTGCGCGGCGCATCGACGAGCACGGCAGGGAAAGCGACGTACCACTCGACCAGGTCGCCGTCGGTGATCGCCTGCGCGTGCGTCCGGGTGAAAAAGTCCCCGTGGACGGCGTCATCGTGGAAGGTCAAAGCAGCGTCGACGAATCGATGCTCACCGGCGAGCCCATCCCCGTGGGCAAGCGCGTCGGCGATCGCGTCATCGGCGCGACCGTGAACGGGACCGGTACTTTTGTCGTCGAGGCGCAGCACGTGGGTGCCGACACCATGCTGTCACGCATCGTGCAGATGGTCGCCGCGGCGCAGCGCAGCCGCGCGCCCATACAGAAGCTCGCCGACGTCGTCGCGGGCTATTTTGTCCCGGCCGTCGTGCTGGCTGCACTCGTTACCTTCATTGCATGGGCTGCGTTCGGGCCGGAGCCCGCAATGGCCTATGCACTGATCAACGCCGTCGCCGTGCTGATCATCGCCTGCCCCTGCGCACTCGGCCTCGCAACGCCGATGTCGGTCATGACAGCCACGGGCAAAGGCGCGAGCATCGGCGTGCTGTTCCGGGATGCCGAAGCCATAGAAGTCATGCGCGACGTCGACACGATCGTCATCGACAAGACGGGCACGCTGACCGAGGGCAAGCCCAGTCTCGTGACCATAGAAACAGCGGATGCTTTCGAGGCCGATCAGGTGCTCGCGCTCGCCGCGAGCCTGGAGCGCGGCAGCGAGCACCCGCTGGCCGCCGCGATCGTGGCCGGCGCCGAAGCGCGTGGCCGGACCGTTGCAGGGTCTGAAGCCTTTGAATCCATTACGGGCAAGGGCGTTACAGGTATCGTCGGCGGCCGCAAGGTCGCGCTCGGCAATGCCGCCCTGCTCGAAACCCTGGGTGTGGATGTCGCAAGCCTCGTCGCAAGGGCGGAACAGCTGAGACTCGAGGGCCAGACCGTGATCTTCGTCGCGATCGACGACCAGCCTGCGGGCCTGCTCGGCGTCGCCGATCCCATCAAGGCATCGACGCCGGCGGCTATCGAGGCGCTGCACCGGGACGGCCTGCGCATCATCATGCTGACCGGGGACAATGAAACCACGGCGCGCGCAGTTGCGGAAAAAATCGGCCTCGATGACGTGATTGCTGGCGTCCTGCCCGACGAGAAAGCGGCGCATGTAAAGCGCTTGCAGGCGGCCGGCGCCATCGTGGCAATGGCAGGCGACGGCATCAACGACGCACCCGCGCTCGCGCAGGCGCAAGTCGGCATCGCCATGGGGACCGGCACCGACGTGGCGATGGAAAGCGCGGGCATCACGCTGGTCCGGGGAGACCTGCAGGGCATCGTTCGGGCCCGGCACCTGTCGCGCGCGACAATGAAGAACATCAGGCAGAACCTGTTCTTCGCATTCTTCTACAACGCCGTCGGGGTGCCCGTTGCCGGCGGCGTGCTGTATCCGGCGTTCGGCATCCTGCTGAGCCCGATGATCGCCGCAGCGGCGATGAGCTTCAGCTCGGTGTCGGTCATCGCGAATGCGCTCCGGCTGAACAAGGTGAAACTGTGAAAAGACCCGAACTGCTCTCGCCGGCGGGCACGCTCAGGAACATGCGCTTCGCCTTTGCTTACGGCGCCGATGCCGTCTATGCCGGTCAGCCGCGTTACAGCCTGCGTGTGCGTAACAACGAGTTCAGCAAGGAAGCCGTGCTGCAACAGGGCATCGGGGAAGCACATGCGGCCGGGCGAAAATTCTTCCTCGCGAGCAACATCGCGCCGCACAACAACAAGCTGAAGACCTATCTCGAAGACCTGGCGCCGATTGTCGACATGGGCCCTGACGCGCTTATCATGTCCGACCCGGGGCTCATCATGATGGTGCGCGAACGATTCCCGGACATGACGATTCACCTGTCGGTGCAGTCGAACGTCGTCAACTATGCGAGCGTGAAGTTCTGGCAGCAGCTGGGCCTGTCACGCATCATCCTGTCCCGCGAACTGTCGCTGCAGGAAGTCGCCGAGATCCGGCAGGAATGCCCGGACATGGAACTCGAGGTCTTCGTGCACGGCGCGCTGTGCATCGCGTATTCCGGCCGCTGCCTCCTGTCCGGCTACATGACCCACCGCGACTCGAACCAGGGCGCCTGCACCAACAGCTGCCGCTGGAAATACAACGCCGTCGAGGCGCGGGAGACCTCGACGGGCGACATCGTGCCCGCAGAACTGCCCGTCATGCTGCTCGAGGAACAGACGCGCCCGGGCGAGCTCATGCCCGCGTACGAGGACGAGCACGGCACCTACATCATGAACTCACGCGACCTGCGCGCGGTGCAGCACGTGAAGGCGCTGGCCGAGATGGGCATCGACTCGCTGAAGATCGAGGGCCGCACCAAGTCCGCTTACTATGCGGCGCGAACGACGCAGGTCTACCGGCGCGCGATCGACGATGCCGTGGCGGGGCGCGAGTTCGACATGACGATGATGGACGAACTCGAGGGCCTCTCGAACCGCGGCTACACCGAGGGCTTTTATCGCCGTCACCGGCCTGCCGAGTACCAGAACTACGAAACGGGGGTATCTCGTTCCGATCGCCAGCAGCTGGTCGGCGAGATCGCCGACTGGCGCGACGGCTGGCTCACGGTGCTCGCGAAAAACCGGTTCGTCGCAGGCGATCGCATGGAGCTGGTGACGCCGTCAGGCAACGTGCATTTCACGCTGGATGTGATCGAGGATCGCGACGGCCGGCCATTGGATGCCGTGCCGGGATCCGGGCATGTCGCGAAAATTACCGTGCCCCAGGGCATCGAGGCCACGGCGATCGACGAATTCGCGATGCTGGTGCGGCACCTGCCGCGCGAAGAGGACGCCGCGGCGGCCTGATCGCGATCCGCCCGCGCCTATTTCGCAGTGCTTGCCTGCTGACCCAGCCAGCGCAGTGCCTGTTCGGTTTTCACATTCCAGGGGTGGCCGAAGCTCAGGCGAATGAAATTCCGGTAGGCGGGCGATGGCGCGAATATGTGCCCGGGCATGATGCTGATACCCGCGGCCATCGCGTCGTCGAACAGGACTTCGGCGTCGACCGACAACGGCAACTCGACCCAGAGCACGGATCCGCCGACCGGACGCGACATGCGTGTGCCCGCCGGGAACGACTCGGCGATCAGGGCGCTCATGCGGTCCGCATTCTGCCGGAGCACCGGCACCAGCGCCTTGATATGCCGCGCATAATCCCCGGTCGCCATGAATTCCGACAGCGTCAGCTGCTGCAGCAAGCCCGACGAGCACGAGAACGCGCGCTTCAAGCGTGCAATCTCGTTGATCTCGTCGCGCGCGACGACCCAGCCCACGCGATAGCCGGGCGCCACGGTCTTGGAAAACGAACCACAGGTCAGCACGCGGCCCCGGCCGCCGAGGAATTGCGCGGGCACAGGCCGCTCACCGTCGAAGCGCAGGTCGCCATAGACATCGTCCTCGATCAGCGGCACATCAAACCGCGCGAGCATATCGACCAGTGACCGGCGGTCCTGTTCCGGCATCGTCACCCCGAGCGGATTTCCAAGCGTGGTCGAGAACAGGCAGGCCCTGACCGGATGCGTCTGCAGTGTCCGCTCGAGCGCCGACAGCACGACGCCCTCCTCCGGACAGGTCTCGACCTCGATGGCGAGCATCCCGAGGCTGTCGATCAATTCCAGCAGGCCGTGGTAAGTGGGCGTTTCCACCGCGACGACATCGCCCGGCGCGGCAACCGCCCGGAGCGCCAGCAGCAATGCCTCCTGGCCGCCGTTCGTAATGCACACCTGCTCCGGCAACACCTGCGCACCGACGCTGTCGAGATAGTGATAGGCAATCTGCCGGCGCAGGGCGAGTTCCCCCAGCGTCGATGCGTAGCCGATACTGCGCTCCTCCGCACGGGCCATGACGCGCTTCATCGTGCGATGCAGCGCCTTGGCAGCGGGCTTTGCCATGCTCGGATTCGCGATGCCGAGCGGCACGAGTTCAGGACGATTGATGCCGTCGTAGACGCGCTCCATCAGCGGCCTGCAACACAGCGCCGACGGAGAGCGCTTGTCGGTCTGCGTCGGCCGCACCAGCGGCGCCATCGTCCGGCGGCGAACGAAAAACCCCGACTTGGGCCTGGCCTCGACGCGTCGCTGGCGCTCGAGTTCGATATAGGCCTGTCGAACGGTCGGGATACTGACGCCAACAGACCGGCTCATCTTGCGGAGCGACGGCAGGCGATCGCCCGGCCGCAGCGCCCCGGTTTCGATGCTTTCTCCAATCAGGTCAATCACCTGGCGGTAGAGGTACGTCTCGCCTTGCTTGTCGAGCGCTTCCATAACTGTACAGGTCATATTTTGTGAAAAGTGTATCTGTTATATCTCCAGTAATCCCGTAGAGTCAAGTCCATCGCAACACCGACCGGGAAGAAACACGATGAATTCGAGCAAAACAGCCAACAAACCGGCGAACGGCCCGCAGGCGAGCGCATTGCATGCCGTGTCCCCGCCGGAATCGCCGGCGTCGAGCGCCGCACGGTGGCAATCGTTGCGTGAACTGCTGTTGTCACCACCCACGCGCGTTCACCGCTACCGCAACCTGAGCACGCGACTTTTCGAAAACGTCGTCGACGTCAACGACTGCGGGAGCAGGCATTGATGAACAACACGATCCTGTATGCGCTGACGGTGCTGATCTGGGGTTCGACCTGGTACGCGATCGAATTCCAGCTGGGCGCCGTCGCGCCCGAGGTGTCACTGGTTTACCGATACGCGGCGGCCGCAGCGCTGCTGTTTGCCTGGTGCCTGTTCCGCGGGCTGAAACTGCGCTTTGCAATACGTGATCACGCACATTTCATGCTGCTGGGCCTGTTGCTGTTCGGCGTGAACTACGTCGTCGCCTATCACGCGCAGGTGCACATCACGTCGGCACTGACCGCGATTGCGTTCTCGACGATGGTCTGGATGAACATCCTGAACGCCCGCCTGTTTTTCGGTGCCCGTTCGGGACGCCGTGTGCTTATCGGCGCGTCGCTCGGCGTGATCGGGATCCTGGTGCTGTTCATACCGCGCATTGGCCAGCTGTCGCTCGATGACAGCATGGTGCTCGGCTCGTTGCTCGCCATCGCGAGCGCCGCGCTGGCATCACTCGGCAACATGGTGTCGCAGGCCGCGCAGCGCGCCTCGCTGCCGGTGCTGCAATCGAACGCATGGGGGATGTTCTATGGCACCCTGATCAATGCCACGATTGCGCTTGCGAGCGGCAAGGAATTCCTGTTTGACGCATCCCCGGCTTATATCGGCTCGCTCGCCTACCTGACGGTCTTCGGCTCCATCGTCGCCTTCGGCGCCTACCTGACGCTGCTCGGCCGGATCGGTGCGCACCGGGCCGGTTACGCCATGGTCCTCTTTCCCGTCGTGGCGCTGGTTCTTTCGGCCGCCTTCGAAGGACTGAGCATCGATCCGCCGACCGCGGTGGGCTGCTGCCTCGTGCTGGCCGGCAACGCCTGCGTGTTGTCGCGCTTCGAGCGCAGCCGTCGATTGCCGCGCCTGTCGCATGCGCTCGCCCGCTTTGTGGCCCGTTTGAGGCCCGTCAGCGAACGGCCATGTTGACGAGCAGGCGCTGCAGCAGGCTCAGCTCGCGCATCAGCTGCGGGACGTATTCCAGCAATCCGGCGATGATCTCCGCGGCCAGCCGGTCCGCGTGCCGGATCTTGTCGCCCCGCTTCTGCAGCCAGCCGAGATAATTCAGGCCGCAGATCATGAGGAAGGCCGGCAGCCTGTTCGCCTCGGCGTCACTGAATTCGCGTTCGCTGCGGTAGCCCTCGAGATAGGCATCGACCAGCGCATCGAAGAACGGCTGCCGGATCTGCGGAAAAAGCGCCGTCGCCATCTCGTAGAGATGCCAGCCATAGCCGCTGTCGTCGAAATCGATCAGCGTCAACTGCGCGTCATTGACGATGATGTTGTCCGGCAGGAAGTCCGCGTGCAGGAGCCCGTAATTCGTCGTCTTGCCGAGCCCATCGAGAAACCGCCGCAGCACGAAGCGCACCTTCAGGAAGGTCCGCCGCTGCGCGGGCGTCAGGTCGGGATGATCCCAGAATCGACCCATGCGCGGCTCGTCCCCGAGCAGGCCGTCCTCATCCCAGGCATGGCGGGTAAATCCGGCCGGCGGCTCCCAGGCCATCGCCTGACCGTGCAGGCGTGCGGCCAGTGCACCGAGACGGCGATAACGCTCGCACAGCTCGACCTCCATGCCCCGCTCGACATTACCGAGGTCGTTGAACAGCCGGCCCTCGACCCACTCGAGCAGCGAGCAGCGCCGCTCGACGCCGGCGGCCTGCACGCAGGCGAACAGCGCCTCGTCCGTGGCACGCACGACGGCAGGTACGGGAAATCCTGCCTGCCGCAGCGCGTCCATCCATTCGAGTTCCGACTGCAGCGCCGCGTCGCCGTGCAGCCCCGGCTGGTGCACGCGCAACGCGAATCTCGCGCCGTCCTCGCAGGTCACGCGAAACACGGTATTTTCGCGGTGCTTCACGACGTCGAGCTGGGCGCCTTCTATGTTCCAGCGTGCCAGCGCAGAGAGCGCAACGCGCGTCGCAATGTCCACCTCGGGATCCGCGGCCACGCCGGTACCGCCACCGAGGACCTCGTTCATCGCGCGCAGGTACCACACGAAAGCCTTTTCGACCCGGGCAAGGATTTCGTCGCAATAGTCGTTATCGATCAGCAATCCGGGTTTGAACTGCACGACCGATTCGTCATAGCCGGCGACGATGGCCCAGATGCCGTTTTCGTAAAACGCGCGCATGATGCCAGGCCCGGTGTTTCGGTCCCTGAATTTCAGCCCCATGACGAGGCCCTTCTGGCGGATCGATTCGAGGAACGGAAACCGCAGCGCCAGGCGCTCGAGGCCGGCACGCAATCGCGCAGCCTGGTCCACGACATTGGCGAGCGTCGCCGTGTCGGCACATATCTCGATGACCCGCGTTGCAACCAGGCAACCGAGGTCGCTGCCGCCGAAGGTCGACACATGGCCCCAGCCGTTGTCCCGCAACCAGGCCCCCGCGGGCGCGCTGAGCAGCGTCGCGGATACCGGGTAGAGGCCGCCGGAAAGCGCTTTGCCGGTAACAAGGATGTCGGGCTCCACGCCCCAGTGCTCGACAGCCCAGAGCCGGCCGGTTCGTCCGAGACCCGTCTGCACCTCATCCGCGATATACAACGCGCCGTATTGCTCGCAAAGCGATTTCACGGCGGGGAGATAATCGTCGGAGGGCACGGGAAACCCGCAGGTCGCGGGAATCGTTTCCATGAGCACGGCCGCAACGTCCCTGCCGCGCAGCGCGCGTTGCATCGCGGCGAGGTCGTCGAACGGCACCTTGACGAACTCCTGCGGGCGGTCGCTCAGGAAGTAGCGCGCCGCCTCGTCGTTGCCGGCCGCGCCGCTCAGGCCCGTCCTGCCGTGGAACCCGGCGTCGATCGCGACGATCTTGCGGCGTCCCGTGGCCCATCGCGCAGACTTGATGGCAACCTCGACGGCCTCGCTGCCGCCGCAAGTCAGCACGACGTATTGCATCGGGCCAGGCGCCATGCGAACCAGCGCGTCCGCCAGCGCGGCCTTCGGACCCGAGCCGAAATGATGGTTGCCGACGTCCCATGCACCCAGCCCTTCGGTCAGCACGGCGATCAACTCGGGATTACGGTGGCCCAGGCTGAACGTGCCGCCGTTGAGATGCAGATCGAGTAATTCGCGACCGTCCACGTCCCAGTAGCGGTAACCGTCCCGGCGGCCCGGCACGAAATCGATGCCGCCATCGAGGAGACGCTCGACGCGGCCGGGGTACAGATGCTCGCGGGTCCTTTCGAGAATGCTCGCTTTCGTTTCGGACATGTCTGGCGTTGACTGCGCCACTTCGAACCGCTCCTGTCGTCTAATCGTCGCCGTCCGTTCCGACCGGCGTGAAGACTTTTTCCATGTAGCCGGACAGCTGCCCGGCAATCTCGTCGGCCGCGTCGACGGGTATCCCCGCCAGCGTCTTCGCGAGCGATTTCTTGAAGTCGAGTTGCATCTGCCGGGCGATCTGGATGCGCTGCGCCTGCGGCGAGCCGGCCCCGTGCATCGACTCCGTCAGGTAGCCGACCGCGTTGCGGCCCATCGTCATGTTCTCGATCAGCCGCAAGATGCGCAGCCGGTCTTCCGTCGAAATGTCGTCCCTGCCCTTCAGGTACTTGCGAACCAGGCTGCCGACCTCGGGATGTTCGAGATCACGCTGCGACGGCGCCGTGACCATGAGTCCGCCCGCGAGGTCCTGCGCCAGCCTGCCGATCTCGTAGGGCAATTTCGTGACGTGATGCTTGCAGACGTTGGCGATCATGTCGTCGTTCAGGTAGACCCCCGACCGCATCCTCGACGCCTGGAAACTCGACGCGATCCCGGTGCTGTAGATCGTCTCGTTGAGGTGTGTCATTTCCACGAGCTTGTCCCGAATATGCGATGCCTTCTCGACGCCGTTATATTCCGCGACCGTTGCCGCAGCTCCGATCAGCGTATCGCCGACGCCGGACTTGCAGACATAGCTCCTGCGGTGATAGCACGTGAAGCGTTCCACGAGCATCGCGGCGAAATCGAATTCGCCGTCCATGAAGATCAGGTCATTCGGGATGAACACGTCGTCGAAAATCACGAGGGCTTCCTGGCCGGAAAACCGGGCGTTGCCGGCATCGATATCGCCGTCCATCGCGCGGGTGTCACAGGACTGCCGCCCATAGAGATAGGTGATGCCGGCCGCGTCAACCGGGATGGCACCTGCGATCGCGAATTCGCGATCCCGCTCGCCGAGGCGCATCGTCGGCATCACGATCATCCAGTGCGAGTTGATGCAGCCCGTCTGGTGCGCCTTGGCGCCGCGGATGAAAACGCCTTCGCCCGTCCGCCTCGAGACATGCACAAAAAGGTCCGGGTCGGACTGCTCATGCGGCGCCTTGCCACGGTCGCCCTTGGCGTCCGTCATTGCGCCGCCGATGACGTAGCCATGCTGCTGCGCCATCGTAACGAAAGCGAGGAACCGCTCGTGATAGCCCGTGCCGTGCGACTCGTCGATCTCCCAGGTCACGGAATGCAGCGCGTTGAACGCGTCCATGCCGACACAACGCTGGAAACAGGTGCCGGTCAGCTGCCCGAGTCTGCGCTGCATCTTGTTCTGCATGACGAGGTCGGCGGCGCTCGTCGCGATGTGCAGGAATCGATTGATGCGCTCGCCCGTAAACGGCGACATGGCCGTGCCGAGCTGCGGATCACGTGCGGCAAGATCGTAGGTTTCGGCCACCGCGTTGATCGACGGCCGAATGATGGGATGATCGACCGGCTCCGAAATCCGCTCGCCCAGCAGGTACACCGCCAGGTCCCGGCCTCGCAGGCTTTCTATGTATTGTTCGCCCGTCCTGATCATTTCCGACTCTCCAGGCCGCGTCGCAGACGCCGCGCGGCCCTCAGCGGGCGACGGCCCGTTTTGCCTGTATCGCTCTGTCGGCCGCCTCGCGCGCTAGCCGCGTGATTTCCGCAAAGTCGCCGGCCGCCACTGCGGATGCCGGCGTCAGCCAGCTGCCACCACAGGCCAGGACCGAAGGCAGCGCCAGGAAATCCGCGAGGTTGTCCAGCGAGATGCCGCCTGTCGGCATGAACCTCATGCTGCGAAACACGTTCGAGAATGCCTGCAGCGCAGGAATGCCGCCCGCGATCGACGCCGGGAAGAACTTGACGATGTCGAGGCCGAGGTTGAATGCCTGTTGCAACTCCGTCGGGGTGTAGACGCCGGGCAATATCGGCACACCGTGGTCGCGCGCGGCAGCGACCACGCCTTCGTCGAGACCGGGGGACACCAGGAAGGTCGCGCCTGCCGCGATCGCCGCTTCGGCCTGCGATGCATTCAGCACGGTTCCGGCGCCGGTCAGCGCCTCCGGCACTTCCCGGGCGACCGCACGAATGGCGTCCAGCGCACGATCCGTCCGCAGCACGATCTCCGCGGTCCGCAGTCCGCCCGCACACAAAGCACGACAGATGCTGACAGCGGTCGCCGGATCCTCGGGGATGACGAGCGGCATGACGGGCGTGTGTTCCAGCGTGCTGACGAGATCTGCTGACAAGGTTCCTGGTCCTCGGGCGTGTGTGGGGCGCGGAATGTTTCTGTCCCGCGTGCGACTGTTTGATGGCAGCCTATTCTGGACTATTTGGCACTGCGCGGAAACGCAAAATCCGTACGATCGCGCGGCTGACCAGCGCGGACCCCGTCAATTCACACGAATGATGATCTTGCCCCGCGCGCGGCCGGTCTCGGAGTAGCGGATGGCGTCGGCCACTTCGTTGAATCCGAATTCCCGGTCGATCACGGGCCGGATGCTGCCGTTCTCCATGAGGCTGCCAAGATATTCGAGGTCGCCCTGGTTCATTTTCGCGATCATCAACGACAGTTGCTGGTCCACGAAGGGCGACAACAACGCCGCCTGCATGGGCCGCAGCAGCGGCGTGAACCAGTCACCCTTCGGGCCGCCGATAATGACGAGCACGCCCTCGTCCGTCAGTACTTTGCGATTCGCGGGCACGGAATGGTTGCCGACGTTGTCGACGATGACCGAGTAGCGCTGCGCGCCGCCCGTATAGTCCGACTGCTTGTAATCCACGACGTGGTCGGCACCGAGATTCGTGACCAGCTCGACGTTGCGGGTACTGCAGACACCCGTGACCTCCGCGCCGAGCGCCTTCGCGATCTGCACGGCAAACGTACCGACGCCGCCCGACGCACCGTTGATGAGCACGGTATCGCCGCGCTCGACACCCCCCTTGTCGCGCAGGGCCTGCAACGCGGTTACCCCCGCGATCGGCACGGCCGCGGCTTCCGCAAACGACACGTTCGCCGGCTTCTTCGCGATGGCGGCACCCTCGCGGACCGTGACGTACTCGGCGAATGCCCCCGTCCTGCCGCCGAAGACCTCATCGCCCGGCTGGAAGCGAGAGACCTCCGCGCCGACCGCTTCGACCACGCCGGCGAAATCGACGCCGAGCCGCGTCACGCTTGGCGCGCCGAGCCCGGATCCGAGGCGCATGAAATACGGGGACCCGCGCATGTAGTGCCAGTCGAGCGGATTGACGGCTGCCGCCTCGATCCTGACGAGCACCTCGTCGGCTTCTGGCACCGGCTTGTCGATGGTCGCCAGTTGGAGAACGTCGGCGTCGCCATAGCACTCGTAGACAATGGCTTTCATGGTCGTAGCTCCCGCAGCAGACCCGGTCCGGGCGTCCGGACAGGGCGTCGTATGGCCGAGCAACAGCGCGAGACCCGCCATCGCAAGCACGAGCAACCCGGCGACACCGCCGGCAATCCTGTATCTGAGCTTCATCCGATCGCTTCTCCGGCTCGTCGCGGCAGACCCATGCGCCTGCGGCTTTGCGTTGCCTAGCCTACCGCTTCGCGGCCGCCGGGGGTACCGGCCGCCGATCCTGCACAGCCGTCGCATTTCAGGGTTCAAAAATCATGCTACTTGCAGGTTGCTGAAAATTCCCGATACTTGCGCGCTGACCGTCCCGAGGCCCCGCATGGATTTCACGCTCTACTGGTTCATGTTCCCGGTATCCATCGGCGTCGCCACCTGCGCGATGCTGAGCGGCATCGGCGGGGCGGCGCTCTTCACGCCGATATTCGTGCTGATCTTCCCGCTGCTTGGCCCCGAGTACGAGCTGCCGTCAACCGTCGCCGCGATCGGCACGGCGCTGCTGACCGAGACTTTCGGCTTCTCGTCAGGCTTCGTCGGTTATTACCGCAAGCGCCTCATCGACTTCGACATCGTCAAGCGATTCCTGAAGATTTCGGTGCCCGTCGGCATCCTCAGCGCGTTTCTCGCCCATTTCGTTCCGGGCGGCATTCTGATTGCCGGCTACGCGCTGCTCGTGCTCGTGCTGGCTTTCGTCCACGTCTTCATGGAGCACAGCGGCACACCGGTACACCTGCTGCTACCCGGTGACTACGGCCCGAACATTCGACACAAGATCGACAGCCGCGGGCGCGAGTATGTTTATGAGATACCCGTCGTGGGACCGATGACCCGACTTGCCACGGCGATCGGCGCGTTCCTGACGGGCATGGTCTCCGTCGGCATCGGCGAAGTCGTCGTGCCGCTCCTGACCAAGCGCGGCGTGCCCGTGGCTGTCGCGGCGGCCACGTCGGTCGCGATCGTGATCGTGACGGTCGCCTGCGCCTCGTTCACGCTGATCGGGCAACTGGTCAGCGAAGGCGGAGCCAGCGCCGTGCCCTGGCACCTGATCGCCTACACGATTCCCGGTGTCATCATCGGCGGGCAGATCGGCCCGCGGCTGCAGGGCGCGATCTCGCAGCGGACGATGGAGCACGCCATCGGCATCCTGTTCGTGCTGCTGGCGGCCGGCATGTTCTGGGTGGCACTGAAGAAAATCGGCGCCTGAGGGGCTTGCACCGACCCGGGCGCCGAAATAAAAAAGGGGCCGCATTGCTGCGGCCCCGGGAAACGATCAATAAACGTCCTCGACCGTGTTGTGCACGTTGAACTTGCCTGTCGGGGTGATGATGTTCGGTCCCTTGATGACGTGTTTTAACTTGCGCGTCTTGTCGTCGACGACGACGATCGCGGACTCTTCCTTCTGGCCGCTCCAGACCGAGAACCAGACCTCGTCGCCCGCCTTGTTGAATTCCGGCTGTACGACGCGCTTCGGGCCCGGACCCAGCTCGGCCCAGGCGGCAATCGGCAGAACCTCGTAGCCGGCTTCGAGATTATTGACGTCGAATACCGCGATGCTCTGGCTGATGGACTCATCGGGATTCAGCGGGGAATCGACCCACAGGTTCGTGGACTTCGGGTGCGACTTGACGAACAGCGAGCCACCGCCCTGGCCGTGCAGGACGCGTACGACTTTCCACGCATGCTGCGGATGACCTTCGGGGTCGGTGCCGAGAAACGTGACCTTGTCGTTGCCGAGCGCGCTGGTTACCCACACCGGCCCGAACTTCGGGTCGTCCAGGTTTGCGCCACGGCCCGGATGCGGGATCTTGTCGACGTCGACCAGCCCCGCAAGATTGCGCTCGCGGGAATCCACGATCGCGATCTTGTCCGACTGGTTTGCCGCCGTCAGGAAGTAACGCTTGCTGCGGTCCCAGCCGCCATCATGCAGGAAGCGCGCCGCGCCGATGTCCGTGATCGAGAGATTGTCGATGTCGGAATAGTCGACGAGCAGGATATGGCCCGTCTCCTTGACGTTGACGATGAATTCGGGATGCTCGTGTGACGCGACGATGGCCGCGACACGCGGTTCCGGATGGTACTCCTGCGTGTCGACTGTCATGCCGCGCGTCGAAACCACTTTCATCGGTTCGAGCGTATCGCCATCCATGATGACGAACTGCGGCGGCCAGTAAGACCCCGCGATGGCGTACTTGTCTTCGTAGCCCTCGTACTTCGAGGTTTCGACGGAGCGCGCCTCGAGACCGACCTTGATCTCGGCGACGATCTGCGGCGGATCCATCCACAAGTCGATCATGTCTACCTTGGCGTCGCGGCCGATGGTGTAGACATAGCGTCCGGATGCCGAAAGCCGGGAGATGTGCACGGCATAACCCGTCGGCAGGATGCTCACGACTTCCTTGGTGTCGCCGTCGATCAGGGCAACCTGGCCACTGTCACGCAGCGTGACCGAGAAGAAGTTGTCGATGTTGCGCTTGTGCTGTGGCTTGCGGGGCCGCTTCTCCGGCGGTACCAGCAGCTTCCAGGTGGCCTTCATGTCGGCCAGCCCGAACTCCGGCGGCGCGGGTGGTTCCTGTTGCAGGAAGCGCGCCATGACATCGATCTGCTCGTCGGTCAGTTCACCGGACGATCCCCAGTTCGGCATACCCGCGGGCGAACCGTAGGTAATCAGCGCTTTCAGATACTCGGTCCCGCGCTCCCGCGTAATGTCCGGCGTCAGCGGCTTGCCCGTGGCGCCTTTGCGCAGCACGCCATGGCAACCTGCGCAACGCTGGAAGTACAGCTCCGTGGCCATCGCGTATTGTTCTTCCGTCAGCACCGGCCCTTCCGCGCTTTGCATCTGCCGCATTTCCTCGGCGCTCATCGGCGAGGGCGTTCCCTGGTAGCGCATTTCACCTTCGGATGCGCCGGTATGTCGCTGGCCTTCGGCGCGATCTTCCTGCCCGAGTTTCACGCGCAGCGCTGCAACTTCTTCCGGCGTCACGGCAGCGAGCGAATTCCCCCAGGAACCGAAGACGTAAGTCAGCGCCGCCGCCAGTTCCTCGTTGCTCAAGTGACCCATGCTTGGCATCACGGCGTTGTATTGCTGGCCATTGACCGTGATCGGGCCGGTCAGTCCGAACAATGCGACCGACAGGACATCCTCACGCGGACCCATCAGGTAATCGGAATCCGCCAGCGGCGGGAACGCGCCGGCAAGGCCCTGGCCGGTCGGCTGGTGGCAGGCCGCGCAGTTGGCGTCGTACACTTTCTTGCCCGTGGCCATGAGCGCTTCCATGGACCCACCGGCCGTCTCGGCCTTGTGAACCGCGGCATCGTCTGCCTGCCCGTTCGCCGGCGAACATGCCGCGAACAGGATCGCACAAAGCAGCCACGGCGCATGTTGCCAGGATTGCATTGAAACCTTCATTGTTGAGACTCCCAGGATGTGGTTTGGCGGACTGTCACCAGTGCATGTCCAAACCGATGTTGAAACTGCGGCCGGGACGCGAGAGGTACGGGATGACCGGATCCCCGGGCGCAAGGCCCCGTACGTCCGTCCACGACCAGTAAGTGCGGTCGGTGAAATTCATGAGGGCTGCCCGCAGCGTCAGTCGCGCGCCCAGGCGGTACGCGATGAACGCGTCGAAAACCGCGTAGCCGGACGGTTTGAAAAGCTCGCCATTGCGTTCGTCGCGTTCCGACCAGTCGTCCGTGAAGGTGCCACGCAAAGACGCCCGGAACCGGTCGCCGTCCGACACCCAGTCGACGCTCAGGACGCCCTGCGGCGGACCGACGGAATTCAGCGGCTCGCCGTTATCTCGATTCTCGCCGCGCGCAAGGAACAGACTCGCGTCGATCGACAGACCGTCGCTCAGCGCACCGAGCACCAGCGTTCCGCCCGCCTCGATACCTTCGATCACGGCGCGCTCGATGTTCTGCGACTGGAACAGGATCCTTCCGCTGTCCGGATCCGGACCGATCCTGACTTTCGATTCGATGAAGTCGTCGTAGTCGCTGCGGAACACCGAAAGCCGCGCGCTGCCTGCCGCGCCACGCCAGCGCAGCCCGACGTCGACGCCATCCGATGTCTCGGAGCGCAGATCGGGATTCGGCACGGCGCGGAAATTGAAGAGCGGCATCTCGAGGCTGATGTTCGCATCCTCGTAGGGTGGGGCGCGGAAACCGTGCGAGTACTGTGCGTAGATTTCCGCCGACTCGCCCAGGCGGTAGATGACGCCGAACTTCGGCGATACCTCGGACTCCGAGATCGACACCGGTACCGCGAACGGATAGTCCTCGGCGTACATGGCATCGACGCTCGGCTGCATGTCGTAACGGTCGGCGCGGACCGCCGCGATCAGCGACAGCCGTCCGACAGTCACGACATCCTCGAGGTAGGCGCCAAGTTCGCGCGTCCGGCTCAGCGGAAAATCGCGCAGCGGAAAGACCTCACCCAGCAGCACGTTCGTCACGACGCCGTCGTCGATGCCGGTCTCGAGCCCGTCCCGATATTCGGCCGTGTCACGGTCCCTGAATTCGGCGCCGAATCCCAGCTGCTGCGGCACCCCGGCCATCGTTACCGACTTCTGCATGCTGGCCTCGATGCCCGACGTCTGCTGCTCGAAGGAAAAGAGCCGGTCGATCGACACGGGCCGGGTCGCGAGGCCGCGTTCGTCGAGCGTGTGCTGGACGATCTCGGAATCCTGGAAGTAGACGCGGACGACGCCGTCGTCGATGACGCCGCTGTCATTGCCGAAGCGATATTCGAGACTCAGCAGGTCGGCGACCGCCTCGTCGTTGCCGACCAGTGCCGTCGTCGTCCGGTAACGGCCCGTGCCGAGAACCGAGCCGAGTTCGGAGTCAACGTCGCTCTGCCTGCGGTTTGCAGTCACCTGCCAGCGGTTGCCCCACGCATCGTCGATGGTCAGCTTCACGAGCGCGGACTGGCTCGTGAAATCCCGCCAGTCGAGGCTGTCGGCTGCAGCGGCGGCGTCGAACTCGTTGCCGTCCGTCATTGCCACGCCGGCCAGCACCGCGATTCGATCACCGGCGAACGCCTGCAGGGCCGTGGCATTGACGCTCGTGTTTTCGTCCCGCCACCCGGTCGTGAAGCGGCCGCCCTGCCCGTAGCCACCGGCCAGGCTTCGCGGCTCGACCGTGGACATCGCAACCACGCCGCCGATTGCGGCGCTGCCATACAGCGCCGAGGCCGGCCCGTGCAGGACCTCGATCTGGTCGATGAACCCCGCGTTGACGAGGTCTCGCGTGGCATTCGAAAAACTGCCTACATCGAACTGGTCGCTGACGGGGACACCGTCCACCAGGATCGCGACACGATTGCCGCTGATGCCGCGGATATTGATGCTCTCCGATCCGAAACGCGAACCGGCAGCCTCGTAGTCGATGCCGGGCGCGTAGCGGAATACGTCAGCGACCGTATCGCCGAGTTCGAAGCGGAGATCCTCGCCGGAAAAAACGCTCACGCTGGCGGCCACGTCATGCAGCGCCCGCGCGTGCTTGTGAGCGACCACGACCACCTCGTCGATCGCGGCGGCCGACTCTGCCTGCACGTCAGCAACGTCCGGCTGCGCGGCGCTCGCGGCCCATGGCAGCAGGCATGTGGCCGCCAGCCATGCTGCCCCGCCCTTCACCCGACGGTACCACCCTGTTTTAAGCATCCTGGCTCCCTCCCCTGACAGGGTTCTGCGCTTTACCCGGCAAGGCCTGCCGGGACACACAGCGAACCTTAAAGAGGGGAGCCGCGCACCGCCTTGATCCAGATCAAGGACACGTGTCGATCGCGGCCTAAACTCGAACCTCAGACCTTGCCTGGGAGTACCCATGACCAAAGTACCTGCGGAGGCGGCGACTCGTTGAGCCGCACGGAATCGTGGCAGCCGTAATACCGGGTAGCGAAATGCTAGACTCCGTGCTCATGAGCGCTCACACGGACATCTGCGAAGCCGTCAGGCGGCACTACCTGTTCACGTCCTTCGACGAAGGCGATTTTGATCGCATCGCGTCCGCTGCGAAGGTCCGATCCCTGGCCAAGGGCGAGGTACTGTTCCACCGCGGCGACGTCGCAGACAGCTTCTACTTTCTGGACCGCGGGCTGGTCGAACTCAGCCTGATCGCCTCAACGGGCGAAAAGAAAACGCTGGAAGTCGTGGGCCCGGGCCGCACGTTTGGCGAGGCCATCGCCTTCATGCGGGAGCACAAGTTTCCAGTCACGGCAGAAGCGCTGCAGGACTCGGTGCTCTGCCAGATCCCGAACCAGCCGTACGTCGAACTCTTGCAGTCGAACAGCGATGCGATGATGCGACTGCTCGCCGACATCTCGCGGCACCTGCATGCTCGGGTTCGCGAAATCGAACACCTCACGATCCAGAATGCGCGCAGCCGCCTGATCAGCTACCTGCTCGATCACATCACAGAAACGACGCAAAACGACGAAGCCACGGTGAAACTGTCCATGCCGCGACACGTGATTGCCTCGCGCCTGTCGATGCAGCCGGAAACCCTGTCGCGGCTCCTGAGAAACCTGACGGACGAAGGCCTCGTTTCGATCGAAGACCGGATCGTGTTCATTCACCGCCTCTCCGACCTGCGCCTCTACGACTAAGGCCGGCCTGTCGGCCCGTGATCGACGCGGCCCGCTGTCACCGCGGGCCGGACCGGACCCTCGAAATATTCGAAGCGACTCACCACCACGCCGCGTAGAGGGCGACCAGGATGATCGACACTGCGACGACGGCCAGGTTGAAGCCCGCCGAGGTCCGGAAGTCGATCTCGCGGAGCTCGATGGCATTGTCATGCCGGCCCTTGTTCTCGACCAGCGAAATCACGACGGCGATCGCGGCACAGAGAACGAAGACGAGCCCGACCCGATCCATGAATGGCAGTTCCGGCCAGCCGAGCTTCAGCGCGAGCGACAGGACCGCCGAGCCGACCGCCGCCCAGAGTCCGGCATTGGCCGTCGTGCGACTCCAGAACATGCCCAGCGTGAACAAGACGACAATGCCCGGCGTGAAAAAGCCGGTAAATTCCTGGATGTACTGGAACGCCTGGTCGAACTGTCCGAGCAGCGGCTTGGCCGTCAGCATCGCGATGACCAGGGCAAGCAGGCCGACGAGCCGGCCGACCCCGACGTAGTGTTTCTCGCTCCTGCCCTTCCGATACCAGGAATAGAGATCCATCGTGAAGATCGTCGCGATACTGTTGGTCATCGACCCGAGGGAGGACACGACCGCAGCCACCAGCGCTGCGAAAACGAGCCCCTTGAGGCCGACCGGCATCAGGTTCATCAGGGACGGGTAGGCTTCGTCCGGGCGACCGATGTCCGGCACGAGTATCACCGCGGCGACGCCCGGCAGCACGACGATGATCGGCATCAACAGTTTCAGGAACGCGGCAAACACGATGCCGGCCTGTGCCTCCCTGAGGCTCTTTGCCGCGAGCGCGCGCTGGATGATGTACTGGTTGAATCCCCAATAGGAGAAATTCATGATCCACATGCCGCCCACGAGCACGGAAATTCCCGGCAGATCCTTGTAGTAGGGATTGTCCCTGGAGAGGATCATGTCGAACTTCTCCGGCAACTGCCGCGTCAGCGACTCGAAACCGGCGAGCACGCCGTTGCCGCCGCCGATCATGTCCAGCGACACATAGGACAGGAACAGTCCGCCGAAGACCAGCAGCACGACCTGGATGATGTCGGTGAAAGCGACTGCCTTGAGACCGCCGTACAGCGAATAGGCGATCGCGAACGCGACGAGGAAGAACAACCCGTATTCGAGCTGCACGCCGGTTACCGTGGATATCGCGAGGGCGCCGAGCCAGAGCACCGACGTCAGGTTGACGAAGGTGTACACGCCGAGCCAGAACACCGCGAGCACCGTTCGGACACGATGGTCGAACCGGTTCTCGAGAAATTGCGGCATCGTGTAGATCTTTTTCTCGAGGAAGATCGGCAACATGTATTTGCCGACGAGCAACAGCGTGATGGCCGCCATCCACTCGTACGAGGCGATCCCGATGCCAAGCGCAAAACCGGAACCCGACATGCCGATGATCTGTTCGGCGGAGATGTTCGCGGCGATCAGGGAGGCGCCGATCGCCCACCAGGGCAGGCTGCTGCCCGCCAGGAAGTAGTCATTGGTATTTTTTTCGTGACCGGCTTTTTCCCGCGACACGAAGTACGCGATACCGATCAGGCAGACGACATACGCAACGAAAACGAAAACGTCCAGGCCGGCTACCGTCATGCATGCTTCTCCCCGTGCGAAACGGCGCCGACCACGGCGCGCGCCTTGTCGAAAACTTCCTCTGCGTCCGCGCCGCGACGACAGACTTCGGCCCCCGGCCGACAGCCCTGACGCCCGTGGTTCCCCACGCGGCGGGTTCGTCGCGCATTAAGCCGCCGACGCCGGACAGGTTTGCATTCTGCCGCAGAAAAACGATGACCTGCCCGGGTCTTTTGCCCGGATTCAGAATCAGTTTACGCGGTCTTTCGCATGGGTTGTACCTCCCGCGCAGACACGGTTGCCGCGTGTCCCGTCACGAGGGATACAGGGTGCGCGCGGCTGGAGAAGATCTCGGCGCGCGCACCCCTGTGATCGTCAGGCGCGACCCCCGGAGGACCGACGCCGGCGCGAACCGCCGCCCTTGGATGCGGCGGGACGACCGGCCTTGTGGCGCCCGTCCTTGCGACCCGAGGGGCGCTGCGGTGCCCGCCCTTTCGTAATCGGCTCGGCCTTGATGCGCGGATTCGGCGCGTAACCGGCAATCACTTCCTGGCGGATGTCGGTCTGCAAGAGTCGCTCGATGTCGGCGAGCAGGCGATGCTCATCGACGCAGACCAGCGACACCGCGTGGCCTTCGTGCCCGGCACGCGCCGTGCGACCGATGCGATGCACGTAGTCTTCCGGTACATGCGGCAGCTCGTAATTGACGACGTGCGGCAGGCGCTCGATGTCGAGACCACGCGCGGCAAGGTCGGTCGCCACGAGTACGCGGACTTTACCGGCCTTGAAATCGCTGAGTGCACGCAG
>DATCZJ010000107.1:0-11441 GCA_036525955.1 Woeseiaceae bacterium | reverse complement strand
CCTTGAGGAGGGAGCTCACTCAGTATCGGCGGGAAGCATGTTCGTGTATCAAGGACCACATCGAGCAGTCCTCATAAATTATCCAAGCGCCGAATCAATCCAGGATCTCATCGGCCTCGGAATATCGCCAAGTGATGGCTGAAGTTCCAAGCGGCGTCAAGACAGTGCACCTGACATCGGTGCATCCGCGCTACGACACCCGCATCTTCCTGAAGGAATGCCGCAGTCTCGCGGCGAACGGCTATGACGTGTCGCTCCTGGTGGCTGACGGGAAGGGCGACGAGAAGAAAGACGGCGTGCAGATACTCGACGTCGGTGCATCGAGCGGTCGACTCGCACGCATGGCGATGACGACCCGGCGCATATTGAAAAGGGCCATCGCCCTGGACGCTGCGATCTATCACCTGCACGACCCGGAGCTTTTGCCGGTCGGGCTCTCGTTGACGCGTCGGGGTAAGCAGGTAATCTTCGACGCGCACGAAGACGTGCCCAAGCAGCTGCTCGCGAAAACCTATCTCGGCCCGCGCCGGCTGCGTCTGATCTCGCGACTCTACGCATCTTTCGAACGTTACGCGTGTCGGCGATTCGCCGGCGTCGTGGCAGCGACACCGACGATCGGTGACAAGTTCCTCGCGATCAACGATCAGACCGTCGTCGTCAATAACTTTCCGTTCCTCGACGAACTCGAGAGCGACATGCCGTGGGACCAGGACAGGGACTCGGTCTGTTATGTTGGCGCAATATCTGCGACCCGCGGAATTCGCGAGATTGTCGAGGCGATTGGCAAGGCAAAGCCATCGGCGCGATTGATACTGGCTGGCGCATTTGCGGAGCCGAACACCGAAGAGGACGTCCGGTCGATGCAAGGCTGGAGTAAAACGGAGGCGCTCGGTTACATAGGCCGCGACGAGCTGCGCGAGGTCCTGGGGCGCTCGGCAGCAGGGCTCGTGACGCTCCACCGTACGCCGAACCACATGGAATCGCAGCCGATCAAGATGTTCGAGTACATGTCGGCGGGCATACCGGTGATTGCGTCGGATATCCCGCTGTGGCAGAGGATCATCAGCGAGGCCGAATGCGGCTACTGCGTAGACCCGCATGACAGCGACGCGATTGCCGCGAAAATCGATGAATTACTCTCGAACCAGGCCGAGGCGAAGCGACTGGGCGCCAACGGCCGCCGTGCAATAGAGGATCGCTATAACTGGACGGCCGAAGAGCGAAAGCTGCTCGAGCTCTATGCGACGCTGACGGGTCAGTCGAGCAGTTGATGGGAAGCAAGGTGTGAAGGTCTGGATCATTACGGTTGGCGAGCCCTTGCCCGTCGACGGCAAACACGAACGCCTGTACAGGAGCGGGATCCTGTGCGATCGAATGGCGGACGAGGGCCATGAGGTCACATGGTGGACATCGTCCTTCAACCATACGAAGCGAGCTCAGCGCGAGGCCAGCAACGCCGAGATAAGCTTGCGTCCCAACCAGACGATCATGCTCGTACCGGAGCCGGGATATTCTCGCTCGGTTTCGCTGCGACGCATTGCGAGTCATGCCGTGTGCGCGAGGCGCTTCCGAAGCATGGCCCGGGCGGCACCGCGCCCCGACGTGATCCTCGTGTCGTATCCCACTATCGAATTGACCCGGGCTGCCGTCGGCCTTGGCAAGGAATTCGGCGTGCCGGTGGTCGTCGACATTCGCGATCTCTGGCCGGACATCTTCGTCCAGGTGTTACCGCGGGCGCTGCAGGGGGTCGGCAGGTTCCTGCTTCTTCCTTACGATCGGCTGGCGCGCAAGGCGCTGCGCGAGGCCGATGCCATCGTCGCAATTACCGAAGGGATCCGGGACTGGGGACTCGCCAAGGCGGGCAGGGCGCCGGGTCCCCTGGACCGCGATTTTCCGTTCGGCTACGCCAGGCGCGAGCTACTGCCCTCCGAGCTGGGTGCCGCCGAGGCGTTCTGGAAAGAGCACGGTATCTCGGACAGGAACTGGAACGTCTGTTTCTTCGGCGCGATCGGCAAACAGACGCGCTTCGAAGCCGTTATCGCGGCCGCGCGGCTTATGAAAGACACACTGCCCCAGGTGCGATTCATCCTCTGCGGCACTGGCGAAAAACTGCCCGCCTACGAGCGCATGGCACGGGGCCTGCCTAATGTCTCGTTCCCGGGCTGGATCGACGGCAACCAGATCGCCGCACTGATGAAGATGTCGAAGATGGGGCTGACCGCGTACCCGTCGTCCGACGATTTCCTGCTGAGCATTCCCAACAAGCCGATCGAGTACATGTCGGCAGGTCTGCCTTTCCTGTCGAACATCGAAGGCACCCTTGGTGCTCTGATCAGAGAGCACGGCGTGGGCGCGCTCTATCGGAGTTCGGAGCCGGCCAGCCTGGTTGACGCGATCGTGCGGCTGATTGAGGATCCGGACGCCATGCTGTCCATGGAGGATGCGGCAGCTGCCCTGTTCAATCGCGAATTTGATGCTGCCACGGTGTACGCCAATTACAGCCGCTACTTGCAGGAAGTAGCGGAAGTGCTGTAGACAGGCGCATCGCGAACGCATGCGCAGCGGATCGAATTGATGAAGGTGGAGCCAAAGGCGGAACAGTCCGGGCAGGAACAGCCGGGCGCAGGTGGCGACGAGGATTTCCAGACGGTCACCGAGCTGCCCGGAGAGCCCGTCTCGCAGCTGCAGATCGACCGCCTCCTGAGCCGCTATCTGTGGGCCGCGAGCTATTGCCAGGACGGGGATGTGGTCGAGGCGGCCTGCGGCGCCGGCCCCGGTCTCGGGTTACTCGCGAGCGCGTCTCGCTCGCTCGAAGCCGGCGACCTGTCCGAACCCATCCTTGCGCGTGCGCGTGCCCACTACGGTGAGCGTTTCCCGCTGAAGCTGTTCGACGCCCAGGACATGCCGTTCGAGGATCACTCGAAGGACGTCGTGATCCTGTTCGAGGCGCTTTACTACCTGCCGAGCGCCGCGGCATTCGTTGCCGAGTGCCGGCGCGTCCTGCGCCCGGGGGGCAGGGTGCTGATCGCGACAGTCAACAAGGACCTGTGGGAATTCCACCCGAGTGACTTCAGCGTCGCGTATTACGGCGTGCCGGAGCTGAGGGCGCTGTTCGAGGCGCAGGGGTTTGCGACGGAGTTCTTCGGCTTCGAGCCGGTGGACCGGCTATCGCCCGTGCAGTCGGCGCTGCGGGTGGTCAAACGGCTCGCGGTTGCCAGCGGGCTGATGCCGCGCACCATGGCCGGCAAGCGCTGGCTCAAGCGGATTTTCTACGGCCCGCAGGTGCCGATGCCCGGCGAACTCGAGGCCGGCGACGGGCAGATACCGGAGCCCACCCCGCTGGCCGGTGCGGAGGCGGACACCGTCCACCGCGTCATTTATTGCGCTGCAGCGCTGCAAGCCTGATCATTGGCATTCCAGACCGCAAGCGACGACACAATGCTGAAACGACGAGAAATCCCGTTCTTCAACTATCCCGCGGTGTTCGAGTCGGACCGGCAGGAGATTATGTCAAGTCTGGAGCAGGTGCTCGGGCGTGGCGCCTACATCATGCAAAAGGAGCTGGCCGACTTCGAGCGCGATCTGGCGGATTTCCTCGGGATGAAGCATGCGATCGGGGTTGGTGATGGCACGATGGGCCTGCTGCTGCCCCTGCTCGCCTGCCGGCTGCAGCCTGGTGACGAGGTCATCGTTCCGTCCCACACCTTCGTGGCCTCTGCCGCGGCGATACACCATGCCGGCGGCACGCCGGTGCTGGTCGACTGCGGTCGGGATCATCTGATTGATGCCGACTCGGTTCGGGCCGCCGTCACGGTTCGAACGAAGGGCATCATGCCGGTGCAGCTCAATGGCAGGACCGCTACTATGGCGCCCATCCTCGAGATCGCCGATCAGCACGGACTGTTCATTGTCGAAGATGCCTGCCAGGCGCTCGGCTCGACCTACCGGGGGCGGCCGGCCGGGTCGTTCGGTCTCGCGGGATCGATCAGCTTCTACCCATCCAAGACCCTGGGCGCCGTGGGTGATGGCGGTGCGGTTGTGACCAATGACGACGAAATTGCGGACCAGATACGGATCCTGAGGGACCACGGCCGTGGTCCCGACGGGCAAGTCTCGGTCTGGGGCCTCAATACCCGGCTCGATAACCTGCAGGCGGCGGTGCTCGGCATCAAGTTGCGCCGCTATCGTGAGGCAATTGCCCGTCGAAGGGAGCTCGCAAGCGTATATAATGATCGGCTGGCCGGGATAGAACAGCTGTTGCTGCCGCCCGGCCCGGAGGAGTCCGCGGAGCATTTCGATATCTACCAGAACTACGAGATCGAGGCGGAGTCGAGGGACGAACTGAGAGAGCACTTGCTCGAGCGCGGTGTGCACACGATCCTGCAATGGGGCGGCATGGCGATACACCAGTTCTCGAAGCTGGGCTTCGACGTGTCGTTGCCGTACACGGAAAGGATGGTCGAGCGTTTCATGTTGCTACCGATGAACACCTCGCTCAGCGATGACGATGTTCACTACGTTTGCGACTGCATCGAAGAATTCTATAAAGGCCGGTAGCCAGCAACGTTCAGGGTTTCAGGGGGCAGTTTGAACAACAAGAATCCCACGCCGGTATCGGCCGGACTGCGTACGCAGGCAGAGCAGGAGGAGGCGCCCAGGAACCGGGCGTGCTTCGACCGCAATGCGTCGCCGTGGGAAAAGAAGATCGAGAACTTTCCGAAGTACGTCAGGCGCCAGAACCTCACGCGCTTCGTCGCGCTCTACGAGATCTTCAAGCGTGTGCTGAACGTCAAGGGCTCCGTCGTCGAGTGCGGCGTCAACGAAGGTTTTGGGGTGATGACCTGGGCGAAGCTGTCCGCGATCCTCGAGCCGGTCAATCTAACGCGCCGCATCTACGGTTTCGACACGTTCGCCGGCTTTCCCGAGGTGTCGGAGAAAGACCGGTCGGAGACGAGTTCGCACGTTACGGCCGGCGATCTGTATGCCGATTCCTACGACGAGATCATGGAGCTCGCCGGGATACACGACAGCACCCGGTTCCTCGGCCACATTCCGAAGGTCGAACTGATCCGTGGCGACGCGGTTGAGACGATCCCGGCATTCGTCGAGGAGAACCCGCACGTCGTCGTCAGCCTGTTGTTCCTGGACTTCGATCTCTACGAGCCGACCAAAGCCGCGCTCGAGCATTTCCTGCCGCGCATGCCCAAGGGCGCGATCGTCGCCTTCGACGAACTCGACAACCCGCTCTGGCCGGGCGAGACGCTCGCCATGCTCGAGGTGCTCCAGCAGTACAAACTGCGTATCGAACGCTTGCCGTTCGATCCCTATATCGGTTTCGCGGAGGTCTGCTGACGATCATGGCGGTCAGGCCTGACTACAAGGTTGATTCAGAGCTGGACGCGTCCCTGCGCGCCCTGGCGTACCGTATCCGGCGCCATGCATTGCGCATGACGAGTCTTGGCGGCAGTTCGCACATCGGTGCAGTCTTCTCGATCGCGGATATCCTCGCGGTCCTCTACGGTCACGTCCTCCGCTATCGCAGTGACGAGCCTCGATGGCCGGAGCGGGATCGCTTCCTGCTCAGCAAGGGACATGCCGGCGCCGGCGTCTACGCCGCGCTCGCCGAATGCGGATTCTTCCCCGTCGAGGAACTGGACAAGCACTATTCCAACGGCTCGGTGCTGAGCGGGCATGTATCGCACAAGGGTGTGCCGGGCGTCGAGCTGTCGACGGGCTCGCTCGGCCACGGGCTCGGCATCGGCTGCGGCATGGCCTACGCCGCGAGGCTGAAGCGGGCCGAGCACCGGGTGGTCGTGCTGATGAGCGACGGCGAATGTGACGAAGGCTCCAACTGGGAGGCGATCCAGTTTGCCGGCCATCACCGCCTGGGACGACTCACGGCCATCGTCGATTACAACAAGATCCAGAGCCTGGCGCCGACCGAGGAGACCCTCGGGCTGGAGCCGTTCGTCGATAAGTGGCGCTCGTTCCGCTGGGACGTCGTCGAGGTCGATGGGCACGACCACCTGGCGCTGGCGGCTGCGCTGGAGAAGGCGCCTGCCAGCGATGGCACGCCGATCTGCATCATGGCGCATACGACGAAAGGCAAGGGCGTGTCCTTCATGGAGAACAGCGTCCTCTGGCATTATCGTTCGGCACAGGGCGAGGAGTTCGAAGCGGCGCTCAAGGAACTGGACGACGGGCGATGAGGAACGCGTTCATAGCGCGCCTGAGCGAGCTGGCGGAGACGAACCCGAACCTGGTCCTCGTGACCGGCGATCTCGGCTTCGGCGTGTTCGACGACTTCAAGTCCCGTTTCCCCGACCAGTTCCTCAACGTCGGGGTGGCGGAGCAGAACATGACGTCCGTGGCGACGGGCATGGCGATGGAAGGCCTGACCACGTTCACCTATTCCATCGGCAACTTTCCGACATTGCGCTGCCTCGAACACCTGCGCAACGACACCTTCTACCACGATGCCAACGTCATCGTCGTGAGCGTGGGCGGCGGGTACAGCTACGGGCAGCTGGGCATGTCGCATCATGCGACCGAGGATCTCAGTGTTCTGCGGGCGCTGCCCGGCGTGACGATCTGCGCGCCGGCCAGCCGCTGGGAGACGACGCAGGCGGTCGATGCGCTGATCGAGGCGCCGGGTGCAGCCTACCTGCGCCTCGAGCGGGCGGGCACCTTCGAGGACGACGGCGGTCAGTCTTTCGAACTCGGCAAGGCTCGCGAACTGCGATCGGGTGACGCGATGACGCTGATCGGTATCGGCGGCGTGATGTCCGAGGTGGTCGCAGCTGCCGACGCACTCGAGGCGGATGGCATGTCCTGCCGGGTGCTGAGCATGCATACCCTGCGGCCCTTCGACGCGGACGCGGCCATCGCCGCGGCGGAGGAGACCGGGGGCATCGTCACGGTCGAGGAGAACACCGTGCTCGGCGGGCTCGGCGGCGCGGTGGCCGAAGTCTGCCTCGAGTCGGACACCCGGCCGCGCGTCTTCAAACGCCTCGGCATTGGCGACCGGTTCACGAGCGAGGTCGGCGACCAGGACTACCTTCGCGAACTGGCCGGTATCGATCGCCAGTCCATCGCGGCCCAGGTACGTTCCCTCGTGAACGGCGCCGCGTAACGAGGCGCCCATGCTGTTCCTCAAGCGTCTGCTCGACGTGCTGATCGCAGTGCTGTTGCTGACGTTGTTCTCGCCGCTCATCGGCATCCTGGCGCTGTTCATCTTCCTCTACGACTTCGCGTCGCCGCTCTACGTCGCGCCGCGCATCGGCAAGGACGCCGTGCCGTTCAAGATGGTGAAGCTGCGTTCCATGGTCGTGGATGCGGACAGGAAGGGGGGCTCGTCGACGTCGTCCCGCGACAGCCGCATCACGCCGGTCGGCCGCTACGTCAGGGCCCTGAAGCTCGACGAGATCATGCAGTTCTGGAACGTGCTGACCGGCGACATGTCGATCGTCGGCCCGCGGCCGAACACGCCGGACGGCGTCGCGGTCTATACCGAGACGGAGAAACGGCTGCTCAGCGTTCGGCCGGGCGTAACGGATTTCGCGTCCATCGTGTTCGCCGACGAAGGCGAGATTCTCAAGGATCACGACGACGCGGACAGGGCCTACGACGCGCTGATCCGGCCGTGGAAGAGCCGGCTCGCACTGTTCTATCTCGATCACCAGAGCCTGCTGCTAGATTTCAGGCTAATGGTCCTTACCGCGGTGGCGACCGTGTCGCGGCAGTCCGCGCTGGCCGCCGTGGTCCGCGAACTCGACAAACTCGGGGCGCCCGGCGAACTCGTCGACGTGGCGGGCCGTGAGCAGCCGCTGGAAGCGGCGCTGCCACCCTGATCCAACATTGACCACGTGATCCAATCTGGTAAATTTGGGGCATAACTCGACAGTTTTCGCGGGTGTTTCCGCAGACCTGCGTGGGTTCTGAGCCAATCGCGTTTGTTCGATGCACTGGAACCATGTGAAAAACAAGCAAAAAAGCACACTGAAGTCAGCGCAGGATTTCATCGTCGGTCTCGACCGACCCATCAAGACCAGCATCGCGGTATCCGCCGACCTCGTCGGCTTCGGACTCAGTGCGGTCGCTGCCTGCTGGATCGTCCTGGGATCGGCATTCGACCCGCGTGCCGCCGTGCCTGTCATCGCCGTCACGACGGCCGTCACCCTGCTCACGGCAACCTTGCGGGGCCTGTATCGCGCCGTCATTCGCTACATGGGCATCGAACTCGTCGTGGCCGCGGCGGTGACGGTCACGATAGGTGCGTTGGCCGCGGCAATGGCGGCGCTCGTCTTTCCATCGCTGGCGATACCCGTGCGCTGGGCGCTGGCCTATGCGGGATTTGCCTTCATCTACCTCGGCGGCAGCCGGTACATCACCCGGGTCGCGCTGGCGTCCCGGCCGAGCACGATCGACTCGGTCATCATCTACGGGGCCGGCGAGGCCGGCGCGCAACTGGCCATCAACCTGCAGTCCGAGGGCGAGTTCCTGCCCGTCGCGATGCTCGACGACGATCCGGAACTGCACGGAAAGCGGATTAAGGGCCTGCCCGTCCACGCGCCCAGGGAGCTCGAGTACCTGGTTCGCGAGACCGGTGCCCGCCGCGTGCTGCTGGCGATACCGAATGCGAGCCGGCGGCGCCGCCGGCAGGTGCTGGAGCGGCTGACCGAGTTTCCGCTGCTCGTGCAGACGATGCCCGACGTCAGGGACCTCGTCTCGGGCAGGGCCCGCGTCGACGATATCCGGGACGTCGACGTCAAGGACCTGCTGGGCCGGGACCCGGTGCCGCCGAACGTGCAGCTCCTGGAGTCCTGCATCACGGGCAAGAACGTCCTCGTAACGGGCGCGGGCGGGTCCATCGGCGCCGAACTCTGCCGCCAGATCTTCAGGCTCCGGCCGGCGAAGCTCGTGCTGCTGGAGCTCTCCGAGACCGCGCTCTACCGCATCGAACGACGCCTCCGTGTGCAGGCGGCGAAGATGGACGAGCCCTGCGAGGTCGTGCCGCTGCTGGGTTCGGCGCATCACAGGCGCCGCATGTTCGAGATCATGCGGACCTTCGAGATACAGTCGGTGTATCACGCGGCGGCCTACAAGCACGTGCCGATCGTCGAGCAGAACCTCTTCGAGGGCATCCACAACAACATCTTCGGCACCTGGTTCACGATGCAGGCGGCGATCGAAGCCGACGTCGAGTCCTTCGTACTGATCTCCACCGACAAGGCCGTGAATCCCTCCAGCGTCATGGGCGCGACCAAGCGCTTCGCGGAGCTCATCCTGCAGGCGCACAACGACCTCGACCACGCCACGCGCCTCTGCATGGTGCGTTTCGGCAACGTCCTCGAGTCGTCCGGTTCGGTAGTGCCGCTGTTCAAGGAGCAGATCCGCAGCGGCGGGCCCGTGACGGTCACACACCGGGATATCGTGCGCTATTTCATGACGATCCCGGAAGCGGCGCAGCTCGTCATCCAGGCCGGTGCGATGGCGCACGGCGGCGATGTGTTCGTGCTCGACATGGGCAAGCCGGTGAAGATCGACGATCTCGCGCGGCGTATGGTCAACCTGATGGGCTGTACCGTCCGCGACGAGGACAACCCCGAGGGCGACATCGAGATCAGGTACATCGGCCTGCGGCCCGCGGAGAAACTCTACGAGGAACTGCTGATCGGCTCCAATGTTTCCGGGACCGAACACCCGCGCATCCTGCGTGCCGACGAGGAGTACCTGAGCCTGGACGTGCTGAGCCGCTACCTGCAGGAACTCGAGGCCGCCTCCGAGGCGCTCGACTACGGTCGGGCCCGCGACGTCCTGATGCACGCGGTGCTCGAGTACACGCCCGAAAACGGGGTGGACGATCTCGTCTGGCTGAACCAGCCCGGCACCGAGCGCGGCGTTTCTTCCGAGCGCGTCGTGGACTTCCCCAGGAAGCCCAACTAGCGCCCGCCCCCGCGACGAATCTTGTTACCATCGGCGATCGAGTTACGCAGCGGATTGCGCATGCCGTTTCCAGCACGAAGCACGGTCTTTCTCCTCTACATTGCCGCACTCGCACTGCCGGGCATCACCGCTGCCGGCCCCGTGATCGCGCCCGGCGACGTCGGCCTGCGCCACGATATCCAGCTGCTCGCCGACTACGGGGTTATCCGCGGGCCTGTGACGACCTGGCCGCTCGCGTGGGACGCCGTAGAAGCCGATCTGAGGCGCTCGAAGGACGAGGAGCTGATCGTGCCGGTCGCGGTCGAACGTGCGCGTGACCGGCTCCTGGCGCGTGCTGAGCGCCAATCGCAGCGCGGCAGGCACCGGATCAAGGGCCGCCTGGCCCTCGCGGAGGAACCGACGAGGATCCGGGGCTTTGCCAACACGCCGCGCGAGGAGGCGGAACTCTCGGCCGGCTATTCCTGGTTCGGCGACCACCTGACCGTCAATCTCAACGTGACGGGCGTCGACGATCCGGCCGACGGCGAGGATGTGCGGCCGGACGGCAGCCTCATTGCGCTCGAGCTCGGCAATATCTCCATCGCGGCGAGCACGATGGACCGCTGGTGGGGGCCGGGCTGGGACGGCAGCCAGATCCTGTCGAACAACGCGCGGCCCATCCCGGCGTTCACGATCGACCGCAACCGCACGGATGCGTTCAGGACGAAGTGGCTGAGCTGGATCGGGCCCTGGGACTTCAGCTTCATCGCCGGGCAGATGGAGAAGGAGCGGGTGGTGCCGAATACCCGGTTCCTCGGGTTGCGGGTCAGTTTCAAGCCGCACCCGGCGTGGGAGATCGGCCTGTCGCGGACGGCGCAGTGGTGCGGGGATGGCAGGCCGTGTGATTGGGATACGTTTTGGGACCTGGTGTGGGGGCGTGATAATCCTGGCGACGAGGGAGTCACACCGGAGAACGAGCCCAGCAACCAGCTTGCAGGCATCGATATCCGCGTCAGCAACCGCTGGTTCGGCACGCCGATGGCCGTTTATGTTAACGGCACAGCCGAGGACGAAGCGGGCGGCTTCCCGAGCCGTTACATGATGCAGGGTGGCATCGAGGGCAGCGGCTACATACGAAGCCGCTGGTCGTACCGCTGGTTTGCCGAATATGCCTATAACGCACTCGACGTGTTGAAGTCGGACCCAATATTCGACCTGGCATACAACCACGGCACCTACCAGACGGGCTATCGTTATTACGGCCGCGTCGTCGGCCACGGTGCAGAGAACGACGCCCGCATCGCGTCGCTCGGCGTCATACTGACAAACACCGAAGCTACGACCTGGGAGTTGTTGCTTCGCGCTGGCGACCTGAATCGCGAACGCGTCTTCGATGAGCGCAACACCCTGACGCCAACACCGCAGGAGATCGTGAGTGCCGATATCCGCTTCGGCACGTCAACCCGTTTCGGCAGGATCGAAATCGGCGCCGGCTACGAGGAGATCGACGACGCCGC
>DATCZJ010000106.1:0-2154 GCA_036525955.1 Woeseiaceae bacterium | reverse complement strand
CGGGTATCGTGGCGAGGTCTACGCAGCTTACGACACCGCGGAACTGGGCAGGATGCTGAGCGCCACGGTGGACGCCGGTAGCAGCCGGATCGCAACTTCGTTCAGCGCCGAGTTCCTCGACACCGGTGATCGCCGGACCGGCAGCGGCGATCGGGTCGGTCCCAGCGGCTACCGATCGCGTGCAGCGCGCTGGGTGCTCGCGGGCCGCCCCGACGACGAACGCAGCTGGCTCTTCGACGTGCATTACCTGGAGCAGCCGGAGACACCTCGCATCGACGAACTGGTACCGGGTTTCGGCCAGACCGAGCCATCATCCTCGGAGTTCTTGTTCAAACCCAACCGACGTGTCTTCGTGCACGGCAAGTTCGCCCACGGGAATGGCGCGCTTGGCCTCGACTGGAACGTCGATCTTGCGTGGCAACGGATCGACGATGATAGCGTGTCGCGCGATTTCGGAGCGACGGACAGGAGCTTTGAGTCGAATCGCAGCGATCTCTACGGCCTGGTCGTCAGCGGCAGCCGAGTGGTGGACACCGGTTCCTGGGTCGTGGGCGCGGAAGCCTATCGCGACGAGGTCGCGAGCCGGCGCAGCGAGAAAAGTCTCGTCGACGGACAGGTGACCGCGCTGACGCCACGTTTCCCCGACGGTTCCGAGATCGAGCGCTTCGCGATATTCGGCAACACCGAGCGCCATGTTTCGGCCCGCAACATCCTGGGCGGCGGCGTGCGCATCAGTCAGGAGAACGTGTCGTTGCCGTCGACGCCGGTATCTGCTGCGGCTTCCGTCAGAGTCACCGATACGAGCGGTGACATTGGCTGGATATTCAATGCAACTGATAAGCTGCAGTTGGTCGCGAACGCCGGCTTCGGATTTCGTGCGCCGAACGTGTTCGATCTCGGCACTCTCGGGAATCGCCCGGGTAACCGCTTCAATATCCCGAATCCCGATATCGACTCCGAACGCGTCGTGCAGGTGGATGCCGGCATGCGTTACTCGGACGATCGCGCGCGCTTCGAATTGATGATTTACACGCTCGATTACGACGATCGCATCATATCCGTCCTGACGGGGGACGTGACTCCGGGAGGCCGCGACGTCGTGCAAAGCGTAAACGCGGCCGACTCGACCATCCGCGGTTTCGAAGGCGGCGCAGGATTCGACATCAGCGATACCGTCAGCATCGACGCCGTACTCAACTATACCTGGGCCGAGCAGCGCGTTTCCGGTTCATCCGCCGAAGCCGGCGACCGCATTCCACCGCTTAGCGGACGGCTGAACATCAGCTACGATGGCGGCGGTAACTTCATGGCTGAAGCCTGGCTGCGTTTCGCCGGCGAGCAGGATCGACTGAGTGCCCGTGACGTTCGAGATACTCGTATCGACCCGAACGGCAGCAGCGGATGGGGGATCATGGGTGCCCGCGGTAGCTGGGACTTTCGCGGCGGCTGGAGTTTCACGGCCGGGATCGACAACGTCTTCGACAAGCGCTACCGGATGCATGGCTCCGGCCTCGACGCGACCGGCCGCAACCTGATGATCAGCCTGCGCAAGACGTTCTAGGCACTGGTCTTCCACAGGAGCGGTTTTCGAACCGCGACCCGCTTGCGCGTTCCCCTATTTTGATCCGGAAATGCCCGTATGGCGCAACCAATGTGACTGCGTCCTAATGAGAGCCCTGCCAGGGTTCTCATGGAGTAGTTGTCATGCCCGGTATAGCCGCCATCCGCCTCGTCGCCTTCGCATCAGTTCTTATCCCGGGTTTTTTCATGTTCTGCGACACTGCAGACGCAATGCCCGCATTTGCGCGGGAATACGGCGTGAGCTGCAATGTTTGTCATGCGGCGTACCCGCGCCTCAACGACTTCGGCAATCGTTTTGCCGGCGACATGAACTACCGCATGGCGAACTGGCGGGATCACACCGTTCCCACCGGTGACGATACGCTGGCACTTCCCCGGACGCTCCCGCTGGCCGCGCGCGCCCAGGCCTTCGTCCAGGCGCGCGACGCGGAATCCATCGATCCGATCAGTGGTGAAGTGACTGCCGACTCGAGCCTGGACTTCCAGGCGCCCTATCTCCTCAAGCTGCTGTCCAGTGCGCCGCTCAGCGACAACATCAGTTATTACTTCTACATGATCTTCGCGGAGAAGGGC
>DATCZJ010000105.1:0-40658 GCA_036525955.1 Woeseiaceae bacterium | reverse complement strand
TCGCGAACGAACAGGTGATCGACGGTCGTGGCTGGCGCTCGGACGCACTCGTCGAGCGCCGCGAAATACCGCAGTGGTTCATGAAGATCACGGCCTATGCCGACGAGTTGCTGGATGAACTCGATCGCATGCCGGGTTGGCCGGACTCGGTCAAGACGATGCAGCGCAACTGGATCGGTCGATCGCAGGGTGTCGAGCTGTCGTTCGACGTGCCCGGAGAGGCGGAGCCGCTGACGGTATTCACGACCCGGCCCGACACCCTCATGGGCGTGACCTACATGGCCGTCGCCGCCGAGCATCCGCTGGCCACGAGGGCGGCCGAAGGCAACCCCGAGCTGGCAGCGTTCATCCAGGACTGCGTCAAGACCGGCGCCGCCGAGGCGACGCTCGAGACGATGGAAAAGAAAGGCATGCCGCTCGGCATCTCGGCCATTCACCCGCTGACCGGAGAGGAAGTACCCCTCTGGGTCGCGAACTTCGTGCTGATGAGTTACGGCACGGGGGCCGTCATGGCCGTGCCGGGGCACGACGCACGTGACTGGGAGTTTGCGAAGAAGCACGGCATCCCGATCAGGCAGGTGATCGCGCCCGCGGACGGCAGCGACATCGACATCCAGGAAGCGGTCTACGTCGACAAGGGCGTGCTCGTGAATTCCGGAGACTACGACGGCCTCGATTTCGACGCCGCCTTCGACGCGATCGCGAGTCATTTCGAGAAAATCGGTCGCGGCGGCCGCACGATCCATTACCGCCTGCGCGACTGGGGAATCTCGCGGCAGCGCTACTGGGGCGCGCCGATACCGATCATCTATTGCGACGACTGCGGCGCGATACCGGTTCCGGAGGAGCAGTTGCCGGTGGTGCTGCCCGAGGACGTCAAGTTCACGGGCGTCGGGTCGCCGCTCAAGGACATGCCTGCCTTCTACCGGGTTGCGTGTCCCGATTGCGGCAAGGATGCGCGCCGCGAAACCGACACCTTCGACACGTTCGTCGAATCGTCGTGGTATTTCGCGCGCTACGCGTGCCCGGACAGTGACTCCGCGATGCTGGATGAGCGCGCTGCCTACTGGACGCCGGTCGACCAGTACACCGGCGGCATCGAGCACGCGATCCTGCACCTCCTGTATTCGCGGTTCTTCCAGCGCGTCATGCGTGACGAGGGACTGACGGACATCTCGGAACCGTTCACGAACCTGCTGACGCAGGGCATGGTGCTCAAGGACGGCGCCAAGATGTCCAAGGCGAAGGGCAACACGGTGGATCCGCAGGCGCTCATCGCCAGGTTCGGCGCGGATACCGTCCGGCTGTTCATGATGTTCGCGGCGCCGCCCGAGCAATCGCTCGAGTGGTCCGACGATGGGGTGCAGGGCTGCTACCGCTTCCTCAAGCGTTTCTGGCATGCCGTCATGGACCACGTGGCGGAAGGGGCAGTCGGGGAACTCGACGCGTCCATGCTCGACGACGCGGAGAAAGCCCTGCGGCGCAAGACCCACCAGACCATCGGCAAGATGACCGACGACGTGGGGCGCCGCAGCAGTTTCAACACGGCCGTGGCCGCTGCGATGGAACTGATGAACGCGGTCAACCGCTTCGAGAATCGTTCGGCGGCCGGCCGCGCGGTTGTGCGCGAGGCGCTCGAGGCCGTGGTGCTGATGCTGTCCCCGATGGTGCCGCACATCTGCCACGTGCTGTGGCGCGAACTCGGCCACGAGACGGCGCTGATCGATTGCCGCTGGCCCGGCGTGGACGAGACCGCGCTGGCGCTCGATCTCGTCGAACTCGTGGTCCAGGTCAATGGCAAGCTGCGGGGCCGGGTATCCGTGCCGGCGGACGCCGACAAGGATACGATCGAGGCGACCGCGATTGCGGACGCGAACGTGCAGCGTTTCGTTGAGGGGCAGGCGATCAGGAAGGTCATCGTCGTGCCGGGTCGCCTGGTCAACATCGTTGTCTAGGTTCTCCGCATTCGTCCTGCTGGGCCTGTTGGCCGGTTGCGGCTTCCAGCTGCAGGGCGCGTTCACCGCGCCTGCCGCGATGGAACGCACCTATATCGATGCGAGCGACCGGCACAGCCTGTTCTATCGGGACCTGCGCGCGGCGTTGCAGGCGGCCGGCGTGAACGTCGTGGAGTCACGTGCCGCCTCGACCGCGACGCTCGGCATCCTGTTCGACGATACCGGCCAGCGCGTGCTGTCGGTGTCCGCGCGTAATGTGCCCACCGAGTACGAGGTCTACTACACGATCAGTTACACACTCGAGCAGGGTGAGCGGCAGTGGCTCGACCCGCAGACGCTGACCGTCACCCGCAATTACACCTACGACTCGACGCTCGTACTCGGCAAAGCGCGCGAAGAAGAACAGCTGCGCGAATCCCTGTCGGACGATCTCGTTCGTCTGGTGCTCAAACAGATCTCCGCGCTCTGATCCTGGCGTCGCCCGATGGCCAGCGCCGTTCTCACCGTCGATGACATTTCGCGGGATGCGCTCGACGACCTGCTCGGTCGCTATGCGCTGACACTCGTCGTGCAGGGCGACGACGAGGCCATCCGGGGCAGTTTCTGGGGCGACAGCGAAGCGGGCATCGTCGGTGCAGAGCTGTTCGTCAGGCGGGACACGCCCATCCACTCCCTGCTGCACGAGGCCTGTCACGTCATCTGCATGGACGGCGCACGCCGCGCCGGCCTGGATACCGACGCGGGCGGCGACGACCTGGAAGAGGCCGGAGTCTGCTACCTGCAGATTCTGCTCGCGGACGAGATCGCGGGCGTCGGTCGCGAGCGGCTGATGGCGGACATGGATGCCTGGGGCTATAGTTTTCGCCTGGGACAGACTCGCGCCTGGTTCCGGGAGGACGCAGAGGATGCAAGAGATTTTCTTTTAAAACAGTCGCTTATCGACGAGCGCGGGCGACCGACGTTTCGCCTGCGGGATTGAATATTCGCCGGTGTATAGTCGCGTATGGCCTGGATTCGCTACATCGCATACTTCGCCGCAGTCGCCCTGATCACCTGGGGCCTGACGCAGATGGAAATCATGGCCCCCGGCAGCCTGAAGTTGCGGGTGCTGCTGCAACCTGGCGATGTCTACGGAACGAGTGAGTACTCCCCGATCGAGATCATCCAGGCGATTCTTCTCGCTGCCAGCGGCGGCGTCATGGCCTGGGTGGTGCGCTACTGCCCGACGCAACGCCCGATCGCCATCCTGTTCGGTGGCATGGCGCTTGCGTTCCTGATTCGGGAACTCGATTTCTTTCTCGATCGCTGGATCGTCGACAACCTGTGGCAGGTGCTGGTCGTCATCGTCAGCGCGCTGGTGATCGCCTACACCTATCGGCATCGCAAGCGACTCATGGTCGCGCTCGGGCGGATCTGGCCTGCGCCGTCACTGGCCCTGCTGTTTGCCGGTGCCGTGATTCTGTTCGCCTTCGTTCGCTTCGTCGGGCATGAACCGCTGTGGCAGGCGCTGCTCGGTGACGCCTATCAGCGCGTGATCAAGCAGGGCATCGAGGAGTTCATCGAGCTGATGGGTTATTTTCTCTGGATCATCGGTTCGATCGAATACGCAATCGAGGCGCGCGCCGTCGCCTACCGTGTGCCACAACCGGCGGCTCGCAAGCGCCGGGACCAGCGCCGCGCGAAGAAGACGGGCCGCCGCTCCTAGAGGATCGTGGGGTTCGGCGCGTCCCCGTAGACGGCCTCGGGATCGAAGACCTTTTCGGTCTCGGTCCATTCGAGTTCGACGTGACCATTGTCCTGCTTGCCGTCGAAGTCCTTGCCGACCGGCACCTTGCGGTAGAAGCAGCTGCGATAGCCGACATGGCAGCTGGCCCCGCCCGCAACGTCCACGCGCAGCCAGATACAGTCCTGATCGTCATCGATCAGGAGCTCCCGGACGGTCTGCACGAGGCCGCTGGTCGCGCCCTTGTGCCAGAGGGCCTGGCGGCTGCGGCTGTAGTAATGCGCCTCGCCGGATGCGATCGTGAGCTGCAGGGCCTCGGCATTCATGTAGCCCTGCATCAGCACCTCGCCGCTGTCCGCGTCGGTGGTGACGACCGTGATCAGGCCGCGATCGTCGAATTTGGGGGCGAGGTCATTGCTTTCCTCGACCTGCTCGACGGTCTTGCGGGCTAGAAATCGAACTGGCGGCACGGACATCGGCATTTCTCGAAGCGCTCTGACGGCCCGGAAGAATACCGAGCGTAGCCGCCGGCAGCAATATTGCTATCATTGCGCTTTTCCGGCGAGCCAACCCGCAAATCATGACGATCCAGCTACACGACACTCTGCAGGGCAGGAAGGTCCCCTTCGTTCCGCTCAAGGAAGGCGAGGTGACGATGTACCTGTGCGGGCCTACGGTGTACAACTTTGCGCACATCGGCAACGCGCGGCCGGCAGTGGTTTTCGACCTGCTTGCGCGAGTTCTGCGGCGCCGCTACCGGCTCACATTTGCGCGCAACATCACCGACGTGGACGACAAGATCAACGCGGCGTCCATCGAAACCGGCAAACCGATCGACGAGATCACGGCCAGGTATATCCGGGCCTATAACGAAGACATGGCTGCGCTCGGTGTGCAGCCGCCGGACATCGAGCCGCGCGCGACGAAGCACATCGACGTCATGATCGTGATGATCGAGAAGCTGATCAAAGAGGGATTTGCCTACGAGGCCGAGGGCCACGTGCTTTTCGATGTCGGTGCCTACGATCGTTACGGCGAACTCTCGAAGCGCGACCTGCGCGAAATGATCGCGGGTTCCCGCGTCGAGGTGGCGCCCTACAAGAAGGCGGCCCAGGATTTCGTGCTGTGGAAGCCGTCGACGCCGGAGTTGCCGGGCTGGCCTTCTCCCTGGGGCCGGGGGCGCCCGGGCTGGCACATCGAGTGCTCGGCGATGGCCGAAAAGCATCTCGGTGAAACGATCGACATTCACGCCGGCGGGCAGGACCTGGTCTTTCCACATCACGAGAACGAATGCGCACAATCGAGCTGTGCGCATGGCGGTGCGCCCTTCGCGCGTTACTGGCTGCATAACGGGTTCCTCTCGATCGACCAGACGAAGATGTCGAAATCACTCGGCAACGTCCTGCTCGTCCACGATCTCATCAAGACGATCCCGGGCGAGGTGATCCGGCTGGCACTGCTGAGCGCGCATTACCGCCAGCCGCTCGACTGGTCCGCGGAAACGATCCAGTCCGCGCGGCGCATGCTCGATCGTCTGTACGGTGCACTCAGGAGTATCGAGGTATCGCCCGAGGCGCGCGCCGCGGCGGAGGTTCCCGAGGAACTCATTGCCGCGCTCGAAGACGACCTCAACACGCCGAAAGCGATGGCGGAGTTCTTCGCAATCGCGCGCGCGCTGAACAAGACCAACAAACCCAAGGAAATGGAGGCGCTTGCCGCAAAGATGTATGCGGCCGGCGATCTGCTCGGTCTGCTCGGCAGCGACCCCGACGCGTGGTTCGCGGGCGGCGCCGAGGGAGACATGCCGTCCGCGGAGATCGAGGCGCTGATCGAGAAACGGAACGCGGCGCGGGCTGCGCGCGATTTCCAGGCGGCGGACGCGATTCGCGACCAGCTCGCCGCTGCCGGCGTCGCGATCGAGGACGGCCCCTCCGGCACGAGCTGGCGCAGGAGCGGGTAAACGATGGCGAGCGAAGTGCGCGCGGCGCAGGAAGAGATCATCGAGGAGTTCTCGCTGTTCGATAACTGGATGGATCGCTACCAGTACATCATCGATCTCGGACGCCGCCTGCCGACGTTTCCCGACGAGTTGCGTACCGAGGAAAACCGGATTCGCGGCTGCCAGTCGCAGGTATGGTTCGTTGCCGAGAAAAAGGGCGACCGACTCGAATTCCGTGCCATCAGCGATGCGGCGATCGTGTCGGGGCTGATCGCGTTGCTGCTGCGGCTGTACAGCGGCCGCGAACCGCGGGACATACTCGATACGCCGCCCGATTTCGTGCATGCGCTCGGGCTCGACAGTCACCTGAGCCCCACGCGAAGCACGGGGCTGTCGTCGATGCTGGACGCCATCCGGGGATTCGCCGCGGAGGCGCTCGAGGCCGCCTGATGCCGAACGCCATCAGCCGGGCACTTGCGAAACCGTTGATCGGCCTCGTGCGACTGTACCGGCTGGCTATCTCGCCATGGCTCGGCATGAACTGCCGGTATCAGCCGACCTGCTCGAGCTACGCGATCGAGGCGCTGCAGGTGCACGGCGCGCTGCGGGGCAGCTGGCTTGCACTCAGGCGGATTTCGCGCTGTCACCCGTGGGGCGGATCGGGCTATGACCCGGTGCCAAAAGCCGACGACGATGCGGCCGACTGATTTCTTTCGCGCCCTTGTCTATCCGTTCACGGCGGCAGCCGTCATGGTGCCCCTGCTCGTGTTCTGGGCCCTGATCGCGTTTGCGCTCTGGGGCGGCCTGCTGGGCATGTTCCTGCTGTTCCTGGTGGTCCCGGCGGTGTTGCGCTCGCAGATGATCGTGCTCGAAGCGCGGGCCCGGGGCGCGGAGCCGGCTACGCCGGATATCGAGTTTTTCAGCTGGTTCGGCAACGGCTGGTCGCTGTTCCCCGTGCCGGTCACCGTCGCGCTCGTCTGGCTCGCCGTCATAATCAACGATCACCTCGGCGGCGGCTGGTTGCTCGCCTATGCGCTGCTGTGCGCGTCCCTGTTCCCGGCATTTCTGGGTGTGCTGGCGATCACGCATTCGCCGCTGCAGAGCCTGAGTCCCGTGGCGCTCGCGCGCTTCCTCGGCAAGAGCGGCGGCACGATCTGGATTGCGTCGGCTTTCCTGTTGCTGGGCGGCTTCGGCCTCTGGAGCATCGACGGGTTGCCGGCCGCACTTCGAGTGCTCGCAGCACTCGCCTTCGGCTACGCGTTCGCCTCGCTGGTGGGAAGCCTGATCGAACCTTACGGCATCGTCGACGACGTCGGCATCCCGGCGCCGGAGGAAAAGTCGCTCGAGGCACTGGCAGCAGACCTGGAGCAGGCACGCACGGCGGTGCTCACTCACGCGTATGGTTTCATCAGTCGCGGCAACCGCGAGGGTGGATTTCGCCATATCACGGACCATATCGAGCGCGAGGCCGATGTCGCGGCGGCATGGGCGTGGTTTTTCGGGCGGATGCTGAAATGGGAGAACCGCGAACACGCGCTGTTTTTCGCGCAACGCTACATCCACGACCTCCTGGTCCACGGGGAGCGTGTTGCGGCCGTCAAGGTCATGCTGCGCTGTCGGCTCGAGAACGAGCGGTTTCGGCCACTCGCCGGGGACCTGGCAGCGGCGATCCAGGCGGCCGAGGCGACCGGCAATGCGGAGCTTGCGGCCGTGCTGAAGCGTGGTTGAAGCGCTACAATAGGGCGCATGGATAAACGTCTGCTCAACATACTACGCTGCCCGGTCACTCATAAAGGCCTGTCAGTATTGAAAAAAGACCAGCTTGACAGGGTTAACGAGGCGATCCAGAAGGGCGGCCTGGTGACCCACGACGGCCTAGCGCTGTCGCGGCCGCTGGACGAGGCCCTGATCACCGACGACGGCAAGCGCCTGTACCCGGTCGACGATGGCATCCCGGTTCTGCTCGAGGGGGAGTCGATCCACATGGAGCAGCTTGATTGAAGATTCGGGCTAACCAGCTTTCGTCCCACCTGAAGAAGTCCCTCGCTCCCTGCTACCTCGTTACCGGCGATGAGCACCTGCTTGTCTCCGAGGCGGTCGACGAGATTCGCGACGCGGCCAGGAAACGCGGCTTCGGCAGCCGCGAGCTGCATGTGGCGACGACCGGTTTCGACTGGGACCAGTTGTCGGCGTCGACCGGCAACCTGTCGCTGTTTGCCGATCTGCGCATCGTCGAACTGCGACTGCCGACAGGCAAGCCTGGCCGCGCCGGCGGCGAGGCGATCGTCAGCCTGGTCGAACAATCCGGGCCCGAACTCCTGTTTATCGTGGTTGCCCCGAAGCTGGATCGCTCCGCCGCGGCATCCAGGTGGGTGAAGGCACTCGAGCAAAAGGGCGTCGGTCTGCAGATCTGGCCGGTCGAGGCGCGCGAGCTTCCGGGCTGGATCGCGGCGCGCATGCGGACGCTCGGCCTGCAGCCCGACCGGGACGCGGTCGCGATGATCGCGGACCGCGTCGAAGGCAATCTGCTTGCAGCGCGGCAGGAAATCGAAAAGCTGGGGCTGCTGCTCGGCAATGGCAAGGTCACCGCCGAGGACGTCGCCGCGGCCGTCGCCGACAGCAGTCGCTTCGATGTCTTCAAACTGACGGACGCGGCGCTTGCCGGCGATGCGCGGCGCGCTGTCAGGATTCTCGGCGGCCTGCGCGCGGAGGGCGTCGAGCCCGTGATCGTCATGTGGGCACTGACGCGTGAGCTGCGCCAGCTCGCGACCCTGCACGACGCGGTCGGGCAGGGTGTCGACCTCGGCAGCGCGATGAAGCGCGCGCGGGTCTGGGACAATCGCCAGGCGCTGTTGCGGGGCTGCATCAGCCGCCACCAGCCGGGCGATTTTCATCGCATGCTGAAAGCGAGCGGGCGCGCCGATGCGGCCGCGAAAGGGCAGCGTGCGGGCGACCCCTGGCAAATCGCGGCTGACATCGTCGTGGGGATGGCGCATTGACTGGCCCGATCGGCGTATTCGGCGGCACGTTCGACCCGATTCATTACGGCCACCTGCGCACCGCTTTCGAAATGCTGCAGGCATTGCGGTTCGACCAGGTCCGATTTATTCCCTGCGGCGATCCGCCGCACCGCGGCCGGACGTTCGCACCGGCCACCGAGAGACTGCGCATGGTCGAGCTCGCGATCGACGGTGAGGCCGGCTTCGTCGCCGATGATCGCGAACTGCGGCGCGGTGGGCCGTCCTACACCATCGACACGCTCTGCGGACTGCGCGACGCGTTTCCGGCCCGGCCGCTCGGGCTGATTCTCGGCATGGACGCGTTCCTCGGCCTCCCGACCTGGCATCGCTGGGAAGAGCTGCTGCGCGTTGCGCACATCGTGGTCGCGCATCGACCCGGCTGGAAAGCGCCGGACATCGGCCCGCTCGGCGAATTGATTTCCGAATTCGGCACGCACCGCATCGATGACCTGCACGAAGCGCTGCACGGCCGGATTCATATTCACGCGGTCACGCAGCTCGAAATCTCCTCGACCGAGATTCGCGACCTGGTTGCCGCCGGGCGCGACCCGCGCTTCCTGATGCCTGATCAGGTCCGCGACCGGATCCTCGGCAGCGGGATCTATGTCTGAGTCAAACCGGCAATTAACAGCGGGCGTGGCCCGCCAGAAGGAGAACGAGGAACGATGAATTGTGAGACCCGCACATGAACAGCAGTGACCTCTGCAGGCTCGTGATCGATGCACTCGAGGACGTCAAGGCGAAGGACATCGTCCGCCTCGACGTGCGCGAGATGACGACCGTGACGGATTACATGGTCATCGCGAGCGGCACTTCGAGTCGCCACGTCAAGGCGCTGATCGACAACGTCGCGGAAAAGGCGAAAGAAGCCGGCCACCGGCCAATCGGCGTCGAGGGCGAGGAAGGTGGCGAATGGGTACTGCTCGATCTGCAGGATACGCTCGTGCATGTCATGCTGCCGAAGGTGCGTGAGTTCTACAACCTCGAAAGGCTCTGGTCCATTACATCGGCCGGGGATGCAACCGCGTCCGACAGGTGACCCGTGCACATCCGCCTGCTTGCCGTCGGTGATCGCCAGCCCGCCTGGGTCGATGACGCCTTTGGCAGCTATGCGGCCCGCCTGCCCCGGGAGTGGAAATTCCGCCTGGATACGCTCAGCACGGCGCGACGCGGCAAGAACGATCGATCCGACCAGGCGAAAAATGCCGAGGGCGAACAGCTGCTGGCCAAACTCGGCGTGGCTGAAAACGTCGTGCTGCTCGATGAGCGGGGCAAGGAGCTGACGAGCCGGTCGCTGTCGAGCAAGCTCGCGGACTGGCAGGCAGACGGCCGCGACCTGTGTTTCATCATCGGCGGTCCCGACGGCGTGTCGGATGCGGTGCGGCAGCGCGCCGCATTCACCTGGTCGCTGTCCCGGCTGACTTTGCCCCATGGTCTTGCGCGGGTGCTGTTCGTGGAACAACTCTATCGCGCCTGGTCGCTGCAAGCCGGGCATCCTTACCACCGGGAATGACGCCTGCCAATGAGCCCCCAGCGCATCGTACTTGCTTCCACCTCGCCGCGGCGCCGTGAGATTCTCGAGGTGCTCGGTATTCCGATCGAGGTCGTGCACGTGGACGTCGACGAATCGCCGTTGCCGGGCGAGTCGCCCGGCGCGATGGTCCTGAGACTGGCAGCGGCCAAGGCCGAAGCCGCAAAATCAGCCGGCCGGCTGGTACTCGCGGCCGACACCGCCGTTGTCGTGGACGATCAGGCGCTCGGCAAGCCCCTCGGCGAGACGGACGCCCTGGCGATGCTCGAAGCGCTGTCGGGGCGCACGCATCGTGTCCTGACGGGGGTCGCGCTCAGGTCGCCCGAGGGCCTGCGGACGGCATTGTCGGATACGGAAGTCGAATTTCGCGAAATCGGCCGAGACGAGGCGCTGGCTTACTGGCAAAGTGGGGAACCGCGGGACAAGGCCGGCGCTTACGCGATCCAGGGCCTGGGTGGCGCTTTCGTCAGGCGAATCGCGGGGAGTCAATCCGGCGTCGTCGGACTCCCCGTATTCGAGACGTTGCAGCTGCTGGCGGCCGCGGGTTTCGACGTTTTTGACAAGGCAATCCGGCAATGACCGACGAATCCCTGAAAGAAGAAATACTGATCAACGTCACGCCGAGCGAGGTCCGGGCGGCGCTGCTTGAAAACGGCGTTCTCCAGGAGGTGCATGTCGAGCGGACTGCGCGCCGCGGCCTGATCAGCAACATATACAAGGGCCGCGTTTTGCGGGTCCTGCCCGGCATGCAGGCGGCATTCATCGACATCGGGCTGGAGCGCACGGCATTCCTGCACGCTTCCGATATCGCGCCGCCGGACGGTGTCGATTCCGGTGATGAACTGCCGAGTATTCGTGACCTCGCTCGAGAAGGCGAAGAAATCATGGTGCAGGTTGTCAAGGACCCGCTCGGTAACAAGGGCGCGAGGCTGACGACCTACATTACGCTGCCGTCGCGGCACATCGTGCTGTTGCCGCGCAGCCGGACCGTCGGCGTCTCGTCGCGCATAGAGGACGAAGAAGAGCGCGAACGGCTCCGGACCATCGTCGAGGAACTCATGGCGGAGAGCGGACTCGGTCATGGCGCCATCGTGCGCACCGTCGCGGAAGGCGCCGATCGGGAAGCCATCGCCGCTGACCTGCGCTACACGCTCAAGCTCTGGGACGTGGTTCGCGAGCGCTGCGCCACGAGCAGCGTGCGTTCGCTCGTCCACGCGGACCTGTCGCTGCCGCTCAGGGTGCTGCGGGACATGGTGACGGCCGGCGTCGAAAGCATACTGGTCGACTCGGCGCGGGAGTATGCGGCGATGCGGGAATTCGCGGAGACGTTCCTGCCGGCGAGCCGACCCGGCATCGAGCTGTACAAGCGCCGGCGCCCGATTTTCGACCTGCACGGCATCGAGGACGAGATTCACAAGGCGCTGGAGCGGAGTATTTCGCTGAAGTCGGGCGGCTACCTCATCTTCGACCAGACCGAGGCGTTGACGACGATCGACGTGAACACCGGCGGTTACGTGGGCCACAGGAATCTCGAAGAGACGATCTATCGGACCAATCTCGAGGCGGCCGTCGCCATCGGCCGGCAGCTCCGGCTGCGGAATATCGGCGGCATCATCATCATCGATTTCATCGACATGGAGGAGGAAGACCACCGCAGCAACGTGCTGGCCGTCCTGGAGCAGGCGCTGGCGCGCGATCACGCAAGGCACCAGATATCCGGCGTGTCGCTGCTCGGACTCGTCGAGATGACGCGCAAGCGGACGCGGGAGAGCCTGCAACATGTGCTATGCGAAGAATGTCCAAGCTGTAACGGGCGCGGTTTCGTCATGACCCCCGAGACGGTCTGTTTCGAGATCTTTCGCGAGATCATCCGACAGGCGCGGCAGTTCGAGTTCGAGGAGATTCTCGTGCTCGCCAACCAGGACGTGGTCGAACTGCTGCTCGACGAACAGGCGCGAAGCCTGGCCGAGATCGAGGGTCAGATCGGGCGCCCGGTTCGCCTGCAGACCGAGTCGCTGTATCTGCAGGACCAGTTCGATGTCGTATTGATGTAAGCCAGCTGCCGATGAAAGTTTTCCTGCAACGTCTGCTCAAGTTCTTCGCCTACACGGCGGCGGCCGTTGTGATTCTGCTCGCTATCGGGGTCGGGCTGTTTCGACTGTTCCTGCCGCGGCTTCCCGAATACCAGGAAGAGATCAAGCTCTGGGCAAGTACCGCGATCGGCATGCGGGTGGAATTCTCCTCCATGGACGCGCGCTGGGGTCTGCAGGGACCCGAACTCGCGTTTCACGACACCGAGCTGTTGCAGGCCGGCGGGCCCCTGCGCATTGTTGCCGCCGACGAGGTCCGCGTCGGCATCGCGCTCAATCGCCTGCTGTTTGACAGCGACCTTGTCGTGGATCGGGTCGTGATTCGCGACACCAGCGTGGAAATCCGGCAACTGGAGAACGGTGAGTTCCTCGTCCAGGGCCAGCCGCCCGCAGACCTCCTGCCACCCCGGCGCGGCACACGGCAGCGCACCGCAGACATGGAAATCGTCGGCGAAAACCTGGAGATCGTATTCATCCAGCCCGGGGACCAGCGTCCCAGGTTCCTCGATATCCGGCGCGCGGCCGCAAGCATCGACGGCCAGCGCGTGACTTTTGACGCAGTGGCGCGGCTCCCGGACGACCTGGGCCGACAGCTGCGGGTGTCCGCGACGCGCATGCTCGACCCGGAGCGCGGGAACCACTGGGATATCGACATCGAAGGCAGCGCGCTGAAGCTCGACGGCTGGTCGGCGATGCTCCGGTCAGAGCGTCACCGGATCCTGTCGGGCGAGGGCGACGCCGACCTGTCCATCAGCTGGGAGAACGGCCGCGTCGGGCGGGCGACTGCCGACGTCGATCTCGCCAGCGTCTCGCTCGCGGAGGGCAAGGTCTTCGATATCGTCGGCCTGTTCGAATTCGATACTACCGAGGACAGCTGGCTGTTTGCCACGGAGGAATTCCGTATCTCAGCCGGCGATCATGAGTGGCCCGAATCGTCATTGCGGGCCGAGGCAAGCGTCGACGACGACGGCAAGGTGGCGATGATCGATCTGCGAGCCTCCTACCTGAACCTCGACGATGTCGGCCTGTTCGAATCCTGGTTGCCCGAGGATAGGCGCGAGCAACTGGCCGCGGCTGCCCCGAGCGGCGTCGTCCGGGACCTGGTGGCGACGATATCGGATATCGATGCGTCGGCGCCGCGTTACGACATCGGCGTCGAGTTCGAAAACGCCGGGATCGCTGCGCATGAAAACCGGCCTGGTGTTCGCGGTTTCTCGGGGCAGGTCAATGCGAATCGCTCGGGCGGCAGGATCGAAATTCAGTCGGAGAAGCTGTTCCTCGAATTGCCCCGGTTCATGGACGACCCGATCGACATCGAATCGGCGAGCGGTACCGTGCTGTGGCGGAGCAGCAATGGCCGCACGACCGTCATATCCGACAGCGTGCGGATTCGCAACGAGATCTTCGACAGTCGCAGCAACGTCCAGATCACGCTGAGCGGGGACGAGGCCGCGCCAGAAATCGACCTCGTGACCACGTTCAGCATCGACGATGTCAGCGCCATGCGGCGCTATATTCCGCGGCGCATCATGAAACAGCGGCTGTACGACTGGTTTCAGCGGGCGTTGCAGGGTGGTGCGTTGCCGCGCGGTACGCTGCGCTTGAACGGACCGCTGGACAAGTTTCCGTTCGATGGCGGCGAAGGTCGCTTGCTGGTCGAGGGTTCGCTGCGCGATTTCGTGCTGAAGTATCAACCGCGGTGGCCCGCAGCAGAGCAGGCCGACGTCGAAATGGTGCTCGACAACATGCGGCTCTATACCGTCCGCAACCGTGCGGTACATGCCGGCAACGAGGCCGTCGACATCAACCTCGAGATCGCGGATCTGCGCCGGCCGGTGCTGAAGATCGAGGGTCTCGTCACGGGGTCGCTGGCATCGATCCGCGAGTTCGGCCTGCAGAGCCCGATCAACGAGGTGCTGGGCAAAAACCTCGACCGCATCACGGTTGACGGCGATGCTTCGTTTTCGCTCGATCTCAACGTGCCGCTCAAAGACGCGAAGAATTTTGCGATCAACGCTGTCCTGCGCAGCAACAACGGGACCCTCTCCGTGCAGGGTCTCGCACCGCCGGTCACGGACATCATCGGCGAAGTCACTATCACGCGCGACACGGTGACGAGCGAGTCGCTCGGTGCGCGCTTCCTCGGAGAACCGATTTCGGTTCAGATCGTGCCGACGGACGATCCGCGGCTGACTGCCGTGGCGATTGTCAGCGGCAACGTCGGCGCGGAAGCGCTGATCACGGACATGGGCATACCGCTCGAGGGTCTCATGCAGGGCAGCACGGCCTATACGGGACGGCTCCTGTTCCCGCGCGGACGCGTCGAAGAGCCTGTGCCGTTCACCATCGAATTACAGAGTGGACTCGACGGCATGCGGTTCGACCTGCCGGAACCGTTGCGCAAAGATGCCGAGACGCGACGGCAGATCTCGGGCGATATCCGCTTCATGCCGGGCGGCGATGCGATCGAAAGCGCGGGCTTCCTGGGCGACGAGATTGCCTGGAAAGTGGGCTTTGCGCGCGTGGACGAGGCCTGGGACTTCGACCGCGGCGTGATCGAAATCGGCACGGGCGTCGTCGAGCCCGCGGCAACCCGGGGCCTGCACATACGTGGCATGGCGGACACGCTGCGTCTTGAACACTGGCTCGATCTGTCGCGCAGCGGCGAGAAGAAGACCGGCGCGGCCGACCGCATTCGCTCGATCGATCTGGTGATCGACCATTTCCATGCACTGGGTCAGCACCTGCGCAAGCACCGCGTTCGCGTCGACCGCAGTGCGCTCGACTGGCTGGTGCAGATCGAAGGCGACGACGTCACGGGCTCCGTCTTCGTACCCTATGATTTGGACTCCGATCGGGAACTCGTCGTCGAAATGGAACGGCTGCGACTGCCGGGAGACGAAGCAGCCGAGCCTTCGGCGACGTCCCCCGATCCGCGCAGGATCCCGCCGATCAGTCTGACGGCGGGCGAATTTGCCATCGGCGATCGTTACCTCGGCGCCGTGGAGGCGCGTCTCGAGCGGCGGGAGAACGGACTCGAGGCGACGACGTTGACCGCGCGTGACGACACGTTCGACGTCGTCGGCACGGGCCGCTGGATTGCCGACGAGAATGACCCGATGGGCAGCCGCACCGAACTGGTGGCGACGCTGACGAGCCGCGACGCTGAAGCCACGCTGGTGCGCCTCGATTTCGGTCCGGGCATACAGAGCGATGAGATGCGGATCGACATGGACCTCTCCTGGTCGGGCGGGCCGCGCGCGGACCTCTTGGAGACACTCGACGGTAACGTCCAGGTGAGCCTCGCGGACGGCCAGCTGGAGGAAGTCGAGCCCGGAGCCGGACGTGTCTTCGGCCTGATGAGTTTCGCCGCGCTGCCGCGGCGCCTGTCGCTCGACTTCACGGATGTCTTCAACAAGGGCTTCGGATTCGACGAGGTGAGCGGCACTTTCCGGATCGAGGATGGCGTCGCGCATACCTGTGACCTGTCGCTGGAGGGACCGGCCGCCGACATCGGCATGGTTGGCCGTACCGACCTGGCGGGACGACGTTACGAGCAGGGCGCGGTCGTCAGCGCCAACCTCGGCAATACGCTACCGATCGTGGGTGCCGTCGTGGGCGGCCCGCCCGGCGCCGCGGCGATGCTGATCTTTTCGCAGCTTTTCCGGAAGCCGCTGCAGGAGATGGGCCAGGTGTATTACGCGATGGAAGGTCCGTGGGAGGATCCCGCGATCGAATCGGCCGGATCCGACGATTTCGTGCGCTACGGCGAACTGGCCGGCTGCCTCGCGGAGCGGCAGTGAGACATCTTCGATGACAGGAGCAAGATGAGTCCATGCGAGTAGCAGCCATTCAGATGAACAGCGGGCCGGATGTCGAGGTCAACCTGCGGCTGGCGGACACGCTGATGGCTAAAGCCGCGGCGGAGGGTTGCAGGCTTGTCGCGCTGCCTGAGAATTTCGCGCTGATGCCGGAGCGCGGCAGGGACAAGGCGCGGCATGCGGAGCGGCCCGGCGATGGCCCGATCCAGGCGTTTCTTGCCGATGCCGCACGGCGTCACGGCGTATGGATTGTCGGCGGCAGCATGCCGCTCGTATCCCCGGCCATCGACGACGAGCGCGTCTACGGCGCGTGTCCCGTCTATGACGACGAAGGACGCCAGCAGGCGCTGTACCGGAAGATCCACCTGTTCGACGTGGATCTCGTCGAGCAGCAGGAATCGTACCGGGAATCGCAGTCGATGTACCCCGGTGACCAGCCGGTCACCGTCGATACCCCCTGTGGCAGGCTGGGCCTGACCATCTGCTACGACCTGCGCTTTCCCGAGCTGTTTCGCTGTCTCGTCGATGACGGCGCAACGCTGTTTACGGTACCGGCTGCCTTCACGGCGACGACGGGCAAGGCGCACTGGCACACACTGCTGCGCGCGCGCGCGATCGAAAATCTGGCATATGTCATCGCACCCGGGCAATATGGCCGGCACCCGGACAGTCGATCGACGTTCGGACACTCACTGATCTGCGATCCCTGGGGCCGCATCCTGGCGGAACAGGCTGACGGCAACTGCGTTGTCGCCGCGGACGTAGACCCTGGTTTGCCCGCACGGCTCAGGCGTGAGTTTCCGGCGCTGTCGAACCGTCGACTGATCTCGGCCCATTCACTCACAGACAGGAAAGATCGTTGAGCGCACCGGACGAACAGGGCAATCCCGTCGAGGCCGTGATGTCGAAGTTGCTCGAGCCCGCGGGGCTCGGCGAACGGCAGCTCGGCAGGACGCTCGGCACCCTCATGAAAGGTGGCGTCGATTATGCCGACCTCTACTTTCAGGTCAGCCGCCAGGAAAGCTGGTCCCTGGAGGATGGCATCATTCGCGAGGGCGGCTTCAGCCTGGACCAGGGTGTCGGCGTCCGTGCGACCAGTGGAGAAAAGACGGGATTCGCGTATTCCGACGAACTCGTGCTACCCGCGCTGGAGTCGGCCGCCGGGGCGGCGCGCGCCATCGCGCGCCAGGGTCAGCAGCAACGTGTCCAGGCGTGGCGGCGCAGCAGCGCCGACCTGTTGTACCCGGTATCGGACCCGACGACCAGCATCAGCGACGAGCAAAAAACCGGGATGTTGCTCGAACTCGACGCCGCGACCCGCGCGCTCGACCCGCGCGTCGAGCAGGTCATCATCAGCCTTTCGAGCAGCCAGGAACTCGTGCTCATTGCGGCGTCCGACGGCACGATGGCAGCGGACATCCGGCCGCTCGTCCGTCTCAACGTCAGCGTGATTCTCGAGCAGGACGGCAAGCGAGAGCAGGGCTATGCGGGCGGCGGCGCACGGGCCGATCTCAGGTATTTCCTGGACGGTGACCTGCCGATCGGATACGCGCGCGAAGCCGTGCGGCAGGCCATCGTGCAACTCGGCGCAAGCCCTGCACCGGCGGGCACGATGCCCGTCGTCCTGGGCGCGGGCTGGCCCGGCATCCTGTTGCACGAAGCCGTCGGTCACGGACTGGAGGGCGACTTCAATCGCAAGGGCGTCTCTGCCTTCGCGGGCAAGGTCGGGCAGGCGGTGGCGTCGAAACTCTGCACGATCGTCGACGATGGCACGATTCCGAACCGTCGCGGCTCGCTCGCCGTGGACGACGAGGGCACGCCGAGCCGCCAAACGGTGCTGGTCGAAAACGGGGTCCTCCGCGGCTACATGCAGGACAAGCTCAATGCGCGCCTCATGGGCGTGGAACCGACCGGCAACGGCAGGCGAGAATCGTTCGCGCATATTCCCATGCCCCGCATGACGAATACCTACATGCTTGCGGGCCCGCATGACCCGGAAGAGATCATCGCGTCCGTGGAGCGGGGTCTCTATGCGCCGAATTTCGGCGGCGGCCAGGTCGACATCACGTCGGGGAAGTTCGTGTTTTCGGCGAGTGAGGCATACCTGATCGAAAAGGGCCGGGTTACCGTGCCCGTCAAAGGCGCGATGCTGATCGGCGACGGGCCCCAGGCGCTGCATCGCATCTCGATGGTGGGCAACAATCTCGAACTCGATACGGGGATCGGAACCTGCGGCAAGGAAGGCCAGTCCGTGCCCGTCGGCGTCGGACAGCCGACGCTGAAGATCGACGAGCTTACGGTTGGCGGCACGGCCTGATCGTTACCCTGGTTTTACATAAGACGATTTCAAGCGACTTCACGGTGCGCACTGTGAGGCACCTCACCGACTTGGCAGAAATAAGAATCTAAAGTGCCCTCATCAGCCGGAGGTAACTGATGATGGCATTTGACAGCACCATTACAGAGCACGACATGGACGCCAGTACGCAGCAGTTCGTGCAGGGATTTCGCAATGATTCCAGCGAGTTCGAGCCGGATCTCGCTGTAGACGGGCTTTCCGATTCCATTCTTTCGCGCCTGCTCGGGCTGTTCGGCCTCGGTCGCTGAACCGGCGCGAGGGCTCGCATCATAACGAAGACCCGGCTTTTTGCCGGGTTTTTCGTTTTCGGCCACTGGACAAGCGCCCCGGGCTATGGAGAATGAATCGGCCCCGGTAAAGGAATTTGCGCCGCCATGTGGGTATCGAAACCGATTTACGAGAGCCTGCCGTACTTTTACCTGGTGGCCGGCGCCCTGTCGCTGGCGGCGTCGATGTACCTGAACGACGGGTACCTGCCGACACTCTGCTTCGTGGTCGGGCTGTTCTGTCTCGTCGTGGGACTCGCGGTGCTGCTGAAGCGCCGCGATTATCGCGGCAACGACCGTCGCGTGGGCCAGAGGCAGGACTACTGACGCCTAGTCCGAATTGACGACCGATTCGTCGATGGATTCGTCGCCGGATTCCGGGTCGCCGCGCTCATCGTTTTCGCTTGCGTCGTCACCATGCCGATGCTCCGCTTCGCCGAAGTCGTCGAACGGCGGCTGCTCGCCGGTTTCGGCGCGCAGATCGGAGTAGACGAGTTCGTGAACGCCGAGTGAAATGACGTCCCCGTCGCTCAGGCGGTACTTTTTCACCTGCTTCTCGCCGAGAAAGACGCCATTCGTGCTGTTGAGATCCTCGATCACGCAGCCCTCGTCGTCGCTCACGATCTGGCAGTGATGCCGGCTCACGAACTTGCTCTGGATGTAGATCTCGTTGTCCGGCGAGCGGCCGACGATCACGCGGCCCAGCGGCAGAAAGTGTTCGGCGACGACCTCGCCATCGGATCGTATCTCGATCTTCGTGACAAGCCGGTTCTCGCCGCTGCGATTCTGCAGTTGCTGCAGCTTTTCGTGGATACCGGTATTGCTTTCATGTTCGTGCCAGCCGAGTTCTTCGATCGCGGCATAGACATCCGAGGACTCCACCGAGTCCTTGGCATCCGCGAATGCGCAGAGCAGCGCCGTGTCGCACAGCGTATTGATCAGGCGGGGGATACCGCCCGTGTAACGGTGGATAATTTCGTACACGTCGTCGGCGAACAGCCTGTCATGCGCGTTGCCCGCGATCGCGAGCCGGTGTTCGATGTACTCCCGGATTTCGCGACGGTCGAGCGGGCCGATATGGAAGCGCAGCCGGACCCGTTGCATTAGCTGTCTGAGGCTCGGCGAGTCCAGTGTCTCGCGCAGTTCGGGCTGTCCCGCGAGAATGATGCGCAGCACTTTTTCCTTGTGGGTTTCGATACCCGACAGCATGCGAATTTCTTCGAGGACCTTGCGGGACAGGTTCTGTGCCTCATCGACGATGAGAACGACTTTCTTGTCGTTCGAGTACTGTTCGATCAGGAACATGTTGAGCATGTCCAGCAACTCGACCTTGCGCTTGTTGAACGGCTTGAAGCCGAACTCAGTCAGTACAGCCTGCAGGAACTGCGACGGCGTGAGCTGCGTTTGCGACACGACGGCATAGACGACGTCGTCGCCGAGTTCCGACAGGAACGACTGCAGCAGGGTGGTCTTGCCGGAACCAATCTCGCCCGTGATGACCACGAACCCGTCGGACAGCCAGATCGTGGATTCCATGTAGGCTTTGGCACGCGCATGCTGCTTGCTCCAGTAAAGGAACTCGGGGTCGGGCGTCAGCCTGAAAGGTTGCTCCCGCAGCTTGAAGTGTTCGAGGTATGACATGTCCTGATGGGTATCGCAGCTGTTCTTCTACGTTTTATGCATGCGTGTCGCCCGCAAGTCCACGAGTTTACCTTTTTTTTCCGGTTTTCGGACCGGCTCCCGGAAAACTTCGCCCAGGCTCAGGCGATGGCCCGGCGTATTATGTCGACCCGGCGATCGCGCTCCCCGGCAGTTGCAGCGGTAACCGTGATATGGCCCAGTTTGCGGCCGGGCCGGGGAGACTTGCCGTAGTCGTGCAGGTGGCCCAGTTCGGGATTGCGCACGGCATCGGGGATTTCGCCAATCAGGTTGACCATCCCCGCATGGCCTTTGCAGCCGGTCTCCCCGAGCGGCAGGCCGGCCACGGCGCGCAGGTGATTCTCGAACTGGCTGGTCGCGGCACCCTCGATCGTCCAGTGACCCGAGTTGTGTACGCGCGGCGCGAATTCGTTCGCCAGCAAGCGGTCGCCGACGACGAACAGTTCGAGCGCGAGCACACCGACGTAATCGAGGTGCGCGAGCAGTTTTTGCATGTACTGCTCGGCGAGGGCGTGCAGCGTCGCGGTTTCGACCGGCGCGCGGCTTACGCGCAGGATGCCGCCCTCGTGGATATTGTGCGTCAGCGGATAGATGCGCGTATCGCCCTCGCGGCCGCGGACGCCGATGGCCGAGACCTCGAAATCGAAAGGCACCCATTGCTCCGCGATCAGCGCCCTGCCGCCCAGCGTCTGCCAGGCCTCGTCCAGTTGAGCGTGCTCCTGGACGACGAACTGTCCCTTGCCATCGTAACCGAGCCGCCGTGTCTTCAGGACCAGCGGCACGCCGAGCGTGGTCGCCGCATCCTCGAGGTCGGCGCGTGAGTCGACCGGGTGATAACCCGGAAGCGGGATGCCGAGTTCCGCGAAGAGCTGCTTCTCGCGCAGGCGGTCCTGAGCGCTGGCGAGCGCCGCGGGCGGCGGAAATACGTCGGAGGTGCGCCGCAGCGCTTCGACCGCGGCGACAGGAACGTTCTCGAACTCGTAGGTAATGACGTCGCAATCCGCCGCGAGTTTTTCGAGCGCGATGGCGTCGTCATAAGCGCTGCGGATGACTTGACCGCAGGCGGCTGCGGGCGGACTCTCGGACGGGTCGATAAAGCGGCACTCGATCCCGAGCGCCTGGCCGGCAAAGCCGAGCATCTGGCCGAGCTGGCCGGCGCCGATGACACCGATACGCATTACTTGCGTGGGTCGCTGTCGGCCAGAACCGATTGCGTCTGCTTGTTGCGGTAATCGTCGAGGGCGCGGGCAATGTCCGGGTTATCGTTGGCAAGAATCGCGGCGGCGAGCAAGGCCGCATTGGCGGCACCGGCATTGCCGATTGCCATGCAGCCGACGGGAATCCCGGCAGGCATCTGCGCGATCGACAGCAGCGAGTCCAAGCCGTTCAACGCCTTGGATTTCACCGGGACGCCGAGCACGGGAAGCCTGGTTTTCGCGGCGACCATGCCCGGCAGGTGCGCAGCGCCGCCTGCGCCGGCAATGATGACTTTGAGTTCGCGCGTCACGGCGGTTGCAGCGTATTCGAACAGCAGGTCGGGCGTGCGGTGCGCAGAGACGACGCGCACCTCGTAGGAGACGCCCAGTTCGTCGAGTACGTCGCTCGCGTGACGCATCGTTTCCCAGTCCGAGCGGGACCCCATGATTATGCCGACATCGATACTCATCGCTGGGATTCTATCATTACCTGCGCTCAGCGCGAGATGCGTTCCAGCGCCGCGTGGATCGGCTCCACGTCTTCCTGCCGCATCAGTTTGCCGATGTACTGCTTCTGGCGCCGCAGTGCCCCGTTCGACGTGATTTGCCTGGCCTCGAGAACCGCCTCGCGCAGAGGGTCGCTCATGGGGACGGACGCGAGCTCACTTGCCCGCAGGGAGACCAGTTGTTCCCCGAGTTTCTGCAGTGCGATGTACTCGCGCTTCTTTGCGCTTTTACTGGGCTTTGTGTCGTCCACGGGCTAAAGTACCTCCGCAATTCGGGTCGCGTCCCGCGGCGCGAGTCTACCACGCAGGAGAACCCGGTAAGGAACCGGACTGGATATTCAGACACGATGGCAAACATCACGGCACGCGCATCGCTCGGCAGGGAGGAACTCGAACGCCTCGTCGCGACGGCGTTGGAAGAGGCGCGCAAGCACGGTATCGATCAGGCGGAGGTTGCGGCCAGCCAGGACGAAGGACTGTGCGCCACCGCGCGGCTCGGTGACGTCGAAAGTCTGGAATATACGAATGACCGCGGCATCGGCATCACGGTCTACAAGGATTCGCGCAAGGGCAATGCAAGTACTTCCGACGTGTCGGATGCGGCGATCCGGGAAGCCGTTGCGAAAGCGTGTACGTTCGCCAAGCTGACAGCAAGCGATCCGCACTCGGGTCTCGCTGATGCCGATCGCATGTGCCGCGAAGTCCCGGATCTCGATCTCGACCATCCGTGGCCGTTGAGCGCGGAAGAGGCAATTGCGCTGGCTGTCGAGTGCGAGCGTACGGCGCTGGCTTTCGACAAGCGCATCAATAATTCCGAGGGGGCAACCGTTGCGACGAACCGCGGCACCCGCGCCTACGGCAACACGCACGGCTTCATCGGCAGTTATTCACGAACCAGCCACAGCATTACCTGCGTCGTGCTGGCGGAATCTGACGGCGTGATGCAACGGGACTACTACTACACTGCGGCCCGGGCGCGTGAGGATCTGGAACCTGCGGTGGACGTCGGCACGGAAGCGGCTCGCCGTGTCGTGAGTCGGCTCGGCGCGAGAAAGATGAAGACGACCCGGGCCCCGGTCCTGTTCGTTCCTGAACTGGCGCGCGGATTCCTCGGCCACGCCATCGGCGCAATCTCGGGCGGCGCCCAGTATCGACGCGCATCGTTCCTGCTCAATGCGGCGGGAGAACAGATCTTTCCGGGCTTCGTCGACATCCTCGAGCGTCCGCACATTCCGCGCGGCATGGCAAGCGCACCTTACGATAGCGAGGGCGTTGCCACTTATGATCGCGACGTCGTCAGCGGCGGTATCCTGCAGGGCTACGTGCTCAGCACTTACTCGGCGCGCAGGCTCGGGCTTGCGTCGACGGCGAACGCAGGCGGTGCGCAAAACCTGATCGTTCCGGGCGGCGGCAAGGATTTTGCAGCGCTCGTGAGCGACATGGGAACGGGGCTCATCGTCGAGGAACTGATCGGGCAGGGCGTCAATGGCGTGACGGGCGACTATTCGCGCGGTGCCGTCGGTCACTGGGTGGAAAACGGCGAGGTGACCTACCCTGTGCACGAGGTAACGATTGCCGGCAACCTGAGGGACCTTTACCGGCGCATTGCGGCGATCGGTGACGACTCCGACGCGAAGAGCGGCATCCGCTGCGGCTCCCTGCTGGTCGAGGAAATGACGATCGCCGGCAGCTAGCTCGCCGCGTCCCGTTCGTCGAGCAGGTCGCTCAGCGTGCGTTCGCCGAGCGTACCCGATACCGACTCGTCGATCGTGCCGCAAAGCGCCGAGACGGTCGCGTCCCAGCGTGGTGCGCTCAGCGAGCCGGTCTCACCTTCGCTGCGCACCACATCGAGAATATCCTGCAGGCGAATTCGCGACGTTTCGCGGCCCGGCAGTAACGCCTCTTTTTCATTGGATGTCAGCAAGCCCTTGCTCTCGAGGTTTGCGATGATCGGGGCGATCGTTATCGACGGGATGCGCAGTTGCTCGCTCAGTGTATGCACGTCAATGCTGTGACTCGAATCGCGGAAAGCGCTGCCGATCGCAACCATGATGTTGAGCGCCAGGCGCTCGCGCATCGAATTGGAAAGCCGCGGTTCGCGCCGGCCAATGCGCATGTAAGCCGGGTTCTGGAAATAGAAGGCGAGTTGAGCGCCGATCAGCAGGATCAGCCAGTTGAGGTACAGCCAGATCAGCGCGACGATGGCGATCGCGAAGCTGGCGTAGATTGCCTGGGTGCGCGCCGAGTTGGCGACGAACGCCGCGACCACCATGCCGACGGCGGACCACATGAACCCGCCGGCAAGCCCGCCGACGAGCGCCGATCGCAGCCGGACGTCCGTATTCGGCATGTACCAGTACAGGAACGTGAATACGCCAGTCGCGAGCAGAAACGGCGTCAGTTTGCTGGTGGCTGCGAACAGCGGACCGAACAGCGCGTTCTGTGCGAGCCACTGGACGATTGCCTCGTTCTGCAGCGATGCGAGCGCGCCCAGCGCGATGACGATCACGACCGGCCCGACCAGCAGCACGAGCATGTACTCGGTGAATCGCCGCGTGAAACTTCGCGACTTCGAGACATACCAGACGTAATTGAAGCTCTCCTCGATCTTCTGCACCATCGAGATCGCCGTGTAGATGAAGAACGCGAGGCCGATGCCGCCCAGGACGCTGCCGTTGACGTTGTTGACGAGCGCCATGAGCTTGTCGGTGATTTCCACACCCTTGTCGCCGAGCGGTTCGAGAATCACGTACAAGCGTTTCTCGAGGCCCTTGTGGACGCCGAGTCCCTTCAGAACAGCAAAACTGAATGCGATCAGCGGCACGACGGACAGCAGCGTCGTGTAGACCAGGCTCATCGAGCGCAGCGTCAGCTGCCCCGAGATGATGTCGCGCAGCACCGCGTACATATTTCGCAGGGTTGCTGCCAGCAGCCGGCCCGGCAGCCCGTATCGCTGCAGGCCCTGTCCCCATACGAGCTCGTCGAGTCTCCTGTTCAGTTCGCGCAGCATGGGTCGATTGTACGCGCTGCGTCAGGCGCCGGTCATGCGCGTCAGTGCTTCCTGGTACTTGGCCGCGGTTTTCTGCAGGATTTCCGTCGGCAGGTCCGGGCCGGGGGCCGTCTTGTCCCAGTCGAGCGTGTCGAGATAGTCACGTACGAACTGCTTGTCGAAGCTCGGCGGGCTGCTGCCGACCTGGTAGCCGTCCACGGGCCAGAAGCGAGAGGAGTCGGGCGTCAGCACTTCGTCGATCAGGTACAGGCGGCCTTCGTCGTCCAGCCCGAATTCGAACTTCGTATCCGCGATGATGATGCCGCGACCGAGGGCATAGGCCGCCGCACGCTCGTAAATCCGGATGGCGACGTCGCGAACCCTGTGGGCGAGCTTTTCGCCGAGCAGCTCCGCCACCTGTTCGAAGCTGATGTTCTCGTCATGTCGCCCGGCTTCGGCCTTGCTGGATGGCGTGAACAGCGTCTGCGGCAGCTTCTCGGCCTGGCGAAGGCCTGGCGGCAATGCGATGCCGCACAGGCTGCCGGTGTCGCGGTAGTCGCGCCAGCCCGAGCCGATCAGGTAACCACGCACGACGGCCTCGATGGGCAGCGGCCGCAGGCGTTTCACGACCAGCGCGCGACCGCGCAACTGTTGCCGCAGGTCCGGGTCCTTGATGACGTCAGAGACGTCCAGCTCGGTGAGCTGGTTGTCGATGATATCGCTCATCATGCGGAACCAGAACAGTGAAATCTGGGTGAGAATCCGGCCCTTGCCGGGGACGGGGTCGGGCAGCACGACATCGTAGGCCGAGAGCCGGTCCGTCGTGACGATGAGCAGGTGTCGATCGTCCACGCTGTAGATGTCGCGTACCTTGCCGCGGCCGATCAGTGGCAGTGCGGGAATCGAGGTCTCGTACAGGATGTCGGCGGTGTTCATGTTGCGGCAGCTCTCGGCGGGATCTCGTGACGGATGATCGCCTTTCGACCACAGGCAGGCAAGCGGCGGACATGGGAAAGCGCCCGAACAAGGGTTAGGATGGACACCAGTTGCCGCCCGACCACGGGAATCGCATTTGTACTGGGGGAAGATCATCGGCGGCCTCGTCGGCCTCGCCACACTGAAACCGTTGCTCGTGCTGGTGGGCGTTTTTCTCGGGCACCAGTTCGATCGCGGCTTTCGGCGTTTCGCGGATGAGGGCACCGATGTCGGCCGCGTTTCCGACGGCTTCGTGCGCGCCCTGTTCCAGGCGATGGGTCACCTCGCAAAGACGGACGGGCGCGTGAGCGAGGACGAAATTCGCGCGGCGCGCATGGTCATGCATCGGCTGGGCCTCGGTCCTGCGCAGGTGCGGCGGGCGATGCACTGGTTCGATGAAGGCAAGCGCCCGGGCTTCCCGCTGGTGCAGACGGTCCGCGAGTTGCGGCGCGTGAGCGGCCGCAGCGCCGCGCACCGCGCGCTGTTTCTGCGGCTGCTGCTCGAGGTCGCACTCGCAAAGGATTCGCTGAAGAGGGATGAACGGGCGCGCATCTGGACGATCTGCCAGGAACTCGACATCGGGCGTGTCGAGCTTGCGCAGCTCGAGGCGATGATCCGCGCGCAGAAGGGATTCCGGCACTCGCCCGCCGGCGACGCGGATGCCGCGCGCGTGCAGGGCGCGTACGAGGCGCTCGGCGTATCGCCCGAAGCGAGCAACGACGAGATCAAGAAAGCGTATCGGCGCCTGATGAACCGCAACCACCCGGACAAGATCTCGGGAAGCAACCCGGACGCCGCGGTCCTCGCCGAGGCCGAGCGCCGGACACGCGAGGTCCGTGGCGCCTACGAGATGCTGAAGGCCAGGCGCTCGATCCGCTGATTGGCTCGCACCTCGTCCGTCAGGTAATCTCGCCAACAGACAGCAAGAGGAAGTACCGTGACGCCCTTTATCGCTCCTTCGATTCTCTCGGCAGATTTTGCCCGCCTTGGCGACGACGTTCGGGCGGTGCTCGATGCCGGTGCCGATATTGTCCATTTCGACGTCATGGACAACCATTTCGTGCCGAACCTGACGATCGGACCGATGATCTGCGACGCCCTGAGAGCTTACGGGATCGAGGCGCCCATCGACGTGCATCTGATGGTCGAGCCCGTCGACCGGATCATCCCCGATTTTGCGAAGGCCGGCGCGAGCTACATCACGTTCCACCCGGAAGCCAGCCGGCATGTCGATCGCACGCTGGGTCTCATTCAGGAGAACGGCTGCAAGGCGGGCCTCGTGTTCAATCCTGCGACGCCGCTCGACTGGCTCGAATACGTGCTCGACAAGGTGGACATGGTGCTGCTGATGTCGGTCAATCCGGGTTTCGGCGGCCAGAAATTCATACGCTCATCGCTGGCCAAGCTCAGGCAGGCGCGTCAGATCATCGATGACAGCGGCCGCGAAATTCGGCTCGAGATCGACGGGGGCGTCAAGGTGGACAACATCGGCGAGATTGCGGCCGCTGGCGCCGACACGTTCGTGGCCGGTTCGGCCATTTTCGGCAGCGCGGACTATGCCGCGACGATCCGCGCCATGAAGGCGGAGATCGCGAAAGCCGGGCGTTAAGGCCCGGCCCCGGGAGCCATCAGATTTTACGGTGCGGGCGCGCGCCGAAGACCACGATGGTCTTGCCGCTCGCTGAAACGAGTCCCTGTTCCTCGAGAACCTTGAGGACACGCCCCGCCATTTCCCGCGAGCAGCCGACGAGGCGACTCAGTTCCTGCCGGCTGACCTTGATCTGCATGCCGTCCGGATGGGTCATGGCGTCGGGCTCGTTGCAGAGATCCATGATCGCGTGCGCCACGCGTCCGGTGACATCGACGAAAGCGAGATCGCCCAGTTTGCGATTCGTGCGGTCCAGGCGGGTCGCCAGCTGCGTCGCGAGCTCGAACACCAGCCCCGGGCTCTCGCTCGCAATCTGGCGAAAGCGTGGGTAGGTCATTTCTGCAATCTCGCATTCGGTGCGTGTCCGCACCCAGGCACTGCGTGTGGGTTGCTCGTAGAAGAGCCCCATTTCACCGAAAAACTGGCCCTTGTTCAGGTAGGCGAGCACCATCTCGTTGCCGTCTTCGTCCTCGATCATGACCTCGACCGAGCCGTCGACAATGTAATAAAGCACGTCGGGCAGGTCTCCCGCATGAATCATCACGGTCTTCTGTGGAACAGTCCGTACGCGGCAGTAGCTCAGGAAACGATTGATGGCCGGTACATCGCTCAGGTTTTTCGCCGTTGTCTGCATGAATGATTCCTCGCCCCTTTTGCGAAACTCTTTTAATACAGTTTACAGGTCAGGGCAAGCTAAGTCCGTGTTTTTCGAGACTTTATCGCGCTATACCCAGTATGCGGTTCGCGTCATGACCTTCGCGGTCATGCGCATCAGTAACTTAACGGGTTCCGGCAGCTCCGCGGCGCCCGCGTCGATGGCGTTTTCACCGTGCTCGGCTTCTTCGTCTCGCATGCGCGCGACGATCGCGCGGCTTTTCAGGTCCTGCTCCGGCAGGTGCTCGAGATGGCTGTCGAGATGGGCGCAGACCTGGCGCTCCGTTTCAGCGATGAACCCCAGGCTCCAGCGGTCGCCCAGGATGCCGCTGGCCGCACCGATGGCGAATGCGCCGGCATACCAGACAGGACTGAGCCTGCTGACGTCCTCGCCGAGTTCCCTGATGCGTTGTTCGCACCACGAGAGGTGGTCGAATTCCTCGTCAGCCGCCCGCTGTATCTGCGCTTCGATGGATTTGTCCCGAGCGACCGCCGCATGCCCCTGGTAGAGCGCCTGTGCCGCCACTTCGCCGGCATGATTGACACGCATCAGGCCTGCGGCATGGGCTTTCTGGTCAGCGTCGAGTTCGCTTTCCGCGACGGCTTCGGCTGGATTGCCCCGGACACTGCGTCCTGCAGGCGTGGCAATCGTGCGCAGGGCGTTGTTTGCGCTCGCCAGCAGGCGGTCGAGCGGAGTGAGGCGGCGTTCGGACATGGGCCGAATTATAGCGAAGCGTCCCTGTCGGCAGGTATACTCCGCGACCCTTTTTCATCGATGCACGCTAATTCAAGGAGCTACCGCATGGTCTTACGCCTGGTATTGCTGATTTCGGCTCTGGTCGCGCCCCTGTCGCTCATGGCGCAGGAGCCCGCCGCGGCAGAGGAGAAGAGCCCCTGGGCCGGCAAGGCGACGCTTGGCTACCTCGCGACCTCGGGCAACACGGACAATGCAACGCTGAACACGGGCTTCGAGCTGGGCTACACCGTCGGCAAGTGGCAGCACATCGCGCAGGCTTCCGCAATCAACGCGTCGGAGAACAATGTGACCACCACCGAGGCCTATGACGCAGGCTGGAAGAGTGAGCGCAGCCTGTCCGATCACGACTTTCTGTTCGCCAGGCTGAGCTGGCGCAAGGATCGTTTCGGCGGCTTCGATACCCAGTTTTCGCAGTCGGTCGGTTATGGCCGCAGGCTCCTGCACCTGGACCGGCACAAGCTGAACGCGGAAGTCGGTGTCGGTGCCCGGCAGTCCGAGCGTCAGGACGGCACCTCCGAGAATGAGACCATCTTTCGCGGCGGCGTCTATTACAAGTGGCTGATCACGGAAACCACGACGTTCAGGCAGGACCTGACCACGGAAGCCGGCAGCGACAACACCTATGTCGAGTCCGTCACCGCGCTGTCAGCGCAGCTGATCGGCGACCTGGCGCTGGTCGCTTCCTACACGATCAAGCACAACACGGACGTCCTGGTTTTGACGGAAAACACGGATACGTACACGGCACTGTCGCTGGAATACACGTTCTAAGCGGTCAGCGTCTCGCAGGTGTTCTGCAGGTACAGTGTAACTAACTGATTTTAAACAATTAAAAATAAAGAGATTTCGGGCGAGAAATCGACAATAAAGATGCCCCCGGGGTTTGCATCGGGACGGGGGCTCTAGTAGAATTTCGCGCCTTTCGCCGATACCGCGAACGCTTTGGCGTGCGCGGGCGGCAAGCGGGGCGCCCCCAGGGGCTTTTTCCCGCTGAGACAACATCATTCCCTTACGGAAATCTGGATTATGAAGACGTTTTCTGCGAAGCCCGCCGAGGTTCGCCGTGACTGGTACGTGGTCGACGCCACGGGCAAGACCCTGGGTCGCCTGTCGACCGAAATCGCGCGTCGCCTGCGTGGCAAGCACAAGCCTGAATACACGCCGCACATTGATACCGGCGACTACATCGTCGTCGTGAATGCGGAAAAGGTTCGTGTCACGGGCAACAAGATGAAGGACAAGATGTATCACCACCACACGGGATACGTCGGAAATCTGAAATCGGTGCCACTCGAGAAGATGCTCGACGAGAAGCCCGAGCGCGTACTGCAGTACGCCGTCAAGGGCATGCTGCCGCGTGGCCCGCTGGGTCGGCAGATGTTCTCGAAGCTGAAAGTATTCGTGGGCCCCGAGCACAATCACGCTGCACAGCAGCCGATTCCCCTGGATGTGAACGCCTGAGACCCAGGCCGACAGGACTGAGACGAGATTATGAGTGATACGTTTTTTTACGGTACGGGTCGTCGCAAGACTTCAACGGCACGCGTTTTCCTGATGCCGGGCGCGGGCAACATCACGGTCAACAAGCGGCCGCTGGACGTGTTTTTCGGCCGCAAGACCGCGCAGATGATCGTGCGCCAGCCGCTCGAGCTGACCAAGCTCGGCGAGCGGTTCGACGTCAATGTGACGGTTACGGGTGGTGGCACCACCGGCCAGGCCGGCGCCATTCGCCATGGCCTTACGCGGGCCCTGATGCAGTACGATGAGGCGCTGCGTCCCGGACTGCGTAAAGCCGGCTTCGTTACGCGCGATGCCCGCGAGGTCGAGCGCAAGAAAGTCGGCCTCCGCAAGGCACGTCGCGCGACGCAGTACTCGAAGCGCTAAGCGACGACCACCAGGTCCAGCTTATTTGGGGGATCGTCTAGCGGTAGGACTGCGGACTCTGACTCCGCCAACCCAGGTTCGAATCCTGGTCCCCCAGCCAAAACAAAGCGGGCCCCCGGAAGGGGGCCCTTTTTTTTCGAAGGCGTGGTGACCTGCAGGAACTGGCGGCGAGTTGTGCCGATGCTCGCGGCACGCGGTCTGCCGGGAGGACGGACGCCGAAGGCGCCGGCCCATCCTGGTCCCCCAGCCAAAACAAAGCGGGCCCCCGAAAGGGGGCCTGTCATCAGGTCTTGCGTTGCAGTCCGGCAGGGGACCGTTGACCCGGCAATCAGGTCCGCATTTCCCGCACGCCGCGGTCTTCGGCGATCAGCAGTATGTCCGCAGGTCGGTCCGCAAAGATGCCGACAGTGACGACGCCCGGAATCCGGTTGATGCGTGCCTCCATTTCAAGCGGGTTGCTGATCTGCAGATCGTGCACATCGAGAATATGGTTGCCGTTATCGGTGACGAAGCCCTCGCGCCAGACGGGCTGACCGCGCATCTTGAGCAGGCGTCGCGCGACATACTCCTGGGCCATCGGCAAAACTTCGATCGGCAGTGGAAAGTGACCGAGCATGCCGACCAGCTTCGAGTCGTCGATGATGCAGATGAATCGCCGTGCCGCGCCGGCCAGGACCTTCTCACGGGTCAGCGCACCGCCGCCCCCCTTGATGAGCTGCAGGTGCTTGTTGCTCTCGTCCGCGCCGTCGATGTAAAGATCGAGGTCGCCGACCTCATTCAGGGTCTCGACATTGAATCCCAGGCTCTCGAGCATGGTCGTTGTCGCTGTCGAACTGGACACGACCCGGTCGATGCGGTCGCGCACCTCGGGCAACATTTCGATCAGGCAATTGACTGTCGATCCCGTTCCGACACCGAGGATCGTGCCTGGCTCTATGAATTCGAGGGCCGCTCTAGCCGCCCTGCGCTTTTTCTCGGTTGCGTCCATAGCTGCGTACTATAGCCAAACAAGCGCAAATTGCACGCGCCACCGTCGCAAATTCGGCAGAAAAGAAAAGAGCCCGCCGAGGCGGGCTCTTCTGCTTGCCTTGGAAGAAGGCATCTTCCTAAGCGGCCAATCAGGCGTTCCTACTTCTTCTTGCTGGAAGCCTTTTTCTTGCTGGCCTTTTTCTTGGGTTTACGCTTTGCGGCCTTCTTCTTAGCTACTTTCTTTTTCGCCTTTTTCTTTGCGGCCTTCTTCTTGGCCTTCTTTTTGGCTACTTTCTTTTTCGCCTTTTTCTTGGCTACTTTCTTTTTAGCCTTTTTCTTGCCGGCTTTCTTTTTGGCCTTCTTGGCGACGCGTTTCTTCTTAGCGACTTTCTTCTTAGCCGCTTTCTTCTTCGTGGCTGCGCGTTTCTTGGTTACAGCCTTCTTTGCACTTACTTTCTTCTTTGAAGCTTTTTTACGAGACTTCTTTTTGGTAGCCATCAGTTTTCTCCGTGTCGGGTACCCGGCGTTGAGTATACGCAACAATCTCAAAAAATCCAGCAGGTTAAGGGGTGAGTGTGACGTGGTCGAAATCGACTCTGCCGGGCATCTCTCGGACGAACATGACAAGCGCCGGTTCGAGTGTGGTAGCGAAGCGCTCGCGACGACCATTGTTGTCGTCGCCAGATGATTGTCAAAAGTATGCCACCGGCAAAAAAAGCGGCATGGTTCGATTGGGTCGGAAGGACCGCTCGTGCATGGGCGAGACGCGTGCGAGCGTGCGAATCGAGCCTTTAATTACAGGGTTTCAGGCGTCTGTAAAAATACGATAAAGCCGTATATCCCAAGGATTTGGCGTAATTTTCTCAACTTTTTGGGAAGCGAACGCGATGCCTGCCAGTTTCGGACGCAACCACTGTTGCCGGTTGCGGAGAAATGCAAAACAGCGGTCGTAGTAACCGCCGCCCATGCCGATACGATGGCGGTTTTCGTCGAACGCAACGGTCGGAGTGATGACCAGATCGAGACGTCGCGGAGAGATTTCCTCGCCGTCGACGGGTTCCCAGATTCCGAAAACCGACCGTACGAGTGTCGTATCCGGCGTCAGCCGACGGAAGGAAAGTTTGCGCCGCTTGCGCAAAACCGGAACGAAAACGCGCTTGTTCGCGCACCAGGCGCGTTCGATGATTGCCAGCGTGTCGACCTCGTCCGGCATTGGCAGGTAACAGGCAATCGTCCTGCAGGAGAAAAATTCACGGGACGCAATCACGCGTTCGCAGATTATTTGCGACGCTTTCGTGCGTGCCTCGACCGACATGTCGCGGCGCGCGCCGAGCCCTCTTGCGCGAAGTGTTTTCACGGTGCTGTCCGCCCGTTCGACGGGGAAAAGGAGGCGCTTCCCGCCTGTGCCGTTACCGATACCGTCGCTCTCGAACCGGAGCAACAAGTGGGGCCAGCCGTGGCAGCAACAGGCTTACCGTCGAAACGGCCCTGCTCAAATGCTGCCGACAGAGCACGACCCCGTGGTAATGATTTAGGGTCGAAAGACATCCAGGTCGGTATCGAACACCGCAGGAAGCGCCAATCCGAATATCGGTCCGCAGACCGAAGATTACAAGTCCAACTGCTTCGCGCCGCTCAGCGCATTGTCCACGCGATCGGAAATGAGTTTCAGGCGGTTGCTGACATCGCCTTCCAGCGCCTGGTCCCGCGCCCTGGCATGCATCAGGTCATTGGCCATGTTGAGCGCCGCCATCACGGCGATGCGGTCGAGACCTACGACGCGACCGCTGTCGCGGATTTCCCGCATCTTGGAATTAAGGATTTCTGCGGAGTCCAGCAGGTCGGTTCTTTCACTCACGGGGCAGGCGACCTGGTATTCCTTGTCCAGGATCCTGATGCTCACCTGCGCGATTTGTTCGGTCATGCGGCGTACTCCGTTGCTGCCCTTGCGGCTCCGTTCAGGAACCCTGCTCCATTGCTTTCAGTCGGCCGATCATCGCCTCGACGCGAGCGCGTACCTGTTCATTTTTTTGCAGCAGGCTTGCTCGTTCGGATGTAAGAACGTCCTGCCTCTGACGAAGCGAGCGATTCTCATCCTGCAACTGGTCGCAGACGCGCACCAGCGCGTCCACCCGCTGCTCGAGACGCTTCAGCTCGTTCTCGAAGGTCGAATTGATGTTGTTGGCCATGGGCTCAATATAGACACGGCAAACCATAGAATCAATCGTCTTGCAGGGTGGGCTTTGCCGGTCATGGTCTCGAGCGCCGGACCATGGGATCATAAGCGTCTGGCGGGACAGGAAAGGTTGCGGGCCGGATGGAAGAAAAGGTCGATTACGACAGGCTGGACGAAGCGCTGAGGCGATGCGGTTCGAGCTGGGATGCCGCGCAGGCGCACGGATTACTGACCGGTGTGCTGGCGACAACGGGCGTAGGCGGGGCGCCTGAGTGGCTGAACCAGGTCCTCGAGGATACGGATCCGGCCAACGCGCTGCGGCGCGAGTGCCAGGGCATGCTGGATGCGCTGTACCAGGCGACATTCTGGGCGCTCTCCGAACGTTTGTCGGAGTTCAGTCCACTGTTGCCCGATGACAATTCGGATGCTTTTGTCAGAACTGTCGCGATGGCGCACTGGAGCGAGGGGTTCCTGCACGGACTGGTATCCAATGCCGGCGGTGTGGCCCTGAAGGAACGGCTTGCCGCGGAACCGTTGTCGGATATCATTCGCGACATATTGCAGATCACGCGTGCGGCGCCCGGGGACGACGACGACGCGGAAGCCACCGAAGCCGCGTACGTGGAAATTGTCGAGTACCTGCGCGTCGCGGCCCAACTCGCCTACGAAGAGCTTTCCGAGATACGCCACGCCGCCAGCCGATGAAAGAGACCGAATTCGAACGCCGCCGCAGGCAACTCATGCGGATGATGGGCGCAGGTGGCATCGCGATCCTGCCTGCGGCCCCGGTCAGGACCCGCAGCCGGGACGTGGAGTATCGCTACCGGCAGGATAGCGACTTCTACTACCTGACCGGTTTTGCCGAGCCCGAAGCCGTCGCGGTACTCGTGCCGGGGCGGCCGCAGGGCGAGTACCTGCTGTTCTGCAGGGAACGCGATCCGGACAAGGAACTGTGGGACGGCACTCGTGCCGGGCCGGAAGGCGTGGTCGCGCAGTTCGGCGCGCAGGACGCGTTTCCGGTCGACGATATCGACGACATCCTGCCCGGCGTCATGGAGTCCTGCAGCCGCGTCTACTACACGATGGGGATGTACGCGGACTTCGACACCCGTATTGCCGACTGGGTCAATTCCCTGCGCTCCGGCTTGTCGAGAGGCGTGCACACGCCGCAGGAATTCGTCGCCCTGGACCACCTGCTGCACGACATGCGCCTGTACAAGGGCCGCGAGGAAATTGCCGCGATGCGGCGTTCCGCGCGGGTGGCCGTGGAGGCGCACAAGCGAGCGATGCGCGTCGCTCGGCCGGGCATGTACGAGTACGAAGTCGAAGCCGAGTTCAGGCACGAGTTTCGACGCAACGGGGCATGGTCCTCATACAGCCCGATCGTGGCGAGTGGCGCCAACGCCTGCACGCTGCATTACGTCGCCAACGACGGCCTGCTTCGTGACGGGGACCTGCTGCTGATCGACGCGGGCTGCGAACTGGATTATTACGCCTCGGACATCACGCGTACTTTCCCCGTCAACGGGCGGTTTACGCCCGAGCAGCGCGCGGTCTACGAGATCGTTCTCGAGGCGCAGCTCGCGGCGATCGAAAAGACGATCCGCGGCAACCATTGGAACGATCCGCATGACGCCGCGGTGCGCGTGATTACCAGGGGCCTCAAGAAACTGGGCCTGCTATCGGGATCGCTGCCAAAACTGATCAAGGACCTCGCCTATCGCGAGTACTACATGCACCGGACCGGGCACTGGATCGGAATGGACGTGCACGACGTCGGCGATTACAAGGTTGGCGACGAGTGGCGCGTTCTCGAGACGGGCATGGTCACGACCGTCGAACCCGGCATCTACCTGTCGGCGAAGCGCGGCGTACCGAAAGGATTTCGTAATATCGGCATCCGCATCGAGGACGATGTGGCCGTCACCGCGCAGGGGCCGGATGTGCTGAGCAAGGGCCTGCCGAAAACGCCCGAGGAAATCGAGGCGCTGATGCAAAGTACATGAGCGCGGGACGCAGCAGGCAATACGATATCGTGATCGCCGGCGGCGGCATGATCGGCACGAGTCTCGCCATTGCGCTGGCGCCGCTCGGGTTGTCCGTGGCTGTCGTCGAGGCCGTGCCCCGCCGGCAGGATGCACAGCCGAGCTTCGACGATCGCTCCACCGCGCTGGCTCGCAGCACGCAACGCATGTTCGAGGCGATGGGTCTCTGGGCGGAAATTTCAGAAACGGCGACACCGATTTCGCGCATCCACGTGTCCGACCAGGGTCGCTTCGGATTCTCGCATATCGACGCCGCCGGGCAGGGCGTCGAAGCGCTCGGCCATGTGGTGATCAATCGCGTACTCGGACGCGTGCTGCAGGCGCGGCTCGCCACGCTCGCCAATGTCGATGTCATCTGCCCGGGCCGGATCGTGGACGTCGACCTGGCGCCGGAGCGCGCGCGTGTCGAGATCGAGGTGGCGGCCGACGATTCATGGGCTTGCGAATGCCGCCTGCTGGTCGCCGCGGACGGTGCCAGTTCGGCGGTGCGCGACATGCTGGGCATCACGGCGGAAAGAACGCCCTATGGTCAGCACGCGGTCATCGGCAACGTCCTGCCCGAGCTGCCGCACAAGCAGCAGGCTTTCGAGCGCTTTACGGAACACGGACCGCTGGCGCTGCTGCCCCTGGCGGACGACAGGGTCGCTTTCGTCTGGACGGTCGCGGAGACGGATGCCGCACGTGTACTCGCGCTCGACGACGACGAGTTCATCGGCGAACTGCAGCGGGAGTTCGGCTACCGGCTGGGCCGCTTCTCGCGAGTCGGCAAACGCGCGGCCTATCCGCTCGTGCTGAGCCGAGCGTTGCGACTGACGGCGACGCGCAGCGTGCTGGTCGGCAATGCTGCGCACGGCCTGCACCCCGTGTCCGCACAGGGGTTCAATCTCGGCATGCGCGACGTTGCCGCGCTGTGCGATTGCATTGCGGATGCGCGCGATGACGCAGGACACGCGGATCCCGGCGACGGCGAGTTGCTCGTGCGTTATGCGGACTGGCGCAGGTCGGACCAGCGGAAACTCGTTCGCTTCACGGATAGCCTGGTACGCCTGTTCGGCAGCGACCGTGCGCCGCTGCGCGTCCTCAGGAACATCGGCATGCTCGGCTTCGACCTGCTGCCCGGCTTACGCGGCGTGTTTGCCAGGCACACGATGGGGCTCGCAGGGCGCCTGCCGCGACTGTCGCGCGGTGTGCAGATCAAATGAAATATCGCCAGCGCATCGCGGTCGTGGGCGGCGGTGTCGCGGGCCTCATGCTCGTGGCCAGGCTCGCGAACAGCCGCCAGGCGGCGGCGTACGACATTACATTGATCGACGGCGCGCCCCGTCCGGCGTTTGCGCCAGAGGCGGATGTTGCATTGCGCGTCTCGGCGATCGCGACAGGTTCCGCACAGCTGTTCGCGGAGGTGGGCGCCTGGTCGACTGTCGCGGCGGCGCGGCTGAGCCCCTACGAATCGATGCGGGTCTGGGATCACAACGAACCGCCCGAAGGCCCCGCAACGCTCGGTTTCGATGCCGCCGAGTTCGCGGTGCCGCAACTCGGTTTCATCGTCGAGAACGTGCTGCTGCAGCATGCGCTGCTTGAGGTCCTCGACGAGCTCGGCGTGACGATGCGATTCGAGACGCCGATCCGCGCGTTGCGCAGGTCAGGGCAGCGGTTCGTGCTCGATCTCGGCGCGCGCGATGCCGTCGAGGCCGATCTCGTCGTGGCGGCGGACGGCGCCCGCTCGTTCCTGAGAAATGCGGCGGGCATCGAGACGCGGCGCTGGCCCTACGACCAGACGGCATTCGTTACGCACCTCGAAACGGAATTGCCGCACCGGCAGACAGCCTGGCAGCGGTTCACGGCGGAAGGTCCGCTGGGCATCCTGCCGCTCGCGGATGGCCGCGTGTCGGTGGTCTGGTCGACGACGCCCGCGCGGGCGCAGGCTGCGAGCGAGGCGAGTGACGATGCGCTGTCGGACATGCTGACGGCTGCATCGGACCACGTGCTAGGCAGGCTCAGGGTGGCCGGCCCCCGCGGTGCCTTTCCGCTCTGCGCGCAACACGCAACGCGATACGCGCTGCCGGGTCTCGCGTTGATCGGGGATGCCGCGCACGCGATTCACCCGCTGGCGGGGCAGGGTGCGAACCTCGGCCTCCAGGATGCGGCGGAACTGGCGTCTGTCGTCGAGACCGCGACCGCCGAGGGACTGTACCCGGGTGACCTGCCGGTGCTGCGCCGTTACGAGCGCGCACGCAAGGGTGCGAATGCCACGATGCTGCACTTCATGACTGGCTTAAACCGACTGTTTACGACAGACTCTCCGGTTGCAGGACAATTGAGAACGGCCGGCATGCGATTGTTCAACCGCAGTGGCCCTATAAGAGAACGCGCCGTCAAGGTTGCGCTGGGCGTTGGTTGACGCCCGAACGGGGGAACGATGAATCAGCGTTTCGTCTTCATGCTCGCGGCAGTGCTTTCTGCCGTCGGCCTGGCGATATTTGCTTACAAATGGCAGGCGCTTGGATTTCCGCTGGGCTCGAACCAGGATACGCCGGTCTGGACCATTGAAGCCGCCGTCAGCTTCGACAGCGGCCCGGGCTCCATCAAGGTCAACCTGCAGGTGCCGTCGCTGACGCCCGGGTTCCGCATGCTCAACGAGAATTCCGTATCGAGAGGCTATGGCTTCAGTCTCGATTACGGCAGCGGTGGCCGCGAGGCCCAGTGGGCCATCCGCCGTGCGGATGGCGAACAGACGCTTTACTACCGCATATCCGTTTTCGAGGATGACAGCGTCGACGAGTCGGACACGACGCCGCCGTTTCCGGCACCGCCGGTCATCAACGAACCGATGCGAACGGCGGTGGAGGTACTGGTCGACGAGGTTCGCGAGCATTCGGCTGACCCTGCGTCATTCACGACCGAATTGCTGCGCCGCATGAACGATCCGTCGCCCGACCCGAACGTCGATCTGCTGCTGGCGGGCGGCGGTGGACGAGAGGCGCTCGTCAATGTCGTGACGACGATCCTGGCGGCCGCAAGAATCCCGGCGCGCATCGTGCGCGGGCTGTCGCTGTCGGGCCGACAACGCAGCGCCGAAATCGTGCCCTGGCTCGAAATGCACGACGGCGACCGGTGGCGCTATTTCAATCCCGTATCGGGCGAGGAAATGCTTCCCGATCATTATCTCGTCTGGTGGCGCGGCAACGAACCGCTCGTCAGCGTAGAGGGCGGCAGCAATGTCGAAGTCGATTTTGCCGTGCAGGAGAATCGCGTCGATGCCGTTGCCATCGCCGAATCGCAGGCGGCACAAAAGGACGTGAGTACGTTCTATTTCTCGCTCTACAGTCTGCCCATCCGGACGCAGGCGGTGTACAGCGTACTGCTCATGATCCCGATTGGCGCGTTCGTCATGGTGTTCATGCGCAATTTCGTGGGCATCGACGCGTTCGGCACCTTCATGCCGGTGCTCATCGCGCTGGCGTTTCGCGAAACCAAGCTCTTGTGGGGTCTGATCCTGTTTACGATCCTGATTGCGCTCGGGCTCAGCATTCGCTTCCTGCTGGAGCGCTTGCGATTGCTGCTGGTGCCGCGACTCAGCGCGGTGCTCATCGTGGTCGTAATGCTCATGCTGCTGATCAGCCTGTTGTCGAACCAGCTCGGCCTCGAGACCGGGCTCTCGGTCGCCCTGTTCCCGATGGTCATCATCGCGATGACCATCGAACGCATGTCGGTGGTCTGGGAGGAGCGTGGCCCGGGTGATGCCATGCGCGCCGGTTTCGGCAGCATGCTGGTGGCGGTGTGCGCCTATCTCGCGATGGGCATGAACTGGCTCGAGCACCTGATATTCACGTTCCCCGAATTGTTGCTCGTCGTGCTGGCGCTCGTGCTGCTCGCCGGCCGTTACACCGGATATCGACTGACCGAACTCAAGCGCTTCAGGGGGCTCGTGAAGCAATGATCTTCGACACCGCGAGGCAGCTTCGCAAGATCGGGCTGCTGGGCCTGAACGAGCGGAATGCCGCGTACATCATGCGCCTCAACCCCCGACGTCTTTACCCGCGTGTCGACGACAAGGTGCTGACCAAGAAACTTTCGCTGGCGGCGGGCATGGCGGTGCCCGATCTTTATGGCGTAATCGAGCACCAGGGCGAGGTGCGCCACTTCGGGGACATCGTCGAGGGAAAGGAGAGCTTTGTCGTGAAGCCCGCACAGGGCAGCGGCGGCGACGGCATTCTCGTCATCACGTCGCGCAGCAAGCGCAAGAGCGACACGTTCCGACTCAGCAGCGGCGTGCTGATTTCCAGCGACGAAATCGAACACCACATTTCCAACATCGTGGGCGGTCAGTACAGTCTCAGCGGAGGCCTCGACAAGGCCCTGATCGAGTATTGCGTGCATTTCGACCCGGTTTTCGCCGAAGTGAGTTACCAGGGCGTCCCCGACATCCGCGTGATCGTCTACCGGGGTTACCCGGCGATGGCCATGGTGAGGCTGCCGACGCGCCAGTCGGACGG
>DATCZJ010000104.1:0-132558 GCA_036525955.1 Woeseiaceae bacterium | reverse complement strand
GACGCTACCGCGTCTTGTCGAACAGGGTTCTCATCCCTGCCCCTCTGCTGGAAAACAAAACGGGCCCCGCAAGGGGGCCCGTTTCATTTTCTGGCGGAGAGGGGGGGATTCGAACCCCCGGTACGGTTTTAGCGTACACCCACTTTCCAGGCGGGCACCTTAAACCACTCAGCCACCTCTCCGAATATTGTCCCGGCGTCAGTTCGTCCCGATCATTGGCGGCATATCGACGCACTGCCCTTCCTGCGGCTGCGGCGCATCCGGATCCGCATGCGGTATGGGCATCTCGTTGAATTCGTTCAGAGGGTCCAGCCCCTCCGGCACGCGGATGCCCGGGCTCAACCTTGCATTCTGGTAGCGCTGCGGCTCGTCGCAGTCAACCTTGAGCGCCTTGTCGCCACCACAGCCTGCCAGTCCCGCTATAAGCGCCATTGTGGCAAGCATCAGGATCAATCTCATGAACGATTCTCCAGTTCGACGCCTGCCGTATGCATCGCAGCAAGCATGCCGTCGTGATATTTCTCCGAGTACTCGGTCAACGGCAATCGCAGATACGGCTCGATCAAGCCCATCCGCGCAACTGCCCATTTCACCGGAATCGGGTTGGACTCGATGAAGAGCGCCTTGTTCAGGGGCTGCAGCGAGTCGTCGATGGCCTTCGCCCCGGCCGATTCACCGGCAAGTGCCAGGCGGCACATTTCGGCAACCCGTCGCGGCGCCACGTTGCCACTCACGGTTACCACGCCATGGCCGCCCTGCTCGATGAACGGCAGCGACGTAAAATCGTCACCGCTGTAGAGCATGAACCCGTCCCCGACGCGGGCACGAATTTCCGCGAGACGCTCGAGATTTCCGGTCGCTTCCTTGATGCCGAAAATATTCGCATGCCCGGCCAGCCTGGCTACCGTGTCGGGCAGCATGTCGGCAACGGTGCGTCCCGGCACGTTGTAGAGCAGCAACGGCCTGTCAACCGCGTCCGCAATCGCCGAAAAGTGCCGAAACAGGCCTTCCTGGGTCGGCTTGTTGTAGTAGGGAACGACGGCCATGCAGGCCGCGAGACCCGGCTCGGCAATCGCCGCCGCCAGGTCGATCGACTGCGCTGTCGAGTTCGACCCTACGCCTGCCAGGACCGGCAGGCGGCCGGCCGCATATTCGACCGCTCGGCGCACGAGTTCGATATGTTCGTCACGGGTCAGGGTCGGCGATTCCCCCGTCGTGCCGGCAATGACGACGCCGTCACTACCCTCCGCAACGTGAAAATCGATCAAACGCTTGAGACTGCCGTAATCGACCCGATTATCGGCATCGAACGGTGTCACCAGCGCGACCAGGCTGCCCTTGAACACAAATGATCCTCGCCACAAATGAGGCGGCGATGTTACTGTTCAAGTCCGGCGCTGGCAAGGATTGGCGACTCGCGTCTCACAGGCGGCAACGGCCGTACCGCGCAAACGACAACAAGCCTGCAAATAGCTACGAGAAAGTTTAAGTAAATGTCACAACTAATTGTTATTTCAGCGATTGGTACGGATCGCACCGGCGTTGTCCAGGATATCAGCAAGGTTATTCTGTCGTGCGGCGGTAACATCGAGGAAAGCCGGATGACGACCCTCGGGTCGGAATTCGCGATGCTGCTGCTGGTTTCCGGTAACTGGCATACGCTCAACCGCCTCGAACAGGGGCTCGACAAGCTCGCCGAGAAAAGCGACCTGTCCATCTCCATCAAGCAAACCCAGGAAAAGCCCTCGGAGCTCGACCGGATGCCCTACGCCGTCGACATCGTCGCGCTCGACCAGCAGGGCATCGTCTACAACCTGGCCAACTTTTTTGCCTCCAGGGACATCGAGATCGCCGATCTCGCAACCCGTAGCTATTCGGCGGCGCATACCGGGGCGCCGATGTTTGCCGTCCAGATGGCCATCAACGTGCCGGCTTCGGTGCACATAGCCCAGTTGCGTGAGGAATTCCTGGACGTTTGCGATCGCCTGAACCTCGACGCAATTCTCGAACCCGTCAAATCCTGATCGCTGATACGGGCATAACGGAGCAAGCCATGACCGCACCCCGATTGAACCGCGTTGTCGCCGATTTCACGGCCGCTGCCACCGGCGACAGGACCCTGCGCCTGAAAGACCTGCGCGGCAGCAACGTCGTGTTGTATTTTTATCCCAAGGACAGTACGCCCGGATGCACGACCGAGGGACGGGACTTTGCGGCGTTACATGGAAAGTTCCGGCGCCAGCAGGCCGTCATCCTGGGGGTCTCGCGCGACAACCTCGCCTCGCACGAAAAATTCAAGGAAAAACAGGGGTTTCCCTTCGACCTGATATCGGACCCGGAAGAAAAGCTCTGCGGGCAGTTCGATGTGATCCAGGAAAAGTCGCTGTACGGCCGAAAATTCATGGGGGTCGTTCGCAGTACCTTTCTGATCGATGCAGACGGCAAACTCAGGCGCGAGTGGCGAAATGTGAAGGTCAAGGGCCATGCAGAAGAGGTGCTTGACGCGGTGAAGGCCATCAATTCAGGGGAACACTGAGCCGCGCGCCTGTTCCAAGCGACAAAGCCAGAGGATACCAGGCCAGTATGATGCTCCCCGCCATTAACATCGCCATTCGACGCGCCGGCCTGCTGGTCGGCCTCGCCGCGCTTGTCGCTACGTCGGGCGCGGGCGCGCAGGACATCAAGCTACCCGACATGGGCAGCCCGGCAGACGCCATCCTGACAAAAAACGTCGAGTCCCAGATCGGCGCCATGATCATGCGCGATATTCGGGCGAGCGGTCAGGTCGTGGAAGATCCGCTGGTCGCCGAGTATCTCAATGATATCGGCAGTCGCATCGTGGCGCAGTCCAATGACGGAGAACACAACTTCACGTTCTTCGCGGTCAGTGACGACCGGATAAACGCTTTCGCCCTGCCCGGCGGCTACGTCGGCGTCCATACCGGACTGGTCGAAGCAACACGCAACGAAGACGAACTGGCGGGCGTCATTGCGCATGAAGTCGCGCACGTCACGCAACGGCATATCGCGCGAGCCATCCACGCCAATTCCCGGCAGAGCATCCTGAGCACGGCGCTGATGCTGGGCGCGATCGTGCTCGCGGCGGCAGGCGGCGATTCCGATGTCGTGCAGAGCGCCATGGCCGTCGCACAGGGTACCGCGATTCAGCAGCAGATCGATTTTACACGCACCAACGAATACGAAGCGGATCGGGTCGGCATCGCGGCGCTCGCTGACGCCGGCTTCGACCCTTTCGGCATGGCCTCGTTCTTCGAGGTCCTCGGTCGGCAGACGACTGCCGATCCTGATTCCCGCGCGCCGGAATTCATGCGCACGCACCCGGTGACCACCGCACGCGTCGCCGAGGCCCGCAATCGCGCAAGAGACTACCCGCAGATTCGCAGCGACGACTCGATCGGCTACGGGATCGTCAGGACGCGCCTGATCGTGGCGCGCTTCGACACGGCCAAGGAGGCAGTCGCCTACTTCGAGGCCAGGCCCTTCGAAAACCAGAATGACATCGAGCGCTACGGCCGCGCAGTGGCCTATCAGCGGAACGGCCAGCATTGGGAAGCGCTGGACATCTTCCGGGAACTGCTCGCCAAGGATCAGTCGGTAATCGCGTATCACATCGGCCTCGGCGAATCGCTCGTCAAGCTCGACCAGCCGCGTGACGCGATAGCTGCCTTCGAACGCGCACTGACGCTGTTCCCGCGCAATGTGCCGGTCGTCATCGAGTACGGCGAACGGCTGCTGGAACTGGGGCAACCCGAAAAAGCGCACACGCTGTTGCTTGACCTGCTCAACAACGTGCCGCCGACGCCGGAGCAAGTGCGCCTCATCGCGCGTGCGGCAGCCATGGCCGGACAGGACGCCGAGGCATTTTATTACCTGTCCGAATATCGCCTCATGATCGGCGATCTGACCGGCGGGATCGGCTACCTGCAACAGGCCCTGCGACTGCCGGATCTACAGGAAATACAACGCGCGCGATTCGAAGCACGAATAGACTTCATTCGTGAATTCATGACCGAAGATCAACTCAAGCAGTTGCAACGCAGCAAACAGGTCGGACTGACCGCCCCGGACAGCCCCTGATGCACAGCAGGTATCCAGCCGCGCGGCCCATAGGGATGCTGCTTGCCGCGCTGTCGCTGACCGCGTGCGCATCCGTGCCCCCTGAACAGCGCGTCGAACACGACCCGTGGGAAGGCATGAACCGGTCTCTGTACCGGTTCAACGACGTGGTTGACAGAGCCACGCTCAAGCCCGTCGCCAGGGGCTACCGCAAGATCCTGCCCGAACCGGTTCGGCGCAGCGTGGACAATTTCGGCCGAAACCTCGCGACGCCGCGTTCCGCCGTGAACAATTTCCTGCAGGGCAAGGGCGAAGGCGGATTTTCAGAGCTGGCGCGCTTCATCATCAACAGCACGTTCGGCATCGGCGGCCTGTTCGACATCGCCACCGCGGGCGGGCTCCGGGCCCGGACGGAGGACTTCGGGCAGACGGCGGCAGTCTGGGGCATTCCGCCCGGGCCATTCGTGATGTTGCCGTTCCTGGGTCCGCAGACGCTGCGTGACGCGCTGCTGATGCCCGCCGATGTCCGCTTCGACCCGCTGTACCATTACGAGGTATCGTCAGTGAGGGACCCGCTTTACGTCCTGCGTATCATCGACCTGCGGGCACAGATCCTGCCGCTCGAAGACCTGTTGCAGGACTCTCAGGACCCGTACGTGACGCTGCGTGAAAGCTACCTGCAAAACCGCGAATTCGAGATCTACGACGGCAACCCGCCAATGGAAGACGAGTACTTCGACGAGTTTTTCGAAGAAGACTACGAAGAAACGACGGACGAAGAGTTCGACCAGCCCTACGACCTGGACGAAGAGTAGCCCCGCCCTACTCGCTTTCCGGCGCCTCGATGAATCCCGACCAGCGCTCGCCCCGGGTCAGCAGTTTTTCCACCTCGGTCGTCTTGGCGATTGCCATTACGCGGTCGGGGAGATCGACGAAACGGATCTCGCGGACGCTGTGATTTGCCCACGTAACCCACTCGAGCAGCAGTGCGAGGCCTGCGGAGTCGCTGTCGGTAACACCGGAGAGATCAATCTCGATCTGTGTATGTTCCTCGAAGGGCGCCTCGCTCTGCCGCAGAATCTGCTCCGCAGTATTGAAATTCATTTCGCCTTTCAACGCGAAGCGACCCCCGCCCAGGTCGTCGAGTTCGTACTTGCTCATTCCGGCACGATCCCGGCTTCGCGTTCCAGCCGTGCAATTACCGCATCGAGGTTCGACGCGCGGATCTCCGAATCCAGTTCTGCCCGGAAGTTCCTCACGTAGGAAACTCCCTCGATCACGACGTTGAAAACGAGCCAGCCTGCATCGCGCTTCACCAGGTCGTAGTCGACAGCAACCGTGCTGCCATCATCGAGTGCAACGGTACTGCGCACCCGGACGTTCTTCTTGCTCAGGTCGCCGCGAAACGGCTGGACAGTGATCATATCCGGCTCGAACTCGAGAATGCCATCCGCATACTTGCGCAACAGCGCCCGATAAAATCCCTCGATGAAACGCTCGCGCTGCGCCGCGCTCGCGGTCCGCCAATGTTTGGCCAGCACCACCTGCGCAGCAAACTTGCGATCGAACCTGGGCAGCAGGATGCCATCGATGATTCGATACAACTCGTCACGATTTGCGGAAAGCTCCTCTTTTCGACCATCGAGCTGTTCTGCGAGCAGCCTGACCGATTCCTCGATCACCGTATTCGGCGAATCGTCCGCCGTCGCAGCGCCCAGAATACCGATGGCCAGAAATGCGCCCAAAAATACTCGTTTCATTCGAAAAACCTTGCCTGATTATTCGCTGTCGTCGGAACCGGCATTCACCAGGAACTTGCCGATGATGTTTTCCAGCACGATCGCCGACTGCGTGAACATGATTTGACTGCCATCCTCGAGATAGGTTTCCGATCCGCCGGCCTGCAGGCCGACGTACTGGCTGCCGAGAATGCCCGAGGTCAGAATGCTGGCGTCAGAGTCGTCCGGGATGCTGTCATATCGACTGTCGATCACGAACTCCACGACAGCTTCCAGCGTCTGGGGATCGAACTTGACGCTCGTGACACGCCCGATGGTCACGCCGGACATTGTCACGGGCGCCCGGGTGCGCAGGCTGCCGACTTTCTCGAAGCGCGCTTCGACGACGTAAATCGAATCCGCATGGAAGTCGTCGCCTCCGGTCGTCTGCGTCGTCAGGAAGAACATCGCTCCCATCCCGAGCAGAACAAAAAGACCGGTACCAATTTCTACAGAACGTGTTTGCCGCATTTACCTGCCTCAGATCATGGCTGCCGTGATCATGAAATCGAAAACCAGCACCGCTATTGCCGTAATGACGACACAGCGTGTGGTAGCCCTGCCGACGCCTTCTGCCGTCGGCATCGCATTATATCCTTCCCAAACGGCAATCAGGCTTGCCACTGCGCCGAATACAATGCTCTTCAGGATGCCCTCGTTGATATCAGACATTTCAACCGTGAGCTTAATCTGCTGCCAGAAAGAACCGACATCGACGCCAAAAAGTTCGACGCCGACGAGATGTGCGCCGAACATGCCAACCATGCTGAAAATCGCCGCCAGAAGCGGCATGGCGATGAAGCCACCGAGGAACCTCGGCACGAGAACCCGACGGACCGGGTTGACCGCCATCATCTCCATGGCGGATAGCTGATCCGTGGCCTTCATCAGGCCGATCTCAGACGTCAGCGCCGTACCCGCGCGTCCCGCGAACAACAGCGCCGTGATCACCGGGCCGAGTTCCTTGACGAGGCCGAAGGCCGCGGCCACGCCGGTCCAGTCCTCCGCATTGAACAGCGACAGGTTCGAATAGGCCTGCAGCCCGAGCACCGCACCGACAAAAAGGCCGCTGACCATGATGATGACCAGCGATAGCGCGCCCGAATTGAACACCTGGGCAACGACCAGATCGAAGCGGCCCAGCAGCATCGATGGCGAATGGCGAATGATCCGCAGCGCAAACAGCTGGAAGGCGCCGAAGGTTCGCAGGAACTCGACGAGCGTGTTGTACAGGTCCCGGGTGAGCGCATTCATTCCGAATCCCGCCCCAGCAGCTGCTCTTCGTAGCCCGGCGCATCGTAGTGAAACGCCACCGGGCCGTCCGCCATGCCGTGCATGAACTGACGCACCAGCTCTGAGTTGGCCGTCCGCAGTTCCGTCGGGCTGCCGGAAGCGGCGACCTTGCCCTCTGACAGCAGGAAGCTGTAGTCGGCCACGGTCGAGACCTCCTCGACATCATGGCTCACGATGATGCTCGTGATGCCGAGCGCGTCGTTCATGCGGCGCACGAGCCGGACGATCACGCCCATGGAAATCGGGTCGAGGCCAACGAAAGGCTCGTCATAGATCAGGATGTCGGGGTCCATGACCATCGCCCGCGCAAGGGCAACCCGCCGCGCCATACCGCCGGACAATTGTGCGGGCATCAGGTCTGCGGCGCCCCGCAGACCCACGGCATGCAGCTTGGTCAGGACCACGTGGCGTATCAGCCTGTTGCTGAGCTTCGTATGCTCCCGCAATGGAAATGCCACGTTTTCGAAGACCGACAGGTCGGTCAGCAGGGCGCCGTTCTGGAACAACATCCCGAATCGCTGCCGCAGCTGGTACAGCTTCACCTGGTTCAGCGTCGCGATATCGACACCGTCGACGGTGATGACGCCATGGGACGGGATCAATTGGCGGGTAATCAGGCGCAGCAATGTCGTTTTGCCGGTGCCGCTCGGGCCCATGATCGCCGTGATCTTGCCGCGCTTGATCCCGAGATTGAGGCCGTCGAAAATACGGCGCGGACCCCGCGAATACACGAGGTCGTGGATTTCGATCAGGTTGTCGGATTGATCAGCCAACGCGGTACAGCATCCGGAATCAGGTTGGGCGGCGCCCGGAGTCGCAAAGGATAGCAAAATCCCCCTCGCAAACATCCGCCATTTCATGCCGGGGTATGGCCTCCGAGGGCAAATAGGACTAAAATAGTCCCCTATTCAGAATACCGACACATCGCATGCTCAGGATCAGCAAACTTACCGACTATGGCACGGTCGTGCTCGCCCAGCTGGCGGCAAACCGCAGCACCGTGATGAGCGCGGCCGAGGTTGCCGCCGCCACGGGCATTGCCGCCCCGACGGTCAGCAAGCTACTGAAATCGCTGGCCAAAGCCAGCCTGGTAACGTCGACGAGGGGCGCTAACGGCGGCTACCAGCTGGCGCGGAACCCGCGCGACATCAGCGCCGCCGAAATCATCGATGCGCTCGAGGGCCCGGTGTCGATCACGGAGTGCAGCGCCAGCGACGGACTGTGCGAGCACGAAGATGTCTGCAACGTGGGCAGCGCCTGGCAACGCATCAATATCGCGATTCGCCGGGCACTCGACGACGTCACCCTGAGCGATCTTGCAAGGACCAGCAGCCCCGTGCCGCGCTTCAGCTTCGCGGGCCTTCCGATCACCGTAGAGAACAATGGCGACTGAAACAGAAAACCTGGAAACCCTGGTCAACCGCAGGTACGAACACGGCTTTGTCACCGACATCGCGACCGACAGCCTGCCGCCCGGCCTGGACGAAGGCGTCGTGCGGGCCATTTCCGCGCGCAAGCGGGAACCCGAATGGATGCTGGAATGGCGCCTGCAGGCGTACCGGCAGTGGCTCGAGATGGCGGAGCCCGAATGGGCCCACGTGCACTACCCAAAGATCGACTACAACTCGATCTCGTACTACGCGGCACCCAAGTCGGACGCCGACCGGCCCAAGTCGCTCGACGAGGTCGATCCGAAACTGCTCGAGACCTACGACAAGCTGGGCATCCCGCTGCACGAGCGCGCGCGGCTCGCGGGCGTAGCCGTCGATGCCGTATTTGACAGCGTATCGGTCACCACGACCTTCAAGGCGAAACTGTCGGAAGCCGGCGTCATCTTCTGCTCGTTCTCAGAGGCGGTCCGCGAGCACCCGGAGCTGGTGCGCAAATATCTCGGCTCGGTGGTGCCGCGCCGCGACAACTTTTTTGCCGCGCTCAATTCCGCTGTCTTCAGCGACGGCTCTTTCGTGTATATCCCGAAGGGTGTCCGCTGCCCGATGGAGTTGTCGACCTACTTCCGTATCAACGCGGCCAACACGGGACAATTCGAACGCACGCTGATCGTTGCCGACGAGGGCAGCCATGTCAGCTACCTCGAAGGCTGTACGGCCCCGATGCGCGATGAGAACCAGTTGCACGCCGCCGTGGTCGAGCTCGTTGCGCTCAAGGATGCGGAAATCAAGTATTCAACCGTTCAGAACTGGTACCCGGGCGATGAACAGGGCCGTGGCGGGATCTACAACTTCGTGACCAAGCGCGGCGACTGCCGGGGTGACAATTCGAAGATTTCCTGGACGCAGGTCGAGACAGGCTCCGCCATCACGTGGAAGTATCCGAGTTGCCTCCTGCGCGGCGCAAATTCGGTCGGCGAGTTCTATTCCGTCGCCGTGACGAACAACCTGCAGCAAGCCGACACCGGCACGAAAATGATCCACATCGGTCCGAATACGCGCTCCACGATCGTATCCAAAGGCATCTCTGCGGGCCGTGCCCAGCAGGCCTATCGTGGCCTGGTGCGCGTCATGCCGCAGGCGCATGGTGCGCGCAACCATACCCAGTGCGACTCGCTGCTGATCGGCAAGCAATGCGGCGCGCATACGTTTCCGTACATGGAAATAAAAAATCCCACGGCCAAGGTCGAACACGAGGCCACGACGTCCAAGATCTCGGCGAACCAGTTGTTTTACTGCCGTCAGCGAGGCATCTCGGAAGAGGACGCGGTCAACATGATCGTCAACGGCTTCTGCAGGGAAGTTTTCAAGGAACTGCCAATGGAATTCGCTGTTGAGGCGCAGGCATTACTGAATGTCAGCCTCGAAGGCGCGGTTGGCTAGAAGGTTTTTCTCATGCTCGAAATCAAAGATCTCAAGAGTCGCATCGGCGACACCGAAATTCTTCGCGGCCTGTCGCTTTCCGTCAACGCCGGCGAGGTGCATGCCATCATGGGGCCAAACGGCTCCGGCAAGAGCACGCTTGCCCAGGTGATCGCCGGCCACGAAGACTATGAAGTCACGGGCGGTTCGGTGACTTACAAGGGCCGCGACCTGCTCGAACTGGATCCGGAGATCCGTGCCCGTGAAGGCATCTTCCTCGGCTTCCAGTACCCGGTCGAAATCCCGGGTGTTAACAACGCATACCTGCTGAAAGCCGCGCTCAACGCGAAGCGCAAGCATCGCGGCGAACCGGAGATCGATGCCTTCGAGTTCCTGAAGACGGCAAAGGAGAGGATGGCGTCTCTCGGCATGGACCCGAAGTTCCTGCATCGCGGCGTCAACGAAGGCTTCTCGGGCGGCGAGAAGAAACGCAATGAGATCCTGCAGATGGCAATGCTCGAACCGGAACTCGCCATACTCGACGAAACCGACTCGGGGCTGGATATCGACGCGCTGAAAGCGGTCGCTGCGGGCGTCAACGCATTGCGAAGCCCGGAGCGTGCGATCATCCTCGTCACGCATTACCAGCGGCTGCTCGACTACATCCAGCCTGATTTCGTGCACGTGCTGTCAGGCGGCCGCATCATCCGCTCCGGAGACAAGTCCCTCGCCCTGGAACTCGAGGCAAAAGGCTACGATTGGGTGCGCGAGGCCGTCGCCACATGAACCAGCTCGACACGGCCGGCATCCGCAGCATCGTCGGACGGTTTCCGACGACCCGCGATGAGGACTGGAAATACACCGACCTCGCGCCAGCCCGCGATATCTCCCTGCGCTGGCTCGATGCCGGCGCGACGCCGCCGGCTGTCGCCGGCGACCGCGAGGTCACGGCGCTGACCAGCGAGATCGATGCGCACTGGTTTGTCATTGCAAACGGCACCCTGACCCGACGCCCGGATGCGACCGGAGTCACGATCGGCCAGTTGCCGGCGACTGACCGTAACGATGACGCGCTCGCCGAACTCAACGCCGCACTGCTGCGCGAAGGCCTGCGCATCCAGGTCAGTGGCACGCCCGACAAACCGTTGGGCCTGCTGTTCATCGATACGGCCGATAGCGTCGCCGTGTCGCAGGCGCGCGTGGAACTGGTACTGGCAGCGCATAGCGATGTAGACCTGGTTGAATATCACGTGTCACAGGGCCACGCGGAACATTTCGCGAATACCGAGCTGCGAATCGATATCGCGGATCACGCCCGGCTGCGTCACGTACGCATCCAGTCCCGTGATCGAAACCACGTTCAGACCGCTGCGACGGCGATCACGCTCGGGCGCGACAGCAGCCTCAACATGACCGGGTTTGACCTGGGTGGTCGGCTCATCCGCAATGATCTGGATATCGAACTGGCACAAAAGGGTGCGGCCGCCGTTTTCGACGGCCTGTACCTCGCCGGCGACGACCAGCACATCGACAACCATACGCGCGTCGATCACCTGGTAGGACCTGCCGTGTCGCGCCAGGAATACCGCGGCATCCTGAACGGCCGTTGCCGTTGCGTCTGGAACGGCAAGGTCATTGTTCACGAGGGCGCCGATGGCACGGATGGCGACCAGGCAAATCACAATCTGGTGCTGTCCGAAAAAGCGGAAATCGACACGAAGCCGGAACTCGAGATCTACGCAGACGACGTCAAGTGCAGCCATGGCACCACCGTCGGGCAGCTTGACGAAACCGCCCTCTTCTACCTGAGATCCCGTGGCCTCGACAGGCGCCATGCGACGCAGGTGCTGACGCACGCTTTTGCCGCGGGGCTCGTGTCCCGCATCCCGGTCGCGGCCGCGATCCAACTCGCCGAGAAACTCGTCATTGCACGGCTGGCCGACCTGATTGACGACCCTGTCCGCAACGATGTGACCGCATGACTCAGGCTACCGCAATCAGGAAGCGCACGGCCGCCGACTGGCGTCGCGACTTTCCAGCCCTGCAGCAAATGGTGCATGGCCATCCGCTGGCCTACCTGGACAGTGCCGCCTCTTCTCAGCAGCCGGCGGCGGTCATCGAGGCCGTCGCGCGCTACCACCGCGAGGATCACGCCAACGTGCATCGCGGCGTGCATACCCTGAGCCACAGGGCTACCGAGGCGTACGAGGGCGCGCGTGACAAGATTCGTTCCTTCATCAATGCGGCCAGCCGCAGCGAGATAGTGCTGACGAGCGGCACGACGGAGTCCATCAACCTGGTCGCGCAGAGTTATGCCCGGCCCCGCCTGGCACCCGGACGCAAGATCGTCGTCACGCACCTCGAACATCATGCCAACATCGTGCCGTGGCAGCTCGCTTGCGAGCATAGCGGCGCGGAACTCGTCGTGGCGCCGATCAACGACGCAGGTGAGGTGGACCTCGAAGCGCTGCGGACAAAGCTGACCGATGACGTGGTCCTGCTCGCCGCAGGCCACGTATCGAACGCGCTCGGCACGATCAACCCGGTCAGGGACATCGTCGCCATGGCGCACGATCGCGACATCCCCGTGCTCGTCGATGGCGCGCAGGGCGTCCCGCATATGCCAGTCGATGTGCGTGACATCGGTTGTGATTTTTACGCGTTCTCTGCGCACAAGATGTTCGGCCCGACCGGTACCGGCGTGCTCTACGGCCGCGAGTCGCTGCTGGATGCGATGCCGCCGTGGCAGGGTGGCGGCGACATGATTCTCGAAGTGCGTTTCGACGGTACCATCTACAACGACCTGCCCTACAAGTTCGAAGCGGGCACACCGAACATTTCGGGCGTCATCGGGCTGGGCGCGGCGATCGACTACCTGCTGACGATCGGCCTGGAGGCCATCACGGCCCATGAGCACGCGCTGCACGATTACATGGTTGCGCGTCTCTCGGAAGTTGACGGCATCCGCCTGATCGGCACCGCGACCAACAAGGCCAGTGTCCAGTCGTTCCTGCTCGACGACATTCATCCGCATGACCTCGGCACGATACTCGACCACCAGGGGGTGGCGATTCGCACAGGGCACCATTGCGCAATGCCCGTCATGCAGCGATTCGGGATTGCCGGGACGGCACGGGCCTCGGTCGCGCTGTACAACGACACGGACGATGTCGATCGCCTGGTTGCCGCTTTGCGGAAGGCACAGGAGATCTTTTCATGACCGCCGCGCCCCCCGAACCGTCACTGCAGGACATCTATCGCTCGCTGGTACTGGATCACTCCAGGAACCCGCGGCACTTCGGACGGCCCGAGCACGTCACGCATGTTGCCGACGGCATCAATCCGCTGTGCGGTGACAAGCTCCGCTTGTATCTCGACATCGATCAGGACGGGAACATACAAACATCCGGATTCGAGGGCACTGGCTGCGCCATTTCCATCGCCTCGGCATCGCTCCTGACGGAAACCGTCATCGGACTGCCGGTCAGTGATGCCGATGCCTGCTACAGGGAGGTCACCCGGCGACTGACGTCCGGTTCGGCAGAGACCACAAGTCGCGACGACCTTGCGCGACGACTGCAGGATGTACACGCGCTTGACGGTGTCCGGGCCTTCCCTGCCCGCGTCAAATGCGCAACGCTGGCCTGGCGCGCGTTGCATGCGGCCATCCAGAACGACAACGTGCCGGCAACCACGGAGTAGAAGTCACTATGTTCGGCCACACCAATGAACCGCTGACCCTGACACGCGATGTCTCGGCGATCATCATCCCGGTCGGCGAAAAGGTCACTTTGCGCGAGGGAACCAAGGGATTTATCACGCAGGCACTCGGCGGCAGCTTTACCGTCTACGTGGAAGGCAACCTGTTCCGTATTTCCGGCAGCGATGCCGACGCGCTCGGCAAGAAACCCGTGCCACCGCCGACCGTTCCGGAAAACGCCACGGATGAGGATATCGAATCGGTCATCTGGGAACAGCTCAAGACCTGCTACGACCCTGAAATCCCGGTCGATATCGTCAACCTCGGGCTGGTGTATCGCTGCGAAGTTCGCTCGCTCGGCAACGGCCAGCGATCGGTGGACGTCGACATGACGCTGACGGCGCCCGGCTGCGGCATGGGCGATGTGCTGGTGCGTGACGCGCAGGAAAAAATTGCGATAATACCGACGGTTGCCGACGTCAAGGTCGAACTCGTGTTCGACCCGCCCTGGAACGTCGGGATGATGAGCGATGAAGCCCGTTTGCAGACGGGCATGATGTAGGCAGGCAATGAAGATCCTAACGCTGGTCCGGCATGCGAAATCGAGCTGGAAGCACGCCGGAATTTCGGACCGGGAAAGGCCGCTGAACGCGCGCGGCAAACGAGACGCGCCGGTCATGGGCGCCCGCATCCACGATCATGGCATACGCCCCTCCCTGATCCTCAGCAGCCCCGCGACGCGGGCGTGGCGTACCGCGCAGATCGTTGCACGGGAAATCGCGTATCCGGTCGAGTTCCTGCAGCGCGAAGAATCGCTGTACCTCGCTTCGCTGGACCAGCTGCTCGACGTCGTCGCGGCACAGGATAATGGTTTCAACCATCTCATGGTCGTCGGGCATAACCCCGGGCTGTCGGACTTCGCCAATTTCCTGTCGCCGGGTCTGACCAACAACCTGCAGACCTCCGCGGTCGTTTCGGTAGAGATCGACCATGACGACTGGATGCTCTACGAACGGCCGAAGACCCGTCTGCTCGTCTACGACTATCCCAAGCTCAGGCGCTGATCAACCGAAGCCCCGCCGCAACGACAGCGCCACGTTGGCCGCTGTCGTCGGACACCGATGCGGCGGCTGGTATCGCGCGGCGGACCGCCTGCGGCCTTTCAACACCCGCCGCCGCGCCGCCGCCTCATCGCAGCCAATCGTCGTCAGCGCCTCGGAGAACTCCGATTGGGCACGCTTATGGGCATTGAACAGCATCATCTGCAGGCGGCTGTAAACGCTGCTCTTGCCGTCGCCCGTCGTCTCCACTGCGTAGAACGCCGTTTCCGGGTAGCGCGCCGTCACGAGGCTCTGTACTCCATCGGATACGCCGGAACTCGGCAGGCAGCCGAAGGGCTTTACGGAAACCACCAGGTGACACAGGCGTTCCTGCGCCGCTTCCATGTACTTGCCGACCTCCATGAACGCTTCTCCGCCGCGTACATCGCTGTCGTAATAGGGCCGCGTCGCGTCTGCCATGGCCCCGATGTCCGGACTATGCGGCCGCGATAGCCCTGCCGCGGCCGCAAACAGCCGTATGGACAGCCGGAGCAAGCGCTCCATCAGCGTCGCGGCGCGAATCGGCCGGGTGTCGCTCCTGCCCGCCAGACCTCTCCCGGCACTGTCCGCGACGCGCAATTCGCGCCGCTCGAGGACTTCGTGTCGCTGATCCCAGAACAGGTAGAACAGCCAGTTGTATACAGGCTCGATCAGCACTTCGGCGCCTTCCCGTTCCAGGAAACGGTGGATTCCGTAGTTGCCGTCACCCTCCGTGGTCATCGCCCAGATTTCACCGATCACGAGGACCACGGGTTTGGGCTGCAACTTGTCGACCGCGATCGCATCGATGGACGGCCTGCAGCGGCGCAGTGCCCGAATGACGGACCGCCGTTGCTCGAGCGCGTTCATGACGATGGCGTCACACGCGGCCAGTGCTTCGTCGGTTGCGCCCGGTCGCCGTTCATAGGGGCGAATCCGATAACCGAGCATGTTCAGCACATCGGCTGCGACAACGGATTTGACGATGTCGGTGATGAAGACGCGATTGACTTCGAATCCGCTCTGTTCAGACACATCACCCGTCACGGCATACTGATTCAATTCCAGGATCCGGAATCCCTCGTAACCTGCCTGCCTGAGCGCCTTTCTGTACTCCGTTGCATACATGCCGAACCGGCATGGACCGCAGGAACCCGCCGTGAGCAGCGCGTGGTTGGCGATGATTTCTTCGCGATCGATGCCGCTGGCCTCGAGGCTCCGGAGATGGCGGATGAGGTTGCCCGCCGTGTAGTAGGTGGGATTGCACTGTCCCCGGTTGCAGAACTCCTTGCCGATCTTGAGTGCCTCGTTGTCGGGCGCCGCCATTGGCCACGCACGATAACCGAGACCTCGCAACGCGGCGCAGAGGTACTGATCGTGCCTGCGCGTGAGACCAGCCAGCCACAAGGTCGTCGATCCCCTGATGCCGTCCGGACGGTGCCAGGGACCTGGCGCTGGTTCCCGCCACTGATTGCGAGACTGCGCCGGCCGCTTGCCCGAAACATCCGCAGCCGGCGGATCATCCCTGCGGCGCAAAGCCACCGGTATTTCCGGCCTGCCTGGAACGACGCGTGTCATCGGCTCGCCACCTTCTGCTGATGCGAGGAAGGAGTCGCCCGCTCGCCCATGCGGCAGGGCCTGATTCGCTGCGCCGCGTCATCACGCGCAAGGATTTGCGCCCGCCGCGCCAACGCATAGGCGAAGGTGCGCGTGCGGATCGCGATGGAACCGACTGCCTTGTTCGCGTCGAGGTCGTGCATGATCAGTCGCGGCGTACCGGACGCTTTGAGAATCTCGTCCATGATGCCGTAGGTGGGCGCATCATGGCCGCACTTGAAGCTCGACAGGTCGAGGGCTGCCAGGTTGGGGTGCCGTGCCACGAATTTCGTCGCCCAGATCTTCTGTGCGGAATTGGCAGAGAAATTCTCCGGCCATACATCCCGGATATCGAAAACACTTTCGATATGCCCTTCAGCCAGATCCTCGGCAAAAAACTGTCGCAGCCAGTCGCGATCCTTGGGAATCGACCGCAGGCTCAGCACCGGATAACCGAGCGCCTGGAGTTCGTCCGGAATGCCGTGATTGATGCCCGGGTCGTCATGGTACGGGCGCCCCAGCAGCACGACCGCCATGCGCCGCGATTCGACGATGGCATCGAGAATTTCGGCACCCTGTCGTTCGAGATCGAGCTCGAACGAACGCAAGGCATGCCAGGCATGCAGGATCGCCGCATCATGCTCGTCACGCGTGATCGCCAGGCGCTCTCCCCAGGCCTTGAACATCTGCTCGTTGAACAGGTTGCGTTCCTCGAGGTTCAGCGCAATATCGATGAATTCGATACCCGCTCTCGCGAAGAAATCGACTTCCTTCGTAAATGCGGCCCGCATCACGTTGGGGGTTCCCGCGAGCACGGTGCAGGATGAATTGCCGCGCACGCCGTCGAGAAAACTCGGGACGTCGGTAATGCTCGGAAAGAATATGTAATCGAGCGGTCCGGTCCTGCTGCCCGGGTGCTTCTCATTGATCAGGTTATGAATATGCGCCTGCACCACTTTGCTCGGGAAGCAGGGATCGACCGAACCGTAGCGGCAACCCTTCGAGAACAGCTCATCGCTCGTCACCTCGCTCCAGACGAGTTGATTCTTCGGGATGCCGAGCGCATGGAAGTAGCTCATGAACAGCGGCGCAAACGTATAGAATCCGAGCACTCTCGGCATGCCGATCCTGGTCTGTCGCCGTCGTTCGGCAGCGCCCTGGTCGCTGCGCATGGCCCGACGAAGGTAGCTCGTCCTTTGCGTACGACCGCGCCAGTCCGTAGCAACTCGCACGTCGCTGACGACGTCGAGCGGCGCCGGCAATTCACAACCCGGCATGGCGTACCGGAACGCGCTTTCCGATTCCGCAAACGGCATGTTGGGATACTGGAGCTGCAATGCCTTGCGGCGCTTCGTGATGACCTTGAGTTCATCCTTGGTTTCCACGGAACCCTTTTCGCAGGTATTTCCGGCGATGAACCGGACTCTGTTGCCGTCCGCACTGATCGTGTCGATGAATGTACGCGTGCACTGGTTGGGGCAGGCCGTACAGCGCGTGCTCTCGTCATTCTGGGTCGTGTACGCGAGATGAATGGCTTCCTCGAGCCCGATAAAAGACGTGCCACCGCGCTCGGCGACCGTGCGCAGTGTTTCCATCGCCGTGCCTATGGCGCCGGCCTCGCCACAGTGCGGGTGTACTGTGATACTGGCCTCCGGTACGCGTTGCCGTATGTAATCGACTTGCGCCTTGACGGCTGCGAGGTTCCTTTGCGTACCGCCCTGCAGCACGAAGTGCGTGCCGAACTCGGCGAGTCGCGGCACGCCAACCACGTACTGCCAGATATTCTTCGGCAACACGAGCGCCAGACCGGCCAGCAGCTCTTCCTTCGTATACCCCTCACGCTGGAAACTGACGCGGTCAGTATCGAGGAAGACGGCGCAACCGTAGCTGAACAGCGGTGACAGCGTGGCCCGAAACGCGGTTTCAGCATACTGATCCAGCGGCACCGCGAACTGATCCGCCATGGACTGCAGCAACATGCCGTTTCCCGCGGAGCACTGGTTGGACAGTTTGAAATCCTTGACGTCGCCATTCTCGAGGAAAAGGATCTTGATGTCCTGGCCGCCGATATCGCAAACGACGTCCGCTTCCGGAAAATAAGACACCGCGGCCATCATGTGCGCCACGGTCTCGACAATATTCACGTCGGCGCGCAGCGTCTCCGAGATAACCGATGCCGCATATCCGGTAGCGCCGAAGCCCTCGACCTCGAGCAAGGCGCCGTCGTTCTCGATCGCCGCCTGCAATTCCGCAAGGATTTCCTTCGTGTCCTGCAGCGGGTTGCCGCGGCTCAGCCGATAAGCCTTGCGCAACACGCTGCCATCCATTCCGACCAGCACACCTTTCGTCGACGTCGATCCCGCGTCGAGACCGATGACCGCCTTCACCACCTCGCCTTTCGCGAAATGTGGCGGCTCAAATTCCGGAACGGCATAGTCGGCAAGGAACGGCTGTATCTCTTCCGACGTCGCAAACAACGGCGGCCCCGAGTCATGCGCGAGCCGCGCGGCCCGCCCGGTACCGCAGTACTCCCTCAGAGGCTCCATGCCCCGGTATCGGACGACTTTTGCATGCGATGGATCGAGAATGCCGAAGAACACGGCACCGAATGCCGCGAAGTACTGCGAGTCTCTCGGTACCATCACGAGATCCTCCAGCGATGCCTCGCGGTCGAACTCGAAGCCGCGCTGCTCCCAGGTTTCCCTGATCCGCAGCCGCCAGCAGGTCTGCAGGAACGGCAGGAATGTATTCGGCCCGCCGAGCAGCAATACGCGCGGACGCAACGTGTTGCCACGCGTCAAAACGGCGAGGTTCTGATGCACGATGGCATCCGCCAGCGAGTTCATCACCTCCTCGGCCGGCAGCCCCGCTTTGATCAGGTTGGTCACGTCGGTTTCCGCAAATACGCCGCATTTGGATGCCACGTGGTGGAGACGTTGCGGATTGAATTCGATTGCGGCCAGCACGGACTGCGGCAGGCCGACCTTGACCAGGCACTTGTCGATCGTCGCTCCGGTGCCGGAGGCGCACTTGTCATTCATGGATGCCAGCGCCCGCCGTTCGCCGGTTCGTTCGTCCTCCTGGAAGAGGATGATCTTGGCGTCCTGACCGCCGAGTTCGACGACCGAACCGCAATCCGGGTAAAAATGATCCACCGCCATCGTGACGGCATTGACCTCCTGAACGAAGCGCGCGCCGATGACTTCGCACAAGGGCCCGGCGCCCGAGCCGGTCAGGAACACCTGCAGGTCCCGATGTTCAAATTCCGGCAGGTCGCGACCGATGGCCTCGAAAAATTCCAGCGCCTTTTCCGGCTGGCGCGTTTCATGGCGTTCGTAGCGCTGCCACAGGACGGTTTCTGTCGCCGCATCGAACACAACGGCTTTGATCGTGGTGGAACCCACGTCCATGCCGACCATGATGTGTTCAGGGCGAACAGGCATATCGGGCGTCATCCCGGGTTAAATTACCCCAATTGGAAAGTTACGCCGCTCCTCCGCAATGACGTATTCGTAGATTCCGAAGATTGCTGCCGCCAATTTCGCGGTGGAAATCGACGACAGGTACATCGGAAAGCCGCTATCGCCGCGCCAGATCTGCTTCGCTATGCTGACGACTCAGCGAGGAGCGAGGATCATGGGACTGCGCGGCAGCCGCACCCGGCGGGAACGCGAAACGATCGGCAAAATGGTCGGGATCTATTGCGCGGCACATCATCAGCGGGTCGGCAGGGACCTTTGCGAGCCCTGCGCCGAATTTCTCCAGTACGCGGAGCGTCGCCTGCAGAAGTGCCCGTATGGCGTCGACAAGCCGACCTGCGCCAACTGCCCGATCCACTGCTACAAGCCTGACCGTCGCGAGCGAGCTCGGGAAATCATGCGCTTTGCGGGACCGCGCATGCTGTTGCGGCACCCGCTGCTCGCAATCCTGCATCAATGGGACGGATTACGGAAAGCCGGGCACCCACGTGAACTGATGCGCGCGCAAAGGCTCGGCGCGCGGCGCGAATCCTCCTCTGACGCTCGGCCCGAGTAGCAACCTCTCAGCACTCCGGCACGTTGACCGCGAGCCCGCCCTGCGACGTCTCCTTGTAACGCGACGACATGTCGAGGCCGGTCTGTCGCATGGTCTCGATCACCATGTCGAGCGTGACCTTGTGGGTCCCGTCCCCGTGCATGGCGAGCCTGGCGGCATTGATCGCCTTGACCGCGCCCATCGCATTTCGCTCGATGCAGGGAATCTGAACGCGCCCGCCGATAGGATCGCAGGTGAGGCCGAGGTTATGCTCCATGCCGATTTCAGCGGCCTCCTCGACGTGATCCGGTGAACCCCCAAAGGCCGCCGCGAGTCCACCTGCCGCCATGGAGCAGGCAACGCCGACCTCGCCCTGGCAGCCCATCTCGGCGCCCGAAATCGATGCCCTGATCTTGTACAGGATGCCGATGGCGCCAGCCGTCAGCAAAAAAGTGCGTATCCCCTGTGCGGTCGCGCCCGGCACGAACCGATCGTAGTACATCAGCACGGCCGGAATGATGCCGGCCGCGCCGTTGGTGGGCGAAGTAACAACGCGTCCGCCCGCAGCATTCTCTTCATTGACCGCGATGGCCCATGCGTTCACCCACTCCATCGCATCGAGCGCCGACGGCTCACCGCGCTTGCCCAGGCTGCGGAACAGCTTCGGTGCCCTGCGAATGACCGCCATGCGCCCGGGCAGCACGCCGTCCGTGCGCAGGCCCTTGTCGATACAGCTGCGCATCGCCGTCCAGATGATGTCGATTCCTTCCAGCACTTCCTGCTCGCTGCGCCAGCAGGTCTCGTTGCGCATCACGAGGTCCGCGATGCTGAGGCCGTGTTCGGCGGCAAGTCGCAGCAGAGCTTCGCTGGTCGCGAACAGGAACAGCGGTTCTCCGTCCTGAGAGACCGGCTCGGGTTCGTCGTTCCTGGCGATGAACCCTCCACCGAGGGAGTAGTAACAGTCGTCGGCGATCACGCTGCCGTCGGCGGCCGTGGCAACCAGCTGCATGCCGTTGGTATGTCGTGGCAGCTCGCGTTCGAAATTCAAAACGAGGTCCGTTTCGGGGTCGAACTGCAAGGTCCCGACTTCGGGAATGTCCAGCTGCCGCCGCTCGCGAACGGCCGCAACCCGCACGCCCGCGGTGTCCGGATCGACTGATTCGGGCACCGCTCCGGCCAACCCGAGGATGACAGCGGCATCGGTGCCGTGCCCCTTGCCCGTCCAGGCCAGCGAACCGAACAGGGTCACCATCACGCGCGTGACCGCGCGGCCCTCGAGTCCTGCCGCGAATGCGCGCGCTGCACGCATCGGACCGACCGTATGCGAACTCGACGGCCCGATGCCGATCTTGAAGATATCGAAGATACTGATCGCGGCCATTAATCGGAGCTGAGCGTCAGCAGGCTCGCATTGCCGCCGACGGCCGAAATGTTGTTGCTTACGGTGAATTCGGACGCGAAGCGCTGCAGGTAATTCGGGCCACCGGCCTTCGGGCCGGTACCGGACAGGCCGCGGCCACCGAACGGCTGCACTCCAACCACGGCTCCGATCATGTTCCTGTTGATGTACAGGTTGCCGGCCCCCGAATTACGCGCGAGGCCTACCGCCCGGGAATCGATGCGGCTGTGCAGACCCATCGTCAGGCCGTAGCCGGTCGCATTGACGGCCTCGACCATCTTGTCGAGATAGCGCCCGCGGAACTTCATCACATGCAACACCGGCCCGAAGACCTCCCGCTGCAACACGCGGATATCGTCAATTTCGATCAGAGTCGGCGCAAAAAAGGTCCCCTTGCCGGTGGCGTCGGGCAATGTGCAGCGATGCACGATCCGCGCCTCCTTCTCCATTCGCGCGACGTGCGCCTCCAGCACCGCCCTCGCGTCACGATCGATGACCGGACCGACGTCCGTCGCCAGTTGCCTCGGATCGCCGATTTCGAGCTCTTCCATGTAGCCTTTCAGGAGGTCAAGCGTACGCGGCTCGATCTGCTCCTGTACGCACAACAGGCGTAGCGCCGAGCAGCGCTGCCCCGCGCTGTTGAATGCCGAGTACACGCTGTCGTGGACCACCTGTTCGGGCAACGCCGAACTGTCGACAAACATGGCGTTCTGGCCGCCGGTTTCCGCGATCAGGGTGCCGATGGGACCCTCGCGCGCCGCCAGTGTCTGGTTGATGATGCGGGCCGTTTCCGTCGACCCTGTGAAGGCGACGCCTGCTACGCGGGCATCCGCGACGGCGCGGCCACCGATACGCGCACCATCCCCGGGCAGGAAGTGCAGCACTTCCGCCGGCACCCCCGCTTCGAGCAGCAGCTGTACGGCGCGGTAAGCCACGAGCGGGGTCTGTTCCGCGGGCTTCGCCAGCACGGCGTTGCCGGCCGCAAGCGCGGCGGCCACCTGGCCCGTAAAAATCGCCAGCGGGAAATTCCAGGGCGCGATGCAGACGAACACGCCGCGGCCCCTGAGACTGTAGGTATTGCGCTCGCCCGTCGGACCCGGCATCAGCAGCGGCTCGCCGAAGTGCTTCTCGGCCTGTGCCGCGTAGTAGCGCATGAAATCGACCGCTTCGCGCAGTTCGGAAATGGCATCCGGGATGATCTTGCCGGCTTCGTTGACACACAGCGCCATCAATTCGGGGCCATGCGACTCGAACAGGTCGGCGGCACGGTTGAGAATTGCGGCGCGCGTCGCGGCGGCCGTCTGGTCCCACTTGCGCTGTGCCGCAACCGACATCTCGATGGCGCGGTCGACGTGCTCGATGGCCGCCTGGTGGCAAAGGCCGATGACCTCAGAGGTGTCGGCGGGATTGACCGACGGCACGGCCTCGCCGTCCAGTTCCTTGCCGCCGACTATCGGCCTGGCCGTGATCGGCTTGTTGCTCGCGGCCTGCATGTCGGCCAGCAGCTGCCGACTGATGTTGCGGTCCGCGAGGTTGAAGCCGCACGAATTGCGTCGCTCGGGCTGGAAGATGTCCGCGGGGCGCGGAATCTGTGCATGCGGCTTGAAATCGTGGCGGCTCGTGATGCTAACGGGATCCGCGATGATGTCCTCGACGCGGATCGCCTCGTCCACGATGCGATTGACGAACGAGGTATTCGAGCCGTTTTCGAGCAGGCGCCGCACCAGGTAAGGCAGCAGGTCCTTGTGGTTGCCGACCGGCGCGTAGACGCGACACGGGCGATCGTGCTTTTTCGGGTCGACGACCTCGGCGTAGAGTTCCTCGCCCATGCCATGCAGTCGCTGGAATTCGTAATCGCGCCGCGCGCCGGCAAAGTGCAGGACACTCGCCAGCGTATGGGCGTTATGTGTCGCGAACTGCGCGTAGATCTTGTCGCCCGCGTCCAGCGCCTGGCGCGCGCACGCGAGATAGGATACGTCCGAGTGAGCCTTGCGCGTGAACACCGGGTAGCTCTCGAGGCCCTGTTCCTGCGCCCATTTGACCTCACTGTCCCAGTAGGCCCCCTTGACCAGCCGCACCGGGATCCGCTTGCCGTGGTCTCCGGCCAGCGATTCGATGAACCGCAGCACGTCGCGGCCGCGCCGCTGGTAGGTCTGCACCGCGAGTCCGAAGCCATCCCAGCCGGCCAGCGACGGGTCGCGATACACGCGCTCGAAAATCTCGAGCCACATTTCGAGGCGGCTGGCCTCCTCGGAGTCCAGCGTCAGCCCGATGCCGATATCCTTGGCATGCTGTGCGAGTTCGAGTACCGCGGGCACCAGTTCCGCCATGACGCGATCGATATGGGAGAACTCGTACCGCGGGTGGAGTGCGGACAGCTTCACCGAGATGCCCGGCGCCGAGAACACGTCCGGGGCATCGATTTGCGGCCCGCTGCCGATGCTCTTGATGCCGGCGTGATAGTTTTCAAGATAACGACGCGCATCGGCGGCGGTCAGGGCCGATTCGCCCAGCATGTCGAACGAATAGCGGTACGGCAGTTTCTCGTTCTTCAGCGAGCGCTTCAGCGCCTCGCCGATCGTACGGCCCATGACGAACTGGTGCCCCATGATCTTCATCGCCTGCCGCATCGCGGTCCGGACGACGGGTTCGCCCGCGCGGCTGACCAGCTTGCCGAGTAACTGTGTCGGGCTTCGGCCTTCAATCTCGTCCAGCGCGAGGATCTGGCCGGTCAGCATCAGGCCCCAGGTGGATGCATTGACGAACAGCGAGTCGCTGGTGCCGAGATGATCCTGCCACTTGGCGGCCGAGATTTTGTCGGCGATCAACCTGTCCGCGGTGTCTGCGTCAGGAATTCGCAGCAGCGCCTCGGCGATGCACATGAGCAGGACGCCCTCGGCTGACGACAAGTCATACTGCTTCAGGAACGCCTCTATGCCGCCGTCCTTGCGCGTGCTTTTCCGCACTGCCCGCACCAGCTGCGCGGCCGTCTCCTCGACTCTTGCGCGTACGGCCTCGCCCGGATCGGCGACAGCTGCCAGCTCCCGGACGAGCGTTTCCTCGTCGGCCAGGTAAAGGTCGTTGATGAAGGGAATACTGCCATCCCGGGCAGCGGTCTGATCAATGAAACTCATGAAAAACTCCGCACGCGCGCCGCAAAACCGGCCGCGGTTCAAGGGTTCGAGGCGGGCGATTATAGGGTAAATTGCGCCTGCGCGGGCATCGGTATTGGACACGTTTCGGGCTATACTCGGCACCCCGCAGACGCAGAGGGACATGCCGTGCCATCAGCCTATCTCGACCAACTCGCAGCACAGACGGAAGCACTGAAAGCCGAGGGGCTCTACAAGCAGGAACGCCTGATCGCCGGGCCGCAGCAGGCCGCCATCGACGTCCGCCGGAACGGCGATACGGTTGAGGTCCTGAACCTTTGTGCCAACAACTACCTGGGTCTCGCCAACCATCCCAGCGTCATCGCTGCAGCGCACAAGGCACTGGACGAATTCGGCTACGGCATGGCGTCCGTCCGCTTCATCTGCGGCACCCAGACGATCCACAAGGAACTGGAACAGCGCATCAGCGAATTTCTCGGCACCGAGGACACGATCCTGTATCCCTCCTGTTTCGACGCCAATGGCGGCCTGTTCGAGACCCTGCTCGGCGAAGAAGATGCGGTCATCAGCGACGCCCTCAACCACGCCAGCATCATCGACGGTATCCGGCTGTGCAAGGCTGCGCGATTCCGTTACGGCAACGACGACATGGCCGACCTGCGCCGGCAACTCGAGGCGGCGACCGCGACAAAGACGAAGCTCATCGTCACGGATGGCGTGTTTTCGATGGATGGCACGATCGCCGACCTTCGGTCGATCTGCGACCTCGCCGGCGAATTCGACGCGCTTACCATGATCGACGACTGTCATGCGGCCGGGTTCCTGGGCAAGACGGGCCGGGGCACGCATGAATACCGCGACGTCATGGGCCGCATCGACATCATTACCGGGACGCTCGGCAAGGCCCTCGGTGGTGCCTCCGGCGGTTACACCTCGGGTCGCAAGGAAATCGTAGGCTGGCTCAGGCAACGATCACGCCCGTATCTTTTTTCCAATTCCGTGGCGCCGATGATCGCGGCAGCCTCCCTGGCCGTGCTCGAGCTGCTGCAGCGCGACAGTTCGCTGCGCGAACAATTGCATGACAACGCGGCCTATTTCCGCACCAGGATGGCCGCAAGAGGATTCGAGCTGAAGCCCGGCGAACACCCGATCATCCCGGTCATGCTCGGCGACGCGAAGCTCGCATCCACGATGGCTGACAAGCTGCTGGAACGCGGCATCTACGTCGTCGGATTCTCGTTCCCCGTCGTACCGAAGGGACAGGCGCGCATTCGCACGCAGATGTCGGCGGGACTGACAAGGGCGCAACTCGACAAGGCGATCGAGGCTTTTACGGCAGTCGGTCGCGAACTCGACATCATCAAATAAGGCACAACAATGAAAGCTCTGGTCAAGGCAAAGGCGGAGCGCGGCATCTGGATGGAAGACATCGCCGCCCCCGAAATCGGCCACAACGACGTTCTGATCAAGGTCAATCGAACAGCGATCTGTGGGACGGATATTCATATTTTTCAATGGGACGACTGGGCACGCAAAACCATCCCGGTGCCAATGGCCGTAGGACACGAATTCAGCGGCGAAATCGTCGACATGGGCATCGAGGTACGCGGTTTCGAAGTCGGTGACCGTGTATCCGCGGAAGGACACATCACCTGCGGCGTCTGCCGCAATTGCCGCGCCGGACGCCGCCACCTGTGCATGAACACGGTCGGCGTCGGTGTGAATCGGCCGGGGGCCTTTGCCGAGTATATTGCCGTTCCGGCTTTCAACGTATTCAAGCTGCCGGACTCCATCACGGACGAACTCGCAGCAATTCTCGACCCGCTGGGTAATGCCACGCACACCGCGCTGTCTTTCGACCTGGTCGGCGAAGACGTTCTGATCACGGGCGCCGGACCGATCGGCATCATGGCTGTGGCGATCGCGCGCTATGCAGGCGCGCGCCACGTCGTGATCACGGACGTGAACGATTACCGCCTGGATCTGGCCCGCAAGATGGGTGCGTCATGCGCCATCAACGTGACCCGCGAATCCATCGACGACACGATGAAATCGCTCGGCATGGCCGAGGGATTCGACGTCGGCATGGAGATGTCCGGCAATGCACAGGCTTTCCGCGACATGCTGCGCACGATGCACCACGGAGGCAAGGTCGCGATCCTCGGGATCCCGCCGGGCGACATGGCGATCGACTGGAACCAGGTAATCTTCAAGGGCCTGGTACTCAAAGGCATCTATGGCCGCGAAATGTTCGAAACCTGGTACAAGATGGCCAGCATGCTGCAAAGCGGACTCGACATGAGTCCGATCATCACGCATCACTTCGGCATCGACGACTTCCAGCCCGCCTTCGAACTCATGGAATCCGGCCGGTCAGGCAAGGTCATCCTGCACTGGAACTGATTCTTCAGTCGATCGTACAGAAGCAATGCGAATAAACGCCCCGCGGGTCATTGAACTGGGCGATATGCGTGGCGAAGTCCTGCAATCGGCTCGCCAGCGCCTCGATCGCGCTGGCCCGGCCGGATAAGAACGACGGCTGGATACCCAGGCGTGCGCCGACGGCGAGCAGGTCCAGGATCATCTGCTCCGTCGGTGTCATCTGCTGTTCGATCAGTTTCTCCGAATAGTCGCCTGCCTCGAGACCCGCCAGTTCCGCTGCCGCGGTCACCGCATCCTCGAATGTGCCAAGCTCGTCGACCAGACCATTTTCGAGCGCGTCTGCGCCGATCCAGACCTGGCCCTGCGCAATCGTATCGACATAGGCCTTGTCGAGATTGCGATGCTCCGCCACACCCGAAACAAAATCATCGTAATCGTCGTTGATGATCATCTGGATCAGTTGCTTCGTGTGCTCGCCCAATTCGCGATCCGGACGCAGCTCTCCCGACCAGGGCGTGGTGCCGACACCATCGTTGGCGATGCCGAGTGCACGCAGCGAACGCTGATAGGTCGGCAGCATGCCGATGACACCGATGGAACCCGTGATCGTCGAGGGACTGGCGATGATCTTGTCGGCGACCACGGAAATCCAGTAGCCGCCGGATGCCGCAACGCTGCTCATCGACGCAACGACGGGCTTGCCCGCGGCCTGCAATGCCTCGATTTCCTGCGCTATGACCTCGGAGGCGAACACGCTACCGCCGGGACTGTCCACCCGCAGGACGACTGCCTTGACGGTTTCGTCGGTCAACGCGCGGCGCAGCAGCGCCGCCGTGGAGTCACCGCCGATCGTTCCCGGCGGCTGCGTACCATTGAGAATCGCACCCGAGGCCACGACGATCGCGACGTTCGCTTGTTTCGGCCGATCGCCGTGCAGCAGTTTCATGTTGTTGAGATAGGCGCCCATGCCAACCGCTGAATACATCGCCTCGTCGTCTTCGTCTTCGCCGACGTATTGCTTGAGCACCTCCCGCAGTTCCCCTCGTCCGAGAAGCTCGTCGACAAGGCCCAGCTGCACGGCAATCGCGGACACATCACCGCCGCTGGCGGCCGCATTGGCGACCAGATCTTCGGCGTAGGCATCGATCGCACCCTGCTCCAGTTCGCGCGCTGCCACCACGTCATCCTGGTAAAGCTGCCACAACTGATCGATCAGACGCTGACGAGTCTCGCGATCCTCGGGCGACATATCCATCCTGATGTACGGCTCGACGGCCGATTTGTGCGTGCCCACCCGAAATATGTTCCAGTCTATCCTGAGGAGGTCGATGGCCTCCTTGTAGAACGTTCGGTACGTGCCATAGCCCGGCAGATACAGGACGCCCTCCGGGTGCATGTAAATTTCGTCCGCATGCGCCGCGAGATAATAGGCCTGCTGCGTATAGAAATCCGAACTCGCGATCACGGGCTTACCCGACTCCCGGAAATGTTCGATCGCCCCGGCAATGCGCTGCAATTTGCTGAGTCCGGCCCCGCCCAGGCTGCTGAGTTCGAGATGGACCGCCTGGATGCGATCGTCGTCGCGGCCATGCTCGAGCGCATCCACCACGTCCTGCACGAGCGTCTGCGGCGTGGCGCTGCCGAGGAATTCGGCGATGGCCAATTCGTAGGGGTCGCCGGCCCGCTGTTCTACGAGCGCACCCGATGGTTGTATCAGGAGCGCTGCACGTTGCGGGATCAGCTGCGGCGACTCGCCGGACATCACACCGAAAAAAACGAGGAAAACAAACAGCAGCAGGAACAGGTGCAGCACCTTGCGCAAGCCATTGAGTGCGCGCCACAGTGCGCTGAAGAATCTGACAATGAAGTTCTGACTGCTCATAAACGTTATTCTCTCGCACCCACATAGGAAATGCGATAAAGCTGGCCCTCCGCATCGTCACTGACGAGCAATGAACCATCTGCAAGCTGCAGCAGGTCCACGGGCCGGCCCGACACGGATTCCCCCTGCAGCCAGCCTTCGGCAAACGGCTCATACGACACCGGCACGCCCGCCTCCAGCCTCACCAGGGAAACGCGGTAACCGGCTTTTTTCGAGCGGTTCCACGAGCCGTGCTCGGCAATGAATATCTGTCCTCGATACTGCGCCGGGAACATGTTGCCCGTATAGAACAGCAAACCCAATGCCGCCACATGGGCGCCGAGTTTTTGCGCCGGTGCAACATAGTCATCACAGTCATGGCCCTGACCAAACTCAGGATCCAGGATCTCGCCTGCGTGACAATACGGATAGCCGAAATGGAGGCCTGCCTCCTTCGCATGATTGAGTTCATCAGCAGGCAGATCGTCCCCCAGCCAGTCCCGGCCGTTATCGTGGAACCAAAGCTCCCCGGTCGATGGATCCCAGTCGAAGCCCACTGAATTTCGAACGCCACGCGCAAAGACCTCGCGTTCGCTCCCGTCCGGGTTCATTCTCACGATGGTCGCATAACCAGGCTCCTCGCAGACATTGCATGGCGCACCGATACTGATGTAGAGCTTGCCATCCGGTCCGAAGCCGATGTAGCGCCAGCCGTGCGTCGTGTTCGAGGGTAATTCGATATCGAGCACTTCGCCCTCGGGCATGTCATCGAGCCGATTCTCGACATCCGCGTAGCGCGTAACTCGATTGATTTCCGCTACGTACAGCGCCCCGCCATGAACTGCGATGCCATTCGGCATGTACAGGTGCCGGAGAATCTCTGCGACGCGCGTGCCGCCGCCCTCTTTTTCCACGACCGCGTACACCGACTGCCCCTTGCGGTTTCCGACAAACACGGTGCCGCGCTCGCCCAGTGCGAGCGACCGGGCATTCGGCACCTCGGCATAGGGTGCAATGACGAACCCGGGCGGCAGGCGAATGTCTTCGAGCGACGCCGCCACCAGCGGCAAAGGCATCAGCAGCAAAGTGAGGATTATATTAATACGCTTCACGACTACTCTCGGTGAGACGGTATGTCCGCGATACCTAATGGCCCGCGACGAAAATCAGTGACAACTCCGGCCAGAACGTTATGAGGATAACCGACAGCAAAAGGATCATGAGGAACGGAAAGGTCGCCGAATAAACATCCATGATCGATTTGTTGAAACGATAACTCGCGATAAACAGGTTGAGGCCGACCGGCGGCGTCAGGTAGCCGAGCTGCATCGCGGCCAGAAAAACGATGCCGAGGTGCACTTCGTCGACGCCGAAGCCTGCCGCGATCGGCAGGATCAGTGGTACCACCAGCACGATCGCCGAAAAGATATCGAGAATTGCGCCCAGAATCAGCAGGAAAATCAGCAACAGGATCAGGAACGAGGTCTGGCTCGACACGAATTCGGCGACGAGGGCCAGCAGCTTCTGTGGAATCTCGGCCTCTATCATGTAATTCGTTGAGGCGAGCGACACGCCCAGAATGATGAGTATGCCACCGACCAGCACCATCGATTCGCGGATGACACGGGGCAATTCGCGGACTCCTATCTCACGATGTACGACCACTTCGACAAAGAACACGTAGAGCGCCGTGATTGCCGCCGCCTCCGATACCGCGAAGAAACCCGAGTAAATGCCGCCCAGCACAACAACCGGCAACGGCAGCTCCCAGGCCGCCTCCCTGAGCGCACCGCCGACTTCGCGCCACGAGAAGTCACTCAGTGGTTTGCGATTATGCCTGTTGACCCAGATACTCCAGCCGGACAGCATCACGAGCATCACAAGGCCCGGTAGCACGCCGGCCAGGAACAAATCGTCTATCTGTACCGATGCGACGACGCCATACAGAATCAAAGGCAACGAGGGCGCGAACAACAGGCCGAGACTGCCCGACGACGTCACCAGGCCCAGGTTGAAGCTATCACTGTAGCCGTCCTGCTTGAGCGCCGGATAGAGGATCGCGCCCAACGCGATAATCGTGACGCCCGATGCGCCGGTAAATGCGGTGAAAAAAGCACAGGCTGACAGGCAGACCAGCGCCAGGCCACCGGGCATCCAGCCGAGCACGGCGTTCGTCAGCCGGACGAGGCGTTTCGGCGCATTACTCTCGCTGAGCAGGTAGCCGGCAAATGTAAACAACGGAATGGCAGCGAGAAACGGCATCTGCGCGATGCTCAGCAACTCCAGAGCCATCGTCATGAGGTCGGTCTCGAGATTGCTGAAACCGAGCATGGCGCTCGTTGCAATCACCGCAAAAAGGGGCGCGCCGAGTATCGCCAGGAAAAACAGGATGACGCTGAATAACATCACTTGTCGCTCCGCGCCTTCGCGCGCGTCAGGAAGCGACGGAATTCGAGCGCCGAATCCACGAGAAATCGATAGCAAATAATGAGGAACGCCGCCGGAACGATGATGTGAGCGATCCATGCCGGCTTGCTGACCAGCACCGTTTCGCCGAATTCGATTTCGAGTTGCAGGTACCGCCAGGCCTGCCATGCGATTACGGCGCAGACCGCCGCGGCAAACATATCCACTGTGACACGCGCCAGCATGACCATGCCGGGCGGCATGATGTGCGACAACAGGTCGATTCGGATATGACGATTGTCCCTTGCAGCCGCAATCGAGCCGACCATGGCGAGCCAGAGGACGATGATCTTTATAAGTTCATCCGCCCACACGAGACTGCCGTCGAAAAGTTGCCGCAATACGATCTGGGCAACGGAAAGCAGGATCATCGATCCGAGCAATACAACGAGGGCCGCGCTTTCGACGAAGCGCCCCGCCGCTTCGAGTCTTGCGAGCGTATCTTTCAATTAATTGGCCTGGTTGTCTCCGGCGCCATTCGTCCGTCGATATTCTTGGATATATCCCATCATTTCCTCGTACATGGCCTTCGTGAAAGCGCCCTGTTCTCCGAGTGTGCGATTGGATGTTTCGAGGATTCGGCGAATTTCCCGATATTCGTCGAGGCTGAACGGTATGCTCTCAATGCCCGTATTCAGCAACGCCTCGCGGGCTTCCCGGTTGTCGATGAGATTCTGTCTGTCGAAGTTGCGATAGGTCTCTTCCATGACTTCGCGCACGATCGCCCGGTCTTCCGCACTGATCTTGCTGAACGCGCGCGCATCGACCACCATGAAACCGAGCGTGTATACGAGCGGCAACTCGGTTACGTACTTGATCTTCGTATGCCACTGCAGGACCAGCGCGCCGATCGGCGACATGGCGACGATGTCGATAAGCCCGGTCTGCAGCCCCGTCAGCACGTCCGTTAACGGCAAGGTCACCGGTGACAGGGACAATGCCTCCATCGACATGTAGCTGATGTTGTCACCCTCGGGCACCCACACTTTCTTGCCTTTGAGGTCTGCGAGTGTCGATATCGGTGTATTCGACATCAGGATCGCGAAGCCACCGGCCGCGAATCCGAAATTCGCATAGCCTGCATTTTCCAGTCCCTGACTGAGTTTCTCGTCGAGACGCGCGCGAACAAAAGCGGCCTCTTCCTCGGTATCGAAGATCAACGGCAAACCGAGCAGGTTCATATCCGGATATTGCGCAGCGACTGCGCTGGGCGTCACGGCTGCGCCCTGCAGGGAACCGATGCGAATCCTGCCGAGGACCTTCGTGTCATTGCCCATGACACCGCCACCGTAGTACTTGATTTCGACGCGGCCATTGGTCCGTTCCTTGACCAGCCTTGCGCTTTCGCGCATTTCCTTCATCCAGGCGGACCCTTCCGGCGTGACCGTCGCTATCTTCAGCGTTTCGGCGTGCACCGGCGCAACAAGCGCCAATGCGAAAATGATGAATAACCGTATGTTCATAATTCAGTCGCTTAAAAATATTCGTCGGCAGATGCCAGCAGCGCCACGGCTTCCTGTTGCGCCATGACGTTATTCAACGTAAACCCGTCCTGGTAAGGATCTGCCGTCACTACTTCGGTCAGCAGTCGATCGTGGAGTTCACGCTCGTAGAGCAGTCGCGCATAGCCACGCGCGTATTCGACCTTCGCGCTCAGATCCTTGCCGTCGGTCACCTCGATCGCTTTTTCGAAGAACTCTCGCGCCTTTTCCGGCTCCCCGCCCAGCGCAGGTGGTCGTAAAGTCAGCAATATTCCCATGTATGTGTAGACGCTGCTGTTAACGCCGTCGCCACTTATGTCCAAATAGCGATTGAAAAGCGCTTCGACCTGCGGCAATTCGGCCAGCGAGTTCCAGTCGTCGCTGTGCGCGCGAAGATAGGCCAGCGATGCGAAGCCGTAAGCGTAGACATAGTCCGTATGCTTTCGGCCGAGGCCCGGCAAGGTGGCCATGAACTCGTCGTAAGTAGCACCCGGCCAGCCACAGGCCGGCGCGTAGCTCTCGCACATCGCGGTCTGCGCATAACGCCTCGCACGCGATGTCAGCCGCGAGGCCCGTTGCTCGTCGCCCGCGAATACCGCGCCGTACGACGCATACAGCGTGGCACCGGCCGAGAGGATATCGGGATCGTCGGGACTGCCCTGGACGAAGCTGTCCAGCAACAGAAGGTAAGAAGGCGCGCCGGCCCGGACCGTTTCCGGGTCGTCCTGGTTCAGCATTGCCGCCGAAAGGTTGTCGGCCAGGCCACTGGCCGCAGACGACAGCATCGACGCGCAACCGCTGGTCGCAAGCAACGCGATGAGCGGAACGACAACCCGAACGGATTTGAGGATTGAGATTCTCATGCCACGAAAGACCCCTTTGCCGCCGATTGGTTCAGGCTGATTGGGCGCGGTGGCTGTATTGTGACAGAAGAAGCCGGCCGCAGGTACGGCCGGCTTCCCCGAGATCCGACTAGATCTTTTCCTTGATACGCGCCGCTTTACCGGTACGGCCGCGCAGGTAATAAAGCTTCGCACGACGGACATCGCCACGACGCTTGATTTCGACCGAATCGACGACCGGGCTGTACGTCTGGAACACGCGTTCGACGCCCTCGCCATGCGAAATCTTGCGAACCGTGAACGACGAATTGACGCCGCGGTTACGCTTCGCGATAACGATGCCCTCGAACGCCTGCAGACGCTCGCGATCGCCTTCCTTTACCTTGACCTGGACGACAACCGTGTCGCCCGGAGCGAAATCAGGCACTTCCTTGCCCATCTGCTCCTGTTCAATCGCTTCGATAATCTTGCTCATTGTCTCTGCTCTTTCAAAAATTCATCGAGCAACTTGCGCTGCTCGTCGTCCAATTCCAGTCGCTCCAGCAAGTCGGGTCGGCGTAGTGCCGTCCTCCCCAGCGCCTGCTTCGTCCTCCAGCGCGCTATCGCGCCATGGTCGCCGGAAAGAAGCACCTCCGGCACCACGCGGCCATCGACAAGCTCCGGCCGCGTATAGTGCGGGTGATCCAGCAATCCTTGCATGAAGGAATCCTGGGCCGCCGACTCATCATCACCCAGTGCGCCGGGCAGCAACCGCACAACCGCATCGATCACCGCCATGGCGGCGATCTCACCACCGGACAACACGAAGTCACCCAGCGACAATTCTTCATCGACATGCGACTCGATCAGCCGCTCGTCGATCCCCTCGTACCGACCCGCCAGCAGGATCAGGCCAGGCAGCTCGGCATATCGCCCCGCCGTTTCCTGGTCGAACACCCTGCCCTGCGGCGACAGGCAAACCACCGGTGCGCCCTTGGGCAATCTGTGCCCGATCGCCGCAATGGCGGCCGCCAGGGGCTCAAACTTCATCACCATGCCGGGTCCGCCGCCGTAGGGCCTGTCATCGACCGTGCGATGCACGTCGACGGCATGCTCCCGCGGGTTCTCCGTGTCGATCGACACGAGACCCCGGCGCTCCGCCCGGCCCACGACGCCATATTCGGCAACCGCGTTGACCATTTCCGGGAACAGCGTGACGACACCAATCCGCATCGCCTCAGTCCCAGTCCCAGTCGACTTCGATCACGCCCTTGTCGAGATCGACGCCGAGTACCACTTTGTCCATGACGAACGGAATCAAGCGTTCCTGCTCGCCCTCCACCACCATCACGTCGTTGGCCCCGGTTTCGAGCAGGTGACTGACCCTGCCGAGTTCCTTGCCATCTCGATGCACGACCCGCAAACCCTCGAGATCAGACCAGTAAAATCGACCGCTGCCTGACTCCGGCAGATCCTCTCGCGGTACGCCGATGTCGGTACCGATCAAGGCCACTGCCTGGTCGCGGTCATCGACTCCCTCGATGCGCGCGATGATCGTCTTGCCATGCCGCTGACCCTCAGCGACTGTCGCTGCCTGCCATCCATCCTTGCCGGAGAGCAGCCAGCGCTTGTGAGTCAAAACCGCTTCACGCGGATCGGTGTACGAGTACACCTTCACCCATCCCTTGACACCGAAGAGGCCGGATATCCGGCCCAGGATCACGGGTTGAGCTTCAACGCCCAATCAATTCGCCGTGGCCGCCTTGCGGTGTTGCTTGAGCAAAGAGGCGACGCGATCCGTCGGCTGCGCACCCTGGTGGATCCAGAAATCCGCGCGTTCGAGGTCGATCCGGAGATTTTCCTCGTGGTCGCGGCCGACCGGGTTGAAGAAGCCGATACGCTCGATATAGCGACCATCCCGACGGTTACGCGAGTCGGTGACAATCACGTGGTAGAAGGGACGCTTTTTCGCGCCAGCGCGCGAAAGACGAATACTAACCATTACTTTCCCGTTATATAAAATTCAGTGGAGGCAGACATGCCTGAACTCGGGCCGACCCGAGTAGACGGCGCATTGTACGGGTTTTGCGGCAAATGTGAAGCGTTTTCCGGGCGAAAATTGCTAATAATTTCGGTAGCTTAGGGTCAACGCAAACCGACGGCAACGGCCGGCGCCGTTTTCCGGCCCGAAATTGGACGATTTGCGGGCCCGTCAGCGGAAACCCGGCGGCATCCCTCCCGGCGGCATCCCGCCGCCCGGCATGCCGCGCAGGAACTTTTTCATGCCGCCCCTGGAGACTTTTTTCATCATTTTCTCCATCTGCAGGTGCTGCTTCAGGAGCCTGTTGAGGTCCTGGATCTGCTGACCCGCTCCGGCCGCGATCCGCTTCTTTCGAGACCCGTTGATCGTCCTCGGAAAGCTCCTCTCGGCCGGAGTCATCGAATTGATCAGGGCTATCTGGCGGCGAATCTTGAGTTCGTTGGCGCTGTCGTTGAGGGCCGCCGGATTGACGTTACCCGGCAAGGGCAGTTTCTCCAGCATCGATGCAAGGCCGCCCATGTTGATCATCTGCTGCAGCTGATCGCGCAGGTCAGCGAGGTCGAAACCACGCCCTTTGCGGATCTTGCGAGCGAGCTTCTCCGCGGATTCCTTGCTGGTCTTTTGCTCGATCTCCTCGACGAGCGACAGCACATCCCCCATGCCCAGGATGCGAGACGCCATGCGGTCCGGGTGAAAAGCCTCCAGCGCATCGGTCTTCTCGCCCACGCCCATGAAGCGGATCGCCTTCCCTGTGATTTCCCTCACGGACAGCGCCACGCCGCCCTTGGCGTCGCCATCGGCCTTCGTAAGTATCACGCCGGTCAGCGGCAGGCTGTCGTTAAAAGCAGTTGCGGCGTTGACCGCGTCCTGGCCAGCCATGCTGTCAACGACGAATAATGTCTCCCTGGGCGCCGCAGCGGCGTGAACGTCGATCACCTCACGCATCATGCCCGCGTCGACGTGCAGCCGTCCGGCCGTATCCACGATCAGGACGTCCGCATGCGCCCGCCGCGCCTCGTTCAGCGCCCTCGCGACGATCGCGACCGGCTTTTCGCCCGCATCGCTCTCACAGTGTTCGGCGCCGACCTCGGCCGCAAGGGTCTTCAGCTGGAGAATCGCGGCCGGCCGGTGTATGTCCACGCTGACCAGCATCACCTTTTTCCGCTCCCGCTCGATCAGCCGCCTGGCCAGCTTGGCTGCTGTCGTCGTCTTGCCTGCACCCTGCAGGCCCGCAAGCAGGATGACCACGGGCGGCTGCGCGCGCAGGTCGAGCGGCAGCGACTCTGCGCCCAGGATTCGGACCAGTTCCGCATGGATGATCTTGACGAGCGACTGGCCCGGCGTGAGGCTCTTGCCGACTTCCTCGCCCAGCGCCCGCTCGCGAATTCGCTCGATGAACGTCTTGACGACGGGCAATGCGACGTCCGCTTCCAGCAGCGCCAGTCGAACCTGCCGGAGCGTATCTTTGATATTGGATTCGGTAAGGCGGCCCTTACCTGTCAGCTGCCGGGCGGCGTCCGACAGTCGGCCAGTCAGGTTTTCAAACATCCGCCGAGTTTACACAGTGAGCACGGTCCCGCGCGACAGCATGCGGATATTCCTGCCCGGCGCAGCCTCGATCACCTGGCGGAAGATCCGGTCTTCCTCGCCCGGCTTCATTCCGGTGAGCCAGATTTCCGGCTCGTGGCGCAGTTGCTCGAGATCCCTGATGAGCGAGTCAGGCGTGTAGTGGCCGGACTGCAGGGCAAGTTCCGCGAGTTCGTCGGGGAAGGACACCTCGATAATCAGCAGGCGCAGGTCACTGCAGGCATTGAGTACCGGCCAGAGCGTCTCGTTGCTGCGGGTATCGCCGCTGACGGCGAATGCACCGCCGGAGTTCTGGACCGTGAACCCCAGGGAAGGAACACTGTGCATGACATCCACGGCGTAGAAATCGCGGTGACCGATCGTCACCGTGTCCCCGGGGCTGCAGACCCGGAAACGCAGCATCGGGTTTTCCCGTGACGGGAGCCGCGTGAAATCCGGCCAGATCACGTCGTTGAAAAGATGGTCCCGGACGGCGCGCAGGGTTTCCTCGCGCGCATAGACCGTGAGCGGCGTACCGACGTTTTCGTCAAAAACATGGTCCGCCAGCATCGGCAAACCGGCGATATGATCCAGGTGCGCATGCGTCAGGAAGACATGGCGAATCGAATCCAGGTCGTCGAGCTCAAGATCGCCGATTCCGGTGCCGGCGTCGATCAGCACGTCATTGTCGATGAGCATTGCGGACGTGCGCGCACCCGCACCAATTCCGCCACTGCAGCCCAATACTCGAATTCGCATCTCGAGGGTTCTCTTGATCTACGCCATATGGGATGATTCGACCCTAGCGTCAATGCCTGCCGGGTGTCCGTGTCTCAAATCACAGTTCTTTTCCTGTACGTATTGGCAGCCGTGGCCTTCATGGCCAGCCGGCTCCCGCGTTTTGAATCTCGCGCGCGGCCGCTGTTTTTCCTGGCCGTGATCTTTGCAGCGAGCGGTATCGCAATTCACGGGCAGGCGCTGTTTGCGCTGGTGCTGCCGCGGAACGGATTCGATCTGTCGATTAACAATGCGGCCTCCATCATCGGCCTCGAACTGGCCGTGATCGGCTTGCTCGCCAGCATCGAGCCGACCTTGCGCGGGACCAGCGGCGGCCTGCTGTTGCTGGCCACATTGCTCGCGGTCCTGATGGGATCGGCGCACGCGCCCGGCGATGCCGTCCAACTCGTATGGCAGATACGCGCCCATATCCTGATCGCGCTGTTGTCTTACGGACTGCTCACTGTCGGGGCACTGGTCGCAATGTACATGCTCGTGCTCGAACGTCGGCTGCACGCGGCGCGACTGTCACCGGTGAGCCGGCTTTTTGCGCCGCTGGAGACGACCGAAAAGCTGTTGATCGGCATTACGGCGACAGGCTTTGCGGGCCTGACGCTCGCCATCGTGTCCGGACTGACATTCGTCAATGACCTCGTGGCGCAGCATCTCGCCCACAAGTTCAGCCTGTCACTGCTCGCATGGCTGATCTTCGGCACGCTCCTGGTGGGCCGGCTCGTCATCGGGTGGCGCGGCAAACGTGCGGCCAAGCTGTACCTGGGCGGTTTTGCCGCTCTGTGTCTCGCCTACTTCGGCAGCCGGATCATTCTCGAGGAAATCCTCCACCGCAACTGGTGGGTCTGACAAGCGCATTCTTGACACTCCGCCGGCGGGCTGTTGAAGTGGCCGGATTCGTGGAAATGGAGGTGCCCTTCGTTGGGCGATGACAGTTCCTTAGCCGGCTTGGTCGGTCTGCTTGTCTTGCTGCTGCTTCTCTCGGCCTTTTTCTCCGGGTCCGAGACTGCGCTCATGAGCCTCAATCGCTATCGCCTGCGCCACAAGGCGCGCGAAGGTCACCGTGGGGCGCGCATTGCCGAGAAACTTCTGAAGCGTCCCGATCGCGTGATCGGCCTGATCCTGCTCGGCAACAACCTCGTCAATATCTTCGCCGCATCGCTGGTCGCGATCGTCGCGATGGAAATCGGCGGACAGCCGGCGGTTGCCATCGCCTCACTCGGGATGACCCTGATCATTCTGGTATTTGCAGAGGCTGCACCGAAGACCCTCGCAGCACTCCACCCGGAGAAAGTCGCGTTCCCCGCGGCGATGATCTACTACCCGCTCATCAAGGTGATCTACCCCCTCGTCTGGCTGACGAATGCCATGGCGAACGGCGTGCTGCTGTTATTCGGCGTGCGCTCGGGAAACACGGAATTGCAGGCGCTCACACGCGAGGAACTGCGCACTGTTGTCCACGAGGCGGGATCGCGAATTTCGTCCCGCTACCGGCAAATGCTGCTCAGCATCCTCGACCTGGAAAAAGTCACGGTTGACGATGTGCTCGTTCCCCATAACGAAATCGTCGGCATCGACCTCGAAGACGGTGACGAGGAAATCGAAGCGCTGATATCCACGACTCGGCATACGATGCTGCCCGTCTACCACGGCGACATCGATCATGTCGTCGGCGTACTGCATTTGCGCAAACTGGCCAATCTCGCGAAGCAGGAACTCAGCAAGGCGACCCTGCAGAGCCTGTTGCTGGAACCCTACTTCGTGCCCGAGGGCACGCCATTATCGACACAGTTGGTCCAGTTTCAGCGCCGCCGCGAACGGTTCGCGTTCGTCGTCGACGAGTACGGAGACATCCAGGGCCTGATCACGCTCGAGGACATTCTCGAGGAAATCGTCGGTGAGTTCACGACCGACCCGGCTGCGGACGAAAGCGACGTCGTGAGCGAGGGCGCGGACACTTTTCTCGTCGACGCCGCGGCAAATATCCGCGAATTGAATCGCTCCCAAGGATGGGAGCTGCCCACTGACGGCCCGAAGACGCTGAATGGCCTGATCATCGAAATGCTCGAGACAATACCGGAGCCACGCACGCGGCTGAAGATCAACGGCTATCCGATCGAGATCGTCGAAACGGACGATAATCGCATTCGCTCAGTGCGCATCGGGCAACGAAGCCCCGATCTCGGCATCACGGCCTGAGAGCCCGCTACCACGCCGCGTCGAGCGCGTCCGACAGCCGTCGCACGCCCACGACCTCGATTCCCTTTGGCGCCTGGCGCGGCACGTTCCCCTTGGGCACGATCGCACGCGTAAAACCCTGCTTCGCGGCCGCGGCAATGCGCTCGCTCCCGAAGCGCACCGGGCGAATTTCCCCCGCAAGGCCGATCTCGCCGAAGCACACGAGCCGATCGGGACATGCGCGGTCGCGGAAGCTCGAAACGATCGCGAGCACGGTCGGAAGATCGACGGCGGTCTCACCAATGCGCAGTCCACCGACGACGTTGACGAAAACATCCTCGTCAGCGACTGACAGACCACCATGCTTTTGCAGGACTGCCAACAGCAACGCGAGCCGGTTCTGATCCACGCCCTGCGCAAGCCGTCGCGGATAGTTGCCGCTGCCGTCTGCGACGAGCGCCTGGATTTCAACCAGCAAAGGCCGGCTGCCTTCCCAGGTTACGGACACGACGCTGCCCGGTTCGTCGGTTGACTCCCGCGACAGGAAAATGGCCGACGGGTTACTGATCTGCCTGAATCCCGTCTCGGTCATGGCAAATACGCCCATCTCGCCGCTCGCACCGAAGCGATTCTTGACGGAACGGATCATCGTGTAACGACTTGCTGGATCACTCTCGAAGTACAACACGGTATCGACCATATGCTCGACCACACGCGGACCGGCGATCGCACCCTCTTTCGTCACGTGACCGATGACGAACACCGAAACCTCTTTCTGCTTGGCGAACTGCACGATGCGCCCGACGCACTCTCGAAGCTGCGCAACGGAACCGGGCGCTGACGGAAGATCCAGTGACGTCATCGTCTGGATCGAATCGATCACCAGCACCCTGGCACCGCATTGGACCGCCTGTTCGAGCACGTTCTGCAGCGAGGTGTCCGCCAGGAGATTCATGCCACTCGCATCGAGCCCCAGCCGCAGCGATCGCTGCCCGATCTGCCGCAGCGACTCCTCACCGGTCGCATAGCACACCGGCAATGCGCGCATGAGTTGCGCGGAAACCTGCTGCAGCAGCGTGGATTTGCCAACCCCAGGATCTCCGCCGAGCAGCACGACCGCGCCCGGCACCAGACCGCCACCGAGAACGCGGTCGAATTCGTCGAATCCGGTCGTGACCCTGGCTTCGATGTCCTCAGGCAGGCGATCGATCGTTGTCGTCGAGGGCAGACCCTGAGTGGCCTGCCTGGGCGCCACGATGACGGCCTCGGACAGCGTGTTCCAGGCGTTGCAGTCCGGGCACTGGCCGGCCCACTTGACGCTGTGTGCGCCGCAATCGGCGCAAACGTAGGCTTTCTTGCCTTTAGCCACCGCGGATCGTCCCTATTTCCCGGCCCGGCGCAGAACCGACCCGGTCAGAAATCGTCGCGCCATCCGTAACCCGTTGACAAATTTGATATTAGCTGTCCTCAAAATACCTGCTGGCACCGAATGCATTGATTATTGTTAAATAGCTTGCCCAGCGCCCGCATCGGATCATAGCACCCGGCCAGCCGCCGGTATTACATAAAAAATGCCAACCCTATCTCATTACGGCCCGCGCCATTTCCCTATAATTTTGTCCACAAATACAGGGACCTGACGCATCTTGGCCAAAGCAAGAAACACCAAACGCAACCGAATCGTCGCGCTGGCTTTTGTCAGCGTTTTCATGCTGCTTGTTTATGGACCACTGGCGCAGTGGTTCGTCGCGGCGGATCGCGTGCTCTATGACCAGCTCGCCGGGCGCCTGCCGTCAAAGCCACTGAACAATGCCTTTATCGTCAGCATCAATCCGCAGCGCCTGGGGCCAGAACAGCTGCTCGACGAGTACGGCCGAATTTTGCAGAAACTGCAAAGCGCCGGCGCTCGCCGCGTGGTTTTCAGCAACCCGCCCGAAGTGCCCGCGGCTTCCGCATTGCCCGGATGGACGGTGCTGCTGGCCGGCGACATGCCGGTTTTCGTGCCGGCGAGGCACCGCTTTGCGGATCTCGCGACATACAGCGGTTTCGCCGAGGTCCGGCCTGACAACGATGGCGTCTTGCGCCGGTCCGACCTCTGGCACCTGAACGGGGGCGTGTTATCGCCGTCGCTGCCACTGGCGATCGCGCTCGCAAGCTCGGCTACCGCAACCGCGCCGCGCCTGTCCGGCTCGGATGATGCCGTGTACCTGTCACGCTATGCCGAGTTGCCCCGGATCGAGGTCGAGAGCCTCCTCGAGGCAACCGACGACAGCCTGTTGCGTGACGCCACCGTGTTCGTGGACCATGAACCTGCCATTGCGGGAGCCACCACGGCACTGCCGTCAGGCCAATTCGTCACCCACTCGGAAATTGCGGCATCGCTGCTCGCCGATATCGAGCATGGCCGATCGATCTTCGCGCCTGCGTGGGTCAAGGCCATGGAATGGCTGGCGCCGGCGCTGCTCGCGATCATGGCCGTCCTGTTCATGCCGGAGCGAAATCGTCGGGAAATCGTGGTAATGGCGCTGACCGGGACGCTCGCGCTGCTGCTGGTCGAGACGTTGCTGCTGCTCGGCCCACATGTTCGCCTCGACCTCGGCCGGCCTCTGCTCATTTTCCTGGGTGTTGCGCTTCTCAGCATTTATTTCGTCGCCGACGTCAAGAAAGCCTCGCTCGACGCATTCAGGCGCGGCTCGGATTTCCTCGCCGCGGGCCGTCTCGAACCGGCGTTCGCCGAATTCCGCCGCTGCGCGCCATCAGAGACGGTTGCCGCGGTGATGTACAAGCTGTCCCTCGCTTTTGAACAACAGGCCAAGCCGGAGCGTGCCGAGGCGGTCCTCGAATGGATGAAGCGAACTCATGGAGTGACCGAAGACACCGGTAAAGTCAAGAAGCTCAGCGGCGCCCCGCAGCGTCTTGGGCGCTACGTCATCGAGAAGCGCATCGGCCGCGGCGCCATGGGCGCCGTGTATCTTGCCCGTGACCCACGCATCAATCGGCCGGTCGCTTTGAAGGCAATCCCGATCGAGCAGGAATTCGAGGATGACGAACTGAAGGAAGCGCGACTTCGCTTCTATCGCGAAGCCGAGTCCGCAGGTCGCCTGACGCACCCGAATATCATCACCGTCTTCGACGCGGGCGAGGACAAGGGACTCGCCTACATCGCGATGGAATTCGTGCCGGGCATCGCGCTTCGCGAGTTCACGAACCCGAAGAAACTGCTGGCGCCGAAGCGCGCACTGGAGCTTTGCGCATCGACCGCCGACGCGCTCGATTACGCACACAACCAGGGCGTCATTCACCGCGATATCAAGCCTGCAAACCTGCTGTACAACCCCAAGGAGGGATCGCTCAAGATCAGTGATTTCGGGGTCGCCAGAATTACCGACAACAACCGGACAAAGACCGGCATCGTCCTCGGGACCCCGATGTATATGTCGCCCGAGCAGTTGGGCGCAGAAAACCTGACCGGACTATCCGACTTGTTCTCACTTGGTGTTACTCTATATGAGCTTTTGGTGGGTGAGGTGCCATTCAAGGCATCCAATATCGCTTTGCTCATGACAAAGATAACAACTGAAGATCCGGCACCCGTGTCGAGGAGACGGGCCGGGATCCCCCCCAGCGTCGATGCGGTTCTGGCGAAGGCGCTTGCGAAACGTCCGCAGGATCGTTTCTCATGTGGGGCGGAAATGGCCATCGCACTCAGAAATTGTGCGAGATTTTCATAAATATTCCTGAGCGATAAAGAACTCCCTTGAAGACCCTCCGCGGAAAATTCGAATTTGCAGAGCTGACCGACACCGGTCGTGTGCGCGAGCATAACGAGGACGCGATCGGCTCCGTGCCTGACCTCGGCCTGATGGTGCTGGCCGACGGCATGGGCGGCTACAATGCCGGCGAGGTCGCAAGCGGCATCGCCGTCGATATCGTCACCAAGCTGGCTACCGACGGCGCAAATCGGGAAAAGCGCCACGAGATCGACCCGCACAGCGGCATGATGCGGCAGTCGATCGTCCTGCGTGACGCGGTTTATCGTGCCAACAAGATTATTTACCAGACCGCGCAGAGCCAGACCCACTGCGAAGGCATGGGCACGACGATCGTCGCCGCCATGTTCTACGACAACAAGGTATCGATCGCTCACGTCGGCGATTCGCGCGCCTACCGGCTCCGCGACGACCTGCTCGACCAGATGACGCTGGACCACTCGCTGCTCCAGGAACTCGTGGACCGCGGATTCTATTCCCAGGAGGAAGCGCAACGCTCGACGAACCGCAATTACGTCACGCGGGCCCTGGGCGTCGAGCCGACCGTCGAGGTCGAGGTCCACGAGCATGAGGTCGTCCCCGGGGACATCTACCTGCTCTGCTCCGATGGTCTCCCGGACATGGTCGAAGATGAAGATATTCACTTAACTATCAGTACTTTTAATGCTAGTCTTGACGTGGTTGGTCAACAGCTTGTGGACTTGGCCAACGACCACGGCGGGCGCGACAACGTGTCTGTGATGCTTGCGCAGGTGAAGGAAGCCTTTCCGGCAAAAAGAAGCCTGTTCGCCAAGCTTGCGGCGAAGTTCCGTTCGTAGGGATGCACTGGTCTAAGAGCGAGAAAACATGGCACGGTTAATTCTGAGCCTGGACAACCAAGTCCTGGCTGAATACAACATGACCAAAGAGCGCTACACCATTGGTCGTCTGCCGGATAACGATGTCAGAATCGACAATCCAGCGGTTAGCGGACATCACTCGCTCATCATCAACATTCTCAACGACTCTTTCCTGGAGGACCTGAACAGCACCAACGGGACCTACGTCAATGGCAAGCTGATCAAGAAGCACGCGCTGCAACATGGCGACGTCATCACGATCGGCCATCATCAGCTGCGTTTCTCCGACCAGCAAGTGACGGAAACGGAGCAGGACGAGTTCGAAAAAACCATGGTGATCCCGACCGGCAAGCAGAATGCCGAGCAGCTCGCCAAGGCTGAGAAAGCGGCCGAAAGAGCCGTTGCCCAGGCCGCAAACCGAGAGCGTGACGTTGCTGCTTCCGTCCGGCTCGACCCGGATGAGGCCGCCGCGCTCGACAAGAAGCGCGCGCCGAAACCCCGTCCGGAACCCGTATTGCATACGGCGACGGCCGCCGGCATCGACCCGGCAACTGCGCCGAGCGCGCTGCCGCTGGCCAAGCTACAGGTGCTTTCCGGTGCCTTTGCCGGCCGAGAGCTCGAATTGACCAAGGCCCTGACCACGCTCGGGCGTCCTGGCGTGCAGGTTGCAGCCATCACGCGCCGCGCCGAAGGGTATTTCATCGTCCATGTCGAATCAGGCAAGGAAGGCGACTATCCGCTGGTCAATGGCCTGCCAATCGGCGCGCAGGCCCGCAAACTGGCAGACAACGACGTTGTGCAACTGGCGGGCGTCAAGATGGGATTCTTCGCGAGCTGAGCATCGCGGTGCGGGCAAGGCCCGCGGGGCCTAATCCACGATTTCGCTGTCTTCGCGGTTCATGACGCCGCAGACGAGTTCGTAGGGAATCGCGTCGGCCCACGGTGCGACCGCTTCGACCGGCAGCCCTTCCCCCCACAGCGTCGCGATATCGCCGACCTTGTCCCTGCTGTTTGCACCCAGATCGACAGCAATCATGTCCATCGACACATTGCCGATCAGCGGCACGCGCCGGCCATTGATCAGCACCGGCGTTCCGTTCCGGAAATGGCGGGTGTAACCGTCGCCATAGCCCGCTGAAATCACGCCCAGCATCGTATCCGAATCGTTGACGTAGCTGCCCTTGTAGCCGACCCGCGCCCCGGCCTCGAGCGACTTGATCGCAATCAGCCGTGCCTCGAATTGCATGACGGGCTTCAGGCCGAGATCGGCGCCCGTCCTGTCCGCAAACGGCGAGATGCCGAACAGTGCGATTCCGGCGCGTATCCAGTTGTCTCCACCGAAACCGAATTCCCGGCGCGCGTCGGAAACCGCCGGCCAGCCGAACATGCCCGGCGAATTGCCGATACTGACCGAGCCCGGGAAGCCCTTGACGATCGGTCGAAAGCGGCGCAGCTGCTCCTCGGTCACGGGCGAGGAAATCTCGTCCGCGCTCGCCAGGTGCGTCATCACCCGCAGCTCGGCAACGCTGCGCGCGGCCTCCAGGCGGGCCATCAGTTCCGGCGCGTCCTCCGGCGGGAATCCCAGGCGATTCATCCCGGTATCGAATTTCAGCCAGGCCGTGACCGAGCCGCTGTGCCAGTTTTCGAGCAATTCCACCTGCTCGCGGCAATGGACGACAGGTTCGAAGCCGTGCGCAACGGCCGCACCAAGCTCGCGCGAATTCATGACCCCGGCGAGCAGCACGATCGGCGCCACGACCCCGTGATCACGCAGTGCGATCGCCTCCGGCACGCGCGCCACCGCGAAAGCATCGACGTCTGCGAGATGCTGCGCGACCGGCACCATGCCGTGGCCATAGGCGTTGGCCTTGATAACGGCCATGACTCGCGAGCCGGGCACCACTGCACGGATGACCTTGAGGTTGTGTTCCAGCGCGCCGAGCCGTATGAGTGCCCGAGCTCCGAAGCTCACGGATAGGCCTCTTCCGCATAGGTGTCAGGCACCCAGTTCTCGAACTTCGTGTACCGGCCGACGAAGGTGAGCGGGAAGTCCCCGATCGGGCCGTTCCTCTGTTTCGCGATGGTGATGTCGGCAACGCCCTTGCGCGGTGTATCCTGGTTGTACACCTCTTCGCGGTAGATGAAGACGATGAGGTCGGCATCCTGTTCGATCGCGCCTGATTCCCGAAGGTCTGACATGACCGGGCGTTTGTCGGCACGCTGCTCGACACTGCGGTTGAGCTGTGAGAGCGCGATGACCGGTAATTCGAGTTCCTTGGCCAGCGCCTTCAGACCGCGCGAAATTTCGGAAATCTCGGTGGCTCGATTTTCCTTTGTGCCTTCCACCTGCATGAGCTGCAGGTAATCGACCACGATCAGGCCCAGGCCATGCTCCCGTTGCAGCCGCCTCGCGCGCGCGCGAATTTCAGTCGGCGAGAGACCTGGCGTGTCGTCAATGAAGATCGGTGCATCGGACATCAGCTGCACCGCGGTGTTGATCCGCGACCAGTCCTCGTCAGGGAAACGTCCTGTCCGCAGGTGTGTCTGGTCAACGCGGCCCAGCGAGGAAATCATGCGGAACGCGAGCTGCTGCGATGGCATTTCCATCGAAAAAATCGCCGTTGGCACTCGCGAGCCGATGGCCGCATTTTCGGCGATGTTCACGGCCAGCGTCGTCTTGCCCATCGAAGGTCGCCCGGCAATGATGATCAGGTCACCCTGCTGCAGGCCCGCCGTCAACTTGTCGAATTCGCTGTAGCCGCTGGAAATGCCGGTGATGCTGCCATCGGACTGGTGCAGCATGTCGATGCGGTCCACGGCTTCCGGCAGGATGTCCTTGAGCGGCTTGAAGCCCTTGCGGCCGCGGCTGCCCTTTTCCGCGATCTCGAAAACCAGTCTTTCGGCGGCATCGAGGATCTGGGTGGCGGTGCGACCATCGGTGGTAAACGCGCTGCCGGCAATTTCGTTGCCCGCATTGATCAGCGCACGAAGCGTCGAGCGCTCCCGCAGGATCTTGGCATAGGCGCGGGCATTGGCCGCCCCCGCGGTCTCGTTCGCCAGCGTCGCCAGGTACTCGAGGCCGCCTGCCTTGTCGAGTTCGCCCCGGTTCTCGAGGCTTTCCGACAGCGTCACGACGTCGCAGGGATGACCATTTTCGATCAGCCTGGCGATCGCACTGAAGATGAGCCGATGGTCCTTGCGGTAGAAGTCCTCCGCAACGACGACGTCGGCAATCTTGTCCCAGGCCTCCGCGTTGAGCATCAGGCCGCCGAGCAGGGCCTGCTCCGCCTCTATCGAGTTCGGCGGCACCTTGAGGCGCTGTTCGGCGCCCCCGTCGGCATAGCCTTCACCCAATGCTCGGACCATCTGGTCGCTTCCTCGTCACTCGTCGCAAACCCGCTTCAAAGGTAACACAGCCGGCGCGACGCGACAGCCGGCTCAGTCGGCGGATACGACCCGCACAGTGATCTCGGCATTCACTTCGCTGTGCAGGTGCACGCCGATCGTGAACTCGCCGAGTTCCTGGATCGGGCCATGCGGCATGCGAATTTCGGCACGTTCGACTTCGACCTGGATCGCTTCGAGCGCTTCGGCGATATCGACCGGACCGACCGATCCGAACAGCTTGCCTTCGCTGCCGGCATTTGCCGGGATCACTACCTCGACACCATTGATCGATGCGGCGCGCGCCTTGGCCTGCGCAAGCTCCTCGGCCGCAGCCGCTTCGAGCTCGGCCCGACGTGCCTCGATGGCCTTCATGTTCTCGGGGGTGGCCAGGGCCGCCTTGCCCTGCGGCAGCAGGAAATTGCGACCATAGCCCGGCTTGACCTTGACGAGGTCGCCGATGCCACCGAGATTTTCTACCTTTTCCAACAAGATAACGTTCATTTCTCGAACCTTCTACGTCTTTTTCATTCGATGCCGGTAACCGAACCAGGCATCAGTGAACCCCACAATCGCGAGCGCCGTGACCAGCAATACCTGCAGAATTGGCAGCAGGATGTATATCGCCACCAACGCACCCAGCGGCAGATACCCACCCGCGTGCAGCCAGTGGAGGATAGCCAGCCCCTGGAGCCAGAAAATGACGAACATCACGAACGCCAGGTTCTGCAGCCAGTTCACGTCGACCACGAACGCCAGCAGTGAAGCCAGCGCCATGATGGACGCAAGCACACGTCCAAAATTCAAATCCCGAAACCGACCGAATTCCCCGGTTTCGCGGGGCAGTTGCCGGTAGAGCGCATACCCCATCAACAATCCCGCGGCGTACAGCAACCAGAAGGCCAGCGCCGCGGACACCGTCATTACCTCTGCAGTCAGCAGCTCGGTGTTGAGCTGCAGATTGCTCTGCCGGGCGATCTCGGCCATCGTCGTCAGGTAGGGCTGCCAGAATGCAGCCGGATCCGCGACCACGGCGTAAAAGCCCAGCAAACCTGCGACCGTAACGATGACGAGCAACTGCATCGTCAGCGTCAGCGACCGGACCCTCGCCAGCAACATCGCCAAAATGACCACCGGCAGCCAGGTGCCCACCATCAGCGTCGTCAGCGACGCCAGTGAGGATCCCAGCAGCAGCGACAGCGCGATCAGCGCGGCCGCTGCAATCGCCGCCTCGACGGCCGCCATGCGAAGCCCCTGCGCCAGTACCAGCGTAACCAGGATCACGCCACTGGTGAGCTGCGGCGCAGGCAGCATCAAGGTGACGGCCAGTCCCAGGATGGCGTTCTGCGGTCTTGCAATGAGCCACGCGGCGAACGCCTGCAAGAGACTGCTCCTGCCGGCTGTCAGTGCCGGTCGGTGTATGGCAGCAACGCCAGGTAGCGCGCACGCTTCACCGCGGTCGCAAGCTGACGCTGATAATTGGCCTTGGTTCCGGTAATGCGGCTCGGCACGATCTTGCCGGTCTCGGTAATATAGGCCTTGAGCAGGTTGAGATCCTTGTAATCGATCTCCTTGATGCCCTCGGCAGTAAAACGGCAATACTTACGCCTGCGCGAATAACGACTCATGATGGCTCTCCTCAGGCGTTATCGACGAACGCTTCGTCAGCGTCGTCATCCGAATCTTCATCGAACTGGTCGACCGCGGCGTCCGCCTCGTCGTCCTGTACGTCCCGTGCCTCATCGGCCTCGTCCGCCCGCATGCGCGCTTCGGCAACCGCCTTGGCTTCGCGACGCTGCTGGGCCTCCTTCTCTTTCGCCTTTTCCTCGGCGACCGCGACAGCCATCGGCGAGGGCTCAGTGACGGCCTCTTCGCGCGCCAGCACGAGATGGCGCAGCACCGCGTCATTGAACTTGAACGCGCTCTTCAATTCCTTGATGACAGGAAAGTCGCATTCGACGTTCAACAGCGCGTAATGGGCTTTGTGGATCTTATTGATCGGGTGCGCCAGCTGGCGACGGCCCCAGTCCTCGGACCGATGGATCTGGCCACCGGTTTCGGTAACCATGCCCTGGTAACGCTCCACCATGGCAGGCACCTGTTCGCTCTGGTCCGGATGGACCAGGAACACGATCTCGTAATGTCTCATTGTATCCCCTTACGGATTACAGCTACCCGACCTGGCGGTGTAGCAAGGGTTATCCCCGGCAAACGCACGGGGAGGCGCATCCTACCGAAGCCTCAGCCCCCGTGCAAGGCCCGCTGCCGGACGATTTCGTAAAGGCAGACCCCGGTGGCTACCGAGACGTTGAGGCTCGAGACGACGCCCAGCATTGGCAGGCTCACGAGCGCCGTGCAGCGCTCGGCGATACCCTTGCCGAGGCCGGTATGTTCGCGCCCCATCACGAGCGCCAGCGGGCCCCTCAGGTCCGCCTGGTAGAGGCCCATGTCCGCTTTGTCACTCGTGCCGATCGTTCGGACGCCGTATTCGGCCAGCCACGCGAGCACGCGGCCGAGATTCGCAACGGGCACGAAAGGCAGCTGTTCCGCCGCGCCCGCGGCAACCTTGCTGACGGTGGGTCCGAGCCCGGCGGCGCCATGGCGCGGCACGACCACGGCATCGACCCCCGCCGCATCGGCCGTGCGCATGCAGGCGCCGAGGTTATGGGGGTCCTGAACGCCGTCGAGGATCAACAGCAGCAGTGGCCGGTCGCCGGGTTGCTGCAGCCGGTCCTCGACCATCGATCGCAGCCCGGCCTCGTCCAGCAGCGTGCTGCGCCGAACTTCGGCCACGACGCCCTGGTGCCGGGATTCGCCGCTGATCTGCGTGAGCCGGGCCCGGTTGGCCGGCTGGATGTCGATGCCCGCCTGCCGCGCCGTGCGGATGACCGCCTCGACACGTGGATTGGCGGTCTGGTACTCGGCAAATATCCGGCGTATGCCGGTCTTATCGCTTGCCAGCAGCTGCTCCACGGCCCGGAGGCCCGTGATGTACTGCCCCTTGCTCATCAGCGCACAGGCTCCACTGGCCGGAAATCGATGCGACGGGTTTCGAGATCCACCTTGTGCACCAGGACACGCATGACCTCTCCCAAGCGGAATATCCGGCCGGTCCGCTCGCCGACCAGCCGCTGCTCGCCCGCTTCATAATGGTAGTAGTCGTTTGCAAGGCTCGTCACGTGAACCAGGCCGTCGACGAGCAGCGACTCGATCTGCACGAACAGCCCGAAATTCGTCACGCCCGTGATGACACCGTCGAACTCGTCGCCGACATGGCTCTCCATGTACTGGCACTTGAGCCAGGCTTCTACGTCCCGCGTCGCCTCCTCGGCGCGTCTCTCGTGCGCCGAGGTGATCATGCCGAGACGTTCCATTTCGCGGTTGCCGTAATCGTAGGCACCCGGTTTACCACCCCGGACAATGTGGCGGATGGCGCGGTGGACCAGCAAATCCGGATAGCGCCGGATCGGGGACGTGAAATGCGCATAGGATTCCAGCGCCAGCCCGAAGTGACCGATATTCTGCGGCGTGTACTCGGCGTGCGGCAACGACCGGAGCATCGCCATGGTGATGGCCGGCGTGTCGTGGCGATTGGCGATCTGCCGCGCAATCTGGCTGAAGTGGCGCGGTTCAACATGATGCGGATGCGCAACCTTGAGTCCGAGCGATACGAGGTACATGCGTAACTCGTCGAACTTGTCCGGATCCGGCTTCGCATGCACCCGGTACAGCCCGGGGATCCGATGACGCTTCAGGAACTTCGCGGCCTGTACGTTTGCCGCGATCATGCATTCCTCGATCAATCGATGCGCGTCGTTGCGCTGCACTACCTCGATCCGCTCGATGGTGCCGGCCTTGTCGAGCTTGAACTTGGTCTGCGGCAGATCGATCTCTATCGCACCGCGCCGCGACCGCGCCTGCAACAGCGCCCTGAACAGAGCATGCAACTCGCGCAACCGGCCATGCAGCGACGTCGGCAACTCCTCATCCGGCCTGCCCTCGAGCAGGGTGTTGACCATCGTGTAGGTCAGCCTCGCTTTCGAGCGCATGACGGCCTCGTAGAACTCGGATCGAGTCACCTTGCCGTCCGCGCTGACCCGCATGTCGCAAACCATGCAAAGGCGATCGACCCTGGGGTTCAGTGAACACAGGCCGTTCGACAGCACTTCCGGCAGCATCGGGATTACGCGATCAGGAAAGTAGACCGACGTACCGCGACGCGTGGCCTCCTTGTCGAGCGCCGAGCCAATGCTGACATAGTGCGAAACGTCTGCGATCGCGACGATCAGCCGCCAGCCGCTGCCCGACTTTTCGCAATAGACCGCGTCATCGAAATCCCTGGCGTCCTCGCCGTCGATCGTCACGAGATCGAGCTGCCTCAGGTCGGTCCTGCCGCGCTTGGCCACAGTAGGCACGTTGTTGCCGAAGTGTTCGATTTCATTTAGCACGGCCTTCGGCCATTCGTTCGGAAGGCTGTGGGAATGGATCGCAATGTCGGTCGCGATGCCCTTGGCGTCCGCTTTGCCGATGACACGCAGGATACTGCCGGTCGCCTGTTGTACCTGCGTTGGGTAGTCGAGGATCCCGACGACCACCATGTCGCCCGGCTGCGCATCGCCCCACTCCTTGCGCGGTACGAGGATGCGATGCGCGATCCTGGCGTTATCGGGGATGACGAGGCCGATGCCCCGCTCCCGGATGAACTGTCCCGCGATGTCACGCACACCGCGCTCCAGCACTTCGACAAGCTCGCCTTCTGACCGGCCGCGTCGATCCACGCCGCCGATTCGGACCGCGACCCTGTCGCCGTCGAACAGCGGGCGCATTTCACGGGCCGACAGGAAGATGTCGTCCTTGACGCCGTCGTCGCGGGCGACGAAACCGAAACCGTCCCGATGGCCCGTGACCGTTCCCGTCACGAGGTCGAGCTTCGCCGTCAGGCAGTACTCGCCGCGCCGGTTCTCCAGCAACTGCCCGGAACGCACCATCGCGTGGAGGCGGTCCACGAGCATGGACCGCATACGCTGCCCCTTGAGGCCGAGCGAAGCCAGTATTGCGTCCGCTTTCTGTGGTCTTCCGGCGGTCTCGAGGAGGTCGAGCAGATCATTGGGGCCGGGAATCGGATGTTTGTAATTTTTGCCGGATTTGCCGGGCTTGTCTTTCTTGGACTGGCGGGACAAGGATTACGTCTCCTTCGATGGGGATTTGGCGATTGACATACCGCGTGAGGTTTCAGTACAGTGCGCCACCCGCAGGAACGGTAATTGTACGCCGTTCTCACCTGCCCAGGTGGCGGAATTGGTAGACGCGCTAGCTTCAGGTGCTAGTGGGGGTAACCCCGTGGAGGTTCAAGTCCTCTCCTGGGCACCAGATCGTGAAAGGCCCTCCGTGAGGGCCTTTTTCATTCGCAGACCGCGGCGACGATTCGTTATCCCTGGAGCCGCGCATCGTCAATCTCACCCCATCCTGCGAGTCGTTGTACGACGCATCCTGAAGGTCGCTGTCATTTGACATGGCATGCGAGACACAGGTCCGAGATTCGTGGCCCGACCGTCAGCTCGCCCGACGCAAGGCACGCTCTTAACGCTGCGTCTCGCGCCGCGTAATCATCATTGAAGGCATCCGTGCCCGCTAATTCCGCAGTCGTCACGCCGGCCGCCAGCCTGTGACAGGACACGCAGGTTACGCTGCCGTCGATCAGCACAATGCCGCTGTCGAGCGTCTGGCGAGACCTGAAGCCTGTCGCGCGCGCCCCGGCGTACTCGTCGTAATTCATTCCAGTCGGATGCACCACCTGCCTGCCCCGCGACGAGAACCGCATCGGTGAGTCGGCATCTTTCGTCGTGATTCGAGTGGCTATCAGGCCGTCGTGGCAACCGAGGCATCGACGCTCTACTTCGACGCCCTCGGAACTGACGAATCGTGTCTGCGCCAGGTCTGTTCCGAATACCCAGTTTTGGAACCGCTCTCCGAATGTCTCTCCCGCCGCAGAATAACTTTGCAGGAGGAAAACACACAACAAGACAATACGTGAGGGACCCGTGGCGCTGCTGAAAAAGGCGTCGGTCTTCATTGTGCGTGCCTCCCGTATCCGGCTCGGCCGCACTGAATATTGGTCCGCGAAGTGTACGGCACGCCTATCCAGCGTGGCCGCCGCCGGTCAATTTCTCTTTACCAGTCGACGATCGCGTTGCCTCGTATCTCACCGTTGATCGCTACATACCCACTCTCACCAATAAAGAAAGGCTTGCTGAGGCTATGTCCTCGAAACGGCGAACTTGGCACGAGCGCATCTGTGTAAGTCATCGGAGAGCCCCTGATGCAAAGGATCAAAGCTCAGTTCGATCTGAGTACTCCGTGCAGCCCGGCTATCTTGGGTCCCTCGACGAATCGGAACAGATCGGAGGAAGCGAGGACCCGCGGCTTTGCGACACTACCTTTCGGCAGCTATGCCTTTTTACGGCGTCGCCTTCTAAGAAAGCCTTGTGGGTATACGCGCATCAATCACTACTGACAAGCGTGACAAGCGCGAATGGATACGACCACGGAATAAGAATACAATATGAAAATGTGGCGCGGTCAGCGCCGATTTTGTGGATCGGATCCAGCAGGTAAGACCCGCTCAGCAAATATCAGCATCCGCTGGACATCGCGGCAAACACGATCCGCTCCGGACGCATCACCACCCGAGTGTCAAAACATACATCAGTCGACCTGGTGTAAGGTCAGGAACATGGCCTTATCGAGCGCTACGAAGAAGTCCTGGTAAGTTGCCGCGTCAGTAACGCTGTTCTCATCGATGCGTGCATTGGCACGAACCGACACACGTTCAGTACCTTTCTGCACGACAGTGACGGTCATGCGCATCAGATACTCATGCAGACGGGTTGCCGTCACGGTACCGAGTTCCGCATCCGCCTGATCGATTGTAAAACCGAGATCCTGCAGCGTCGCGATCACCGACCGCATCGTCAACAGTTTGTCGAGTGTGTCGTATTCCCTGGTCTGGATTTGACGCACCTCGAGCTGGGTCCCGCCGCCCGTGACGTCAGGCGGCGTCAACGCACAACCCGAAAACAGTACGATCAAGGGGACCGACAGCACTATCCGCATGCGTTTCATTGACTACTCACCTGTAGGAAGAGCGATTTTCTGAGATTGTCGAAGATATCTTCGTAAATCGCCGGCTGGTCGATGCGCTCCAGAACCCGGATCCGGTCCATCTTGTCATAGATGACGCGCTGCATCGTCACCCGCACGGTAAATTCGCCGTCCCGTGCAAGACTCGGCAGCACGGTGATGGTCATCGTGATCGCCTGTTCGTCCTGCGCGGTAGACAATGCATCGCAACCTGAACCGCCGCCTGCCGCGCACAGGATATCCAGGAACAGAAGACCGGTTTTCTCGCTCTTCGAGTCGGCATCCGAGACCTTGGATGCCGTGATCACTCCGAGGGGCTTTTCAATACGGTCAATGTTGAATTCCATGTCCTGCAGTACTGCAATCGTGGCGATCAGGATATCGCTTTCTGCCGGCGCCTCGAACGTCCGCGTCTGCATAGCCCGGATTTCGAGCGTGCTTTCCGGCAACCTCAGCGCATCTTCGGGGATGGACGTCGCACATCCACCGGCAGCCGTCGTGACGGCCGCCAGCAGGAGGATCCTGCCGGCGCGAAGACCCGTTGCCGCCAATCGAGCCATCAGAACCTCGACGTGTGATATGAGAAATCGCGGACCAGGCTGTTTTCATCGAATTTGATGATGACCGTCAGCGTGCGCTGGGAACTCGACGCCGAGCCGGCGCTCGTTGACCCGACGCCGGCGCCGCCGCCGGAGCTGCCGAAGATCAGACCTACGACGCTGCCGCTGCTGCGCGAATAGGTGACGTCACTCGATATCTTGTCATAGATCCAGACTTCCCGGCGCTCCTCGTCGGTCGAGACGATATTCGGAGAGCCGAGCACGGCCGCGACGTCTGCAGCCGACATGCCGATACGAACCTCTTTCTGCACGGTACCGACCGTCACCCGGTCGACATCATCTGCCGCACGAACGTCTGCGGCATGGTGCGTCGCACTGCACCCGCTGGTCATGATCACCGCGGCCAGCATTGCGGTTGTCAATTTCACCTTGCACATTGGGCTACCTCCGTATCCGCCATGACAGCAGTTTTACACCTTTTACTCGCGGGCAAGCCTGTTGGAATACAGATCTTTCCCTGATGAATGCCACCCGTGCGCCCGCACTGCTCGCGGAGGCACCGCCATTAGGGGCCGCATGACGATTAGGCAATAACCGCGCGCAAGCGTTCCGTTTGACCGCGTCCATTGCATTCCGGATTGGCGGGCGCTGGCCGATTCGGCCAATTGATGAAGGTGCCCGGACTGCCGCGCACCACGGTTTTTGCCCTCCGTCCAGTCACCGCTCGAGATATCTGCGCATGCCGCATCCGGACCAGGGATCCATGCCGGGAGCGCGGTATACTGATCGCCAACAAGACTCGTTGGAGATGCGGATGTCGCTCTTGATTTGCGGAATCGCGATCTGGTGCGGGGCGCACCTGTTCCCTGCCGCGCTGCCGCCGCAGCGCCAGGCGCTGCTCGAGCGGCTCGGGGAAAAGGCCTACCGCGGTATATTCTCGCTACTGATACTGGCCGCGCTGCTGTCGATCGTTTTCGGCTGGCGCCAGGCAGTGCCCAACCCTGTCTATACACCCCCTTTCGGACCGAACCCGGCGGTCTCGCTCATGGTGCTTGCCGCGCTCTTCCTGTTCTTTGCGTCGAAGACGCAGGGCAACGTCAAGCGCCTGGTTCGGCACCCACAGATGACAGGAGTCATGCTCTGGGGGATCGCTCACCTGCTGACGAATGGCGACAGTCGTTCGCTGGCGCTGTTCGGCAGCTTCACCGTCTGGGCGGGACTCGAAATCCTGTTGATCAACCGGCGCGAGGGCGCGTGGCGCAAGCCAGGCCCGGCAAGCATCAGGCAGGACCTGATCCCGCTTGGCATCGGGATTGTCGTCTTCGTCGTCGTCGCGGCATTCCACGCCCGGCTCTTCGGCGTACCCGCGTTTCCCGGGTAGGCCCCCGCAAAGAAACAGGCCCCTCGAGCGGGGGCCTGCCTGTCTTGGAGCCTGCGGCTACTTGGCCGGCGGATGATGGTGCCCGATCTCGGTCAGGGAGTCCTTGATCGAGCCGACGTACTCTTCCATCAACGCATTGGCCTTGTCCTCGCCGCCTTCCTGCTTCACCAGTGCGTTCCACCAGTCAACGCTGCCGGGAGACCGGTACCACTGCAGATCTGCCGTGCCACCCTCCAATTCCCAGGCCCAGAGCGCATCCCATTCGCCTGACTGGAAATGTATCGCGATGACGGGGCCCGGCCGGCCTGCTGCAGCTGCCGCCTTGGCGAAATGCTCGCCGATGATTTGCATGGCGCGCTCGCGCTTGCCCGGCTTGAATTTGACATAAGAAACCCGCAGGTACTTTGCATCATCCCCCCAGGTTATCGGTCCGGCTTCGTCATCATCCTGTGCCGTCGCGGGCGCCGCTGCCAGCATCAAACCTGCGGCCAGGGCTGCCAGGCTGCCGATCGTCTTCGTCCTCTTCATGAATGCTCCTTATCTCGTTTTTGGTCTCGATGGACGCGAAATGCGTCCATCAAGCATAGGTAATCGCCGGGCAGGACGCCACCCGGCCCTGGTCCCGATTGAAGAAACCGTAATTTTTTCATGTATTTATATCCCGCTGTTTTTCATCAGGTCTCCATAAGGAACCATCCGGAAAGGCTCACGCTTCGATCAGTCAATGACCAAGGCGTCTCCGTAGATTGGACTCAACGGCCGGCCAGGGGGTCCGGCCACCGAACCACGGAGTCACATCATGGCCTTTCTAACCCGCTCTTTGCTGCTCGCTCTGGTCGCACTGCTGGTGGCAGCCTGTGCCACAACGCAGTCCGACGGTACGAATGATTCGACCGCAACCGTTGAGCCAGGGCGTTCCGTGACGCAACGGCATCTTGCTCGCAAAGTGACGGGCGTCAGCCATGCCACTCTGCATTACGCACGCTCGGTTTACGAAAATCCGGTCAATCGGCCTGTCTCCCACATTACGTCTCTCGCTTCGCTGGCAGTGCAGTCCACGCGCGGATTCGTCAAGCGGGCCGCAATAGGAACGCTGGGCATGCCGGCGCTTTCCGAGGACATCCCTGCGCTGAGTCAGTCCGAGCCCATGGATCTCAATGAATTCGAACGCATCCTCGACCGCGAGACCGGTACCCGCAGCGAACTCGGGCGTATCCGCTTCCTCGTCGACGGCGACGAGTACTTTTGCCGGCTGATGTCCGCCATTGCGGCGGCCGAACAAAGCATCGACATTCGCACCTACATTTTCGATAACGATGATTTTGCGGTAGCGATGGCCGATCAGCTCCGGGAAAAGTCCGCAGACGTGAGGGTTCGCATCCTGCTGGACGGCATCGGCACGATGCTCGCGATGCAGACCGACGCGGAGTCGATGCCCGAGGAATTCGAGGTACCCCTGTCGATGCGCAGCTACCTGGAGCGCGACTCCGAGATCCGGGTCCGGAACCTGACCAATCCGTGGTTCACGGGCGACCATACCAAGACGACCATTATCGACGAGCGGATTGCGTTCGTCGGGGGCATGAATATCGGCCGCGAATATCGCTACGACTGGCATGACCTGATGATGGAAGTCACGGGCCCAGTGGTCGATCAATTGCAATTTGAATCGGACAAGGCATGGGCTCGCGGCGGAGTCTTCGGCGACGTAGCCAATTTCCTGCGTTTCACCCGCGGCAAGCAACAAAACGCCGATCGCGACGGTTACCCGGTACGCATCCTGCAGACCCGCAGTTTCGACGCCCAGATCAAGCGCGCACAGATCGCCGCGATCCGCAATTCGAACAGCTACATCCTGATCGAGAACGCCTATTTTTCAGACGACGAGACCCTGTATGAGCTCGCCAAGGCGCGACGCCGTGGTGTCGACGTGCGCATCATCATCCCGTCGAAGGGCAATCACGGCCCGCTCAACGCCAGCAATCTCGTTACGATCAACAAGCTTCTGGCAAACGGCATCCGGGTCTACGAGTACCCCGGCATGAGTCACGTCAAGGCTGCCATCTTTGACGGTTGGGCGAGTGTCGGTTCGGCGAACTTCGACAAGCTGAGCCTCGAGGTCAACAAGGAGCTGAACCTCGCGACCTCGGACCCCGGTACCGTGGAGGCCCTGCTCGAACAGGTCTTCATCCCCGACCTGATGGTGTCCCGCGAAATCGACGCGCCGGTCGACCTGACCCTAACGGCGCACCTGGCCGAATTCATGGTGGATGAGCTGCTGTGAGGCGCCCTGGGTCTGGGGATTTTCGACCAGATACATGCTATAAATAACATGGCCGTGCGCGGGGAGCGTGGCCGCCTCAACTCGACATACTGGAGACGCCCGTGCAGGAACTGTTTCTGGGTCTGCTGCTGTTGCTGATGTTGGCCTGGCTCGTGATGCGCATTCGTTCCGGACGCGCGGTAAAGGCAGAGGCCCAGGCGCCGACGAAGCTCACAGACACCTCCCCGTTTCATGCCGTTTCGATCAAAACCGCCGGGCAAGCCTGTGCTGCGGCCGGGGAGCTAAGCGGTAAACGTTTCCTGTCGAATGCGGCGCCGCGACTGCCTTTGCCGGGCTGCGACGTCCAGGAATGCCAGTGCCGATTCGTGCACCACAAGGACCGGCGCAACGGCAAGGAACGGCGCAGCCCGTTCGCTCCAGGCGGCTTCGGCGCCGGCACGGGATCCTTCCCTCAGGAACGGCGCGACCGCGTCGATCGACGCAAGGACGACGACATCGCCTTGTGAGCGAACCCGTCAGTAACCGAAGTCCGCAACAGCGACCTGGTAGTCCTCGAGTTCGGCCTGGTGGCGCGCGCGGACGTCATACAACTCGCGAATCTCCGCTTCCAGCCTGCCCTTCTGCTCGGAGAGTTTCTTGAGATCCGCCAGCAATATGATGCGTTCTTCGGTCGTGGTTTCATCGGCGATCAGCAGGATCTCTTTCTGCCGCGTCGACTCTGCCACCTCCTCGAGTTCCCGCTCGCGGGACTTGATATCAGCCGTCGCCCGATTCACGTTGGAGCGCAATACATAGAGATGCGCGCCGGCGTTATAGGCGTCCAGGAAGTCACCCTCGAGCTGTACATCGCAGACACCGTAGTAGCGGCCACCGCTGGCCCCGACATCGAAACCCCGACCCGGCTGGCAATACTCCCTGAGACCCTGCTCGCGGCCGGCCTGGTAGTCGCCAAAGTCTGCCGTGACGCCATGCTTGGCACAGGCCTTGCGGTGCTGGCCGAAGCGGTCACTCGTGTAACCGCGCGCACCGTCCTCATAGCCGACGGCCGACCAGTCCGTCGCCATGCATTCCTCGCCGCTCATCGACGCGCAGCCGCTCATTGCCAGCGTTGCCGCGGCCAGTGCTACGAGTTTCCATTCCGTTTTCATGGCATTACCCATCCATTCGAGGTTTAGACCCGATATTGCGACCCTAGCACCGGGCGCCGCAAAACCGCGTGAACACCCTCACAGATACGCCCTGAACCCTGAACTGATGCTGAAAAATGCGGAATGGCCCCGGCAAGACGTTCGTCATTGTGATGTGCATCACAGAGACATATCGGCCTGGCGATTACGCTGGACGGCGTGCATCAAAGCAGTGGATGACAGGCCATGGACATCGAGGCGATCAGCGGCGCAGCAACAGTCGCTCTTGCGAGCGCGATATTTTTCGTGCTCGTCGCCAAGTCCTGGGCGGTCCTGAGCCGTAGCGTCGATTTTCGCACGAGCTTCAACGACAGCATCATGCGCGAGGCGGCGCAACGCTTCCGCGACGAGTTCGAGCGTCTGAGCTGCGCGCAGTCCATCTACCTCGGCGCGATCCTGGTGTTCATCGTCCTTTTCGCCACCGCCTATGCGCTGCGGGCTCGCGAACTGTTCGCGGGTTACCCCGCGTGGCAACTCAACCTGCAGCTCATTTTCCTGGCGCTCGCCCTGTGCTTCGCCGTCTACCGGCTCAGCGACACGATGTTCACGCGCCGCAGGATCGGGCTGCTGCGCGACGCAAACCTGGCCGTCGGCCACCAGCTGCAACAGATTTCGGCAGGCGGCGCCCGCGTTTTTCACGACGTCACCACGAGCGCCGGCGTGGTCGATCATGTGGTCGTCGGGCAAAGCGGCATTTACGCCGTCAATGTCATGGCCAGGCGGCCCTCACGCAATGGCGAGGTTCGGCTCTCGGGCAACGAACTGCGCTATTCGAACTCCAAGACGCCGGGCTCGATCATTCCACTGATGGCGCGAAACGCGCGTCTGGAGAAGGAATTCACGGAGCTTCTCGGTCACAAGGTCCGGGTACGCTCGGTCATCGCGGTACCCGGATGGGAGGTTGGCGAACAGGCGAGTCACAACCACCTGCTGGTCAACGAGCGCACGATTGGCATGATGCGCGGCTGGAAAGACCGATCCGACTATCTCATGAACGAGGACGTCGACGCATTGCAGCGCAACCTGACGGCGCGTTGCCGCCGGTCCGCTCGCAGCAAGCCGAGGCGCTGATCAGCCGCCCTTCGCCGCCACGTTGAGCTGCCGCTCCGCCTCGGAAAATTGGGCCGCGGCCTTGTCCAGATATGTTGCCGCCTCTTCGACGTAGCCATCTGCCGACGCGGACCAGACGCGATTGATGTAGCGCTCGCCCGCAGCAAAATTGCTCATGATGTCGGCGTAGGTCTGCAGGCCGAAAAGGTGGACCATGCTTTGACGCGCATCGGCGAACCGCCTGAGGTCCGTGCGCAGCTTCTGGTCGATAAGGTCCCGCAAGAGCGCACCCTGTACCTTGCCGTCTTCACGAATTTCCCCGAGGTCGCGTACGATGTTCTGGATCGACTCGCGCAATTCGCCGCGATTCAATTCCAGGGTGCTTTCGGATCGCGCGTGTGCGGCGGCCTGTCGCTTGAACAGGATGAGCCCGAGCGTTGCAGCGGCTGCGGCACCCACGAACAGGGCCCAGTTGACGTTCTCCACATCGAGTGACGTGACGAATGCGCCCCCGAGAAAACCGGCGGCGAGCAGAAAGTAACCAATATTTTTCATCTCTCTCTCCCGCTAGGACGAAGACGCCACGATGTACAGCGCGTTGCCGACGCCGACGAGCGCCTCGCCGACAATGAGCCCGGCCGCTAATGGAATGCCGACCTCCTCGCTCCACGTCTTGCCCCTGAATCGATCGGACAACTCACGTCCGAGGGTGCCGAGTGAATACGTAAGCACGATGTTGAACGGCAGGTAGAAACCGAGGCCGACGGTGATGCCGAGCCCGCCCATTACCGCCGACAGGATGCCGCCCAGCACGGCGCCGGCCACGTACTTCTGCGTCGGCACGTCGCCACCCATGATGCCGTCGATGGTACTGGCGAGCGCCTGGGCCTGCGGCGCCGGCAGGCGCTCGCTGCCGAGACCGTAACCCTCGGCATTGTGCAACACGAAAATCACCATGATGACGACAATCGGGCCCAGCCACGCGCCGGCAAACTGGCCGATCTGCTGCATGCGCGGCGTCGCGCCGACGAGGTAGCCCGTCTTCAGGTCGAGCATCAGGTCGGTGGCCTGCGACATTGCCACACAGGTTGCCGCGCCCACCATGAGGGCCGCGATGATCGAATCCGAGCGCTCCATGCCGAACGCCTGCGTCAGCACGATGAGCAGCGTAATACCAACCAGCGTCATGCCAGACAACGGGGACCAGTTGGTCCTGCCGATGGCCTCGGACAGGATGATGCCGGCCATCCAGATCCAGAGCGTGCCGAGCAGCGCCATACCGATGCCACGGCCGAGGCCCACCGATTCGGCAGACGTCACGGCCATTACGCAGAGCAGGATGGCTGCACCGACTATCGCGAAATACAGCATCCTGATGGGCATCTCGTCGTTCGAGATGCTCGACGACATCCGCGATGCTTTCTGCATCGAGCGAATCGCACTCAGGATCAGCGGGAACGCCAGAATCACGCCCATGATCGCACCACCGATCAGCATGCCGATACCCATGGGACGAAACAGCTCCAGGCGCAATGGGCCCGGCGTATTGATCACCGCGCCCGCGGCGTCGAGCGGGAATGAATTGGTAATGGACAGCATCGGCGCCAGAAACCAGTAAGCGACAAAGCCACCGATAATGAACGCGATGCCGCCGCGACCGGCGATGAACCCCACACCGATCGTCATCAATGACAGGTACCAGATGCCGTTCATGTATTGCGGCAGCCCGAGCAGCGCGCCGAGATTGTAGTTGTCGAACTCGAAGTGCAGCGTAAGCCAGTGGACGATGGCGCTGACAAGCGCCGCGGCGAGCAGAATCTGCGCCTTGCGAACGCCCGCGCCGGGGGACTTCAGGATCGTGGCAACCGCGACGCCGCCCGGGTAGGTCAGGCGCTCGAAGTCGATCATGTTCTTGCGCAGCGGAATGATGAACGCGATACCGAGGAACGCCCCGGCAATGCAGCCGAAGGTCAGAACCACTGGATCGAACTTGTCGCCGAAACCGAGCAGAAAGAGTGCCGGCACCGAGAACATCATGCCGGACGAAGCGCCGTTCACGCCGCTCGCGATCGTCTGCACGATGTTGTTTTCGATGATGCTCTTGCGCCTGAGAATGCCACGCAGCACGCCGAAGCCCAGGATGGCGGCAAGTTCGGACCCTTCGATCGAGAATCCGAGAATCAACGCGGCATAGCCTATCGCCACCGCGATGATGACACCGATAACCCAACCCGTGATTAACGCGACCCAGGTCAGCTCGGGATAGGGCCTTGCGGTCGTCGACGTTACGTTATTCACTGCGCTCCCCATTTCGATTTTTGCGCGAGACTATCACAGTGGCTCGATACGCGCCGCCAGTTGTTCCGTTTCGATGACCTCCACGAATTCGTCTGCGAGTCTCGCGCAGGCGGCCACGCAATCGCGCCAGATCCTGCGTCGCAGTTGCGGCTCGTAGCGCCGAAAATCGCTGCGGTCCGGGATCTTGCCGCCGGGCAATGTTGCGACGAACTGCGGCGACGGACTCACGAGGATCGTCCGTGCCACGTGCTCGGCCTGCGGCCGCCTCCAGGTCAGTCGCTTGTCGAACCACCCCGGGACGATGTGCCCGTAGAAATGCGGAAACAGCGTGAACCGGTCGCGCTCGCTGTGCGGTATGTCGAGGTGATAGTCGATGACGCCGCCATCGCGGTAAACGCCCGGTGTCGCGCCTGCAATATCGCGCACACCCGAGAGTACCAGCGGTATCGACCCCGTTGCGACGATGGCATCCCTGAGGTTGTCGGGCGTCAACGCCACCTGCTGCAGCGGGAATCCTCGCAGGTCGAAGAACGGCGGGAGTGTCCTCGCATCGAAGAACAGCGCACGTTCGAAGAACAGGCCCAACGTCCTGCGATGCGCCAGGTTGAGTGCCGCCGCCGTCAACAGGCCGGCACCCAGCGCCCAGGGATTTTCCGAGGCCATGAAGTGACGCGCGCGCACCGCCATCACGTGGGTGCGGAAGACCGGGTGATCCAGCACTTCACGCACACCGGCATCGCCCAGCACCTCATCGAGGATGCCGCGGCTCAACGCCGTGATCTCGTGAATATCCGGATCGTCGCTGTATCGCTGCTCGAGATAGGCACTTTCGAACCGCTCGACCGCCGCGACAGGGTCCGCCTGTGCGTAGCAGGCAAACCGCCAGGCGCCGATCGAACTGCCGACCAGGTGAACCGGACCCCTGAGCTTCGGTACCAGCACCGACAGGATCGCGCGATCCAGCTGGCTCAGGCAGAGCCATTTGGCCCCGCCCGAGGCGCCCGCGATGGTGCCGATCGACGCCGGGTCGAATCCGTGGTCGCGGATGGATTCAAGGGCACTGGCGCCCGCCTTGAAGGTCAAAGAGAACGAATTCACAGTTTTCGGGTGTATGGCACTGATGAAAGCGCTGAAAGGGTATCATAGCGGCAACCCGTCGCTTGGTCTCGACATGAAAAAACCCCTTGTTCCGATGGCCCCGCTCGTGGCCATTCTGCTGGCGTACACCGGATTCGCTGCTGCCGATTCCGGGGAGCCGCCCCTGCACGTGTCGCCCGACGGCGCCGATGCCGGCGATTGCCATTCGATCACCGCACCATGCCGGACCATCGACTATGCACTGGCGCGTGTCGGCAAGGGAGGCACCGTCTCTGTCTGGCCCGGAGACTACAAGCTCGAGACCATCGAGAATCTCGCCTATGTCGTCAGCGAAGCCATCGACGTTCATGCGCCCGATGGCGCGACGATGATCGGCGTGCCGCCCGAGTTCGCAACGGATCTGCAGGCACGCGGCTTCCACGTCATCGTCGACAGCAAGAGCACCGAAGGCCAGCAGCTCGGCGAAGCCCAGGCGGCACTCAAGTCCAATGCGCCGGCGACGCAGTGCGTCGGCGGCAGGGCAGCGAGCTTTCCCTGCCAAGCCTTGGACCTGCTCGCGCATGTCGCCGACCGCGCGAACTCCGCGCGCGGCGCCGACATCTGGGGATTCGTCGATCTGAACTCGGGCCGCGAATACGCGATCATGGGTTACAGCAACGGGACGGCGGTCTACGACGTCACCGCACCGGAATCGCCCCGGGAAGTCGGCTTCGTCCCCGGGCAGTCGACGACGTGGCGCGACATCAAGGTATACCAGTCATGGGAGGCCACAGCAGGCCGCTGGCATGCCTATGCGTACGTCACGTCCGACAATGCGACGGAGGGCCTGGTTGTCATCGATCTCGGGCAGCTGCCACAGCGCGTCACATCGCTCGCCTATTCGAGCGACTTTACGCAGGCGCACAACGTCTTCCTGACCGATATCGATTTCGGCACCGGGCTGTCACTGACAGGCATGACACCGCTGCTGGTGATCGCCGGCTCCAACATTTCGGACGGCCGCTTTCGCGCCTACTCGCTCGACGACCCCGCGGCGCCCGCTTTCGTGGCCATGCCGTCAACCCCGGCTGACCAGCCACAGGGCAACCGCCTCTACATTCACGACGCCGCCGCGCTGTCGATCACGGACATTCGAAAGGATACGCAGTGCGTCAACGCGTCGGGCGCGAGCCAATGCCGCGTACTGTTCGACTTTAACGAGTCGAGCGTCGACATCTGGGACATTACCGACGCATCGCGGCCTGCAAGGCTCAGCAGGACGCTGTATGCCAACGCAGCCTACACGCATTCCGGGTGGCCGTCCGAAGACGGTCGCTACCTGTTTGTTCAGGATGAGCTCGACGAGCGCGATCGCGGCCTCAATACAACGCTGCGCGTATTCGACATCGCGGACCTGGCTGCGCCGTTACTTGTCGGAGCGTGGACCGGCCCGACCCGCGCCATCGACCACAACGGCTTCGCGCGCGGCAACCGCTATTACATGTCGAACTACGCACGCGGGCTGAGCGTTCTCGACATCAGCAACCCGGCCTCACCCGTCGCAGCCGGTTTCTTTGACACCTACCCGGCCACCGACGCCGTCGGCTTTCCCGGCGCATGGGGTACCTACCCGTTTTTGCCCAGCGGCAGCATCGCGATCAGCGATATCGACTCCGGCTTTTACCTGGTAGCCGATCGCACCCTCGACGTCCCGGCCGGCACACTCTCATTCGCCGGCGCCGCATTCGGCGCCGAGGAAGGTGGCGTCGCGGAAATCGTCGTGCAGCGCAGCGGCGGCAGTTTGGGGGCAATCAGCGTCGACTGGGAGATCGTGCCGGGTTCCGGCACCCCCGATGACCTGTCGGCCACGCGCGGCACACTCACCTGGGGTGACGGTGACGGCTCGCTTCGACGCATCGGCATCGACGTCATCGACGACGGTACGGCGGAGAATGCCGAGCGACTGATCGTGCGGCTCGTATCGCCCCGGGGCGGCGCAACGTTGTCCGCCCCGAACCTCGCAAGCGTCTATGTCAGCGATCCCGGCGCCGCGTCGTCGGTCGACTTCCCGACAGCATCGATCAGCGCGAGCGAGACCGGGTTCGCCACCGCCGTGGCCATCGTCCGCAGAACGGGCAGCGCCACCGGACCCGCAAGCGTCGATTTTCTCGTCATGGCGGGCAGCGCGTCCGCAACGGACGACTTCTCCGGCCCGATGAATGGCACGCTGACCTGGGCGGATGGCGACGCGGACCCGCAATGGATCGAATTCGCCATCATCAACGATGGCATTGACGAGCCCACCGAATTCTTCGACCTCGCGCTGAGTAACGCGACCGGGGCCGCGATCGGCGGCAACGACGTGCTGCGCGTCGAAATTGTCGGCTCGAACCAGCCGCCGACTCCCCCGCCGCCACCCGCACGATCCGGCGGTGGTGGCGGCTCGCCCGCCCCGCTCGGCCTGCTGCTCCTCGCAGGCGCGGCGTTACGCCGCGGAATCAGCCGAACGGGTGGTTCTTGATGATCGTCTGTTCGCGATCGGGTCCCGTGGAAATGATATCGATCGGTACGCCGGCCAGTTGCTCGATACGCGCCAGGTAGGCGCGCGCTTTGTCCGGCAGGTCGGCGTACCGGGTGACGCCCACCGTGGACTGCTGCCAGCCGGCCCATTCCTCGTAAACGGGCTGACAATCCGCGAACCGGTCTACCAGCACCGGGAGGCCCTGTATTTCCTTGCCGTCGATTTCATAACCCACGCAAATCTGGATCGTCTCGAGCTCATCCAGCACGTCGAGCTTGGTGACGCAGAGGCCCGATACGCTGCTGTTGATGATCGAGCGTTGCAGCGCAACCGCGTCGAACCAGCCACAACGTCGCGGCCTGCCGGTCGTTGCGCCGAATTCAGCACCGACCCGCGCAATGTGCGCGCCCTGTTCGTCGAACAGTTCCGTCGGGAACGGCCCGGCGCCGACGCGCGTGGTATAGGCCTTGACGATGCCGAGTATGTAATCGAGGTGCCGCGGACCGATACCGGTGCCGGTGCTCGCTGCCGCCGCCACCGTGTTCGATGACGTTACGAAAGGATAGGTGCCGTGATCGATATCCAGGAAGCTGCCCTGGGCCCCCTCGAACAGGATGCTCTTGCCGTCGTCGCCGAGGCCCTTGAGGATCTGCGTAATATCGGCCGTTATCGGCGCGATGATCTCTGCATAACCGAGCGCTTCGTCGAGCGTTTTTGCGAAGTCCACGGGGTCCGCGCCGAAATACTCCCGGAGCAGAAAGTTGTGATAATCGAGAATCTCGCCCAGCTTGGCGGCGAATTTCTCGCGAACGAAAAGGTCCGATACGCGCAACGCGCGCCGGGACACCTTGTCCTCGTAGGCGGGACCGATGCCCCGACCGGTTGTGCCAATCGCACCCGACCCACGCGCCTTTTCGCGCGCCACGTCGAGCGCAACATGAGAAGGCAGAATCAACGGACATCCCGGGCTGATGCGCAGGCGCTCGTACACCGGCACGCCACTTGCGATCAACGCGTTCGCTTCCTTGACGAGGGCATCGAGCGCCAGCACGACGCCGTTGCCGATCAGGCAGCTCACGCCGTCCCGCAGGATGCCGGAGGGAATCAGGTGCAGAACCGTCTTTTTGCCGTCGATGACGAGCGTATGGCCCGCATTGTGGCCGCCCTGAAAGCGCACTACCGCGGCCGCGCGATCCGTCAGCAAGTCGACGATCTTGCCCTTGCCTTCGTCACCCCACTGAGTGCCGATGACAACTACGTTCTTACCCATGAAATTCCCGCTTCGTTGTGATCAGACCCTAACCGCGCACGACAAACAGCGTCACGACCCCGATGAGCATGACGACCAGGCCGATGTTGCGAATCTGATTGTCGCCCAGCCGCGAAATTTCCGCCACCATCTGCCGGTAACCGCGCGGCGAAATGAACGGCAGCATGCCCTCGATGATGAGCACCAGTGCGACCGCGGTGAAGATTTCCTTAGCTATTGCTTGCCGTCCGACCGGTTGAGATATCGAAAGAACTCATTGTCCGGACCGAGCACCAGGATATCGCCGGTCTTGCCGAGCGACTTCCTGTACGCGTCGATGCTGCGATAGAACGAATAGAACTCCGGATCCTTGTTGTAGGCTTCCGCGTAGATCTCTGCGGCCTTCGCGTCGCCTTCACCCCGGATCTTCTGGCCGTCGCGATAAGCGTTGGCAAGAATCACGGTGACTTCGCGATCCGCCCCGGCGCGCCGTTTCTCCGCTTCGGCCCGGCCCGTGGCACGACGATCCGTCGCAATTCGCGCGCGCTCCGCAGCCATCTGCTGGTAGACGGACGCCCGAACCTCGTCCATGAACTCGACCTGCTTGACGCGAAAATCGACCAGCGATACACCGAGGTCTTCGGCCGTTGCCTTGGCCAGCAGTAACATGTCGCGCATCAGTTCCTGGCGTTCCAGGGAGATCGCCTCGGCCACCGAACGCTTACCGAACTCGGTAACGATGGCGTTCTTGATGATTTCCGACAAACGGCCGTTCGCTACCGACTCTATGCCGCCCGTCGACGTGTAAAAGCGCACGGGATCCACGATGCGCCATTTGACGAAGAAATCGACCTGCACCGCCTCGTTCTCCGCCGTGAAAATTCGTTCCGGCCGATCGCTGATCGTCAGGATTCGCTTCGGAAACTTCCGCACGTTCTGGATGATCGGCAGCTTGAAGTGCAGACCGGGTTCGTACTCCGATTTGACGACCTTGCCAAGCTGCAGCTTGATCGCAAGTTCGCGCTCGTTAACCGTAAACGCGCTGAGGCCGATGATGATGAATGCAACACCGAGCAATACAACGCCGGCAAACTTTCCACCGTTCATTCGCGGACCCTCCTCTCGCGCGGATCTCGTGTTTCGCTTTTGCCCTCCGGCTGCGACTGTGGCGTGAGCGAGTCGGCGGACCGGTTCGGGTCGACGGCCTGAATCTGGCCACCCGCACGATTCACGATCTGATCGAGCGGCAGGTACAGCAGATTTCCGGTGCCCTCCTTGTCGATCAGCACTTTGGCGGTCTTGCCGTAAACCTCTTCGATCGCCTCGATGTACAGGCGGTCACGAGTAACGCGCGGCGCCTTCTGGTACTCCGCGAGCAATGACTCGAAGCGTGCCGCCTCACCCTGCGCATCGGCGATCTTCCTTTCACGGTAGGCCTGTGCGTCCTCGAGTACGCGCGCAGCCTCGCCACGTGCCTTGGGCACGATGTTATTGGCGTATTCGTCGGCCTCGAGTCGATAGCGTTCGCTATCGTTGCGCGCCTTCTGGGCGTCGTCGACAGCGGCTTGCACTGCCTGGGGGTAATTGACCGTCTCGAGCGAGATCGATGTCACCGTGATCCCCGCGCCGTCGCCGTAGCTGTCGATCGTGGCCTGCAGGACTTCCTGCGTCCGGGATGCGATTTCGTCGCGGCGGGCGGTCACCAGGGAATTCAGCGTCGTCGTACCGACGACTTCCCGAAGCGCACTTTCCGTGACGTCCTGCAGCGTCATGTCTGGATTGGCCACGTTGAACAGGTATTTCACCGGATCCGTGCGCCTGAACTGCACCACCATGTCGATGTAGACGTACTGCTCGTCGGCCGTCAGCATCTCGGTGCGATAGGCGTAATTCGAAACGGCCGCCGTATTGACCAGGTCGACGGTCTCGATCGGATACGGCAGGTGCCAGTGCAGGCCCGGCATCGTCGTCTCTGTGTAGGCGCCGAATCGCTGTACGACGCCGCGTTCCGCTTCATCGACGCGGTAAAAGCCGGTCAGTCCCCACGCGACCAGCAACACCACGATGAGCACCACGCCGCCGGAACCGCCACCGCCGCCGCCAACACCACCGAGGATGCTGCCGAAGCGTCGTTGCCAGTCCTGAACGATCTTGTCCAGATCGTTGGGTTCGTTCCCGTCACGTTTCCACGGGTCCTTGCCATTTCCTGATTCGTTCCAAGCCATAATTCTTGCGCGTCTATTCGTTTGCCGCCGGCGCCGGCGTTTCCGCCCTTGCCAGTACCAGTTGTTCCTCTGCCAGACTTTCACGCTTGAGGAAGCGCTGCAAGTCCTTTTCAGACATTTTCAGCTCGAGTGACCAGCCGCCGTCGTCCAGCGCCTCTTCACCAAGGACCGCACCCATTTCAAATAGTTTGGCGCGTTGCCGTCCCTGCCCCGGATTGAGGCGCAGATAGCGGTGCAGCGTCTTCTGCCTGAGCCGCTGCGCTATAGCGTCCCTGAGCATGGGCAGACCTTCGCCAGAAACGGCCGACAACCAGACCGCCCTGCCATCACCGTCACGATTGCTCGTCATGCGCGGCCTGCGGTCCAGCTTGTCGATCTTATTGTACACGCGAATCTGCGGAATCTGGTCAGCTTCGAGCTGCCGAAGCACCGCATTCACCTGGCGCACGCGCTGCCAGCGATTCAGGTCGCTCGCATCGATCACGTGCAGAATCAGGTCGGCCTCGCGCGCTTCCTGCAATGTCGAACGGAAAGCCGCGATAAGTTCGTGCGGCAGATCGCGAACGAATCCGACGGTGTCCGCGAGCACCACGTAGCCCCCATCGGACAGATCCATGCGCCTGACGGTCGGGTCCAGCGTCGCAAACAGCTGGTCCTGTACGTAAACACCGGCATCGGTGAGTGCGTTGAACAGCGTCGACGTGCCGGCATTGGTGTAGCCGACCAGGGCCACGGTCGGTATTTCGGCGCGCATCCGATTGCGCCGGTTCATCGTGCGCCGTGCGTCCACGTGATCCAGTCGCTCCTTCAATTGCCGGATCCGCTTGCCGACGAGGCGCCGGTCGGTCTCGAGCTGGGTTTCGCCCGGTCCGCGCAGGCCAATACCGCCCTTCTGGCGCTCGAGGTGAGTCCAGCCACGCACCAGGCGCGTCGACAGGTGGCGCATCTGCGCGAGCTCGACCTGCAGCTTGCCCTCGAAGCTCCGGGCGCGCTGCGCGAAGATGTCGAGGATGAGGCCTGCCCGGTCCAGTACGCGGCACTTCAGCTCGCGTTCCAGGTTGCGCTCCTGGCTCGGGCTCAGGGCCGCCGAGGAAATGACGAGTTCAGCCTGGTGTTCGCCGATCAGGTCACGCAGTTCCTCCAGCTTGCCCTTGCCGATGAAATAACGCGGATCCGGCGAGCGCCGTGCACTGACGAGTTCCGCCATGACGATAGCGCCCGCCGAACGGGCAAGCTCGGCGAACTCCTCGCGTTCTGATTCCTCAGGAAGGCCTTCCGGACTCGCGTGGACGAGAATTGCACGCTCGCCGCTTTGCGGTCGTTCAAACAAACACGACCTCCTGCCGGGTCTTCCGGATGGTGCTAGTCGTCGCCGTCTCCGGAGTCGTCATCGGGCAGCGGCAGGCGAACATTTCGCGACGGTACGACGGTCGAGATTGCATGCTTGTAGACCATCTGGTTGACGCTGTTCTTGAGCAGGACCACGAACTGGTCGAACGAATCGACCTGGCCCTGCAGCTTGATGCCGTTGACGAGATAGATGGAAACAGGAACTTTTTCCTTGCGCAAAATGTTGAGGAAGGGGTCTTGTAGCGTCTGCCCTTTAGCCATATTGGGTCTCCTTATTCTTCTTACATTTCTTATGGAAACTGCGTCCCGGTGGCGCCGGGTGCCCAAACGTCGCCGTTTCCAGCCTAAGCGTGAAAAAAGTCTAACACAGGGAGACGACATGCAATACGCCGTTTAACCCCCGTCATCCCGCAATATACCAGCGAGAAAGCCCGATATGGCGCCGACCGCGCCGGGTTCAAGTGGGTCCACGAGAAATACTTCCGGCTCGCTCCGGAGCCAGGTGATCTGCCGCTTGGCGAGCTGCCGGGTCGCAAAAAGGGCCCGCCGGCAGGCCTCGGCCAGATCGTGCTGGCCGTCGAGGTACTGCCAGAACTGCCGGTAACCGACCGAGCGCATCGAAGGGTGCCCGGCTGTCAGGCCCGGGCGTGCGCGCAGCGCCCGGACTTCGTCCGCAAATCCGTTCGCCACCATGGCCTCGAGGCGCGCCGCGATGCGCTCGTGCAGGCGTTGCCGCGGCTCGATGTTCAGGCCGATCCTTACATAGCGAATGCCGTCTTCAGGCGCCCCGGCATCCTCCTGCCAGTCGCTGAGCGGCCTGCCGCTCGCTCGATATACCTCGAGGGCACGCTGTATGCGCTGGCTGTCGTTCGGCTTGATCCGCTCAGCCGCGCGCGGATCGACCGTGGCGAGTTCCGCGTGCAGGGCCGGCCAGCCGCGATTTTCAGCCTCGGCATCGATTTGCGCGCGCAGCGCCTTATCGGCGCGCGGCAGGCGCGCCATGCCCTGCGTCAGCGCGCGAAAGTACATCATGGTGCCGCCGACCAGCAGGGGAATACGGCCGGCCACAAAACTCCGCTCCATCGCGGCACGCGCATCGCGCACGAAATCGCCGGCCGAGTAACTCTCCTCCGGGTCCCGGATGTCGATGAGCTGGTGCGGGGCACGCTGCAACATCGCGGCATCGGGCTTGGCCGTGCCGATATCCATGCCGCGATAAACGAGCGCCGAATCCACGCTGATGATGTCGCAGGGAAAACGCTCGCACAGGCGCATGGCGATATCGGTTTTGCCCGTGGCAGTCGGGCCCATCAGCAGGATGGCGGTACGGCGCATCGTGTTGCCTACCGCCCCCGCAGGAACAACCGGTCGAGATCGGACAGCGTGATCGCGGTCCACGTCGGCCTGCCGTGGTTACACTGGTCCGCCCGCTCCGTGACTTCCATCTCGCGCAGCAGCGCATTCATTTCATCGAGCGACAACTGACGGTTGGCTCGCACCGAATGATGGCAAGCCATCGTCGCGAGGTAGTCGTCGGCAACGTCCGCCACACGGCTGCTGCTGCCCGACTCGGCCAGATCGGCCAGCACGTCCCGCAGCAACGCCTCGGCATCGGCGCCTTTCAGTAACGCCGGCACTTCACGAACCGTGAGGCTGTTCGGACCGGACCGGTCCACGACCAGCCCGAGCTCGGCCAGCATCTCGCCGGCTTCCTCGACGAGGTCCGCCTCACTCTCGGCCACCGCAACCGTTTCCGGCACGAGCAGCGGCTGACGCACGAGGCCGCGATCCTCGAAACCCCGCTTGAGCTTCTCGTAAACGATGCGCTCGTGCGCCGCGTGCATGTCGACCACGACAAGCCCGTCGCGATTCTCGGCGAGAATGTAAATTCCACCGAGCTGCGCCACCGCATAACCGAGCGGCGGCACATCATCCTGCGCGTCGGCCGCGGTCACGGGTCCCGCAGCCAGCGCCCGGTAGGCGGCCAGGGATTCTCGAACCGCCGATGGCGTCGGCGCAGACGGCAGGTGCATGCTGCCCTGGCCGAAGACCGCATCCCGCGTCATCGGGATCGGGGTCACTTTGTGACCACCCGGCCGGGTTTCGCCAAGCGCCACCTCGACCGTTTGCGAAACCACGCCGTGCACGCGCCGGCCATCACGGAAACGCACCTCGTGTTTCGCCGGATGGGCGTTGGCATCGACACCCGCAGGGTCCATCGCCAGGCTCAAAACGTAAGCCGGGTAGCGCCCGTGAAACAGGACGTCCCGATAGGCATGGCGCACGGCATGAGCCAGGGTCTTGTCGTTGATGCTGCGCCCGTTGACGAACCAGTACTGCATGTCGGGCTGGCTGCGATTGAAAGTCGGGAGTCCGATCCAGCCTGCAAGCGCAATACCCTCGAGTTCCCGTTCCAGGTAGACGCATTGCTCGGCGAACGCATCGCCACAGATTTTCGCGAGGCGCTGACGGCGCGCGTCATCTCCCGCGGCCGCGGGCAGGCTGAACACGACGCGCCGGTTGTGCGTCAGCGTGAACGCGACATCCTGCCGCGACAGCGCCAGCCGGCGCATCCACTTTTCGATGTGACCGAACTCTGTCCGCTCGGCCCTGAGGAACCGTCGCCGCGCCGGCGTGTTGTAGAACAGGTCGTGAACCTCGACCGTGGTGCCCTGCGGATGCGCAGCGGGCACCGCGTCCGAGATCGCGCCGCCATCAGCCTCCACGCACCACGCCCCCTCGGCATCCGCCGAGCGCGACGTCAGCACGAGGCGCGCCACGGAGGCGATACTCGGCAGCGCCTCGCCACGGAATCCCAGCGAGGCAACCGCCTCGAGGTCCTCGAGGCTCGAGATCTTGCTCGTGGCGTGTCGTGATAGCGCGAGCCGCAATTCGTCGCGCGCAATCCCCTGGCCGTCGTCCCTGATGCGAACGAGCTTCTGGCCACCTGCAACGATGTCAACGTGGACTGCGCGCGCGCCGGCGTCCAGGCTGTTTTCGACGAGTTCCTTGACCACGGAAGCGGGCCGTTCGACGACCTCGCCCGCGGCGATCTGGTTGATCAGGTGGCTGGGGAGTTGCTGGATGGGCATGCAAGAGAAGAATGGCGCCAAGGGGGCGCCATTCTTCCAAATTCACGTCGAAATGTCGCGTCAGCCGCCCGCGAAGATCGGGATAGACAGGGTCTGCCCGACGCGAATCTTGTCGTCGGACAGCTTGTTGGCGGCGCGAATGGCCGCGGCGCTGACGTTGTATCGTGCGGCGATTTCCGACAGCGTATCGCCGCGGGCAATCACGTGACGGACCTGGCGCGTCGGTTCGCGCCGCAAGTCCATCGCGATCTGGGTGTCGGGCGGCGGGTTGGTATAGAAGTAGGACCTGAGGCCCGCCATGATCGAATTCGCAAGTTTTGCCTGGTACGCAGGGTCGCGCAGTCGACGCTCCTCGTCGGGATTCGAAATGAACGCGGCCTCGACGAGGATCGACGGCATGTCCGGTGATTTCAGCACGAGGAATCCGGCCTGCTGCACCGTACGACGATGCATCTTGGCGACTTTCGACATCTCGCCGATGACCTTGTCGCCGACATCCAGGCTGGCGCTGAGCGACGCATTCTGGGACAGGTCGATCAGTACCGACGCGAGGACATCGTCCTTGTCGTCGAGCGACACGCCGCCAACCGACGCGTTTTCGCGCTCGGCGAGCTGCTTCGCCGCCTCGTCACTCGCTCCCTTCAGGGACAGTGCGTAGACGGATGCACCCGACGCGCGGCGGTCATCCACCGCGTCGGCATGAATCGAAACGAACAGGTCGGCCCGGTTGCGCCGCGCAATGGCTGTGCGGGCGCGATGATCGATGTAAACGTCACCGTTGCGCACGAGGATCGCACGCATCCCGGGTTCCGCATTGATGCGCCGCGCAAGCTCGCGGCTGATCGCGAGCGCCACGTCTTTTTCCCGGGTGCGCTGCTTGCCGATCGCGCCCGGGTCATGTCCGCCGTGGCCGGGGTCGATCGCGATCACGATGTCGCGCCCTGGCTGGTATTCCTCGGAGGCGCGTTTGACTGTCGAGAGACTGTTCGCGCGCTGCAGGTCGATGACCAGCCGGTCGCCGTATTGCCCGTTGGGGCCGGCGGTAAACGTCCTCGAGCGAACATCCTGGTTGAGATCGATCACGACACGCAACTGCCCGTCGGCTCGCAGCCCGCTGCGAATGGCGCGCACCGCCCCCGTCCCTGCCGGCATGTCTGTCAGCGCGGCACTCAGTCGGCTGTCTTTCAGATCGATGACGACGCGGTGAGGGTTGCGAAGCGTGAAAATACTGTGCTCGACCGAGCGGCTCAGATCGAGAACCACGCGGGTCTTGTCGCTCTCCGCCCAGATCCTGACATTCTCAACCGTGGTGTCCGCCCACGCCGCCGCGCCGAGCAGCAGCAGGCCGGTCAGCAATGTCAGGCGCAGTCGAAGCATGTGCGGGAACCCAGGCCAGATTCAGGGATTATGTTGGGTGAGTATACGAATCCCGCAGGAAAAACCAATAGTTTTCTTTTGAATATTAGAAGGATACCGAAACTAGTTAATCCTGCCGGTAAATAGCTTCGAGGCGCTCGGCGAGCGCCCGGCCCCGATCACTGAGGCCCGCAAGGTCCGCCGCTCGGCCGCTGTCGGCGTAGGTCAGCGTCACACGCAGGTCCGAGACATCGTCGAGGCCCGGGGCGCGATCCGGCCATTCGACCAGCCTGCAGCCATCGTCGAGTTCGTCGAAGCCCAGGAAATCCAGCTCCTCCTCATTGACGACCCTATATAAATCAATGTGATAGAGCTTGCCGCGCGATAATGTGTAGGGTTCGACGAGGGTATAGGTCGGACTCGGAACCGCCCCCTCGTGACCGGCAGCGCGTATCAGTGACCGCGCCAGCGTCGACTTGCCCGCGCCGAGTTCGCCCTCGAGCAGCAAGGTCCAGCCACCGAGGTCCTCGGGCAGAACCTCGAGCAGGTGGCGGCCCAGCGCCATCGTCGCCGCTTCGTCAGGAAGGAATATGGTCATGCGCGAAGCATCACGGATTCAGTACGGCGCGCAACTCGGCCAGCAGGTCGGAAGCCAGCATGCCGCGCTCTCCCGCGCGCGCCGCCCGGTCCCCGGCGCGGGCATGCGCCTCGACGCCGACGGCCGCCGCCGCGGCCAGTGGCACTCCCTGCGCGAGCAATGCCGCGATCAGGCCGGTCAGGACGTCCCCCATGCCGGCCACTGCCATGCCCGGGTTGCCGGACGTGCAGATCGCCGGCAGTCCGTCTGTCGCCCGGACCAGGGTACCGGCGCCTTTCAGCACCGCAACGCCGCCATACCGCTCTGCGAGCCCCAGAACCGCGGCGGGCCGATCGGCCTGTATCGATGATGTGTCGACGCCCAGGAGCCTGGCGGCCTCCCCCGGGTGCGGCGTGATGATCCGCTTGTCGTGCCTCGCCGGCCTGCAGCCCAGCAGGTTGAGCGCGTCGGCGTCCCAGACGCAGGGGCGGGTGTCTGCCGCCAGCGCCTCGTGCAGCGACTGCGCCCAGTCGTCCTGACCGAGGCCTGGACCGAAAGCCACGACATCGGCCCGTTCGAGCAGCGGCGCCAGGTCGTCCGGCCCGCTCACCGCGTGCGGCATGATTTCCGGCCTGGTCGCGGCAATCAATGCCGCATGGGACGGATGCGTCGCCACGCTGACAAGGCCGGCCCCGCCGCGGAGCGCCGCTTCGCCACAAAGCCTGACGGCGCCCGGCATGCCCTGCCCGCCGCCGACAACCAGCACGTGTCCGAAATCCCCCTTGTGCGCGGCTCGCGGCCGGCGCGGCAGCCAGTGACGGAGCTGCGCATCGTCGATGCGCGAGAAAACGGGCGTTACATGGGCATGGAAATCGCGCGGAATGTCGAGCCCTGCGAAAACCAGGTCGCCGCGGTAGCGGCTCGCTTCACCGAGGAATAATCCGGCCTTGAGACCGACGAAGGTCACCGTCATGTCGGCGCGCACCGCGCAGCCCTGCACGGCGCCTGTGTCTCCGTGAAGTCCGGTCGGGATATCGAGCGACATGACCGGTGCCTGCCGCGCATTGATCGCGGCGACTGCCCGGGCAAATTCCCCGGTGACTTCGCGTTCGAGGCCGCTGCCGAGAATGGCGTCGACCAGCAGATCCGCTTCGCTATCGAGCGCGCCGGCCCAGGGCATGACAATGCCGCCTTCGGCCGCGAAGTCCGCATACGCTTTGGCAGCGTCGCCGCCCAGCGACTCCGGATCGACCAGCGCAATGACCGACACCACGATGCCCTCTTGCGCCGCCAGCCGCGCAACGACATAACCGTCGCCGCCGTTGTTGCCCGCGCCGCACACAACCTGCCAGCGCCGCGCATCGGGAAAACGCTCGAGCGCAGCGCGCACCGCGGCGGCCCCGGCACGCGCCATGAGTGCATAGCCCGGAATGCCGTGATCCTCGATCGCGCTGCGGTCGATCTCGCGCACGCCGGCAACCGAGTAGATGTCTGCGGGCAGTTGGCTCATCGTCGTGATTATACTGTGGTGTAGCGGAGAACCTCTATTGGGCACTGATACCAACGCAAATGGCAACAACGATATGGCCGCACTGCGTCGCGACATCGAGCGCTGGTGTCGTGAACTCGGTTTCGGCCAGTCGGGCGTCAGCGACATCGATCTGTCCACCGCGGAATCACGACTCGCCCGCTGGCTCGCGGATGGCTTCCATGGCGACATGGACTACATGCACCGGCACGGCAGCATGCGCAGCCGTCCGGAGCAGCTGGTACCCGGCACGCTGCGCGTCATAGCGGTTCGGATGGACTATCTGCCGGAGGAACAGGCAAGCGCCACGGCACTGCTCGATCACGATTCGCTCGCCTATGTCTCGCGCTACGCACTCGGGCGCGACTACCACAAGCTTATGCGCAACCGGCTGCAGACACTGGCAGACCGAATCCGGCAGGCAATTGGCGACTTTCGTTACCGGGTCTTCGTCGACAGCGCCCCGGTACTCGAGAAACCGATCGCGGAAAAGGCCGGGCTGGGCTGGATCGGCAAGCACACCAACCTCATCAACCGCAACGCGGGTTCCTGGTTTTTTCTGGGCGAGTTATACACGGACCTGCCCCTGCCGACGGACGCGCCGGAATCGTCGCATTGCGGTTCGTGCGTTGCATGCATCGACGTCTGCCCGACGGGCGCCATCGTCGCCCCTTACCGCCTCGATGCGCGCCGCTGTATCTCGTACCTGACGATCGAACTGAAAGGACCGATCCCGAGCGAGTTTCGCGAGATGATCGGCAACCGCATCTATGGATGCGACGACTGCCAGTTGTTCTGCCCGTGGAACAAGTTCGCGCAGCGCAGCTCGGAACCCGATTTCGCGCCGCGCCATGACCTGGACAGCGCCCAGCTGACCGATCTGTTTGCCTGGACCGAAGCCGAGTTTCTTTCGCGCACCGAGGGCAGCGCGATCCGGCGTATCGGCCATGAACGCTGGCTGCGCAATATTGCCGTGGCGCTCGGCAACGCGGCAACGACGCCGAAGGTCGTCGCCGCACTGCAGTCACGGCAGCATGACACCTCGGCCATGGTTGCCGAGCATGTCACCTGGGCGCTCGAGCAACACCGCAAGCAGAAAAAGGAATCCGCCGATGTTTGACGCACCGCAATCACCCTACCTCGTGCCATTCGATGGCGGCTTCCGGGTTAGCGAGGCCAGTACCCGCCCGCTGACCGACGGGTCCCGGCACAAAGGTAAACATCGCCGCAAGCGCACCGAGCAACTGAACAGGCTGCAGCGATTGCTCGCCGCCGGCGACCGGCACGCTATTTTGCTGGTTTTCCAGGCCATGGATGCGGCCGGCAAGGACAGCACGATACGGGCCGTCATGCAGGGCGTGGACCCTTCGGGCTGCCAGGTATTCAGCTTCAAGAAGCCCTCGAGTCTCGAACTCGATCATGATTTCCTGTGGCGCACGACCTGCCGGCTGCCGGAACGCGGACGTATCGGCATATTCAATCGCAGCCAGTACGAAGAGGTCCTGGTCGTTCGCGTCCACCCCGGAATACTCGAACACCAGCAGTTGCCCGGCGTCATCGACCCGGCAACGATCTGGGACGACCGCCTGGCCTCGATACGGCAGCAGGAGGCGCACCTCGCACGCAACGGCACCGTCATACTGAAGTTCTGGCTCAACGTGTCGAAGGATGAGCAGAAACGGCGTTTTCTCGCGCGGCTCGACAATCCCGGTAAGAACTGGAAGTTCGAGCCCAATGACGTCTTAGAACGCCGTTACTGGGACGACTACATGGCGGCCTACGAATCGGCTCTGAATGCGACATCGCGGCCCTGGGCGCCCTGGTACGCGATTCCGGCTGACGACAAGGAGTACATGCAGGCCCGTGTCGCCGACATCATCATCGCCTCGCTCCGTGGCATCGGCCTGGAGTACCCGGAACCCTCTGAAGAGGACCGCGCGCGCTTTGCCGCGGCGCGAAAAGAGCTCTGTCAGGGGAAAATGTGACGCACGTCACACGTTGATACTGTGGCCTGTTCGTTATCATTTGGCCGGGTTTTCCGTGACAATCTTTTTGTAGGGCCATTCCGCAGGGTCCGCGCGGATTCATGCCGCGAAACAACCAACAAGGGAACTGTCTTGCAGGAATCGGTCGCGACCAATTCGGACTACAAACGCTCTTTGCTCAACAGTCTGGAACTGTTCAAGGGCGTGTATCCGGACGATATCCACAAATTGCTGCAGCGCTGTGATCGACGCGACATTTCCGCTGGCGAAGTCCTGCTGTCGCCAGGGGTCAAGAATGAATACGTCTTCGTCGTTCTTTCCGGCTCCGTGAACGTCCACGTCGGCGCGCCGGAAACGCCGATCATTGCCACCATGGAAGTTGGCGCCTGCGTCGGCGAAATGTCGATTATCGAAGACCGGGATCCGTCAGCCTGGGTGCTCGGCGCCGAGAATACTCATCTGCTCGTCATACACCAGTCGGTACTGTGGGACATGGTTGACGCGTCGCACGCTTTCGCCAAGAACCTGCTGGTCGTGTTGTCCGAGAGAGTCCGCAGCCACAATCGCGTGATTGCCAACAGCTTCGGCGAATTGAAGAAATTTGAAAAGCACGCAACGACCGACGCGCTGACCAACCTTGCGAATCGCCACTCGATGCAGGAACTGTTCCCGCGCGAAATCGCGAACTGCAAGGACAAGGGCAAACCGGTCGCGATGATGATGATCGACGTCGACAACTTCAAGCAGTTCAACGATATGTTCGGACACATCGCCGGCGACCGGGCGCTGATCGCGGTATCCAACATACTGCGCGCACAGTTCCGGCCGCGTGACCTGCTGGTGCGTTACGGAGGGGACGAATTCGCTATCCTGCTTCCTGATGTGACTACCCGGCAGGCGATCGCAATCGGCGAGCGGCTGCGGCGGAGCATCTGCGGCACCACCGGCGACGGGTCCGACTCGATGATCCGGATACCAATCAACATCTCGATGGGCATCGCCGAACTTGCCCCGGACGGCACGCTGGACGGCCTGATCCGTGATGCCGATGCGGCTCTGTATCGCGCCAAGCACGCGGGACGCAACCGCGTGTCCCAATAGACCTCAGATCGTCACGATAATATTGTCGATCAGCCGGGCGCCGCCGAGCTTCGCGGCAGCAAGCACCACGAGATCGTCGCAATCCCTGTCCGGCACCTCGAGGTTGAGGGCTCGCCGGATCGCAAAATAGTCGACGTCGAAACCGGCGTCGGCCAGCCGCTGCCGCGCGACGTCCTCGAGATCCTCGAAATTTCTGCGGCCGTTCTGCAACTCCTTGCCGATGAACTGCAGCGTCTTGTATAGCTGCGGCGCAACTTCTCGCTCCTGCTCACTGAGATAGCTGTTGCGGGAACTCATTGCGAGACCGTCCTCTTCGCGAACCGTCGCGCCCGTGATGATGTTGATCGGCAGGCTCATGTCTTCCGTCATATAACGAATGACGAGTTGCTGCTGGTAATCCTTTTGCCCGAATACCGCGGCATCCGGCTGCACCATGGCAAAAAGGCGAGCGACGACTGTCGTCACGCCATCGAAGTGGCCCGGGCGCGATGCGCCGCAGAAATTGGCTGTGAGGTGCGGCACTGAAACCATCGTCGCGTTTTCGATGCCGAACGGATACATCGTTTCGACATCGGGCGCGAATATCAGGTCGGCGCCCGAATTTTTCAACCTGCGCTTGTCGCGCTCCAGCGTGCGCGGATATTTCTCGAAGTCCTCGCCCTGGCCGAATTGCGTCGGATTGACAAAAATCGACACGACGACGCGCTCCGCATGTTCGCGGGCGAGCGTGACCAGCGACAGATGGCCGGCATGCAGGCTCCCCATCGTCGGAACGAGCGCCACATGATCGCCCTGTTGACGCCACTCGGCGAGTTGTTCGGCGAGTTCCTGCTTGTTGTGTACGACTTGCACGGCTGTTGCTGACCTGTTGACGCTTCTAAGAGAAGCAATGTTCGGGTGCCGGGTATTCCCTGTCCTTGACGGCCTTGACGTAGGCACGCAATGCCTCGAGTGGCGCCGGATGTTCGGCCTGGAAGTTCCTGACGAATCGCGGCGTGCGACCCACGGTGATGCCGAGCACGTCATAAAGGACCAGGATCTGCCCGTCCACGTCGGGACCGGCGCCGATACCGATCACGGGCACGGTCAACTGTTCCGTCACGGCCCTGCCTACCTCGTTTGGCACGCATTCGAGCAGTACGATGTCGGCGCCCGCATCCTGAAGTCGCCGCGCCGTCGAGACCATCTCCGCTGCCTTGTCCGGCTCGCGTCCCTGTACCTTGAAGCCGCCGATCTTGTGCACCGACTGCGGCTTCAGGCCGAGGTGTGCGCAGACCGGAATATCGTGCCGCGCAAGATGTTCCACGATTTCGATCTGACCTTCGCCGCCTTCCAGCTTGATCATCATCGCGCCGCCTTCCTGCATCAGGCGCACCGCATTATCCAGCGCCAGCCCGGGTTCGGTGTAACTCATGAACGGCATGTCGGCGACGAGGAAAGCGCGCCGCAAGCCGCGCGCTACGCTTCTGCAATGGTAGATGATGTCATTGACAGTGACCGGCACGGTGGTGTCGTGCCCCTGGATCACCATGCCCAGCGAATCGCCGACCAGCACGAGATCGGTCCGAGCCGCATCGACGAGCACCGCAAAACTTGCGTCATAGGCTGTCAGGCAGGCGATCTTTTCGCCCGCATCTTTCATGCTTCTGAGCGTGCCGACATTGACCGGCGGCTCGGGCATGCCGCGTTGTTCGAGTTGCGTATACATGGGAGTCTGACCTGTCAGGCAAGCGCCGCCGCGACCGGATTGAAAAAGTGGCGGCCGCCGGTCGTGCGCTCAATCTGCTGGAAGAGCTGCGCGAAATCGGCGTCATTATTCACCGGATCGATCTGCGACGCATTAACAATCAGCAACGGACCGTCCGCATAATCGTGAAAAAACCTGGCGTAGGCTTCGGTAAGTCGTTCGAGATAAGCGCGCTCGACAAATCGATCGCAGCTCGCGTTGCGGCGCGCGAGGCGCTGCAGCAGCGCATCGACCGATGCTTGCAGGTAAATCACGAGATCCGGCACGGGCGGATCGACCGCGAGGTTGGCTGACACCTGGTCGTAAAGCTTCAGCTCCTCGGGATCCAGGTTCAGCTCCGCAAACAACCGGTCCCGCGTGAAAAGGTAGTCGGAAACGCGCACGGACGAAAACAGGTCGGGCTGCCGCAGCGACTCTATCTGTCTTGCACGCGCAAACAGGAAGAACATTTGCGCCGGCAGCGCGGCACGTCGCCCCTCGCGGTAAAAGCGCTCGAGAAACGGATTCTCCTCGACTTCTTCGAGCACCAGTTCCGCCGACAGGCTGTCGGCAAGTCGCCTGGCAAGCGCGGTCTTGCCCACACCGATCGGACCCTCGATCGCGATATAGCGGGATGGTTTGCCAGGCGTTTTGATTGGACTGACCGACACGAAGGTCCCTTATTCGATTCGCGAAATAGCCGGTTGGTCGGAGTCCACCGGGATCCCCGAGACCCGGCCAAGGCCGGGAATCACGAGCTGCGGCGCGATCTCCCCAAGCGGCAACAATACAAAATTTCGCCCGGCAATGCCCGGGTGCGGCACCGTAAGTCGCGACTCCTCGACGGAACGGTCCGAATACACCAGGAGGTCGAGGTCCAGGACCCGCGGCCCCCATCGGACGCCATCCATGTCCCGTCCCTGCCGGCGCTCGAGCGCCTGCAACTGTTCCAGCAACGCAAGCGGCTCGAGCGTCGTCAGCAAGGCCGCGACTGCGTTGACGAACCAGGGCTGCTCGACCCCACCGAAGGGCGCGGAGCGGTAAAGCGCGGAGCGCGTGACCAGCCTGGTGCCCGGCAGCTTATCGAGCAGGGACATCGCCTCCTCTACCTGCATCGCCGGATTGTCGAGATTGCTCCCGACCCCGACATACGCGGGGTACCAGTGCGTCATCGACATGGTCACTCGCCCTGGGGCCTCGCGCGGCGACGCCGCCGTGGCTTGCGTTTATTGCGGCCGGACTGCGGCCGGATGCCGAAGCTCTCCGCCCGCTCTGCGGCCGACTGCGTCTGCACGTCGGTCCAGAATTTTGCCGTCGCCTCATCGATCAGCCCGACCTCGGCCTGCAGCATCATGAAATCGTAGGCTGCCCGAAACCGGCGATGATCCAGGAGGTTGAGCGCGCGCTTACCGTGCATCACCGCAAAGCGTGGCTGCAGTGCCTGCATCTCCCTCATGGGAACAGTGAACCGGCGCGGTATCGATATACGCCGCTGCTGCTGGGCCACAATTTCATGCGAGGCAAGGCTGATCGCCTGCGACTCCGACATCTTTTCCTCGGTCTGCAGGATCGCCGCCATCCGCCGCGTCGGCGCCCAGAGAAACACGCCCAGCAGGAACATCGGCGTAACCGACTTGGCCTCTGCAACGCGCTGGTCGGTGCTGCGCAGCGCTTCGCGGACGAAACTCATGAAGCTGTCGTCCTCGCGAAGTTCCTGCTCGGTTGCAGGGAACATCTCGCCAAAGAGATTGTGCATGCGCAGCAGGTCGAAAGTGCGCTCGGCACTACCGCCCTGGAAAAGCTTGAGAAATTCGTCGAACAGTCGCGCGGCAGGAACGTTCGTCAGAAGCTTTGCGTGGTGGTGAATGGCTCTGACCACCGTCTCATCGATCGTAAAGTCGAGCTTTGCGGCGAACCGAATCGCCCTGAGCATTCGCACCGGGTCCTCGCGCATGCGAAGCTCCGGATCGCCAATCAGGACGATGCGCCGTTGCCTGATGTCCTCGAAGCCGCCGGTGTAGTCCCAGATGCTGAAATCGTGGATGTTGTAATACAGCGCATTGCAGGTGAAATCCCTGCGCCAGACGTCCTCGTCTATCGTGCCGTAGACATTGTCCCTGAGAATCCGCCCCTCGTCGTCGTGCGAAACGTCGTCGTGCTCGTGAATGGCAGCCGCCCGAAATGTCGCCACCTCGATGATTTCCCTGCCGAATCGCACATGGGCCAGGCGGAAGCGCCGCCCGATAAGGCGACAGTTTCCGAACAGCGCCTTCACTTCTTCGGGCGTGGCGCTGGTCGCGATATCGAAATCCTTGGGATGCAACTCGAGGATCGAATCACGCACGCAGCCACCGACCAGGAAGGCCTGGTAGCCGGCCTGATCGAGTCGGTTCAGAACCTTGAGCGCACTTTTTGCAAACTCGGCCCGGGTGACATTGTGGTCGGAACGCGGGATGATTCTTGCTGCGGCGGACCCGGATTTCGGGCTGTTCTTCAAAGGGTTATCTGCCTTGGCGTCATTATTGGCGCCGTATGATAACAGTACGGCTGCACGGAGGCGCTAGCGACGGCGAAATTCGTTAAATCGGCTTGAGCATTTCACGCCCGCCCGTATAATAGCGCCCCCGGTCCGAGGACCGGACACTCCGCTCCCTTCGTCTAGCGGTTCAGGACGCCGCCCTCTCACGGCGGTAACAGGGGTTCGAATCCCCTAGGGAGTGCCAAACGAATAAAGGGCTCGCCTTGCGCGGGCCCTTTTTCGTTTTGCAGATTCTCTGGAGGAATCTAAGCCCCCGGTTCGACAGACTCGCAGAGCGAGTCTGGACGCCGCAGGCGCCCCGCAGGGGCGAGGATCGGCCCAAGCCGATCCGAGTCAATCCCCCAGGGAGTGCCAGACAAGAAAGGGCCCGCCATGAGCGGGCCCTTCGTTTGTTGCAGTCGTCTGGCCTTGTGATTAACGCAGATCAACGGGTCCCGTTGCAGAGGAGTCCAGCACGTTGTTAAGCGTCCAGCTCTCTACACGAACCTCGTCCGGGCAAACGCCGATGTTGACGCGAATGCGGTAGGTGCTGGTGTTGGTCACCGGATCCAGCGTCAGCGCGGCGGAACCGATCTGGGATTCACCTGCCTCCGTGTTGTCCGGCGCGAACAGGCGCGCTTCGCCCTCTGCGAGCGTGCTCGAACCACGTACCTCGATGCGACGGCCGTCGCAACTGGCGCGCGTCACCGTCGTGGTGCCGCCAGTCTCGTTTTGCACGATCGGCGCATCGTCCGATTCGAACGCGAAGATATAGAGCTGACCATCAAATCCGTAGTAGCCCTCGACCGCGCCGGCGGCGCCGTTTTCGGGGATACCACAGGGGTCAACCTCGAAACCGGAACCGTTGATCGGCATGCCGGCCGCCATCCGCGCGTCCTCGATGAAGTTGAGCGGGATGCCCTCCATGTACAGCGTACAGGTCCCGCCACGCTGCAACGAGCCGAGTACGACGTTTTCCGCGGGCTCGACGAACAGGTCTGCCGCGACGAAGCCGGGCGTCAGGCTCGTGATATTGCCGGCAAAATCGAGCACCGCCGTTGTCGTGCTGGCACCGTTGATAATGGCGGTTCCATTCAGGAAACCGGCGTCATTACGGCCCGGCAGCGGGTCACCGAGCAGCTGGTTAGGATCGTAAATCGACGCCGTCGGCGTCGTTGCGAGGCTGGGCTCGGCGACGGTGCCATCCGCATTCAGGAGACCGAACACCGACGCAGGTACGATGACGTCGACGCCCATGACCGTCATGTTGACGCTGCCGTCGTCATTGATGGTGATCGACTCGATACGACCTTCAATGGCTGCCGGAACCTGCGCCGCGGCAAGGCCGGGCAGCATGGTCACAATGCAAAGGAGTGCGCACGCCCAGGCGCGCCGGGCAGAGATGCTGAGACTTTTCATTTTGGTTTTCCTCAGTAGAGAACAGAATTTATTATTGTTTTTTTTCTCTGGTCCCCGCAGGCCGTATCTGACACGCATTTCGACATCCGGATAACTGGTCGGATAGACCGTTTTTGTACCTGCGGAAGTCTGGATTTAGTCTTAATCCAACGACGAGGTTCCGGACTGCCCATTCGATCAGGGGCACTTGTCCGCCTTGCAATTTGTCCCATTGCCCGAGAAACCGATCAGTTATAATCCGCCGCAGCGTGGGGCCGTAGCTCAGCTGGGAGAGCGTCGCGTTCGCAATGCGAAGGTCGGGAGTTCGATCCTCCTCGGCTCCACCATTCCCAACACTCGTTATCTCCGCATCCGGCGCCCCCGCTCGAGAACGTCAGCATGGCGCCCATCGACAAGCCGATGAGCGCCATGCACAAGCGGCGATTTGTCCCCGTCTCGTATCGTTGACGCTCCCGCTCATGGAGGGCGCAACAATACAAAAAAACAGGATCTACCCGCTGACCACCACGCTCCTGCTCGTGCTGGCCGTGTTCACAGCGACACAGCGCCAGCCTCCTCTGGAACCGTTTCGCCAGGAGGCCTTGCCATGAGCCGACGAGTCGGGATTACACGCACCGGCGCACCGGTGCTGTGGCCGGATTCAGCGACCGCTGCCGTGCAGGGCCACGCGGAGCGCCCCTCGCAAGGCGCCGGCGCTGAACTCGGCCCGGTCCGCGGCACTCCCCCAGGGCATCGCCCCCAACACGGTCCGGCGTACCGCCATCCACGTGCTACCGACGCCAGGGTCGGGAAATGGGTATACGCGGGCGCCCCGGTCGGGATAGCACTGGTCGATGAAGCCGCTCAGGCAGACGTCCCCGCCGTCCCCGGACGGCCAGCCCCAGTCGACGACACCGCCCACGACAGACACCGAACGCGAGAATGCGGCGCTGACCGTCCGCGCCGTTTCCTCGCAGACCACGACCTGCGGGACTGCTTGCGCAGGCCCCGTGTCATGCAACTCGCCGGGCGCCCCGATCAGGTACGCCGTGACTTCATCGTAGACGATGTCCGCAAGCCGGCTGCAATCCGTGATGCGCCACGGGGGCTGCCCTGCCTGGCCATCGAGCGGCATGGCCGCAAGCATTACCAAAACTGCGGCAAAGCTCCTTTTCGCCATCGTTCCTCTCCTGGTTCGAATCATGCCGACACAGGATCGACGCAGCGGGTCCGCGTCTCCAGTCGCGAATCCGGGCGGAACGACGGGAATCAGCCGCTAGAGCAACCGCATGACCGCGGCGGCAAGCGCCCACAGCAAGAGGACGGTCGACGGAATCAGCGTCAGGCCAAAGCCCAGGCTTCGTGATGCCGGGTCGCGAACATACTCTGCGCGATACAAAAAACGGCCAATGATGAAAACGCCGCCGATCGCCGCACCCCACATCGGGTTCGCCAGCCACGCGTGCATCCACAGCGCCGGGATGAACACCGCAAGCTGCTCCAGCGTATTCATGTGCACCCTGAACATGCGGTCGAATTCCTCGTGGCCTGACGTCGCGGGCGCCTTGACGCCGTGTTTGCCGCGCATCGCCCCCACCTCGAAACCGAACCACGTGAACTGCAGCAGCGCCAGCGCCGTGATGATGACTGTTGCTTCCATGTCCCCCACCTCAATGACCCAATGATTTACGATGACTTTTCGCGACGCGTCATTAAGATGCTCTCAATGACTGCCGATTCCGACGACAAGCTTCGCACGTTCCTGCTCGGCAGGATACTGGGCCTCGAGCGTCATGAGTACGTGGCAGTCGCCTGGTCGTTCGCGTATTTCTTCTGTGTACTGTCGTCCTATTACATCCTGCGACCGGTGCGCGAGGCAATGGCAGTAGGTAGCGGCCCGGATACGATCCCCTGGCTGTTCATCGGCACATTCGTGACGATGCTCTTGGCGACACCGGTTTTCGGCTGGGTCGCGTCGCGACTCCCAAGGCGCACGTTTCTGCCCTGGGTCTACCTGTTCTTTGTCTCGAACATCGCGGTCTTCTGGTTCGTATTTTCCGACGCCGTCGATGCCGGCCGCGAAACCATCTGGCTCGGCCGGGTATTCTTCGTCTGGCTCAGCGTCTTCAACCTGTTCGTCGTCTCGGTCTTCTGGTCGTTCATGGCCGATATCTACACGCGTGAACAGGGCCGCAGGTTATTCGGCGTCATCACGGCCGGCGGCAGCATCGGCGCCCTGCTCGGCGGCGCCGCAACCAGTGCGCTTGTGGTGCCCATCGGGTTCCAGAACCTGCTGCCCATATCGGGCGGCCTGCTGCTCGTCGCCGTCTTCTGTATCGCGCAGCTGCGCCAATGGGTGCACAGGGAGCACGAAGAAGAGATCACGAAAACGGTCGAAACCGACACGCCGCTGGGCGGCACTGCCCTCTCCGGCATCACGCACCTGTTTTCGTCCCGCTATTTCCTCGGCATCGCAGTGTCTTCGGTGATCGCGAGCCTGCTCGGCACGGCGCTATACATGTTTGCCGCCGACCTCGTCGAGCAGGCCATCCCCAGCGCCGATGAGCAGACGCGCTTCTTCTCCAACATGAACGTTGCGACGAACGCGCTGTCACTGCTGTTCCAGATGTTCCTGGTCAAACATGTCGTGACACGCTTCGGGATCGGCGTATCGCTGGCGCTGCTGCCGGTGGTGTCGGTCATCGGATTTGTGATGCTGGCGTTCGACCCGGTGCTCGGCGTCGTCGCGGTCCTGACGGTCGCGCGACGTGCGCTCGGCTTCGGCTTCACCAAGCCCACGACCGACATGCTGTACTCGGTTGTCACACCGGAAGAGAAATACAAGACCAAGAATTTCATCGATACGGCGGTCTACCGTGGCGGCGACGTTATCGGCACGTGGACCATCAAGTTCATGTCCGCTCTCGGCATCGCAGGTATTGCCTTCGTCATGTTGCCGTTCGCCGTACTCTGGGCCGTCGTCGCGTTGTGGCTGGGCAATGACTACCGGCGCAGAGCAAGGGAACTCAAGATGATCGGAGTGAAGTGATGACTACACGCTGGACTCGCAGGCAGATCCTCGCAGCGGCGGCCGGCCTGCCGCTGCTGCCGGCTATGGCAGCAGCGACGGAGGTACCGGCCATGGCAACCAGGAAGATCCCCTCATCCGGCGAGGCATTGCCGGTGATCGGCATCGGCACTTACAGTGTCTTCGACGTCGAGAGCACGCCGGCTGATATCGCGACACGCCACGAGATTGTCGAAATGATGATCCGGCAGGGCGGCAGCCTGGTCGACACGTCGCCAATGTACAATCGCGCCGAGCAGGTCGTCGGCGACGTGATCCGCAGCGGCATCGATCGGGGCAGGTTGTTCCTGGCCACCAAGGTCTGGACCGATGGCGCTGCGGCCGGTCGTGAGCAGATGCGGCGGTCCGCCGAACTCATGGCAACCGAGGTCATCGACCTGATGCAGGTGCACAACCTGCGCGACACCGAAACCCACATGCGGACGATTCGCGACCTGCAGTCCGAAGGGTTGATCCGCTACAGCGGACTGACGCACTACACCGCCAGCGCACACGATGCGCTCGCGCAGGCAATGCAGGAATTCAAGCCGCAGTTCATCCAGGTCAACTATTCGCTCGGCGAGCGCGAGGCCGAGGCGCGACTGCTGCCGATGGCGCAGGACCTTGGCGTCGCGGTACTCGTGAATCGGCCGTTCCAGGCCGGCCGCCTGTTCCGCGCGGTCGCCAATCTCGAAGTCCCGGCATTCGCGCGCGGTGTCGCGGATACCTGGGGTCAGTTCTTCCTGAAGTACATCATCACGCATCCGGCTGTGACCTGCGTGATCCCGGCAACCAGCAAACCCCGCCACATGCTCGACAACCTCGGCGCCGGCTTCGGCGAAATGCCCGATGCGCTGACACGCCAGCGCATGGCGGAATTCATCACGCGGCTCTGATATGAAAAACACCGGACTTCTGCGCCGCATCGCGGCGATGCTTTACGACGCACTCCTGATCGGCGCGCTGGCCTGGGTGGCCACGATTCCATTCATCGTGGCCCGTGCCGGGGAAGCCGTCGAACCCGGCAATCCCTGGTATCAACTCACGCTCGCTGTCGTCATCTACGGGTTTTTCGTCGGTTTCTGGACGCGCTCGGGTCGCACGCTCGGCATGCAGTCATGGCGACTGCAACTCGAGACCATGGACGGTGACAGGCCGAACCTCGCGGAGGCGAGCGTGCGCTTCTTTGCGGCGATCGTTTCCTGGGTGCCCATCGGGCTGGGCTTTATCTGGCAGTTGTGGGACCGCGACGGCCTGACCTGGCATGACCGCATCAGCGGTACACGCATCGTGTACTACCCGAAAAAGCCCCGATAGACCGTCAGCGGACCCTGGCCAGCGCGACGGTCGCAAAGATGCAAAGCACCAGCAGCGGCAACCAGTTGACGATGGCAGGATTCAGTTTGAAGACCTGCCCTGAATTGGCGAGCGTCTCGCTCGCGAGATAGTAAGCGAGACCTACGACCACGCCCAGTATCAGGCGGCCGCCCGCGCCGCCACTGCGCAGGGATCCAAACACGAATGCGAGCGACAGGATCGGCATGACCATGACGGTCAGCGTGCGCGACGCCCGGTACCAGATTTCTGATTCGTACTGGTCGGCGTCCAGGTTGTTGCGCTTCAGGTAGTCGATGTACAGCAACAGTCCGCGCGCCGACAGGCTCAGAGGCTTCGCGAGCGAGCTGTTAAGAAGATCGGAGTTGACCTCGAATGCCTCCACTGCCACTGACGATGCGACGACCTGCACGCCGTCATCGCGAAAACGCGTCTCACGAAGGTTCTCCAGTATCCAGTTGTCCTGCTCGTCGATACCGGAGTTTTCGGCCTTGGCGATGGATACGAGCTCATTGTCGTCATTGAACCGGTACATGTAGATGCTGCCGAATTCGAATTCGGAATTGACGCGCTCGAGGTGCAGAAAGACAGGGCCATCCTTGACCCAGGTCTCGTTGCCCAGACCGGCGTCGTCCTTGAGGTAGCGCGCCTTGACCCGCATGTCGCGCGCATAGAAATCGAGCGGCGGACCGATGAACTCGCCGACCAGCGCGGTCAGCAGCAGCAGTGCGAATCCAGACAGGCCCACCATGCCGGCAAGCTTGACCATCGAGTAGCCCGACGCGCGCATCACGATGATCTCGCTGTTGCCCGCGAGCGCGCCGAGGCCGAGGAGTGAACCGATCAGTGTCGCGACCGGCAGCATTTCGAAGGCGAGGTTGGGCAAGCGCAGCAGCGTGAACAGAATGGCCTGCGGCGTCTGGTAGTTGCCCCGCGTATCGTCGAGTTCGGCGATGAATTCGAACAGGCCCGCGAGCGCCAGCAGGACCACGAGCACGAGCACCGTACTCGCGACGATCGTCCGCATCATGTACTGGCTCAGGATATTCATCGCAGAATCCGCCGATGCCAGCCGTCCTGCGCGGCGAGCAGGATCAGTGTCAACAGGAGAACGCAGCCATGCACCCACCACATGCCGAGGTCGGGATCCAGTTCGCCCTGCTCCACCCAGGCTTTCGCCGCACTCAGCATGTTGAAATAAATGATGAAGACGAGCAGCCCCACGGTAATGCGGCCGTACCGCCCTGCGCGTGGCCGACTCTTCGACAGCGGCACGGCAAGCAGCGCCAGCAAAATCGTCGACAGTGGCACGCTCAGTCGCCATTGCATTTCCGCCACGTGCTCCGGATCGTTCGAGCGCTGCAGATCGCGAAACGACATGGCGCGCGGCCGCGGATCGGAGGCGTTCAGGCTTGGCAGGCGATAGGGAATGCCGTGCTCCGCGAACTCGACGACGCGAAATTTCGTCGTCCCGGGCACGCCCTCGTAACGCCGGCCGTTGCGCAGCACCAGGAGGCGCGTATCCGCGTCATCCGAGGTCATCTGCTCGCCACTTTCGGCGACCACGACTTCGACGGCGCCGTCCTCCACGGTACGCTGCATGAAGACTTTTTCCATGCGGCCTGCCGACGTGACGCTCTCGCCGTAGACGACCGCCTTGTCCGGCCCGAACGTCGTGAACCGCCCGGGTTCGATACTCGCGAGATCCACTTCGCGTCGCGCCTCGGCGCCGATCCGGTCAATTGCAGTCAGTGCGCGTGGCGTGCCTTCGATCGACAGCCAGGCGACGCACAGCGCCAGCGGCACGAGCAGCCACACGAGCGGCCGATACACGCCCGACGGCCCCACCCGGCACGCCATCATGGCCGGCATTTCGCTGTCCCGGTAAAGGCGCCCGAGCGCCAGCATGACGGCAAGGAACAGCCCGATCGGCACGAGCACGGTCAGGTATTGCGCGGCGGAGAGCCCGATGACCTCGAACGCGGCGTCCTTCGGCAATTTGCCCTTGGCGACGTCGCCGAGCACCCGCGCAAACTGGTTCGTCAGCAGAATCATCAGCAGGACCAGGGTCACGCCGAGCCAGGTCGTCGCGATCTCGCGAAATATGTAGCGGTCGAGGATGCGCTTCATCAGAGGGGGAATTGCGTGGCTGCTGGCTCGGGAAACGGTTAGACTACCGCTTTTGTTTTGCCCGCGACAGCCCCGCGAACAACAAGGATATTAGGCATTTATGGAGTATTTCACGACAACGAGCAAAGCCTCGAACCGACCGGCCGACTTCGTCATCGTTGGCGTCTACGACCGTGGCAAGCTCGGCACTGCTGCCGCAGACATTGATTCGGCCAGCCACGGCGAGATCCGGCGCCGCATCAAGAGCGGCGATATCGCGTCGAAACCCGGTACCTGCGCCGTGCTCACCAACGTACCCGGCATCAAGGCTGATCGCGTTGCGGTCGTTGGTCTCGGCAAGCCATCGGTACTGTCGGCAACCGTGTACCGCAAGGCATTGACGACCGCGCTGCAGGCCGTGGCAAAAACCAGGGCGAAAAATGTCCTGAACGCGCTGACGCTCGAACCCGTCAACGGCACTGACATCTATTATCTTGCGCGGCACACGGCCGAGGGCGTCGGAGAGGCTCGCTACCGGTTCGACCAGATGAAAAGCGGCCGCAAGCGGCCCCCGAGTCCGCTCGCCAAGGTCGGACTTGTCGTCGCAACGCCCGGCGATGCCGCGCGCGCCAAGCGCGGCGCGGAACATGGTGACGCGATCGCCGCGGGCGCGGCCCTGGCACGTGACCTCGGCAACCTGCCGGGTAACGTCTGCACGCCGTCCTACCTCGCCAAGGTCGCGAAGAAGCTCGCAACCGGCAACGGCAAGCTCTCGACGCGAATCCTGAACGAAGCAGAGATGAAACGCCTCGGCATGGGCTCGCTGCTTTCCGTGACGGCAGGCACCAGCGAACCCGCCAAGCTCATCGTCATGCAGTACAAGGGCGGCGGCAGTGACAAGCCGGTCGTTCTCGTCGGCAAGGGTGTCACGTTCGATTCAGGCGGCATTTCCCTGAAACCGGGCCCGGGCATGGACGAAATGAAGTTCGACATGTGCGGCGCCGCAGGCGTCATCGGCACCATGGCGACCGTCGCGAAGCTCAAGCTGCCGATCAATCTCAATGTCGTGGTGCCGGCGGTCGAAAACCTGCCCGGCAATTCCGCGACCAAGCCGGGAGACATCGTCAAGAGCATGTCGGGCCAGACGATCGAGGTGTTGAACACGGACGCCGAAGGTCGCCTGATCCTCTGCGACGCGCTGACCTATGCGCGTCGCTTCAAGCCGGCCGCCATCATCGATGTCGCAACGCTGACGGGCGCCTGCGTCGTGGCGCTCGGCGCGCACCGTACCGCCATCATGAGCAACAACGATGCGCTGCGCGATGAAATCCTGGCGGCCGGCGAGGCTGCCGAGGACCGCGGCTGGCCCATGCCGCTCGGCGACGAGTACGCGGAACAGCTGAAAAGCAATTTTGCCGACATGGCGAATATCGGCGGACCCGGCGGCGGCGCCGTGACCGCGGCCTGTTTCCTTGCGAAGTTCACCGACGGCATGGAATGGGCGCATCTCGACATTGCCGGCACGGCCTGGAAGACGGGCAATCAGAAGGGTGCGTCCGGACGCCCGGTACCGATGCTTTCGCAGCTACTGCTCGCTCGCTGCCGCGCCCTGCCCTGACGGGAAGCGGCGGCATGGCACGCGTGGATTTCTACGTCCTCGAGCAGGTCGACGAGCGCTCGCGGCAGGTGCTCGCCTGCAAGCTCGCGGAAAAGGCGTGGCGACTCGAGAACACGGTCTACATTCATACGAAGAGCCGCGGCGATGCAGCGACGCTCGACGAACTGCTGTGGACGTTTCGCGATGGCAGTTTCGTCCCGCATGCGGTCGTCGGCGCGGATGCAGCGACGCAGGATTCACCGATCCTGATCGGCTGCGAAGCCGATGCCGCGCATTCCTGCGACCTGCTCATCAACCTGTGCGACGAGATCCCGCCGTTCGCGCAGTCTTTCCCGCGCATTGCGGAACTTGTAACCTCGGACGATCAATGCCGCAAACTGAGCCGCAAGCGCTTCGTCGAATACCGTGACCAGGGCCACGAGATCAACACGCATAACCTCTGATGGAAAAATCATACCAACCCAGTGAAATCGAACAGCGTGTGTATGCGCGCTGGGAAGAAAACGGCTATTTCACCCCGCGCGGCGACGGCGAACGCTATTGCATCATGATTCCGCCACCGAACGTGACGGGCACCCTGCACATGGGCCATGGCTTCGGCGACACGATCCAGGATGCACTGACCCGCTATCACCGCATGCGCGGCTGCCGAACGCTCTGGCAGCCCGGCACGGATCACGCGGGTATTGCGACGCAGATGGTCGTCGAGCGGCTGCTCAATGCCGAGGGCCAGTCGCGCCGCGATCTCGGACGCGAGAAATTCGTCGAACGCGTGTGGCAGTGGAAAGAGGAATCCGGCGGCAAGATCAGCCAGCAGACACGGCGCCTCGGCGCATCGGTCGACTGGACGCGTGAACGCTTCACCATGGACGAGGGCCTCTCGGCCGCGGTTCGCGAAGTCTTCGTGCGGCTGTATGACGAGGGCCTGATCTATCGCGGCAAACGCCTCGTGAACTGGGATCCGGTCCTGCACACGGCGCTGTCGGACCTCGAAGTGCTCTCTGCGGAAGAGGAAGGCCACCTCTGGCATTTCCGCTATCCGCTGGCATCCGGAGAAGGCCACCTGGTCGTCGCAACGACCCGACCCGAGACCATGCTGGGCGACAGCGGTGTCGCGGTGCATCCGGAGGATGAACGCTACGGTCACCTGGTCGGCCAGGAGATCGTGCTGCCGATCGTCGGGCGGCGCATTCCGATCATCGCCGACCCCTATGTCGATCCCGAATTCGGCACTGGCTGCGTCAAGATGACGCCGGCGCACGACTTCAACGATTACGAGATCGGCGTGCGCCACGGCCTCGAGATGATCAATATCTTCACCGACGATGCGACCCTCAACGACACCGTTCCCGAGGCATTTCGCGGCCTGGACCGGTTCGTCGCGCGCAAGGCGGTCACCGCGGAACTCGAGCGCCTGGGACTGCTCGACAAGGTCGAGCCATACACGACCAAGATTCCGCGCGGCGACCGCTCGCACGCCGTCGTCGAGCCGTATCTCACCGACCAGTGGTACGTGAAGATCGAACCGCTCGCGACGCCCGCGATCGAGGCCGTCGCAAGCGGCAAGATTCGTTTCGTGCCCGAAAACTGGTCGAAGACCTATTTCGAGTGGATGCACAACATCCAGGACTGGTGCATCAGTCGGCAACTCTGGTGGGGGCACCGGATCCCCGCCTGGTACGACGACGACGCCAATGTCTATGTCGGCTATGACGAGGCCGACGTCCGCAGGAAATATGGCATCGGCGACGACGTCGCCCTGCGCCAGGACGAGGACGTACTCGACACCTGGTTCTCTTCGGCGCTGTGGCCCTTCTCGACGCTCGGCTGGCCCGAGAAGACCGAGGCGCTCGACGACTTCTACCCCGGCAACGTGCTCGTCACGGGCTTCGACATCATCTTTTTCTGGGTTGCCCGCATGATCATGATGGGCATCAAGTTCATGGGCGATGTGCCGTTCCGCGAGGTCTACATCCACGGGCTGATCCGCGCCGAGGACGGCCAGAAGATGTCCAAGTCGAAAGGCAACATTCTGGACCCGCTGGACCTGATCGACGGCATCGATCTCGAGTCACTCGTCGCCAAGCGCACCAGCGGCATGATGCAGGACCACCTGGCCCCCAGGATCGAGGAAGACACGCGCCGCCAGTTCCCGGACGGCATCGATCAGTTCGGTGCCGACGCGCTGCGCTTCACGTTCGCCGCGCTAGCGACGACCGGCCGCGACATCCGCTTCGATCTCGGTCGCATCGAGGGCTACAAGAACTTCTGCAACAAGTTGTGGAACGCCGCCCGCTACGTGCTCATGAACACCGAGGGACTCGATGGCGGGCCGAGCGAATTTACGGCAGCGGACCTCTGGATCAAGGCCCGCCTCGATGCGGCGGTCAACGCCGTGCATGCGCATTTCGCCAATTATCGCCTCGATCTCGCGACGCAGACGATCTACGAATTTACCTGGCACGAATTCTGCGACTGGTACCTGGAGCTGTCGAAACCGGTCCTGCAATCCGAGGAAGCGGGCGCAGCGCTGCAACGGGGCACGCGACGAACGCTGGTTGAAGTGCTGGAAACGCTGTTGCGGCTCCTGCATCCGTTCATGCCGTTCATCACCGAGGAAATCTGGCAGCAGGTCGCCGATCGCGCCGGCGTGCACGGCGAGACCATCATGCTGCAGCCCTGCCCCGAAGCATCGGGCAACACGGTAGACACGGAAGCGGTCGACGATATCGAATGGGTGAAACAGTTCATCCTCGGGCTGCGACAGATACGCGGCGAAATGGACATCCCGCCGGGCAAGGCGTTGCCGGTCGTGCTGCAGCATGCCAGCGAGCTCGACCAGCGTCGGGCCGAACGGCATGCACTGCTGCTCACCCGGGTCGGGCGGGTCGAGTCGGTGTCGCTGCTGGGCGATGACGAACAACCGCCTGCAGCCGCGACGGCGTTGCTCGGCGATCTGCGACTGCTGGTACCGATGAAGGGACTGATCGACGTTGACGCGGAGAAAGCGCGACTCGGCAAGCAGATCGACAAAGTGCGCGGCGAGCTTGCCAGGGCCAACGGCAAGCTCGCGAACGACAAATTCGTGAACAATGCGCCGGCGGCCGTGGTCGAACAGGAACAAACGCGGGTGCGAGACTTCGAAAGAACCATCGCACAGTTGGCCGAGCAACTCGACAAGCTCGATCAGCTGGCCTGAGGCTGCTCATTTTCTGAGCACTGCATCACACTCTGGCCCGCGGTTCGTGCAAATCGCGGCGTCATCAGTGACGATTACGACAGTTGAAACCGGCTCACCGGCAACCGAGGAAAGAGGCATGCAGCGCGGCAATACCGTGGAATCACTGTCCGATGGAAGAAAAGCACAACATGTCGTGCTCGATCGCGCGCGCCAGGCCCTCGGCCGCATCATCCTCGGCAAGGACGGGCAGATAGCGCTGTCACTCGCGTGCCTGCTTGCGCGCGGCCACCTGCTCATCGAAGACCTGCCGGGACTCGGCAAGACCATGCTGGCGCAGGCGCTGGCACGCGTGCTCGGATTGTCGTTTCGGCGCATTCAGTTCACGAGTGACCTGCTGCCCGCAGACATCATCGGCGTATCGGTGTTTCGGCAGGAAACCGGCGCCTTCGAATTCCAGCCCGGCCCGGTATTCGCACAGCTCATCCTTGCCGACGAGGTGAATCGCGCTACGCCCAAGGCGCAGAGCGCCCTGCTCGAAGCCATGGAAGAACACCAGGTTTCGGTCGATGGCAACACGCTCGCGCTGCCGGATCCGTTCTTCGTCATCGCGACGCAGAACCCCGGAGACCAGATCGGCACCTTCCCGTTGCCGGAATCACAACTCGATCGGTTCCTGATGCGCGTACAGCTCGGCTACCCCGACGCGGCGGCGGAACGGGAACTCATCGCGGGCGCCGATCGTCGCGAGATGCTCAAGGACATCGAGCCGGTCACCGATGCCGCGACGATGCTCGCGCTGCAGACGGCGGTACGAAACATCCATGTCAGCGATGCGCTCATCGCCTACATCCAGTCGCTCGTGAGCCATACGCGCGAGTCCGCGGACATCGAAATCGGCCTGTCACCGCGCGGCGCGCAGGCGCTCGTCGCCGCGGCGCGCGCGCATGCTTTCGTCGCAAATCACTCGGGCGTCTACCCGGACGACGTGCAGGCCGTTTTCGCGGCGATTGCGGGCCATCGGCTGAAGCCCGCGGGCAATACACGCTTCAGAAACCCCGCCGAACTTTGCCAGCATGTCCTCGATTCCGTGGCCATTCCCTGATCCCCGGGGCATCGTTGCCGCGCTGCGCTCGGGCGCCGGGCGCCGCATCTCGCGCTGGGCGCGGAAGCGCCAGGGTCGCGATCCAGTAACGACGACCCTGCAGCCGGGTCGGGTGTATATCCTTCCGACCGGCGTCGGCGTCGTCTACGGGCTCATGACGTTCGCCATGCTGCTCGGTTCGATGAACTACAACAACAACCTGTCGTTCGTGCTGACGTTCCTGCTGATCGGCATCGGTTTCGTCGCAATGCACCAGTGCCAGCGCAATCTCGTCGGACTGGAGATTACCTTCGCGGGCACCGAAGGGGTGTTTGCGGGCCAGGCCATGCGGTTTCGCGTCGCGGTCACCAACCGCTCGCGCAGCGCACGCTACGGCATCCGGCTTTACTGCGCGTATTCGAAGACCGAAGCCGAGGATCTGCAACCGGGCGAGAGCAAGGTCTTCGTACTGCCGGTGCCGACCGAAGTACGCGGCCGGCTGCGACTCGATCGCTTCGGTACCCGCACCCTGTTCCCTTTCGAGTTGTTCCGCGCGTGGGCATGGCTGCACATGGATCTCGAGGGACTGGTCTATCCCGCACCGGCCAGGGAAGTCCCGGAACCGCCGCCGACAATGACCGCGCAGGGACATCGACAGCACGACGCGCGTGGCGAGGAGGATTTCGCGGGCCTCAGGCGTTACCACGAAGGCGACTCGCCCCGCCATGTCGCCTGGAAAGCATACGCGCGCAGCGGGCAGCTGCTGTCGAAGCAGTTCGCGGGCGCCGACACCAGCAGCCAGTGGTTCGACTTCGACGATTTGCCGCAGGCGGACGTCGAGGCGCGTTTGCAGGTCCTGACGCGCTGGGTCGTCGACGCCGATCGCACGCTCATGGACTACGGACTGCGCCTCCCCGGCACCGAGTTTCCGCCGTCGCACGGCGCGGCGCATCGCCGCCGATGCCTGGAGGCGCTGGCCCTGTTCGGCGCGGACGACAGCTGATGGCCAAGGCGCGCGGTACCGACGGCTCCCTGCTGACCAGCCTCCCGTGGACACTGGCGGCGCTCGCTTTCGCCTTCGCGCCGCACGTGCCATTCGTGCCGGCGTGGATCACGGGCGCCATCGTCGCCTGCGCGGCATGGCGCTACGTGATTGAAAAGCGCCGGCGCATGCTGCCGGCGACCTGGGTCAGGGCCATGCTCGCACTGACCTGCTTCCTCGGCGTGCTGGCCACCTATTCGTCGATCAGCGGTGTCGGCCCGGGTTCGGCGCTGCTCGCCATCATGGCCGCGCTCAAGCTGCTGGAGACCCGCAAACGACGCGACCAGTACGTGCTGCTGTTTCTTTCGATTTTCCTCATCATGTCGATGCTGCTTCGGGAACAGTACCTCTGGTCCCTGCCCTACATGGCGATCAGCGTACTCGTCGTCTTCACGGCGTGGCTCCGGCTCGAGTCTCATCACGCGAAAGGGGCGCGCCGCAGTGTCGCCACGGCCGGGCGGCTGATGGCTTACGCCGCACCGCTGGCCATTGCGATGTGGATCTTCTTTCCGCGAATCTCGACGCCCTTCTGGGCCGTGCCGATCGACACGAGTCGCGCGTCATCGGGCCTGTCCGACTCGATGAGCCCCGGCGATATCAGCTCACTGTCGATGTCCGACGAGGTCGCGTTCCGGGTCGTGTTCGACGGCGACGTACCGGCCATGCGCGACCGTTACTGGCGCGGGCTCGTGCTGACGCGTTTCAATGGCCGCACCTGGACGGGGCGTGAGCCGAGCATCAGTGCCGAGGCGCGCGCGCAGATCAGCGTGTCCGGCGACCCGGTAAGCTACCGGATCACCCTCGAGCCGACGCGTCAGCAATGGCTGTTCGCGCTGGACATGCCGGTGAGCTGGTCGTTGCCGCAGACCTTCATGGGGCCGCAACAGCAACTCGCCCGCGTCACGCCGATCGACCAGCGGACGGTCTACGATGCCGTGTCCCATACCGAGTACCGTGTGGCCACCGCGTTACCGCGCCTCTACCGGGACTGGTATTCGGACCTGCCCGAGGGCAGCAACCCGCGGACTGCACGATTGGCCGCGGAGATGCGCGCCGCGGCCGGCTCCGACCGCGAATTCGTCGAGCAGGTGCTGAGGATGTTCAACGAGGAGCCGTTCTTCTACACGCTCGAACCGCCGCCGCTCGGCAGCGACCCGGTTGACCGCTTCCTGTTCGATACGCGGCGCGGCTTCTGTGAGCATTATGCGTCGGCGTTCTCGGTGATTCTGCGCAGCGCCGGCATTCCGACCCGCATCGTCCTCGGCTACCAGGGCGGCGAAATCAATCCGCTGGGCGGGCACCTGATCGTGCGCCAATCGGATGCGCACGCCTGGACCGAAGTCTGGCTCGACGGACTCGGCTGGTACCGCCTCGACCCGACGGCTGCCGTGGCACCCGAACGCATCGAACTCGGCACGCGGGAAGCGGCGCTCGACGGCGTTGGCGCCGACTGGGGTTTCGTGCCAGGGTCGCAGTGGCTGTATCAGATGACACTGACCTGGGACGCCATCAACGCGCGCTGGAACGAATGGATCCTCGGCTACGGACCCGAGAACCAGAATCGCTTCATGCAGTGGCTCGGAATGGACTTCCCCGACTGGCGCAAGATGCTGCTCACGCTCGTCGGTATCGTCATCGCGCTCATCATGCTGGTCAGCGCATTCCTGATGCTGCGTTATCGACCACCGCCGCGCGACCCCGCCTCGATACTCTACAACCGGTTCGTCAGGCGAACCGGCATCGCGCCGCGCACCGGCGAGACCGCCCTGGCATTCGCGGCACGCGTGCGCGACTCGCAAACGCTCGCACCCGCCCTGGTCGACAACGTGACCGATGCCTACCTGCAGGCGCGCTATGGCCCCGACCAAACGAGGGCCATCGAACGACTGCGCGCGGCGCTCAGGGATGCCGCGTAGGCTTCGCGCTTTTTTCGCGCACCAGCGTCAGGAGAAACCCGCCGGACAGGAACAAGGGAATCAGCGTGAGCAGCACCCACCTCGGATCGTCCGACAGGATCGCGGCAATCGCGACCATTGCCGGCCCGAGGACATGCGACAACTTGGTCGTCATGTTGTAGAAGCCGAAAAACTCGCCGGGCTGGTTCGGCGGTATCAGTGACGCATACAGGGAACGGCTCAGGCCCTGCACACCGCCCTGCACCATGCCGATGATGATCGCCAGCACGTAAAACTGGTGCACGTCGGTCATGAACAGCGCCCAGCAGGACGCGCCGATATAGACGACCAGGGCGAAGTAGATGCCTTTGCGCGGCCCGAGGTGATGCGCAGCGATTCCATACAGGAGCGTGGCGGGGAATCCGACGAAATTGGTGATCAGTATCGCGAGCACGAGATCCTCGTCCGCGAAGCCGAGTCGCTGCCCGTAGTTCACGGCCATCGAGATGACCGTGAACACCCCGCCGACGTAGAGCCAGTAAGCGCAGAGGAAGATCGCGACGTTACGATAGCGACCGATCTGTCTGAGTGTCGCGCGCAACTCGGCGTAAGCCGCGCTGACCGCGCCGCTCTGCACTTCGGTCACACTGTGTTTTTCAGGGACGAAATAGAGCAGCGGCACGAGAAACAGCAGCCACCAGGCACCCACCGAGAAAAATGCGTAGCTGAAGGCTTCGGAGGAATCGGCGAGACCGAACGTGGCCGGTGACTTGATCATCCACAGGTGCAATGCGAGGAGTACGGCGCCGCCGAGATATCCGAGCGAAAACCCGAGCGCCGAGACGAAACTGTAATAGCGCTTCTCGGTGACGTCGATCAAAAGCGAGTCGTAAAAGACGGTCGAACTGTAGAATCCGATCGAGGCCACCATGTAGACGGCCAGCGCCAGCGGCCAGTTACCCTTTTCGACGAGACCGAGCGCCGCGGTCATGACGGCGCCGATCAGGGCAAGCACGAACAGGAAGCGCTTGCGATACCCGCCTGCGTCGGCAATCGTGCCGAACAGCGGCGCCGTGATGCAGACGATGACGCTCGCGGCGGACGTGATCCAGCCGAGCCGCGCCGTGACATCCGCACCCGAGTCGCCCGCACTCCAGTAATTGCCGAGCACCAGCGGAAACAGGACCGCGAGTACGCTCAGCGCAAACGCCGAGGTCGCCCAGTCGTACAGCGCCCAGGCAAAAGTCCTTTTGTTGAATGCGGCATATCGCTTCAAGCACACGCCTCGCTACCGGTTTGCGGCGCCTAGTGTTCCCTGGTCTTGCGAAACGTTACGTCGGGCCAGCGCTCTTCGGTCAGGTTCAGATTGACTCTGGTCGGAGCAATGTAGACCAGACTGTCCCCATGATCCAGCGCCAGGTTGTCGTGGGCCTTCTTCTCGAATTCCGCGAGCATCCGGTCGTCGTCGCACTCGACCCAGCGCGCGGTTGCGACGCTGACGTTTTCGAACTGGCATTCCACCTTGTATTCGTCACGCAGGCGATGCGCCACGACCTCGAACTGCAGCGGACCGACCGCGCCCAGGATCAGCTCGTTGTTGCGCAGCGGCTTGAACAGCTGGGTCGCGCCCTCCTCGCAAAGCTGCGCGAGCCCCTTCTGCAGCGCCTTGAGACGCAACGGGTCCTTCAGCACCGCGCGTCGGAAAATTTCGGGCGCGAAATTCGGGATGCCGGTGAACCGCAGCATCTCCCCCTGCGTAAAGCTGTCCCCGATGTTGATGGTGCCGTGGTTGTGGATGCCGATGATATCGCCGGCATAGGCAGTCTCGGCATGCTGCCGGTCGGCCGCCATGAACGTGATCGCATCCGGGATCTTCATTTCCTTGCCGGAGCGCACATGCAGGGTGCGCACGCCTTTCTGGTACTCCCCCGAGCAGATGCGCATGAACGCGATCCGGTCGCGATGCCCGGGATCCATGTTCGCCTGGATCTTGAAGATGAAACCGGTCAGCTGCTCCTCGGCAGGATCGACGATGCGTTGCTCGGTCTCGCGCGGCAGCGGCGCCGGCGCATGTTCGACGAATTCGTCGAGCAGCTCGCGCACGCCGAAATTCGAGATCGCCGAGCCGAAGAACACCGGCGTCTGTTGCGCGGCGCGATAGTCGTCGAGTGACAGCGGCGGGCAGGCACCCTTGACCAGTTCGACCTCTTCACGAAAATCGTCTGCCGCGTCGCCGAGCGCCTGGCTCGCCTCCGCGGAGGCGAGTCCGTCAATCGAACGGATACCGGCGGCCTTCTCTCGTCCCACCTTCTCGTACAGGTAGATGCGGTCCTGCAAGAGGTGGTAAACGCCCTTCAGCGTGCGCCCCATGCCGATTGGCCATGTCACGGGCGCACATTCGATTTTCAGCACCGACTCGATTTCGTCGAGCAACTCGATCGGTTCGCGGCCGTCGCGATCGAGTTTGTTGATGAAAGTCATGATTGGCGTGTCCCGCAGCCGGCACACATCCATCAGCTTGATGGTCCGTTCCTCGACGCCCTTCGCGCAGTCGATCACCATGAGCGCGGAGTCGACCGCGGTCAGCGTCCGGTAGGTGTCTTCCGAGAAATCTTCATGTCCCGGCGTATCGAGCAGGTTGACGACGTAGCCCTTGTACGGGAACTGCATGACCGACGACGTGATCGAAATGCCGCGCTGCTGCTCCAGCGCCATCCAGTCGGACGTCGCATGGCGGCTCGCCTTGCGGCCCTTCACGGTGCCCGCGAGCTGAATCGCACCACCGTAAAGCAGCAGCTTTTCGGTTAGCGTGGTCTTGCCGGCGTCCGGATGCGAAATGATCGCGAACGTGCGCCGCTTGCCGACCTGTTTGCGGATATCTGACATGGTCATCGTCGGGGGGAGGAAAAGCGGCGCAGTCTAGCGGAAAGCACCGTCACGGGGAACCGCGCTCAGCGATCGACGACAAGCTTGCGGGCGTATACCGCTGCGTCTTCCCTGCCGCCACGGGCCTGGTAGTAGGCCGGACGGTCGGCAACCTTGTGAAATCCTTTCTTCTGGTACAGCCGGACCGCGGTAACGTTCGACGGTCGCACCTCGAGAAAAATCTCGCGAACCGACGCAGCGCGCGCCCGGAACAGCATTTCGTCGAGCAGCCGCGATCCGTAACCGAGCGCCCGGAACTGCGGATCCACGCAAATGTTCAGGATGTGCGCCTCGCCGGCCGCCACCGAGAGCACCCCGTAGCCAACCACGCGCCGGTCCCGGACCAGGACGATATTCTGGTAGCCGGCGAGCAGGCAATCACGAAAGACCCCGTGACTCCAGGGGAATTCGTAGCTGCGCCGCTCGATGTCCGACACCATCGCGAGGTCGTCATGCCCCATCTCACGCACCGTAGGCGGCGGCCCCTCCATCGGCAGAATCATTTGCCGGCCTCTGCAGCAAGCCGTTTCGCGAGGCACAGGTCGCTCCAGGCCTTGCCTTTCTGCGACGGGCTGCGCAGCAGGTACGCCGGGTGGTAGGTCACGACCAGTGGTATGCCGTCGAGCGAGTGGGCCCGCCCGCGCAGCCGCCCCACCGGGGCATCGCTGCCGAGCAGGTTCTGTGCCGCGATCCGGCCGACGGCCAGGATGATCCGGGGCCGGACGAGCGCAATCTGGCGGTCCAGGTACTCCCGGCACGCGGCGGCCTCCTCCGGTTTCGGGTCACGGTTGTCCGGTGGCCGGCACTTGAGAATGTTGGCGATGAATACGCGGTCGCGGTTCTGCCCGATCGCGAGCAGCATCTGGTCGAGCAACTGCCCGGCCCTGCCGACGAATGGCTCGCCACGGCGATCCTCCTCCGCGCCGGGCGCCTCGCCGATGATGAGCCAGTCTGCGTCCGTGTTGCCGACACCGAAGACCGTGTTGCTGCGGCTCTGTGACAACGCGCAACGGGTACAGGTCGCGACGCGTTCGCGCAGTTCGGGCCAGTCCGGGTTTTCGTTCGCGGCGGTCTGCGCCGTACCCTGGGGCGCGGCCGGCTCGTCACGCCGCAACCAGACATCGACGCCCATGGCCTGCAGGTAGGCTCGTCGCTGTTGTTCGGCGTGCATCATCGATCCGGACCGGGAAAATTCGGGAAACGCTAGTTTGCCACGGCGCACCGGGCCAAACGAGTCCGAATCAGGGGTGCGGCACGAGCCCGATCAGGTCGGACCCCGCCAGCACGCGCTGGCCGGGAGTCACCTGCACCCGGCCGGCTTTCGGCATGTAGAGATCCGCGTAACGCGCCAGCCGCAGGTAGGCGCAGCGCTCGCCCAGTCCGACCCGCTCGCCGAAGCGGACGAAAGAACGCGGCGCGAGCCCGAACCGGTAGCCTTCGAATTGCAGGACGACATCGTCTCCTTCGTCCGTCCTGACCCAGAGTGCATTTGCCGGACATTCGGGTCCGACCCCTTCAGGCCTCGAGTGCAGATCCATCACGCGTCCCTCGACGGGGCTGCGCGCCGTGTATGCGCCGAGCGCGTCGACACGAATCCGGATGTGATAGGCGTTGCCTTGCACGACGCATCGGTCGGTTTCCCCGACGCTCTCGACGACGCCATCCACCGGGCTGACGATGCCGAGCGCGACCGGCGGAACGTCGCGTACCGGATCCCGGAACACGAAATACAGGAGGGCAAACAGGATGGCCGGAATTATTGCGTACCAGGGATCGTAGTAGCGCAGGATGATTGCAACCGCTGCCGCCAGCGCCAGCATCAACGGCAGGCCCTCTCCGGCCACGAACGGACTACGGCTGACTTTCACGCCTCTGCACCTCTCGCGGATCAGGCCGGACCTTCCCGCGTCCGGCCCCAGGAGTCAATACGCACAGGACGTTTGCATCACATGCGGCGACAGAAATCGGTAGAATGCGCGCCACTGCAATGCAAGGTTCGAGGCAACAATGCGATTTTCGGAATTCGGCCTGACGACGCTCAAGGAAGTACCCGCTGAAGCGGAGATCGTCAGCCACCAACTCATGCTCCGGGCAGGCCTGATCCGCCGCCTGGCGTCCGGACTGTTCACCTGGATGCCGCTTGGCCTCAGGGTGCTGCGCAAGGTCGAGGCCATCGTGCGCGAGGAAATGAATCGTGCCGGCGCGCTCGAACTCCTGATGCCTGCCGTGCAGCCCGCCGAACTCTGGCAGGAAACGGGCCGCTGGGAACAGTACGGACCCTTGCTGCTGCGCATGCACGACCGCCACGAGCGCGAGTACTGCTTCGGTCCGACCCACGAAGAGGTCATCACGGACGTCGCACGCCGCGAACTCCGCAGCTACAAGCAGCTGCCTGTGAACTTCTACCAGATACAGACCAAGTTCCGGGACGAAATCCGCCCGCGTTTCGGCGTGATGCGCTCGCGCGAGTTCATCATGAAGGACGCCTACTCGTTCGACATCGACCAGGCCGGGCTCGAAGTCTCCTACCAGAAGATGCACGACGCCTATTCGGCGATATTCACGAGGCTCGGCCTCAGGTTCCGGGTCGTCGACGCGGACAGCGGTGAAATCGGTGGCAGCCGGTCGCAGGAATTCCATGTGCTGGCCGACTCCGGTGAGGATGCGATCGCCTATTGCGATGAGGACAACTACGCTTCGAACATCGAGACGGCGGCGATACTGCGGCCTGCGGGCGAGCGCCCCGCGCCCGGCGCCGAACTCGCCAAGGTCGCGACACCGGGCGCCCGCACGATCGAGGCGCTGTGCGCAATGCTCGGCGTCAAGCCTGAACAGACGCTCAAGACCCTGATCGTCGAGGGTACCGACGGCCCCGTGGCCCTGGCGCTGCGCGGCGACCACGAACTGAACGCCGTCAAGGCGCAGAAGTTGCCGGGTGTGGCGACGCCGCTGACCATGGCGAGCCCCGATGCGATCCGCGCGGCGACCGGCTGCGGCCCCGGCTTTGCGGGCCCCATCGGCCTCGACATCCCGATCTTTTACGACCATGCAATCGTGCTGATGAGCGATTTCGTGTGCGGGGCCAATGAGCCCGACATGCATTACACCGGGACCAATTTCGGGCGCGACATCGCGAGCCCCGACACGGTGGACCTGCGAAACGTCGTGCCCGGTGACCCGACGCCCGGCGGCAAGGGCACGCTCAGCATCGCGCGCGGTATCGAGGTCGGTCATATCTTCCAGCTCGGCAACAAGTACAGCCAGGCCATGGCCGCCAGCGTGCAATCGCCGGACGGCAAGAACACGATCATGGAGATGGGCTGCTACGGCATCGGCATCACGCGCATCGTCGGCGCGGCCATCGAGCAGAACCACGACGACAAGGGCATCATCTGGCCGGCACCGCTGGCGCCGTTCGACGTGGTCCTGGTGCCGATCAACATGCACCGCTCCGAGGCAGTCCGCGACGCCGCCGAGGCGCTGTACGCGACCTTGCGCGACGAGGGATTCGAGGTGCTGCTCGACGACCGGGACGCGCGCCCCGGCGTGAAGTTCGCGGATGCGGAGCTGATTGGCATACCGCACCGGCTCGTGATCAGCGACCGCGGGCTCGAAGCCGGCGAGCTGGAATACCGCCATCGCCGCGACGAGGAATCGCGCAACCTGAAACGTGAGGAAGCTCTCAAATTGCTGAAGGAATCATCTATAAGCTAGTGATTCCTAACAACTATCGGAGTTCGGCTATACTGCTGTCATGAGGTGCCTTCACCACATTTTCGCCGTCATGCTGATCGCGGCCGCCGGACTCGCGAGTGCAGCCGATCCTGCCCCGGACCCCGAACTCCGCGAGGCGCTGCGCAAGGCCGCGAACGATGCGCCGAGTTTCACCGACCGTTTCGACGCCGAAGTCTGGCTGACCGACATGTCCCGTCGCCTGGCACGGCAGGTCGAGGATCCTGAAGAGCGCATCCGGATTCTGAAGCTGGTCCACCTCGAGGCGAACCGTGCCGAGCTGCCGCCCGAACTGATTCTTGCGGTCATCGAAGTCGAGAGCAATTTCGACCGTTACGCGGTTTCCGTAGCGGGCGCACTGGGGCTGATGCAGGTCATGCCGTTCTGGAAAGAAGAAATCGGCCGCGTCGACGACAACCTGCTGCACATCGAGACCAACCTGCGCTACGGCTGCACGATCCTGAAGCATTACTACGACAAGGAGAAAGGCGACCTCAGGCGCGCGCTCGGTCGTTACAACGGCAGCCTGGGCCACCGCAAGTACCCGAACAAGGTCATCGACAAGCTGAGCTACAAGTGGTTCAAGGCCTGAACCGGCGGGCTGCCGCTAACCGATCCTGAACCCCCGGATGTCCTGGTGAGCCACTGTCACGACGTCTACCGCCTTCACCGCTGCGAGCGGCGGCCCCTGCCTCAGCCACGTCGCCAGTTCGTCCAGGGCTGACGAAGGCCCGCTGGCCAGAACCTCGACGCTGCCGTCCATGAGATTCTTGGCGTGCCCGGTGATGCCGAGCCGCTCGGCCTCGCGCCGCGTACTGTCACGGAACCACACGCCCTGAACACGGCCCTGCACCGTGAACAAGCGCGTCTCGACCGTCATGGCCGTTACTCTGAGTCTTCCCGAGTTGAGCGACTGGCCTCGCTGGCCTTGAGCGCATCGAGCGCCTTCATCTTGGCCTGCTTGGCATCACGCCGTGCCTGCAGGTACTCGCGCTGGTTGAGCTTTTGCTCCGCCGACTGCAGGTAATCCTCGGCCGCCCTGAGATGGAAAGCCGCGTGTTCCGCAGCGCCGGCCTCGCGGGCGACCGCAATCGCCTGCCGGGCGTCGCTCATTTCCTGCACGGGCGGCGCGGTTTCGCACGCCGTAACCGACAGCACCGCTGTGATCAGGAGCGCTTTGATGAGAATTGGCAGGTTGGAGAGAGGCACGTTCTTGTTCTTGTAGTACGCGTCACCGGGGGCCGATCAAGCTACCAATTGAAGGCTCTCGCCGTCAAGTCATAAGAAGCACGCTGACGGATGCCGGCCGGCCTGCTAGAGTGCGCCTTTTTCGCCTCGAACCGACACCTGCCCGGACACCGATGCCTGTAACGATCTATCACAATCCACGCTGCTCCAAGTCACGGAAAACACTGGAAATCATTGAAAAATCAGGCGTGGAGCCGACCGTCGTCTGTTACCTCGAGGATCCGCCGACGGCGGACGAGATCCTGGTCCTCGCGGGCCGGCTCGGCATGCCGGTCGCCGACCTCACGCGGCGCGGCGAGCGCGAATTCAAGGAAGCCGACGATCTGCCGGCACTGGCTGACGACCGGGCGCTGGCTGCGTGGCTGGCCGACCACCCCATCGTCCTGGAGCGGCCGATTGTGGTCGATACCGCCACCGGCAAGGCCGTCATAGGCCGGCCGCCTGAAAATGTGGAGGCACTGTTGCCCTGATGTCAGAAATACTCGTTCTTTACTACTCACAACGCGGCGCAACGGAGGCCCTCGCGCGCGAAGTCTGCAAGGGCATCGACGCGGTCCCGGGCATGTCCGCGCGTCTGCGTACGGTGCCGGCTGTGTCGGCGGTCTCGGAAGCCCTGGAAGCCGACGTGCCGAATTCCGGCCCGCCCTACGCCACGCCGGCTGATCTCGAGGAATGCGCCGGACTCGTCATGGGCAGCCCGAGCAACTTCGGCAACATGGCCGCCCCGCTCAAGTACTTCCTGGACTCCACCCTTGCCGAGTGGCTGCGCGGCACGGCGATCGGCAAGCCGGCGGGCCTGTTTGCCTCGACCGGCTCACTGCATGGCGGTCAGGAAACGACCCTGCTGTCGATGGCCATTCCGCTGCTTCACCACGGCATGATCATCGCGGGCATTCCCTATAGCGAACAGGCGCTGTCCACGACCCGGTCCGGCGGCACACCCTACGGGGCGACCCACGTGACCTGGAATCGAGACCCGGATGAACTCTCCGACGAGGAAAAAGTACTGGCGCGCGCGCTCGGCAAGCGCGTCGCGGGCATCGCGCAGAAGCTCGTCGCTTAAGGCCCGGACTCGGAGGCCAGGACATCCCGCACGAACGGGATCGTGAGCCGGCGTTGCGCACGCAGCGCCTCGAGGTCCAGTTTATCGAGCAGCTGGTAGAGGCTCGCCATATCGCGTCGGCTTCGCCTGAGCATGAAGCTGACCGTCTCGTCGGGCAACTCCAAACCACGATGGCTCGCCCGCAGTTTCAGGGCCATGGCGCGCTGCGCGTCATCGAGCTCCCTGACCTGGAAGACAGCGAGCCGCGACAGCCGGCTCGCGAGGTCGGGTAGCCGGACCGGCGTTTCTCGCGGCGCCGCCGCCGCCGACACCAGCAATTGCGCGCCGGTTTCGGCCAGTCGATTGCAGAGCGAAAACAGCGCGAGTTCCCACGCGGCGTCGCCGGCCACCCGGTCGACATCGTCGATGCAGACGAGATCGCGCGTCTCCATGCCCTCGAGGATTTCCGGACCCGCATCGCCGACCACTTCGAGTGGCAGGTAGACCGCCCGATCCCCGGCGCGTTCGCACACTGCCTGCAACAGGTGCGTCTTTCCGGTCGCAGGCACGCCCCATAACCAGCAACCATGACCACCTTCGCCGCCCGCTGCCAGGCGCTCCAGCGTCGCGACGAGCGTCTCGTTGCCCTCAGGGAGGAAACTCGCGAACACGGCGTGGTCCGCGAGCCTGAGTGGGAGTACCAGCTGGCTCATTCCTGGTTCTTCTCAAGCTGCGTTTCGGGCTGCGTCTCAGGGTGTGCCTCGAGGTTTGCCTCGGGGTGCTCCCGGAGATACCGGTTGTAGGCAAACCGGACGAGCACGGACAAGACCGCTGCCGCAGGCAGCGCCAGCAGGATGCCGAAGAATCCGAACAGCTGGCCGCCGGCGGCCACGGCAAAAATGACCACCACCGGGTGCAGGCCGATGCGGTCGCCGACCAGCTTCGGCGTCAGGATCGATCCCTCGATCATCTGCGCGATCGAAAATGTCGCGAGGACACCGACGAGATGCCAGAGGGGATTCGGTTCGAGCGCGACCGTGAGACCGGCAAGCGCAATCCCGAACACGAATCCGAGATAAGGCACGAAGCTGACGAGGCCGGATACGACACCGATGGCGACCGCAAACTTGACGCCTGCAATGGCGAGGCCAACCGAATAAATGACGGCAAGCGAGAACATGACGAGCAACTGCCCGCGCAGGAACGCGCTGAGGATGTCGTCGGTCTCGCGTGCCAGCTGGAATACGGTTTCGCGCTGACTCGAGGGCACCAGCGCGCCGAGACTGAGCACGATCGAGTCCCAGTCGCGCAGCATGTAAAACGTCAGGATCGGAATCAGGAAAAGACTGAGCACGGCCGCCGCCAGGACGCCGCCCGATTTGCCGACTCCCATCAGGATCTTGCCGCTCCAGCTGCCGAACATATCGGCATAGCGGGTCAGGAACGCGGCGATGCCGACATCTTCGCCGCCGTCGATGGCGAGCCAGCCGAGTACGTTGGGCAGCCACACCTGCTCCACCTGCTCCACGATGTCCGGCAACGCCGCGAACAACGCGCCGACCTGGCTGCGAATCAGGGGCCCGACCAGCAGCACGAGCAGCCCGACAACAAGGAATATGATGACGAAGACGGCGACCACCGCGACGGTCCGCGGCATTTTCAGCTTCTGCAGCCGGTCGGCCAGCGGGTCGCTGATATAGGCCAGCAATCCGGCGGCGACGAACGGCGTCAGCACCGGCGCCAGCAGGTAGAACACCCAGCCGATCAGCGCGACGACGATGATCCAGTTCAATCTCAACCCCGTTTCCATGTCACTCTCCTGCCCGCGCGCGCCTCGACCAGCTCAGCACGTAATCGACGCCACTGACGACGACCGTCACGAGCACGGCCGCGCCGAGTACCGTGATCGTGATTTCCTGCGGCCATCCGTAACCGGCACGACTGATGACGAACAGCAGGAACAGGAGTTGCAGCGACGTGTTGAGCTTGCTGATCCTCGTCGGCTCGCCTTCCACCGGCTTGACGATGAAATTGTACGCGAGTGCCCCGGCAACGATCACGAGATCACGCACGAGCACGACGACGGCCAGCCACACCGGGATGTTGCCCGTGACGGCCAGCGTGACGAACAGCCCGGCAACGAGGAGCTTGTCCGCCACGGGATCGAGCAATGCGCCCAGCCGGGTGAACCAGCCATTGCGCCTCGCGAGGTAACCGTCCAGCCCGTCGGAGAATGCCGCGATGACAAACAGCGCCAGCGCGGCGCCAAACGATTCGTCGAAGATCAGGATCAGTATCGGCGCCACGAGCGCGATGCGCAGTGCCGAAATCGCATTGGGCAGCCACTTCAGAGACATCGTGCCGAATCAAAGCCCGTAGAAAAACTCGAGCGCCGCACCCGGCGAAAAATCGCCCGGTCCCTCCTGCTCGACCAGGCCATTGAATCGCAGAGCGCGGCTCAGCCGGTCGCGACCGCCGCGAACCTCGACCCGGTAACTGACCGTGTCGCCCGACACTTCGGTAATGGCAAATCGCTCGATGACCGCGACATTGCCGAGGAGACGCTGCAGATTGCCGTACGCGTCCACGGACGCCACCCCGGCAACGTTCAACTCGACGACCTCGACCGGCGCATCGCCGCCGACCGCGAATTCCGCAGCCAGCAGGCCCGCGACCTGGGCGACCACCGCCTCCGGGGTCCCGCCGAATGCCCGTTGCTCGCCGCCGAAGAAATAGCTCCAGCGATCCGCTTGCCCGGAACCGGGCCGAATGCGACCGACCAGCACGGAATTGACCTCGTACCGTCGCGACGCATCCAGAACACGATCGTCGAACCCGCCCCAGATATCGCTGAACGTCACGCTCTGCAGGTCCGTGGTATCGAGCAGGGGAAAGACGATGGGCAGTCCGCGGCGAGCGGCCGCTGCGAGCATGCGCTCGCGCAGCAGGCGATGCCGGTCGATCGAGCGGAATCCCTGCTCGGTGCGAGCCGCGTCGTCCGATCCGAGAATCTCGCGCTCGCCCTGGCCCCAGTCCACCGCGATCCAGACGAGCGTCAACGGTCGATCCGCGCCCCAGACCGTCTGGCCGGCGCCGCGCAGTGTGCGCTCGATCGCTTTGCCGTCGAAGGACACCCACAGGGAATCCGCGCTGCCCGGGCGAAACTGGGTCACGTACGCCGCCGGGTTCGGAAACAGCTCCGCGATCGCCTCCGGGTTCGCCGTCAGCGAGGCGTCAGTCACGCGGTTCAGCACCTCGACCAGGGCCGCTTCGTAAGCGTCGCCGCGCGGATTCTCGGCCTCGCGGTCCAGCGGCACTTCCGCCGTGTACAGCGTCGGCACTTCGATCGCGAGCGAGGGCAGCACGATGCCAAGCCAAAGCAGCATCGCCACACCGGCCTGCCGGAGCCTGCCGGCGTTGTGTTTCGTTTGCATGATCAACAAGGGTGGTTTTTCCGTCTGACGCCAAGCACTATTATATCGCCCTCGCGGAGTATGCCACCCCAATGACCAATAAACCTCTCACCTACAAAGACGCGGGCGTCGATATCGACGCCGGCGACGAACTCGTCGAACGCATCAAGCCACTCGTGGCCCGCACCCGGCGGCCGGAAGTCCTCGCCGGCATCGGCGGCTTCGGCGGCCTGTTTGCGCTGCCGCCGGGAAAGTATCGCGAACCCGTGCTCGTCTCGGGTACGGACGGTGTCGGTACGAAGCTGATGCTGGCGCAGCAGCTCGGTCGCCACGACACGATCGGCATCGACTTGGTCGCAATGTGCGTGAACGACGTGCTCGTACAGGGCGCTGAGCCACTGTTTTTCCTGGATTATTTTGCCTGTGGGAAGCTCGATACCGCGGTCGCCGCGGAGGTCATCGCCGGCATCGCCGAAGGCTGCGTCCAGGCAGGCGCCGCGCTGATCGGCGGCGAGACCGCGGAAATGCCCGACATGTACCCGGCCGGTGAATACGACCTGGCCGGCTTCTGCGTCGGCGCCGTGGAAAAGAGCCAGATGATCGACGGCAGCGGTATCGAGGCCGGCGATGCCCTGATCGGGATTGCGTCAAGCGGTCCGCACTCGAACGGCTACTCGCTCATCCGCAAGGTCCTGGACCGTGCGGGAGATGCGACGATCGATGGCGAACAGGCCGCCGCGAAGCTGCTCGCCCCGACCCGAATCTACGTCAGGCCGATCCTCGCGCTGATGGAATCGGTCACGGTGCGCGGCCTCGCGCATATCACGGGCGGCGGGATCACCGAAAACGTGCCGCGCATCCTGCATGGCGGCCTCGATGCCGAGGTCGATACGCACTCGTGGCAACAGGGCCCGGTGTTCGACTTCCTCGCAACCCGCGGCGGTATCGAGATCGCCGAAATGCGCCGGACCTTCAACTGCGGGGTCGGCATGGTCGTCGTCGTCGCCGAAGCGGACGCCGCACGCGCCATCGAGGTCCTCGAAGCGGCCGGTGAGTCCGCGTGGCGACTCGGTCGCATCGTCCCGGGCGACGGCAAGGTCGCGTACCGTTGACGGACGCACCCGTCAAGACCGCCATCCTCATCTCCGGCTCGGGCACCAACCTGCAGGCCTTCATCGACCGCGTCGCCGAAGGCGCCCTGGCCCTCGAGATCGCGGTCGTCTTCAGTAACAGGCCGGATGCCTTCGGTCTCGAGAGGGCCCGCCGGGCCGGCATCCCGACCGCGTGCATCGAACATGCCGCGTTCCCCGACCGCGAGTCCTTCGACCGCGCCGTAGCCGCCGAACTCGACCGCTACGAGCCGGCACTCATTGTCCTTGCGGGATTCATGCGCATCCTGAGTCCCTGGTTCGTCGCGCACTACCGCGGCCGGATTCTCAATATTCACCCGGCCCTGTTGCCCAAGTACCCCGGCCTCGATACCCACCAGCGTGCGCTCGATGCGGGGGACGAGTGGCATGGCAGCACCGTGCATTTCGTCACCGAGGAACTCGACGGCGGGCCGCGCATCCTGCAGGGGAGACTGCGTACTGTTCCGGGCGAAACGGCCGATGCGCTGCAACACAGGGTGCAGGCCATCGAACACCGGATCTACCCCGAGGCCGCGGGCCTGGTCGGCGCCGGACGCGTTGCATTCCGGGACGGCGAGACCTGGATCGACGGGCGACCTGCCGCTGAGCCCATGATTCGCACGTTCGACTGATTGTCACGGGCATTAGCTGGACTAAATCCATTTAGCATCAGTAAGTTACATGTCATACCTTAGGGCGCGTCGGTGCCCTTTCAATGCAGATTTGCACCTATTTTCCGCGTCGAAGATCAGGCGTATCAGCTTTTCCGCAACGCGATATTCACGACAGGCGTTGCGGGAGGCAGAGATGAAAAATGCACTAAGACACGTGTTCGTGGCGGGATTGATGGCGGTGGGCCTCGCTCTCACGGGCACTGCACTGGCGGCTGACGGCAAGGGCTGTTCGCTACAGGGAACCTGGTATGGCGTCAACAACCTCGACGAGTTGCTGCCCAGCGGGTGGGTGGTCACCGCAACGGGTCAGTCCGCCAGCGAAGGCATCAACGTCCTGGAGTTTCCGACGTTCGACATTACCTTCAACGGCGCATTCGAGGCGGTCGACGCAAGTGTCGACCGGGGAGTGTGGAAGCGCACCGGCGGCAACACTTTCCAGTACTCGTTCAGTTCCATCGCCGTCGACGCTGACAGGAATATCGTTTACTCGGCGCGTGTCAGCGGCGACATCCTGGTGAGCGACGACTGCATGTCAGAGGAAATCACGACCTGGGTCGAAGTATTCCTCGCCGGCCAGAGCATGTTCAAGGACGAGCCTTACATGGCGTTCCCGTTCCCCAGACACTACGGCTACCGATACACTTTCGATTAGTCCGTGCGAACCCGCGTGCCCCGGACGGATGCCGGGGCACGCGTCAAGGACCAGACCTCAGGCCTTGGGCAGGGTGACGCCCATCTGACCCTGGTACTTGCCACCGCGGTCCTTGTAGGACGTCTCGCAGGGCTCGTCGGATTCCAGGAACAGCATCTGCGCGACCCCTTCGTTGGCGTAGATCTTGGCCGGCAGCGGCGTGGTATTCGAAAACTCGAGCGTGACGTGCCCTTCCCATTCGGGCTCCAGCGGCGTCACGTTCACGATGATGCCGCAGCGCGCGTAGGTGGATTTGCCAAGGCAGATCGTCAGGACGTTGCGCGGTATGCGGAAATATTCGACGGTGCGGGCCAGCGCGAACGAGTTCGGCGGAATCACGCAGACGTCGCCGACGACGTCGACGAAGCTCGTCGAGTCGAATTTCTTCGGGTCCACGATCGCGGAATTGATGTTCGTGAAAATCTTGAACTCGTTGGCGCAGCGTACATCGTAGCCATAGCTCGACGTGCCGTAACTGACGATGCGGCCCTCACCCCGGTCCCGCACCTGGCCCGGCTCGAAAGGCTCGATCATGCCGGCCCCCTCCGCCATGCGGCGGATCCAGCGATCCGACTTGATGCTCATTTGCGCTCCTCGACAACGATGCTGCCGAACTTCGAGCTGTGATCGCGGCGCTGCATGGCCTGCGCGGCACCGATACGCCAGGCGGCTTCACGGTAGGCGGCGGCCAGCGGCGAGTCCGGGTCTGCAGCGACCGTCGGATTCCCCGAATCCGCCTGTTCGCGAATCTGCGCGTCGAGCGGCAGGCGACCGAGCAATGGCACGTCGAAGTCCGCCACGATCTTGTCGGCCCCGCCCGTACCGAAAATCGGGTCTGCATGACCGCAGGACGAGCAGATATGCGTCGCCATGTTTTCGATCACGCCGAGCACGGGAATCGACACTTTGCGGAACATGGCCAGGCCCTTGCGCGCATCCAGCGTCGCGATGTTCTGCGGCGTCGTCACGATAACCGTGCCCGAAACCGGTACCTGCTGCGCCAGTGTCAGCTGGATGTCGCCCGTGCCGGGCGGCATATCGACGATCAGGTAGTCGAGGTCTTTCCAGCGGGTCTGGTGCGTCAGCTGGCTCAGCGCCGACGTGACCATCGGCCCGCGCCAGACCATCGGCTGATCGGGGTCGATGAGCGCGCCGATTGACATGACCTGCAGGCCGTGCGCCTTGAGTGGCAGCATGGTCTTGCCGTCGTCGGTGACCGGCTGCTGGCCGACGATGCCGAGCATATGCGGCTGGCTCGGGCCATAGATGTCGGCATCCAGCACGCCCACCGAGGCGCCCTCCGCCGACAGCGCGAGCGCGATATTGGCAGACACCGTCGATTTGCCGACCCCGCCCTTACCGGAGGCGATGGCGATGACGTTCCTGACGCCGTCAATCGGCTTGAGGTTTCGCTGGATGCCGTGGCGTGCGACTTTGGTCGAAAGCACGACCTCGACGCGGTCTGCGCCGGTTTCCTTGCGCACGGCCGCCTCGATATCGGCCTTGAGCGACGCGTGGGCGCTGCGGCAGGGGAAGCCGAGCTCGATGGAGACTTTCGCCACCGCCCCGTCCACCACGAATTCGCGCACCCGGCCCACTTCGCCCAGTGTATGGCCAACGAACGATAATTCGATGGAATTTAGGAACTTGCTCACTTCTGAATCTGTTGACACCGTCACATTTCGCTCGTTGGCATTAGGTAAAATCTGAGATGCATGCGACCCCGAAGGCCGCATGCGGGGGCCCATTGTAACGGAGCCGCGGCAGGAACCAAGCCTGCCGTCCAGACGGGGCGCCCGACAAGGGGCCGCGACAGGCCGACACATCGCGCTGGCTGTGCGCCGCGCCCGATGTGGCATAATGCCGCGGCGTTGCTTGGGCAAGGATGACAGCACTTTGGCGCTACACGAAAGTTCGATGCACACTTCAGCAAGATCCCTTCCGTCGCTGTCCGGGCTGGTCCGCGTGCGCACGGCTTTCGCGCGCGAAGCAGGTGAATTTCGCCGATGAGCCTCCTCGCCGCATTTCGCGCCGACCAGGTCCTGCAACAACTCATTGCGGATCCGGACCCGTCGTCCGCTTCTGCCCAGAAACTCGTCGACAAGATCAAGAAGGCCGGCAACAAGGCCGTGCCGAAACTGATCGATGCGCTGGCACTGTCCGACAAGTCGCACACGATGGTGCTCGTCGACATCCTCGCTTCCCTGGTGAACGACAAGAACCTGGACATGTACCGCGAAGGGCTCGCCGACGGTAACGAGCGGGTCGTATCCGGCACCGCCTGGGCCCTGTCGAGCAGCCTGAACTACAACCCCAACGCGTTGCTGCAGTTCTTCGATGACGATGAGGTCTCGAAAGCCGCCCTGATCGAGGTGCTGCGTGTGCACAAGCAGGACCTCAGCGTCCATGAACTCATGCAGCGCGCCTACGAATGCGAGCCGCGCGAAAAGGCGGCGATCTTCAGGATCATCCAGGAGATCATCAGGCCGGACATGCTGCCGGATCTGATCGCGCGCCTCGGGGGCCGCGACCCCATCGTCAAGATCCACCTGATCCACCTGCTGACCCGATTCGACAAGCCCGAAGTGCTACAGGCGCTAGAGATCCAGCTGAAGGACACCAACAAGATGGTCCGCAGCGCGGCGCTGGCCGCCCTGGGGACGCGCGGCAAGAACATCAACATCGAAAAAGTCGCCCAGTTGCTGACCGACCCGGACCTCGACGTGCAGGGCAAGGCCGTCGACGTGCTGATCGGCGCCGGACATCCGGATACCGTGCGCTATCTCGTTCCGGCGCTGAAGGACGAGTCAGAATATGCCCGCCGCGCGGCCGTCGAGGTGCTGAACGCAATCGGCAACGAGTCTTCCGTCAAGGACCTCCTCGATGCCATCAAGGATGACGACTGGTGGGTGCGCTCCCGCGCCGGCGATGCGCTGGCGGAAATCGGCGGCCCGAAGGTCGTCGACTCCGTCGTCCGGCTCATCAGTGACAAGGACGAGGATATCCGTCGCACGGCGATCGAAATCCTGAACGCCACCAAGAGCGACCGCGCCGAGGATCACCTGATCAAGGCGACCGACGATGCCGACTGGTGGGTGCGTGAACGCGCCATCGACGCGCTGACCAAGATCGGCAGCACCAAGGCATTGCCGAAGCTCGAAGCCATGCTGGGCAAGGACGTCAAGACCGACACCGTGATCCTGCGGGCATTCGGCAAACTCGGCAGTCACAAGCACATCGCCAAGGTCCTCGAAATGCTGCAGCGGCCCGAGCGAGAAATCCAGGCCGAAGCGATCAAGGCGCTGGGCGCGCTGACCAACGACTCGCAGGTCGAGGCGGTGCGCAAGATCCTGAACAAGATCAAGCAGTCCGAAGACCACACCATCATCAATATCGCCGACAAGACGCTCAAGGACCTGGACGCGAAGTTTTCGGAAACGGTGCTGGAGGAAAATATCCGCGCCGAGAAAATTGCATCGCATACGAAAACGTTGCTGCTCGACAACGAGGACCTCGAGAAGCTGCTCGAGGCCCAGAAGGCACAGACGGCTGTCGGGGAGATCGAAGGAAAGACGATTCCCTCCGTACCGGCGATACTCGATATATCGACGCTCAAGCCCGGCGATATCATCGATGGTCGTTACAAGTTCATCGAGAAGATCGGCAAGGGCGCGTTCGGCACCGTGCTGCTGATGGAGGATGAGGTCGTCGACGAGCAGCTGATCCTGAAGTTCCTGAACCCGAACGTCTCCTCCGACGAAGAGATGATGAAGCGCTTCGTTCACGAGCTGCGCTACTCTCGAAAGATCACGCATCGCAATGTCATTCGTATTTACGACTTCCTGAATCTTCAGGGCTGCTATGCGATCTCGATGGAATATTTCCCGTCGCATACGCTCTCGGGAGAAATTCCGAACAACAAACCGATGCCGCTCAACAAGGCCCTGCGCTATTCGCGCGACATCGCGACCGGCATGACCGTCGCGCACCAGGCCGGCGTCATCCACCGGGATCTCAAGCCCGCCAATATCCTCGTCAACAGCGAAGGCCTGTTGAAGATCGTGGACTTCGGCGTCGCGGCCGCAGCCTCCAGCGGCGACACGCAGCTGACGAAAACCGGCTACGTCATCGGCTCGCCGAAATACCTGGCGCCAGAGCAGATTCTCGGCAAGAAGGTCGACGAGACCGCCGACATCTACAGCATCGGCGTGATCATGTACGAAATGGTGACCGGCGTGCCGCCGTACAGCCGCGGCGACCACATGTCCGTGATGTACCAGCATGTACAGGGCAAAGCCAAGAGCTGCCAGGAAATCAACCCGGACCTGCCCGACGATTTCGCGGCCCTCATCGTCAAGGCGATGTCCGTGGACAAGAGCAAGCGCTACCAGTCGATGGAAGAACTGACGGAAGCGCTGGACAAGATCGCGCTCTGAGGCAACAGATGGCACGTATCGATGCATTCCTGAAACTCGGACTCGCGCAAGGCTGCTCGGACGTGCATCTCGCGGTCGGCGTGCCGCCGATGCTGCGAATGAACGGCGACCTGATGCCGATCAAGTTCCGGCAGCTGTCGGACACGGAACTCGAGTCCTACGTACTCGAGATTCTGTCGGCGAAGCAGAAAGAATCCCTGGCCCAGGGACATGATCTCGACTTTTCCTATGTCGCCGACGAAGGCGGCCGGTTTCGCGTCAACGTCTTTCGGAAAGCCACCGGCATCGGCGCCGTGTTCCGCTACATCCCGGCCAATGTGCCGACGCTCGATCAGCTCAACGTACCGCCGGTGCTGAAGAAGTTCTGCGATTACCACCAGGGCATGGTGCTCGTGACCGGCTCCACCGGCACCGGCAAATCCACGACGCTCGCCGCGATGATCAACCACCTGAACGAAACGCGGAACCTGAACATCATCAGCCTCGAGGACCCGATCGAATTCGTCCACCCGAGCAAGCAGTCACAGGTCATCCAGCGCGAACTCGGTACGCACCTGACGAGTTTCGCGGACGGCGTCCGGGCTGCCATGCGCGAAGATCCGGACGTGATCCTCGTGGGCGAACTTCGCGACGCGGAAACGATTTCCATGGCGATGACCGCCGCCGAGACCGGCCATCTCGTGCTCGGCACGCTGCATACGACCGGCGCAGTCAAGACGATCGATCGCATCATCGACGCGCTGCCGGGCGAACTTCGCGAGCAGACCAAGGGCTTTCTTTCGATGAGCCTCAAGGCAGTCATCACGCAGGTACTCGTCAAGACACCGGATGGTCGCGGTCGTCGCGCCATCCTGGAGATCCTCGTCAACAGCCGCGCCATCGCAAAACTCATCACCTCAGACCAGACGCACCAGATCGGTTCGCAGATGCAGATGGGCAAGGACGTGGGCATGCAGGTGATGGATCAGGCGCTGCTCGACGCCATCAACAACAAGGAAATCGATCCGGACGACGCGATTCGTTTCGCGAACGACAAGCGCAAGTTCCAGCGATTCGTCACCAATACCGATCTTGTGCCGATCCTCGACATTGGCGACCAGTCGAAGGTGTGATGCGATGAGGAAAATCGATACCTACCTGCGCGAAGCGCTTGACAAGAATTCATCCGACCTGCACTTCATTTCCGGCGACCCCGTGCGTGCGCGCATCCACGGCAACCTGCAAGTGCTGATGCCGGAGGTGCTGACCCTCGATTTCGTGCAGGAGGCAATGTTCGAGATCATGGACGGCTCCGCGCAACGCATGTTCGAGCAGCGCGACTCTGCCGATTTCGCGTACGAAATCCCGGAGCTGTCGCGCTTCCGGGTCAACGTGTTCCGACACCTCAACGGCATCGGCGGCATCTTCCGCGCCATTCCATCGAAGGCGATGACGCTCGAGGAACTCAACATGCCGCCCGTGATAGAGCAGCTTTGCCGTCACACGCAGGGCATGATCCTCGTCACTGGCAAGACCGGCTCCGGCAAGTCGACGACACTTGCGGCGATGATCGATGCGATGAATAGACGCCTGAAGGGCCATATCGTCACCATCGAGGACCCGATCGAATTCGTGCACCAGCCGAAGGGCTGTCTCATCAGCCAGCGCGAGATCGGCGTGCATACACCGAAGTTCGCGGACGCGTTGCAGTCCGCATTGCGCGAGGATCCCGACGTTATCCTGGTCGGCGAAATGCGCGACCTCGAAACGATCGGCATCGCCGTGACGGCTGCCGAGATGGGCATTCTCGTCATGGGCACGCTGCATACCAACGGCGCGGCGCCGACGGTAGACCGAATCATCAACTCGTTCCCGGCCGACAAGCAGGCCCATATCCGGACGATGATCTCGACCTCGCTGCGGGGCGTCGTGTCGCAGCAATTGTTGCCGACCTGTCACCGCCCTGGCCGTGCCGCAGCACTCGAGGTAATGATCAATACCACGGCCGTATCCAACCTGATCCGCCAGGGCAAGCTCGACCAGCTGGAAACCGCGATTCAGAGCGGCGGCAACATCGGCATGAAGACGATGGACAGCGCCCTCATGGAACTCGTCGAAAAAGGCTGGGTTTCAGGGCAGGAAGCCTACCAGCAGGCGAACAACAAGCATAAGTTCGAGAAAGTCAGGGAAATGAACTGAACCCGGTGGCATAATTCCGCTCTTTCGAAGCACCGAAAGCCCCCATGCCCGACGTTCGCAAAATCCTGGTCACCAGCGCCCTGCCCTATGCCAATGGCTCCATACACATGGGCCACATGGTCGAATACCTGCAGACGGATATCTGGGTGCGCTTCCAGAAACAGCGTGGCCACGACTGCCTGTACGTCTGCGCGTCGGATGCCCACGGCACACCGATCATGCTCAAGGCGCGGGAACAGGGCGTAACGCCCGAAGCACTGACGGAACGCGTGTCGGCGGAATTCGTCAGGGACTTCGCGGCATTCGGCGTCGAGTTCGACAACTACCATACGACCCACTCGCCGGAGAACGAGGCGCTGGTCGGCGAGATGTACGCCGCGCTGCGCGAGACCGGCGACATTTACACGCGCACGATCGAGCAGGCCTACGACGAAAAGGAAGGCATGTTCCTGCCCGATCGCTTCGTCCGCGGCACCTGCCCGCGCTGCAAGAGCGAAGACCAGTACGGGGATGCCTGCGAGGTCTGCGGAGCCACCTATTCGCCGTCTGACCTGATCGACCCGATCTCCGTGCTGTCGGGCAGCACGCCGGTGAAACGCGAGTCGGAACATTATTTCTTCAGGCTCAGCGAGTACGAACAGCGCCTGCGCGACTGGATGCGAGAGGCGACGCTGGACCGCAACGTCGTGGCCAAGCTCGAGGAATGGTTTTCGGCGGGACTCCAGGACTGGGACATCTCGCGCGACGCGCCGTATTTCGGTTTTCGCATTCCCGGCACCGAAGACAAGTACTTCTATGTCTGGCTGGATGCGCCAGTCGGCTACATGGCCAGCTTCCGCAACCTCTGTGCACGCCGTGACGATCTCGACTTCGACGAATACTGGCGGCCCGGCGGCGATACCGAGGTCTATCATTTCATCGGCAAGGACATCATGTACTTCCACACGCTGTTCTGGCCGGCCGTGCTCAAGGGTTCGGGTTTCCGCACGCCCACGAGCGTCTTTGCGCATGGCTTTCTCACGGTCAACGGCCAGAAGATGTCGAAGTCGCGCGGTACTTTCATCAAGGCCCGCAGCTACCTCGACAACCTCGACCCGAGCTTTCTGCGCTATTACTACGCAGCCAAGCTCGGCCCGACCATCGAGGACATCGACCTCAACCTCGACGACTTCATCGCCCGCGTGAACGCCGACCTGGTCGGCAAGCTCGTGAATATTGCGAGCCGCTGCGCAGGCTTCATCAGCAAGCGTTTCGACGGCCGTCTCGCCGCCGCCCTGCCGGATCCTGCATTGTTCGAGGAGGTCGCCGCCGCATCGGAAACAATCGCCGCGCATTACGAGCAGCGCGAATACTCGAAGGCGATGCGACTCGTGATGGCGCTCGCGGACAAGGCCAACCGCTACATCGACGACCAGAAGCCCTGGGTCATGAGCAAGGACGAGAGCCGGCTGGATGAAGTCCAGGGTGTCTGCACCCAGGGCATCAACCTGTTCCGCAGCCTGATGATCTACCTGGCACCCGTGCTGCCCGTCGTGGCCGTCGGGGCCCGCGAATTCCTGAACGAACAGGCGTGGACCTGGGCCGACGCGGAAAGCCCGTTGCTCGGCACGACGATCAACAGGTTCAAACCACTGCTGACGCGCGTCGAAGCCGACCAGGTGCAGCGCATGATCGAACAATCGAAGGAGAGCACGCCCGTGCCGCAGACAGAGACCGAAGACGACACGATATCCATCGAGGAATTTGCGAAGGTCGACCTGCGCATTGCGCGCATCGACAGCGCGTCGGCCGTCGAAGGTGCCGACAAGCTGCTGGCGCTGACGCTCGATGTCGGGGACGGCAAGCGAAACGTCTTCGCCGGCATCAAGGCGGCCTACGACCCGGACAGTCTCGTCGGCCGCCACGTGGTCGTGGTCGCCAATCTCGCGCCGCGCAAGATGCGCTTCGGCGTGTCCGAAGGCATGGTGCTGGCCGCGGGGCCGGGCGGTGAGGATATTTTCCTGTTGTCACCCGACGAGGGCGCCCAGCCGGGCATGCGAGTCAAGTAAGCCGTAAACTAGCGGAATGACCGAACTCATCGTCATTCTGATCAGCACCGTACTGGTCAATAATTTCGTGCTGGTGCGGTTCCTCGGGCTCTGCCCGTTCCTGGGCGTCTCGAGAAGCCTGGAGGCCGCGGCCGGCATGTCGCTCGCCACCGCTTTCGTGCTCACGCTGTCGTCGGCTGCCGCCTACCTGCTGCAGACCTGGATTCTCGAGCCGCTCGACGTCGAATACCTGCGGACCGTGGCGTTCATTCTCGTGATCGCCGCGAGCGTGCAGTTCACGGAAATCATGGTGCGCCGCATCAGCCCGGTGCTCGACCAGGTGCTCGGCATCTACATCCCGCTGATCGCGACCAACTGCGCCGTGCTCGGCGTGGCGCTGCTGAACGTGCAGCAGTCGCAGGGTTTCGTGCAGTCCGTTTTTTACGGCTTCGGCGCCGCCGCCGGGTTCGCGCTCGTGCTGGTCCTGTTTGCGGCGATCCGCGAGCGGCTCGAAGCCGCCGACATCCCGGCGCCTTTTCGCGGCTCGGCGATTGCGCTGATGACGGCCGGCATCATGTCGCTGGCCTTCGCCGGCTTTTCGGGCATGGCCCGTTTCTGAGCCTGGCCGATGCTGACCGCCATTCTCACGATCGCGGCTCTGGCCCTGCTGGCGGGCCTCGTGCTGAGTCTCGCGCATCGACGGTTGCCCGCCGATGCCAACGAACTCGTCGAACAGGTCAACGATCTTCTGCCGCAGACCCAGTGCGCCCAGTGCGGCTACCCCGGATGCCGTCCCTATGCCGCGGCCGTCGTCAATGGCGAGGCGGCCATCAATCTCTGCCCGCCGGGCGGTGACGCAACCGTCGAACGGCTGGCCAGGCTGCTCGGCCGCGACGTCAAACCCGTCGCCGCTCGAGCACATCCTGCCGTCGCCTTCATCGACGAATCGCGCTGCATCGGCTGTCTCCACTGCCGCAACGCGTGCCCCGTGGATGCCATCGTCGGCGCCCCGAATTTCGTGCATACCGTGATCGCCAGCGAGTGCACGGGCTGCGAGTTGTGCGTCGCACCCTGCCCCGTGGACTGCATCGAAATGAGGCCGTTGCCATGACAGCGCCGACAATCGACCTCGGCGCCCTGCCCGGCGGCCTGCGGCTCCGTGGCCACAAGACAGCCGCCACTGCGTCGCCCATTGTTGACGTGCCAATACCGGCGCAGCTCGTCATTCCGCTCGAGCAGCATGTCGGCGAGCCGGCGCAGCCGCTTGTCGCGCCGGGCGACCGTGTGCGACGCGGCCAGCTGATCGCCACGACGGAACGCGCGCTCGGTGCGCCGGTGCACGCCTCGTCATCCGGCACCGTCGTCGCGATCGAACCCTGGCCTGTCTCCCGCCGGCTCGGCGATCCCGCACCCTGCATCGTGATCGAGTGCGACGGGCGGGACGAAGCCATTCCCGGAACCGCCAGTTTCAACGTCGAAACGGCGACGCGCGATGCGCTGCTGCAACACATCATCGATGGCGGGATCGTCGGCCTCGGCGGCGCCGTGTTTCCGACAGCCCAGAAACTCATGCAGGCCCGCGGCAATCGCGTCGACATGCTGATCCTGAACGGCGTCGAGTGCGAGCCCTACATCAGCTGCGACGACATGCTGATGCAAAGTCGCGCCGATGCCGTCGTGGGCGGTGCGACGATCCTCATGCTCGCTACCGGCGTCGAACACTGTGTCATCGCGATCGAAAGTGACAAACCCGCGGCGATCGCCGCCGTCGCCAGGGCCATCGCGGAGACCGCGGACGACCGCGTCGTCCTGAAGCAGGTCCCTACGATCTACCCGTCCGGCGGCGAGGACCAGCTGGTGCTGATCGTCGCCAACCGCGAAGTGCCAAGCGGCGGCCTTCCCACCGATGCCGGCTGCCTGGTGCAGAACGTCGGCACCGCGGCGGCGGTCTACGACTGGATCGTCCGGGGCGAACCGCTCATTGCGCGCATTACCACGGTTACCGGCGATGGCGTCGCAGCGCCGGTGAATGTCCGTGCGCGCATCGGCACGCAGGTTGCCGACATCATCGCATTTGCCGGCGGCTATACGGACGACGCGACGCACCTCGTCATCGGCGGTCCGCTGACCGGCAAATCGGTCTCCACGGACCGCGTGCCGCTGGTCAAGGCCAGCAACTGCATCCTCGTAACATCCGCACCGGTGGAGGCCGGACCCGAACTGCCCTGTATCCGCTGCGGCTACTGTGCCGAGGTCTGCCCGGTGCAGCTCCTGCCGCAGCAGCTCTACTGGTATGCCGGCGCCGACGACGAAAGCCGCCTGCGCGCGCATGGGCTCACGGACTGCATCGAGTGTGGCTGCTGCGACCTGGTGTGCCCGAGCCACATTCCGCTTACGGCCGATTTCCGCGCGGCCAAGGGCCGCATCCGGGAACTCGAGGACGAAAAGGCGCGGGCGGAGCGCGCACGGCGTCGCTTCGAGGCCAGGAGCGAGCGACTGGAGCGCGAGCGGCTCGAGCGCGAGGCCGAACTGGCGAGGCAGAAGGATTCGGCGAAACGCGCGGGCCCGGAGGCGATTGCCGCAATCCTGCGCCGCAAGCGCCAGGACGACGGAGACCGTTGAGCATGGAATTCGAGCGTCGCGAAGCACCACTCTGGCGGTCACAGGCCTCGGTATCCTCGATGATGCTGCAGGTACTCGCGGCGCTGGTTCCCGCGGCGCTGGCACATGTCTGGTTTTTCGGCCCCGGTCTGATCTTAAACCTGCTCGTCGCCGCGATATTCGCAACGGCCGGCGAAGCCCTCGTCATGCGCCTGCGCGGCCGCCCGCCTGGCCCCGCGCTGCTCGATTACAGCGCGCTCGTGACCGCCGCGCTGCTGGCCTTCGCGTTGCCCTCGCTGACGCCCTGGTGGGTCACGGCGACCGGCTCGCTGTTCGCCGTGCTCGTGGCAAAACACCTGTACGGCGGGCTGGGTTTCAACATCTTCAATCCGGCGATGGCAGGCTACGTCGTCGTCCTGATTTCTTTCCCGGCCGACCTCTCGCTCTGGGTCGCGCCACGCATGGGCGACCTCGACTACCAGTACCTGACGATGCTCGAAACCCTGCGCTTTACGCTGACGGGAAACCTGCCGGATGCGCTCACCTTCGACGCGGTGACGCGCGCGACGCCACTCGACGCGATGAAGGCCGGGCTCGGCAACATGATGACGATCGAGGAGATCCGGGCGAACCCCATCATGGGCGATTTCGGCGGGCGCGGCTGGGAGTGGATCGGCAACTTCCTCGCGGTGGGCGGCATCTGGCTGCTGATCCGCGGCATCATTCGCTGGCACATCCCCGTCGCCATGCTGGCCGGCCTGCTCATCCCGGCGACCGTCCTGTACCTCCTCGACCCGGGCGCGCACCCGGGACCGGGCTTTCACCTGTTCAGCGGCGCGACGATCCTCGGCGCATTTTTCATCGCGACGGACCCGGTTTCGGCCGCAACCAGCCCGCGTGGCCGCCTCATCTATGGCTTCGGCATCGGCTTCCTGACCTGGTGCATCCGCCACTGGGGCAGTTACGCCGACGGCGTCGCCTTTGCGGTCCTGCTGATGAACATGGCCGTACCCGCGCTGGACCTCGTCACGAAACCGAGGATCATCGGTCACACCGGCCGGGGCGGAACACCATGAGCATCGGCGGTGATTTCCGGAGCGGCGCAACGCTCGGCGTCATCGCGGCCGTCTGCACCGCGATCGTCGCGCTGACCTGGCAGCTGACCCACGAGCGCATCGCGGACAATCGCCGGGCCTGGCTCGAGCAAAGCCTGGCGCCGGTGATGTCCGGGCTGCAGTGGGACAACGACATCATTGCATCGAGGCACACGATGTCGCCGCCACACGGACTGCCGGGTTCGGAGTCGGCGATCGTGTATCGCGCCTTCGACCAGGGCCAGCCGGTTGCGGCGCTGTTCGTGGTCACCGCGCGCGATGGCTATTCGGGTCCGATCCGGCTGCTCATCGGCGTCGGACACGACGGGATCCTGACCGGCGTTCGAATTCTCGAGCACCGGGAAACCCCGGGGCTCGGCGACGGCATCGAGTCCGGAAAGTCCGGCTGGATCGACCAGTTTCCCGGTCGCTCGCTCGTTGACCCGGCGCCATCCGGCTGGAAGATTCGCCGCGACGGCGGCGAATTCGACCAGCTGACCGGCGCCTCGGTGACACCGAGAGCGGTCGTCAAGGCCGTGTTCGAGACCCTGCAGTACTTTGCAGCCAACCGCGATGCGCTGTTCGCTGCGCCAGCCGACGTGACGCCTGCGGAGGCCGGCGATGACTGAGCGACTCATGGACCGCATCCGCGACGGACTCTGGCATCAGAACCCGGGGCTCGTGCAATTGCTCGGCCTCTGCCCGCTGCTCGCGGTGACGACGACCTTCGTCAACGGCCTCGGGCTCGGCATTGCCACGCTGGCGGTACTCGTCGGCTCGAACACGCTGGTGAGCGCGACCCGCCGGTTCCTGCGGCGCGAAATCCGGATTCCGATGTACGTCCTGATCATTGCCAGTCTCGTGACCTGCACGGAACTGGTCTTCAAAGCCTGGTTCCCGGCGCTGGATCGTTCGCTCGGGATCTTCATCCCGCTGATCGTCACCAACTGCGCGATCGTCGCACGGGCCGAGGTCTATGCCTCGCGGAATCCCGTCGGACCCAGTATCGTTGACGGATTCGTCATGGGCATGGGCTTCGCATTGTTGCTGATGGCCATCGGTGCCTTTCGCGAACTCCTGTCGTTCGCGTGGCTGCTTGCCGTGCTGCCGCCCGGCGCTTTTTTCGCCCTGGCGCTCGCCATTGCGGGGAGAAACGCGATCGACGGCCGCGGGCGCCGCAAGGACGCGCTCCCGCGACGCGCCCGCACGATCAATCGCTGAGACTGACGCATGAACCGGGAAAAACGAACAGCCATCTTCAGCACGTTGCGGGCCCGCATGCCCGCGCCGACGACCGAACTCGAATACGAGACGCCCTTCGAGTTGCTGATTGCCGTCATCCTCTCGGCCCAGGCAACCGACGTCAGCGTCAACAAGGCGACGGAAAAACTCTACCCGGTCGCCAACACGCCCGAAGCTATCCTGGCGCTGGGTGTCGAAGGACTGAAGCCTTACATCAAGACGATCGGCCTCTTCAACAGCAAGGCCGAGAACATCATCAAGACCTGCGCCATCCTGATCGACCGGCACGGCGGCGAAGTGCCACGTACGCGGGAGGAACTCGAGGCGCTGCCGGGCGTCGGAAGAAAGACGGCGAATGTCGTGCTGAACACGGCGTTCGGGGAACCGACGATCGCGGTGGATACGCATATCTTCCGGGTCGCCAACCGCACCGGCATCGCCAAAGGCAAGACGCCGCTGGAGGTCGAGAAGCGCCTCGTGAAGCTCACGCCCGAGGAATTCCGCAAGGACGCGCATCACTGGCTGATACTTCACGGCCGCTACGTCTGCAAGGCACGCAAGCCCGCCTGCGGCGAGTGCCCGATCGTCAAATGGTGTGAATACACGAAAAAGGAGTTGTCTTGATTTTCGGACAGGACCGCAACGAACTGCGCAGAATGTACGCTGATGCCTGGCGCAAGCGCTGCGAGCAAAACACGATGTCGCCGCTCGAAACCCAGATCGCGGACGTCGTCGCGCAGCATCCGGAGTATCACGC
>DATCZJ010000103.1:0-7360 GCA_036525955.1 Woeseiaceae bacterium | reverse complement strand
GGCGAGACGATCACCGGTGCCGATCTGCACCGATTCCCGGGTGGCAAGGGTGCCAACCAGGCGCTGGCGGCGCAGCGGCTCGGTGCACAGGTGAGCCTGGTCGCGCGCGTCGGCGACGACGCATCCGCTGACGAGGCACTGGCGCTGCTGCGTGCCGGCGGTGTCGATCTTTCGAACTGCCGTCGGGTCGCGGGCGTTGCGACCGGCACCGCGCTGATCGCGGTCGACCCTGAAGGTGAGAACCACATCGTCGTCGCACCCGGCGCCAACACGTCGCTTGCGCCCGCGGACCTCGGCGAACTCGCTTTCGACGCGCTGATCTGCCAGCTGGAAATCCCGGGCGACACGGTGGCCGCGGCGGCTCAGCGCTTCGGCGGTTTCTACTGCGTGAATCTCGCGCCGGCCCGCGAGATCGATGCGAGCGTGCTGCAGCGCGCAGACCTCGTGGTCGTGAACGAGACCGAGGCCGAGTGGTACGGCGCCACCCTGGCTGCATGCCAGGGCATGGTCGCCATCACCCGCGGTGCCGGCGAGGCCACGCTGGAGAAGAATGGTGCAGTCATCGCGCGGGCGCGGCCGCCCGCGGTCGGGGTGGTGGATACGACGGGCGCCGGGGACACATTCACGGCTGCGCTGACGGTCGCGCTGGTCGAGGGGCGCGATCCCGCCGGGGCGCTGCAGTTCGCGTGTGCCGCTGCCGCCCTGGCCACGACGAAAATGGGTGCGCAGCCGTCGCTGCCGACCCGGGAGGAGGTCATAATTCATGGGCAGTGACCTCGCGTTCGTCCAGTTCGTCGTCGACCAGGTCGACCCGGACTGCGGGATCAGCTACCGCAAGATGTTCGGCGAGTATGCGGTGTATCTGAATGGCAAGGTCGTCGCACTGATCTGCGACAACCAGTTGTTCGTCAAACCGACGGGCGCCGGCCGGGAGTTCATCGGCGAGGTCGTCGAGGCGCCGCCATACCCGGGCGCGAAACATGCGTTCCTGATCGGGGACGAAATGGAAGACGGGGAGTGGCTGACACGCCTGCTGCTCGTGACCGAGCGAGCACTACCGGCACCAAAGCCGAAAAAACAACGAAAGAAGACGCCAAAGAAAAAGGGGACGTCATGAAAGCACTCAGAACCTTGCAGGGATTGATCCTCGCCGCGCTCGCCGTCGGCACGCTGGCGGCCGCCGCCGGGGAACAGGAGGAACCCGGATTCAACGAGGCGACGTTCAAGGGACTCGCCATGCGCAGTGTCGGCCCGGCCTTCATGTCGGGACGCATTGCCGACATCGTGATCGACCCGGTGGACCCGAGCACGTGGTACGTCGGCGTCGGCAGCGGCGGTGTCTGGAAAACGGAAAACGCGGGCACGACATGGACGCCCGTGTTCGACGACCAAGGATCCTATTCGATCGGCTGCATCACGATCGATCCGAACGACCCGAACACGGTCTGGGTCGGTACCGGCGAGAACGTGAGCGGCCGGCACGTGGGCTACGGCGACGGTGTGTATCGCAGCCGGGACGGCGGCAGGCACTGGGAGAACATGGGGCTCGGCAAGTCCGAGCACGTCGGCATGATTCGCGTCGACCCGCGCGACTCGAACACGATATTCGTCGCGGCGCAGGGCCCGCTCTGGTCGGCCGGCGGCGACCGCGGCCTGTTCAAGTCCAGCGATGGCGGCAAGACCTGGCGCAAGGTGCTGGGCGACGGGCACGGGAACACGGCGGCCGATGACAGGTACACCGGCGTCAACGAGGTGCACATGGACCCGAGGAACCCCGACGTCATGTACGCGGTGACCTGGCAGCGCCTGCGCAGCGTCGCTGTGGTCATGGACGGCGGACCCGCGACGGCGATTCACAAGTCCGAGGACGGCGGTGAGACCTGGCGCAAGCTGACCGAGGGCCTGCCCGCAGGCAACCTCGGCAAGATCGGCCTCGCCATCTCGCCGCAGGACCCCGATGTCATCTACGCCACGATCGAGCAGGACAATCGCACGGGCGGGTTCTGGCGCTCGGAAGATGCCGGCGAGACCTGGGAGAAGAAGAACGACTACCTGTCGAGTGCAACCGGTCCGCACTACTACCAGGAGTTGTTCGCGAGCCCGCACTTCGAGGGCCACGTGTACCAGATGGACGCGATGCTGCACATGACGAAGAATGGCGGCGACGATTTCATCCCGCTGCCGCACGATACCAAGCACGGCGACCATCACGCGCTGGCGTTTCGCGCCGACGATCCGGAATACCTCCTGATCGGCACCGACGGCGGCGTCTACGAGAGCTTCGATCTCGGTGAGTCCTGGCGCTTTATCGACAACCTGCCGATCACGCAGTTCTACAAGGTGGCGGTCGATTACGACGAGCCGTTCTACAACATCTATGGCGGCACGCAGGACAACAACAGCCAGGGCGGTCCGTCGCGGAGCATGACCAACGCGGGTATCCGCAACAGCGACTGGTTCGTGACGCTGTTCGGCGACGGCCACCAGTCGGCGGTCGACCCGAACAACCCGGACATCATTTATGCGCAATGGCAGCAGGGCAACCTGACGCGCTTCGACCGGCGCACGGGCGAGAGCGTCTACATCAAGCCGCAGGCGCGGGAGGGCGAACCGCCCGACCGTTACAACTGGGATTCGCCGATCCTGATCAGCCCGCAGAATTCGAAGACGCTGTTCTTCGGCACGCAACGCGTCTGGCGCAGCGACGATTACGGCGATTCCTGGCAGCCGATCAGCGGCGACCTGACGCGCAATGAGAATCGCACGCGACTGCCGATCATGGGCCGCACCTGGAGCTACGATGCGCCCTGGGACGTCTGGGCGATGTCGCAGTTCAACACGATCACCTCGCTGTCGCAGTCGCCGCTCGTACCCGGGCTGATCTACGCCGGCACCGATGACGGGCTGATCCAGGTGACCGAAGACGGCGGCAATAGCTGGCGCCGCATCGACAAGCTGCCCGGGGTGCCGAGCCGCTTCTTCGTCAACGACATCAAGGCGGATCTGTATGACGCAAACACGGTCTACGTCGTGGTCGACGACCACAAGAACGGCGATTTCTCACCCTATATCCTGAAGAGTGAGAACCGCGGCCGCAGCTGGAAGAGCATCGCGGGCAACCTGCCGGAGCGGCACGTGCTCTGGCGCGTCGTGCAGGACCACGTCAAACCCGGACTGATGTTCGTCGGCACGGAGTTCGGCGTGTTCTTCACGATCAACGGCGGCGCTAAGTGGACCAAGCTCAAGGGTGGGGCGCCGAATATCCCGTTCCGTGATCTCGTGATCCAGACGCGCGAGAACGACCTCGTGGGCGCAACCTTCGGCCGCAGCTTCTACGTCCTCGACGACTACTCGCCGCTCCGCGAGGTCAGCGAGAGCATGCTGAAACAGGGCAACGTGCTGTTCCCGATTCGCAGTGCGCCGTGGTACGTGCCGCGCAAGCCGCTCGGCTGCGGCGGCAACGAGCTGTGCCGGGGGAGCCAGGGCGATTCGTTTTTCTCGGCCCCCAATCCGCCCTTCGGCGCGACCTTTACCTATTACCTCGCGGAAGGCTTCCAGTCCTCGAAGGACGCGCGCAGGGAAGCGGAGAAGGCGCTCGAGGAAACCAATGCCGACGTGACGTTTGCATCCTGGGACACGATCATCCGCGAATCGCGCGAGGATGCGCCCGCCATCGTCTTCACCGTTCGCAACAGTGAAGGCATGGTCGTGAGAAACATCGAGGCGCCGGCCGAAACCGGGTTCCATCGCGCCAGCTGGGATCTTCGCTATCCGGCGCTGCAGCCCTGGGTGCCCGTTGCCGAAGGCGAGGAGGAGGATGACGAATCGCAGGGCGTACTGGTCGTACCCGGGACTTTCAGCGTCGAGATGCAGGTGCGCATCGATGGCGTGACGAAAAGCCTCGGCGAGCCCAGGTCTTTCGACGTCGTATCGATCCGTCCGGACCCGGTTCTGCCGGGCAGCGCGCAGCCGCATCGCGTCGTGTTCGAAATGCAGGCCGACGAGTTGTTTCGTGCGTCGTCAGGTACGTCGCAGGCGATCGCGGAGGTCGTGGCGGAACTCGATGCGGTCAAGGCGGCGCTCGAGCGTGCGACGACCGACGGTTCCCTCTATGAACTGGCCAACTCGATCCAGCAAAGGCTGAAGGCCGCAAGTGACCGGCTGCAGGGTAACGAGAAACGCGACATTTACAACGACTTCCCGGAGATGACCGTCGCGGCGCGGCTCTGGCACGCGCGCTACGCGCCGGGTCTTGGCGCCTATGGGCCCACGCCGGCGCAGCAGGACTCGCTGGCGCTCGCGCGCAAGCTGTACGACGAAGTCGTCGGCGAGTTGCAGGAACTCGTGGAAACCGACTACGCGGGCCTCAAACAGGCCATGGACGTCGCACGCGTGCCCTGGACGCCGGGTCGCAGCGTACAGCACTGACGCAAAGGGCTCCCTGGTGACGCGCCAGCGCGTCGCCAGGGACGCCGGCTCACGCCTCGGGCAGGTGGAACGACGCGGGCAGCAGTTCCTCGATCGAGTATTCCCGCCACTCCTTGCTGTCGTCCATCACGATGATCACGGTGTGCTGGTCGGCGAATTCGTGAATCCGCTGCCGGCATCCGCCGCAGGGCGTGCACGGGCCGATACTCGATGCGCCGCCGACGATCGCGATACGCTCGATGAGCTTGCCGCCTTGCTGCACCATCGCGGCAATGGCCGACGCCTCGGCGCAGTTGCCGAGCGGGTAGGCCACGTTCTCGACGTTGCAGCCGACATGAATATGCCCGCGATCATCGATGATCGCCGCGCCCACGCTGTAGCCCGAATAGCGGCTGTAGGCGTTTTCGCGCGCTTCGGTGGCCGCGCTGATCAGGTCGGTGTTGGATGCTTTCATATTGAGATTCTACCTGACTGTCGTCCAGGAGCCGTGCATCGGGTTGGGCAGGATGTACCAGCCTGCACCCCATAGCGCGTCGTATTGCTGGATCGCGGCCGCGCGCGATGCACGGGTGCCCGGCGCGGTGCACGGATCCACGACTTTCTTGCGCGTGCAGGGGATGAAATCGCCGAGGTCGTCGCCGATCAGCATGATGACCCGGTAGTCCCTGCCGATCAGTTCTCGGCGCACGAGTTTTTCCCGATCCCAGCCGGGCCGTTCGCCGGACAGCATGACGAATTCGGCGTCGACCGGAATGCCGACTTCGCGGATATCGTCGATCGTGGTCTGTTTTTGCGGGCAGGGATCGTCTGAGCCCGCGATCGGCTCGCAGGGGCGATTGGTCAGGAAGAACACGGTGACGCCGGCTGCGCGAGCCGCCTCGACGAATTCCCGGACGCCCGGGATCGCGAGGGAGTCGTAGCCCGCGCTCCAGGTATCGAGCTTGTGGTTTGCAAACGGCCGTTCGAACGTCAGCTGGAAATCGACGTTGCTCACGACGGTTTCGTCCACGTCGAGAATCACTGCCGGCGGCAGCTGCTCGGCACCCGACTGCCCCGGCATGGCACTCCAGGACCTGTCAGCGACATAGCCCGGCAAAGCGAGGGTGGCGCTGCGGTAGACCTGCTTCGCAATGGCCCGGTACTCGGCCGCGTGCTTGACCCAGAGCAGGCCGAGATCCTTTTGCGGGTCGTGCGCCGCCGGTGCCGCAGGCGGCGCTGCGGGAGGCGTTGCACAGGCGCTTGCGAGGGTGAGGATGGTGATGACGGCGAGACTGCGGAACAGGCTCATGGTTTCTCCGAATGCCACTTGGGTTTTTTTTCAGGTTAGCATGCCCGCATGAACAGGATCATCACGATATTCGCTGCCATCGTCCTCGTCATCGCGGGATGCGCAGCCTCGACGCCGTCACCCCCGTCGGGACTCACTTTCCTGCACCTCAACGACACCTACCGGGTCGGCGCCGTCGAGGATGGCAAGGCCGGCGGCTTCAGCCGCGTCGCGACGCTGACGCGCGAACTCCAGGCCCAGGGCCGCGACGTCCGCATCCTGCACGGTGGCGACTTCCTGTATCCCTCGCTCGAGAGCCAGCTCTGGAACGGCCTGCAGATGGTCGACGCCATGAATTTCCTCGATGCGCTGGCGCCGCTCTATGCTGTCGCGGGCAACCACGAGTTCGACCCGCGGACCGCCGATCACCTCGTCGCGGCGCTGCGTGCTTCGCGGTTCGACTGGCTTGGCGACAATTACGGCTTCCGAACGGGCGACGCGTCGGCGGATGGCGCCCTCAGGCGGGGTGTCACTTTCATGCACGATGGCAGGACGATCGGCCTGTTCGCCCTGACGCTGCACGACGAAGACGGCGGCAATGCGCGCGATTATCTCGAGATCGATCGCGATTACCTGGCCGTCGCCGAGCAGGCGATCCGGGCACTCGAGGCGCAGGGCGCCGACCTCATCATCGGCGTCACGCACCTGCACCTCTGGCAGGACGAGCGAATCGCGGCGCTCAAGGTCGCGCATCCTGCGCTGGCTTTCATCGTCGGCGGTCATGAGCATGAGCCGCAGTACCTCGAGGGCAGCGCGGAGGCCGCGATCGTCATGAAAGGCGCATCGAATGCGCGGGTCATCTGGCGCATCGACGTCGACTTCGATGCCGCGGGTGAGGCCCGCGTCAGCGAGCGGCGCGTGGTGCTGGACCGCTCGATCCCGTTCGATCCGGCCTACGAGGAACTCGCCGACAGCTGGCGGTCGCGGCTGCTCGAGATGTTCCCGTTCCTGGAGGCGCAGGTCGGGACCGCGGCGCTGCGCATGGATGCGCGCGAGGAGTTCATACGCAGCCGCGAGAGCAGCTGGGGCAACTTCATCGTCGACCAGATGCGCGGCGCTTTCGGCGCGCCGTCGGCCGATTTCTCGTTCATCAACTCGGGCACGCTCCGGATCGACGACTTCATCGAGGACGACATCCGCTTCGAAGACATCGGCCGCACCTTCGGTTTCAGCTCGTATCTGCGTTACACGACATTGACCGGTGCGGAGTTTCGTCGCGTCATGGAAGCCGGTTTTCGCGGCGAGGGCGACGCGAGCCAGGGCTACTTCCCGCAGGTCTCGGGTTTTCGCCTGTGCGTCGATCGCAGCCTGCCGGCCGGCAGCCGCATCGTGAGCCTGCAGGTCCCGGACGGCCCGGGCTGGCGGGAGATCGAGCCCGACCGCGAATACACGCTCGTCGTGCCGGACTTCCTGTACCGCGGCGGCGACGGCTACGACCTCCCGAAGGACCGCTTCGCGTCAAGGCCGGGCTCGGAGCTCAAGTACCTCGTGCTCGACGCGGTCTTGCGCGCCCAGGCAGAGGGAGCCGCAGTCGGGACGGCGGTGGACCCGGCCAATCCGCGCATCGCAATCCTGAGAGAGTCGAAGCAACCCTGCTTCCCGTAG
>DATCZJ010000102.1:0-2736 GCA_036525955.1 Woeseiaceae bacterium | reverse complement strand
CTCGAGGAACTCGGCGTCGACTACGACATCAAGCGATACGGGCGCGACAGGCAGACAGGCCTCGCACCGCCGGAACTGCTCGAGGTCCACCCGCTCGGCAAGGCCCCGGTCATCAGCGACGGAGACATTACGATTGCCGAGTCCGGCGCGATCATCGAGTACCTGATGGACAGCTATGACGACGGCACGCTGCGGCCGGCAGCCGGCACGCCCGAACGGCGCGCATACAACTACTGGTTGCACTACGCGGAAGGAACCTTCGCACCGTTGATGCTGTTATCGCTCGTCATGGGTCGCATCGAGGATGCGCCGGTGCCATTTTTCCTGAAGCCTGTGCCGCGTGGCATCGCGAAGAAAGTGCGAGACGGTTACCTGGGGCCCAACGTGACACGCAACCTGGCCTTCATGGAGTCCACGCTCGCGAACGCCCCATGGTTCTGCGGCGAGCGGTTTTCGGCGGCCGATGTGCAGATGAGTTTTGCGCTCGAAGCGGCCGAAGTTCGCACCGATCTCTCGGCCGAGTATCCGCACCTGGCAGCGTTCCTCGAGACGATTCGCGCACGGCCGGCCTACCGACAGGCGCTCGACAAAGGCGGCCACTACGAACTCATGCGCGCGACGAAGCGCTGATCCGGCTCAGCGGACGCTCACGGCCGGGGGATGGAGATAAGCGCTGGATGACGCCGGCGCCGGCGTCCTGGTCAGGCCGTATCGTCGCCGCCCGCGTCAAGCTGTGCATCGACGGTTTCGCCGGGTGCGAAGTCCGCGTCATGAAGCTGTGCATCGAGTGTGACGTTCCTTAGCGACAGCACGGCCGTGTTCACGCCGCCGGCAAACTTGTTTTCGCGGCGATGCACGAGCACGCCTTCGTGCATCACGAAGTCGCTGTACTCTGTGACGAACTGCATTTCCCCGCCGTGGATCGCGAGGCTGCCGATGATTTTTTCGATTCTCCAGGTATCCGGGTTGACCCTGTAGTCCACCCGGACGCCATGTTCGAACAGCGTGATGACGGTGGTTCCGTCCTCGGTCGCGAGACTGAGCGATTCGCGTTTCCCGCGCAGGACCAGCGGGGAATAAAGGCGCATCAGCTGCAGACGCATGGCATCGCTCTGCGGTGGACGCGCAGAATGCGCGGGCGACCCGTCATAGATGACATGACTTGCATCCCCATTGACGATCCGGATCTCCGTCTTGTCGGGATAACGGAGTTCCACCCTGAGCTGTTGCGGCGCTCGAATCCAGCGAACATCGGTCCCGTGGCGGTTACCCATCAGCGCAACCATCTCCCACTCCTGCACCTGGCTATCGAGTTTCCGCAGGTTGTGCTCGCCGCCGTAGGCGTCGATCAGCCTGGCAAGCACGGCATCGAGCTCGGATGCCTGCGCAACTGCGGCGGAAGAAGACGCCAGTAGCAACGACATCAGAGCAAGGCGCAGGATTCTGTTCATGGACTCTCGGCCCCGGGAAATTGACGGCAATGTTTCGCCAGTAGCGATTCGGTTTCCAAGGATACAGGAATCCGAGGGACCGGGTTTCCATCATGATCCGCATCGCTTCGAAACGCCGGGCCGCCCCTGGAATGCGTTATCGTGCGTATTCGATCGTCGGCAAATGGTCATCGCGTGAGCATCTCTTCCCGAGATAGCTATAATTGGCCTCCCGACGCACGCTTTACCTGATCTCGAGAGGCGCTGAAGCTGACGATGAAATGGCACATCAAAACCGCCGGTCTGTTGCTCGTGATGCTCCTGTCAGCCTGCAACGGACATGTGTCGCAAACGGATGGAGTCAGCATGCAATACCCGGCAGAGAACCTGGCAGCAGACACGTACGAGCCCGGCGAGGGCTGGCGACTGGCATGGGCGGACGAATTCGATGGCGAGGCGATCGACGAGACGAACTGGTCGATGCAGGTCGTCGAGGCGGGTCGTTTCAACGACGAGTGGCAACGCTATGTCGCGAGCAGCGACAACGCATACATCGACAATCACTGCCTCGTGATCAGGGCAATTCACGAAAGCGACACGCATGGACTGGACCAGTACACGTCCGCAAGATTACACACCGCGAACAAGCGGACCTTCAGGTACGGGAAAATTGCTGCCCGAATTCAGCTTCCCTATGGCAATGGCATGTGGCCTGCTTTCTGGATGCTCGGCGCGAACATCGACGAGAATGGCGGCGATACGCCATGGCCACAGTCCGGCGAAATCGACATCCTCGAGTTCTACGGCTCGAAGGACGATGCAGTCGTCGAGGCCAATATTCATTACGCAGGCGCGAATGGCAGGCACGCCAATATGGGCGCGGTGCGCCACAAGCTGGACGACGGTGTATTTGCCGAAGCGTTTCATGTCTTCGAACTGGAGTGGGGACCCGAGTCGATGACCTGGTTCGTCGACGGCGAAAAATTTGCCGAGACGTCAATCGCGGGCGAAGAGTTTTCCGAGTTTCACAAGGACTTCTTCATCCTGTTGAACATAGCGGTTGGCGGCAGACATTCGGGTCGCCCCGACGACAGCACGCGGTTTCCGCAGTACATGTACGTCGACTGGGTGCGCGTTTATAAGAAAGACTGATCCGGGCAGGCCTGGCCTGCCCGGAGCTGCGTTACCGGTTTCGTCGGTGCCGCGAGGCCGCCGGCGCGGCGCATCGCGGTGACCGAAGCGAGGTCAGTCGATGACGCCGCAGGCGATGCGGGCGCCGCCACCGCCGAGCGGGGCGGGATCGTCG
>DATCZJ010000101.1:0-4215 GCA_036525955.1 Woeseiaceae bacterium | reverse complement strand
ACGAGTAACGCGCAGGCGCACCGTACTTTGATTGAGAGCGGCGAATGGATGACGCCCCACAGTTCGCGACAAGCGGCGTAGTCAGAATTCATGTATTAGCGGCCATGTTAGTTGTTATTGCCGGCTGCGCGACCAACGCCGGAATTCTCCTTATTATTGGCCGGCCCGGAAAGTAGTAAGAATACTAGGTTCCGGCCGGCATCGCGCCGCACGCTGTCGGGTCGCGAAGTGTGAACTGCGTCACACTTTTCCGGCGCCTCCGCAAGTCCCGGGAAATGCCCGCAGGGGCGTCCAAGTTATTGATTTGGCATGTTATGTCGCACACCGCTCCATCGGCTTATGTTAAACCAATTGCGCGCGTCGGGAAGGGGAAAATTGGTGGAGCCGAGGAGGATCGAACTCCCGACCTCTGCATTGCGAACGCAGCGCTCTCCCAGCTGAGCTACGGCCCCATGGGAGCGCAATATACACCAGGTGGCGGGAACCCGGCATACGCCTGATTACGTACGCTCAGGCCCGGGCGCGATACCACTCGTAGGTTTGCGCGATGCCGTCCTCGAGCGCGATAGACGGCTGCCAGCCGAGCGCGGTCAGGCGCGTGGTGTCGAGCAGCTTCCTGGGCGTGCCGTCCGGCTTGGCGGTGTCGTAGACGATCTCGCCCTCGAAACCGACGATGCCCCGCACCGTCTCGGCCAGCTCGGCGATGCTAATGTCCCTGCCCCAGCCGACGTTGACGATCTCGGGCGAACTGTAGTTCTGCATCAGGAACACGCAGGCATCGGCCAGGTCGTCCACGTGCAGGAACTCGCGCCGCGGCGAGCCCGTGCCCCACACGGTAACGTTCGCCCCGCCAGCCTGCTTCGCCTCGTGGAACTTGCGGATGAGCGCCGGCAGCACGTGGGAATTCTCGAGGTCGAAGTTGTCGCCCGGGCCGTAGAGGTTGGTGGGCATCGCGGAGATCGCATCGAAGCCGTACTGCTTGCGGTACGCCTGGCACATCTTGATGCCCGCGATCTTGGCGATCGCGTACCACTCGTTGGTCGCCTCCAGAGGACCGGTCAGCAACGAGTCCTCGGCCATGGGCTGCGGCGCAAGCTTCGGGTAGATGCAGGACGAGCCCAGGAACAGGAACTTGCCGACGCCATACTGCCACGCGGCATGAATGAGGTTGGTCTGGATCGCCAGGTTGTCGTGGATGAACTCGGCGGGATAGGTGTCGTTCGCATAGATGCCGCCGACCCTGGCCGCGGCCATGTATACCTGGTCGATCTCGTGCTCCCGGAACCAGTGATCGACGCCCTTCTGATCCATGAGATCGAGTTCGGACCGCTCGGCCACCAGCGGCTCGAGGCCGTCGGACTGCAGGCGACGGCAGATGGCGGAGCCGACCAGGCCCCCATGACCGGCAACGAATATGTGGCTCATTGACGTTTGGCGTCCGCCCTCTCGCGAGTCTTATCGCGGCCTGCGCGTGGTACCCGGATCGAGATTGACGACCTTGCTCTTCTCCGCCGGCGGCTGCGTGGTCTCGCCCTCGTCCCACAACAGGTCGTCGATACCGTTATTCGGCTTGTACTCGGCCACAGCACGCAGCAGCACGTCACGCACCTGCCGCCGGTCGACGGACCGGGCCGCGAGCTGCAGCTCGTCGAGCAGCGGATTGATCGCCTCGCGGCTGAGATAGTCCTCTCGGGCGCGCATGATACGCGGGTGCTCCGTCCCGGCCACGTTCTCGCCGATGAGGAGTTCCTCGTAGAGCTTTTCGGCCGGGCGCAGGCCCGTGTAGCTGATCTCGATGTCGCCGTTCGGGTTGTCCGCGTCCTTGACGGTCAGGCCCATGAGATTGATCAGCCGTGTAGCGAGGTCGCGGATCTTCACGGGCTCGCCCATGTCGAGCACGAACACCTCGCCGCCGTGGGCCATGCCGCCGGCCTGGATCACGAGCTGCGCGGCCTCGGGAATCGTCATGAAATAGCGGATGATCTCGGGGTGGGTGACCGTGACCGGACCACCCTGGCGGATCTGCTCGCGGAACAGCGGCACCACGGAGCCGGAGGACTCCAGCACGTTGCCGAAGCGCACCATCGCGTAACGGGTCGAATCATTGCTGTCCTGCAGGGCCTGCAGCACGAGCTCCGCGAAACGCTTGGATGCGCCCATGATGCTCGTCGGGCTCACGGCCTTGTCGGTAGAGACGAGCACGAAGGTCTTGACCCCGGTGTCCCGCGCGGCCCGCGCCGTCCTCAGCGTGCCGAGGACGTTGTTGCACACGCCCTCGATGATGTTCTGCTCCACGAGCGGCACGTGCTTGTATGCCGCGGCGTGGTAGACGGTGTCCACGTGGAAGTGTTCCATGACCTCGCGGACGCGTCCCTCGTCCTGCACGGAGCCGAGCAGCGGAACGAACCGGCAGTCGATGCCGAGCTGCTTCGCCATCGACCGGAGTTCCTTGTCGATCGTGTACAGGGCGAGCTCGGACAGCTCGAAGAGCACCAGCGTCTTGGGCCGTATGCGGAGGATCTGCCGGCAGAGCTCCGAGCCGATGGACCCGCCCGCCCCGGTAACCAGCACGGACTTGTCCAGCAGGGTCGCCTGCATCAGGCTCTCGTCCGGCGCGACCGGCGGGCGGCTCAGCAGGTCCTCGACGTCCACCTCGCGGATGTCGTCGACCTGCGCCTTGCCGCTGATCAGGTCGTCGATGTTGGGGACGGTCTGCACGTGCACGGGAAGCGGCTCGAGGTTCTCGATGACCTCCCGGCGCTCCTTGCGCGACACGCTGGGCATGGCCAGCAGGACGTGCGACACGTTGTATTTCTGGATCAGCCACGGCAGGTCTTTGCGGGCCCGGACCAGGAGGCCGCAGATGCGTTTGTCGAACATGGTCCTGTCGTCGTCGACGAACGCCACCGGTGCGAAAACGTGGTTGCCCTGCATCGCCTGTGCGACCCGTGCACCGGCCGAACCCGCGCCGTAGATGATCACGTTCTGGATGTCTTCGGATCGCTGCACCAGGAAATACTGGGCGACGTAACGGCTGCCGACGAGATAGAGCCCGCAGAACGCGCCATAGACGACGGCGAGCCGGATGGGCATGGCCGTCATGCCGGTTAGCCATGCGGCGCCGGCCAGCACGATGGCCGAGCCCGCGGCGACCTGCGCGCCCGCCATCAGCAGGCCCATGCCGAGGTAGCGCACGATGGAATGGTAAAAGCCGAGCAGCCGTGCCAGCAGGTAGGCGACAACAAGCGTACCGGCGGCCAGCAGCGCGAGACCCGACGGGTTCGAGGTATCGAGCAGATGCACCCAGGCCGCCAGCGCGACGCAGCCGAGAAAGCCGACCGCGTCGGCGATGAGCATCAGGAGTTGTTTGGTGGTTCGGGGTAGCTGGATGAGCTGGTCGCGGAAGCCTCGCTGTGCAGCGCTGGCGGCGTCCCTGCGATCGTAGTGGTTCGTCATCCTGACATCACCCGTCGTTGTCCTTCAGGTATCTCGCACTCGATGCTACCTGCCATTAGTCGGACCGCTCCGTTCCCCCGCAAGTGGCCGCAATTTACCATAAATTGCAGGGAAGTCGAAGGGAAACCTCAAGTGGTTTCACAGTGCGCCATGGACAGCTACACGGTTCTGTAATGATATTGGTTCCACGAAAAGGAGCCCATTACGCCGGCTGCACAGGATCAGGCTAGCCGTAAGACCCGTCGAGCTTTTGGCGAGTAACGGCGCGCTGCATGACGGTCTCGAGCACATCGCAGGTCTTTGCGACCTCATCGTTGGTCAGCGTCGGGTGGCAGAGGAACATCAGGCTGGTCTCGCCGAGCTCTTTCGCATTTGGCAGACGTTTCGGGGGTTGGTAACCCGTGCTCTCGAAGGCTTTCTCGAGGTACACCTCGGGACAGCTGCCTGAATAACACGGCACGCCGAGGGCGTTGATCTCCGCCATGACCCGGTCGCGATCCCAGCCCGGCGCAAGCTCTTCGGGGCTCACGAAAACGTAGCATTTGTAGGCCGCATGCTCGATGTGCGGCGGAAGTCTCGGGACCCGCAGGCCAGGCAGTTCCATCGCCGTCAGCCAGATGGTGTTGGCGATCTGCAGGCGCCGTGCATGCCATTCCGGTATGCGTCTCAGTTGAACCCGGCCGATGGCCGACTGCATTTCGGTGAGGCGGCCGTTGGTGCCGAAAAACTCGTGTTCCCAGCGAAACCCGGGCGGGAATA
>DATCZJ010000100.1:0-14853 GCA_036525955.1 Woeseiaceae bacterium | reverse complement strand
AGAGCGCCACGGCCTCCTCGTTCTGTTCCGACCAGTCGTAGACCGCTGCGAGCCTGGCCTGACCGAGTGGCGAACCGGCCTCGGCCGCCTTCCGGTAGTGCCCCATGGCGCCGACAATGTCGTTACTGACGTAGGCATCATCCCCCGCCTGCAACTCCGCATCGACGTCGACGCCCTGCGCCAGCGCGACGGATCCGCTGCAAACCAGGGCGAGAAGGCCAAAAAAGCGACAAAAATTCTGCATCAGAGTCTCGTGTTCAGTATCTATGGCCGGGGTCGAACCGGCACGGGATTGTGTCTAGAATGCGCCCCTGCCGCAACGGGGCACGTTACCGGAAAATCGGTTGGATGGACGCTATTTCAACGAAAATCAGGCTCACATGCAACGTAGCTACCGCGAGATCGGTCGTCATGGCCCTGCTCCTGTGGCTCGCGGGCGCGCCTGGCGCGCAGGCCGCGGACCCCGGCATGGATTTCGGCGACGGCGAATCCGTGTACCGCTTTTACTGCTACCAGTGCCATGGCTACGCGGGCAATGCGCGCACGCTCGCGAGCACCTACCTCGACCCGAAACCCCGCGATTTCACCGCGGAAACGCGCGAATCGCTGCCGATCGACCGCATGCTCGACGCCGTCACGAACGGCCGCCCGGGCACGGCCATGGTGAATTTCGACGCGGTGCTGGCGCCCGGGGAAATCGAGGCGGTCGTCTGGTATATCCGCGACCACCTGCTCGGCAACCCGGCGGCGGACGCGAAGTATCATTCGCCCGAAAACGGCTGGGAAAATTTCGAGCGCTACGCGGCCGCGTTCCCGTTCATCGAGGGCCGGATCGGGCTCGACCGGCCGATCAGCGAGCTGGATGACAGCCAGCGCGCCGGGCGCAATCTCTACGTCTCGGCCTGCGTCAGCTGCCACGACCAGCCGAACACGAGTTCCGGCGAAGCGATCTGGGAAACGCGCGCCGTGTCGTTTCCCCGACGGCACTATTCGCACCGCGAACCGCCGCTCGACGTCGTGAGCGGCGCATCGCCCTACGCGCGCCACGAGGTTCCCGTGGTGCCCGAGAACATGAGCGAGCAACAGCAGCGCGGCATGCAGCTCTACCAGGACAACTGCGCGTTCTGCCACGCACCGGACGGCACGGGCAAGAACTGGATCGGCAGCTTTCTCGAGCCCAAACCGCGCGATTTCACCGACCCGGGCTTCGCGCTGCACGACACGCCCGACGCCTTTCGCGAAATCGTCAAAACCGGCCTGCCGAACACTTCGATGCCCGCCTGGCGGCACGTCCTGAGCGACGCGGAAATCGACTCGATCGTGGCCTACATCCGCGTTGCCTTCGGCCAGCGCGACGACGCGCGCCCCTGATCCGGCGCGAGCCGCGTACCAAACTACGCGGGACCAGGCCGGGCCCGCCAAAAGCGACCGGCACCAGCCGCGTCGGACATTGCCGCGTTTGCAAAAACCCGAGCCTTATCTGAAATCGAACAGAGCCAACCCGAAACAGCACGGACTAACGGGAAACGACCACGGCCGGTCTCCGCTCGGACATCGCCGCGCATGACGCAGCGCGAGCGGTCTCAGAGGTCACCCAGGGCCAACCCGGGACGGCTCGGGCCGATCGAAGGCGATTGGGGCCAGTCTCCGCTCGGACATCGCCGCGCATCGCAAAGCACGAGCCATCTCAAAGATCACGCAGGGCCAAGCCGGGATGGCTCGGGCCGATCGAAGGCGATCGGGGACGGTCTCCGCTCGGACATCGCCGCGCATGACGCAGCGCGAGCGGTCTCAGAGGTCACCCAGGGCCAACCCGGGACGGCTCAGGCCGATCGAACGCGATCGGGGCAAGCGCCCATCGCACATCGCCGCGCAGAAAAAAGCGCGAACGGCCCCCAAAACGAACGGGGCCGCGACAAAGCGCGGCCCCGGAACACTGCAATGACGATCGCGTTTACTGCTTCATCGGGCAGGTGCTGATACCCAGCAGCGAGTAGGCCGGGCAGTAGCCGATGATGCCGGTCAGCAGCGGGACGATGCCGATCCAGCCCCAGGCGGTCTGCGGTCCGACGAATACCAGGCTCAGTACACCGGCGCCGACGACGACGCGCAGTACGCGATCAATAGTGCCTTCATTCTTGGTCATGGGAATTCTCCTTGGTGTCTTTGTATGGGGGAGCAGTCTACGCGGTGCATTCTGACCAGCCCCAACATCGCCGTCAGTGACTCAGTCACGCAACGGCAGTAGCAATGCGTTCGAGCCCCGCCCGGTCCGTCACGCTGATGCGGCCCCGGCCGAGATCCACCCAGCGCTCCTGCTCGAATCGCTTCAGGTGCCGCGAGACGACCTCGCGCGCGGTACCCAGTTCCACCGACAGGGCCTGGTGCGTGACATGCTCCAGCCCCTTGTCGTCGAGTTCCAGTAACAGGCGCGCCAGCCGCGAATCGATGGCTGTGAACGCCAGCTCCTCGATTTTCGCGATGACGTTCTTCAGGCGCGTCGAAAACCCGTCGAACACGAGTCGGCGAAACGGCTTCGATACCTCGAGCAATTCCTGGAACGTCGCACTCGGGATCGCCACGGCAACGACTTCCGACTCCGTGATCGCCTCGGCCGGGTAGTTTTCATTGCCGAGCAGGCACGACGTCGTCAGGATGCAGGACGCCCCCGGCGCGATCCGGTACAGCGTCACCTCGCGGCCGCTCGCCGAGGTGAGCTGCACGCGGACGCTGCCCTCGAGCAGCAGCAGGAAGGCCTCGCAAAGATCGCCCGAATGGAAAACAAACTGGTCGCTGGCCAGCCGCACGAGCCGCGCGCCCGCGGTCACCTGCTTGAGCAACGCTGCGTCATCGCCGATGAAGCGCGAGAAAAATTCACGCAACTCGGCTTTCAGCTTAGACTCCGCAGCAGCTTGCATACCAAATCCCGAAAGGACATCAAATGGACTGGAAAGTATTCGTCGCCGTCTTCGGCACTGTATTCCTGGCAGAACTGGGTGACAAGACGCAGCTCGCCACCGTGCTGTTCGCCAGCAAACCGGGTGCGGGCCTGCTCACCGTGTTCGTCGCTGCATCGCTCGCGCTGATGCTTTCATCGGCGATCGCGGTCGGCGCAGGCGCCGTGATCTCTGAGTACATCGACCCGCGCATGCTGAGCTGGATCGCGGGCGCGGGCTTCATCGTGATCGGCATCTGGACGATCTGGCAGGCCGGCGCATAAGGGTAAGTCAGTATTCAGGGCCCGTGGAATAAGAAATAGTATATGGAACTCTTTGACCGCAACGCAGTGCGCACGCCATGGAGCTCGTTTGTCCCGCCGGGAACCTGCCATCACTGAAGGCCGCCGTCGATAACGGCGCCGATGCCGTGTATGTCGGTTTTCGCGACGCTACCAACGCCCGCCATTTTGCCGGCCTCAACTTCGAGACGGCGCAGCTCGTACAGGGCATCTCCTATGCCCGCGAGCGCGGCGTCCGCGTCTTCGTCGCCATCAATACCTACGCGCGGCCCGACAACCTCAAGACCTGGGAAGCCGCGGTCGATCGCACCGCCGAACTCGGCGTCGACGCGATGATCGTCGCCGACATCGGCGTCATGGACTACGCGGCCACGCGCTGGCCCGGCCTCAAACTGCATTTGTCAGTGCAGGGCTCGGCAACGAGCCACGAGGCGATTCGTTTCTACGCGGAGCAGTTCGGCATCCGGCGTGCGGTGCTGCCGCGCGTGCTGTCCGTCCGCCAGGTGGCGACGACGATAGAGCAGTCACCGGTCCCCATCGAAGTCTTCGGTTTCGGCAGCCTGTGCGTGATGGTCGAAGGCCGGTGCTACCTGTCCTCCTATCTGACGGGCTCCGGTCCGAACACCTACGGCGCCTGTTCACCCGCGAAGTTCGTGCAATGGACCGAAAACGGCGATGCGCTCGAGACGCGACTGAACGGCGTCTTGCTCGATCGCTACAGCGCCGGCGAGTGCGCCGGCTACCCGACCATTTGCAAGGGCCGCTATGACGTCGGGGGCGAAATCGGCTACGCGATCGAGGAACCGACCAGCCTCAACGTGCTGCCGATACTGCCGGAGTTACAGCGCATCGGCGTCGCGGCCGTGAAGATCGAGGGGCGGCAGCGCAGCCCCGCCTATGTCGCCAAGGTGACGGCCGTTTTTCGCGAGGCGCTCGATGCGTGCCTCGCCGACCCTGACGAGTTCGAGTTGAAGAACCACTGGCTGCAGTCGCTCGGCAAGGTTGCCGAGGGCGCGCAGACAACACTCGGCGCCTACAACCGGGGCTGGCAATGACCTCCTTCGACGACCTCGAGTTGCGGCTGTCGCTCGGCCCGGTGCAGTTCCACTGGTCGCGCGAGCAACTGATCGACTTTTACGGCGACATCGCAAGCACCGAGGTTGACGTCGTCTATCTCGGCGAAACTTCGTGTTCGAAACGCCGCTCGCTGCGTCACTCGGACTGGCTCGACATCGCTCGCGTGCTGACCGACGCCGGCAAGGAAGTGGTTTTCTCCACGCTGGCGCTGGTCGAAGCGGGCTCCGAACTGGGCTACATGCGAAAGCTTTGCGAGAACGGCGACTACCGCGTCGAGGCCAACGACATGTCGGCCGTGCAGATGCTCGCCGGCAAAGTGCCGTTCGTCGGCGGTCCGACATTGAACATCCAGAATCATCGCGCGCTCGCAAAGCTTGCGGAACTCGGCATGATGCGCTGGGTCGCGCCGATCGAGGCGACGCATGACGTCGTCGCCGGCATGCGTTTCTTCGACAAGCAGCATCTCGAATTCGAGATGCTGGCATGGGGCCCCATGCCGCTCGCTTATTCCGCGCGCTGCTACACGGCGCGCGCCCGCGGCCTCACGAAAGACGATTGTGACACCTGCTGCAGCGACTACCCGGACGGGCTGATGCTGGCGACGCAGGAGGGCGAAAAGCTGCTCCTGATCAACGGAATACAGACGATGTCGGCAAGATCGGTCTGCCTCGCTGAGGAACTCGTTTCCGGCAGTTCACCGGTCGATATCGTCCGCATCGGCCCGCAGGCCGAGCAGACGGCAGCCGTGATCGGCATCTTCGACGACCTGCGCCGACAACGGCGCGACGCGGACGCGGCCACCGAGGCACTGCGGCTGCTGGCAGGTGCCGGGACGTGCAATGGCTACTGGCACGGCGGCGCAGGATTGGAAGCACGATGAAGTCCTTCGCGGAGCGCTTGCTGCAGAAAGGCATCGAGCGCATCGGCAGCGAAGACCGGACGGTGCATGACGATTTTCGCAGTTTTCTTCTGAGCCTCGAGCGGCACGGCGACCTGAAGCGGGTCCCTGCCCCCGTCAGCCCGCAACTCGAGATCACCGAGATCTGCCACCGGACCCTGCAAGCGGACGGACCCGCCCTGCGCTTCGAACACCCGACCGAGGGCCAGATGCCGCTCGCCGGCAACGTTTTCGGCAGCGAGCGGCGCGTGCTGGCCGCCATCGGCCTCGACAATCGTGAGCAGCTTCGCGCACTGGGCGACCAGCTCGCCTGGCTGTCGCTGCCGCAGCTCCCGACCGATGCAAGCAGCATGCGTGAGCGGCTGCCGACCGTGCGCAAGCTGGCGGCGGTCAACCCGATCACGATCGATGCCCCGCCCTGCCAGGACGTCGTGCTGGAAGGCGACGACGTCGATCTCGGCATGCTGCCCATCCAGCACTGCTGGCCGGACGACGCCGGCAAACTGATCACGTTCGGGCTGGTCGTCACCCGGGGGCCGCTCAAGTCGCGCAGCAACATCGGCATTTATCGACAGCAGGTGATCGGTCGCAACCGGCTCATCATGCGCTGGCTGCATCACCGCGGCGGCGCGCTCGACTTTGCGGAACACCAGCGCGAACACCCGGGAGAAAGATTTCCGGTCGCCGTCGCCATCGGCGCCGACCCGGCAACGACGCTCGCGGCCGTCGCCCCGATCCCCGATACCATTTCGGAATTCCAGTTCGCAGGACTGCTGCGCGGCGCCAAATCGAAAATCGCGAAGTGCCTCGGCCACGACCTCGTCGTGCCCGCCACCGCGGAGATCATCCTCGAGGGTTTCATCGAACCCGGCGACATGCACGATGAGGGTCCGTTCGGCGACCACACCGGTTACTACAACGCCGTCGAATCATTCCCGGTCTTTACCGTGGAGCGCATCACGCATCGCCGCAACCCGATCTACCAGGGCACCTACATGGGCAAGCCGCCGCACGACGAACCGTCGGTGCTCGCCGCCACGCTCAACGAACTTTTCGTTCCGCTGATCCGTGCGCAATTCCCTGAAATCGTTGATTTTTATCTGCCGCCCGAAGCCTGCTCCTATCGCCTCGCGATCGTCAGCATCCGCAAGGGCTACAAGGGTCATGCGCGACGCATCATGATGGGCATCTGGTCCTGCCTGCGGCAGTTCACCTACACGAAGTTCGTGATCGTGACGGACGAAGACGTGGACATTCGCTCGATGAACCAGGTGTGGTGGGCGATGACGACGCGCATGGATCCGGCGCGTGACACGCTCGTGATCGACAGGACCCCGGTCGACTACCTGGATTTCGCGAGCCCGGTATCCGGCATCGGCTCGAAGATCGGTTTCGATGCGACCAGCAAGTGGCCCGGCGAAACCGATCGTGCCTGGGGCCGGCCGATTCGCATGAACGACGAAACGCGTCAGCGTATCGACGCTCTCTGGAACGAACTCGGAATAGACTGACGCCATGCTGAATGACAAGCCGCGATTTCCCACCATCGTCGCAAGCCCACTCGCTGCGCTGCCCGCGCCGATAAAATCCGCCGCACTGCAACCCGTGCTGAACGCATTGTTTGCGCGACCGCTCGCCGACGGCGAGCTCGATTTTCTCGAAGGCCGCATCGTCAACGTATCGGTGCCCGATGCACGGATCCACTTCTCGCTGCAGGCCAGCGCACGTCGCCTGCGCGTCGGCCGCGCGAGCGCGACACCGGACCTCGAATTTCGCGGCGACGCGATTGCGTTCCTCGAACTCGCTTCGGGCCGGGAGGATTCCGACACCCTGTTCTTCCAGCGCCGCATCATGAGCTCCGGCGACACCGAGCTCGGACTTTATGTCAAAAACTTTCTCGAAGGACTGGAACGGGGATCCTTGCCCTTCCATCGCGCGATCGGCTATACCTTGGCCCGCGCGTACCAGGCGGCAGACACGCTCGAAATGCTGCGGCCCCGCTTCCAGGGAACGCTGGGGCGCTTTAGATCGAGTCTCAGCCGCCGCGCCTGAATCACCCAAAGTGTGCGGTTTCGCACATCCGGCCTGATTTTCATTATGTAAAAATCAGGTAACCTCCGGCCGTGAACGAGCGTTATGCCTACAGGACGTGGAAATTCGACCGAACAGCGCTATCGCGCGCTGCTTGAACCGCATTTCGGCGCCCTGTATGCCGCGGCGCGGCGACTCGTCGCCAATCCCGCGGATGCGGAAGACCTGGTTCAGGACGTGTGCCTGAAGGCCTTCCAGAGATTTGATGAACTGGAGACGATTGAGTACCAGCGCGCCTGGTTGCTGAAGATCCTGTACCACCGCTTCATCGACATCCAGCGTTCGAGAGACCGCTCGCCCGTCGATCACGCGGAAACCGGATCCGATTCGGCCGACCCGGACAGCCTGTCACAGGGGAGCCTGCAGCCGGATGACATCCTCGAGCGCGAAATGCGCGCGGACGTGATCATCCGGGCCATGGACATCCTGGGCAGGGAGGCGAGCAGCCTCCTCGCGCTGCACGATATCGAGGAATTTTCGCTCGAGGAACTCGGGCAACTGACGGGACTGCCCGTGGGCACGATCAAGTCCCGCCTGTACAGGACACGCGCCAAGCTCGGCCGATTGCTGTCGAACGAGCAGATTCAAAAGCCGGTCCTGACTGTGGTAGGTGGAAAGCAATGAACTGCGAATACGTTTCGGACAACATCGCCCAGCTCGTCGCCGGCACGCTGTCGGCAGAGGATGCGGTGGCGTGCAAGACCCACATCGCCGCCTGTCGCGACTGCCGCGACGCGTTGCATGGCGCCGTGGCGATGCGCACGATGCGCGATCGCGGCAATGCCGCGCCGCCCGCCGGGCTGTTCGAACGCATTACCACCGAAGTCACGCGTCCGAAGGCACGCGAACGCGCACCGCGCTTCTGGCTCGGCGCCGCATTCGGTGGCGCACTGGCCGCGAGCCTGCTCGCCGCCGCGATTGCACTCGGTATTCTCGTGCGGCCCGTGGCACTGCCGCAGGATGACGTTGCACGTTTTTCGGTCGCGACTTACGAGACGCGGCCGATGGAGATTGCCATCGACGTCGATCGGCCGCTGGCCGGCGCGAAAATCAGCGTCATGCTTGCGGGTGACGTCGAGGTCGAGGGATTCGGCAGCCTGCGCGAACTGAGCTGGAGCGACGATCTCGAGTCCGGCGTCAATCGGCTGACACTGCCGTTGCGCGCCATCGGTGAAGATGTCGGCCAGGTCGTGGTTCGCCTGAGTCATCCGGACAGCGAGCAGCTGTTCGTGGTCAAGCTCAAACTGGATAGCTGATTATGTTTGCTGCGCGCAACCAATTCGGCGATTGCCACGTTTACAGTACTGAATACCAGATTCTCCCGGTGCAGCGCCGAGCCGCAGCACCCGAGCGACAAGGGACACGGAACAACATCATGCGCAACCTGATCATTCTTACTTCTGCCGCCCTCCTGCTGCTGTCAGGCACGGGCGTTGCCTGGGCGGAGGACGGCGCGGAAGCGACCATTCGCCTCATGGGCAAATCGGACGACGAGTTGCCCCAGGCAGTCACCAAGGAGCTGAAGCTGCCGGAGCACCTGCTGGAAGTTTCGGACGAAGAACAGGTCAAGGCGGTAGAGAAAGCAGCAAACGGTCTTGCCAACGCGCAGAATCACCGCGACGAAGGCCGTGCAAAAGGTCAGAACCAGGCCGCTGAATCGCGCGGCCGCGGCCGGGAGATGGCCGAGCAGGCGAAGGAAAACCGCGAGAATCACGGTCGTTCCGAGGACCCGCCGGGCCCGCCCGAGAACCCGAACCCCAATAATTAGCCCGCTTTTCGCGCGCCCTGTCCCGCCCTGTCCCGCCGTGCCCGGCATACCCGCCGGGCGGCCGCGCAGCAATCCGGAACCAGATCACAAGTTTTTGATTTCTATGTGACTACTGTCACATTGCATGGCGTGTTCACTATCGTGGCGCGTGGCCTCTTGTTATTGATATAACAATAATTAACCGGGCCACACCATTCCCAGAATCGTGCAAATCGTCAGGACCGCCATCATCGCCGCATCGTTGCTGGTCGCGGCCGCCTCGCCGGCGCTGGCCGACTACGGGCGGGCATGGGAGGACGGCCAGGCGGCGTTTGTCGGGGGCGATTACCGGAGCGCCCTCGAGAGCTTCCAGGCAGCGCGCGACGCGGGCCTCGAAGGGCCCGCCGTTCATTACAACATCGCGGTCTGCCAGTTCAGTCTCGGTCAGTACGAGGCGGCGCGCGACTCCTTTCGCTACATTGCAGCACATTTTCCGCGCATGCGCGGCCTTGCCGAATACAACATGGGCCTTGCTGAGCGGCGCCTCGGCAACATGATCGCGGCCCAGCAGCACTTCATCCGGGCCTTCGAATTGAGTCCCGACGACGCGACGATTCGTGCGCTGTCCGTGGACATGCTTCGTGAAACGGACACGCAACGCGCGTCGAAGTGGTATGGATCTATCGGCATGCGCGCCGGACACGACGACAATGTCGCCTTGCGCGATACGACCGGGCTGCCGGTCGGCGTCACGGCGGAAAGCCCGATGGCGGACCTGTTTGCCTCGATTCGGGGACCATTGCCAGGCATCGACAAGGTCCTGATCGATGCCAGCGCCTACGTCGTCCGTTATCCCGATGCGAGCGATTACGACCAGCTCGAAACGCGGCTGGGCGTTCTTTACACGTGGCAGAACGACCACTGGTGGGTCGAGGGCGGCGCGTACTTTGCGTTCGGCACACTCGGCGGCTCGTCGTTCAACCGCGATATCGGCGGCGAGATTCGCGCCGTGCGTTTCCTCGACGAGTACTCGTCGATCGAGTTTCAGTACCGGTATGACGACGTGTCCGCCGCCAACGCGCAGTTTTCCGGGATCGACGGGGACCGCCAGCGGGTCGACCTGCGTTATCGCCATTACGGCGATCGGCATTACGCCATCGTTCGCGCGGGCATCGAGAATAACGACCGGCAGTCCGCGAGCGTTTCCGCATCCCGCAGACGCGTCGAGATGGACTACCGCTACGACCTGGCCGAGCGCTGGCATCTCGATGCCGGGCTGCAATTCAGGGCGAGCGACTACGACGACCTGGCGACGCCGAGAAGCGAAGATCTGTCGTCGGTGCTGCTCGGCGTGTCTCGCAACCTGGGCGACGCCTGGGAGCTCTCGGTAAACGTCCAGTATGCCGAGAACGACTCCTCGGACCCGGTGTTCACCTACGAGCGCACGCAAGTCACCCTGGGCGCCTTCCGGACCTTCTGAGCACATTTCCGACCATATATATCAATCAGTTACACGACCGTCCGCGAGTAAAACTTTTTCTTGGATTATGTTGACTCGGCGTAACCAATCCGCCCGCAATTCCGTTTTATTAAGCGTGTAGTCAAGGTAAGCCGGCGACGGCACTTGCCATGAAGTCTGTGGAACTGCGGAGGACCAGAGTGGCGCTGTCGCCGGCTCTTACCGAAACCGGCACATCTTGCTCCTAGCTGCGAACGCCCGCTCACGCGGGCGTTTGCTTTTTGGGAAGCGGGTTACAGCGGGCAGGCGCGGGAGAGAGGTCAGCCCTGGTCGGCCCGGCTCAGCTTAGCCCCAGCCAACTCGGCCCAGGTCAGCCCCGGCCAGTTCGATTCAGGTCAGCCCCGGCCAGCTCGGCCCAGGTCAGCGGAGGTCAGCCCAGGTGCCGGTCGTCGAGTGCGCGATGGGCGCGCTCGAACTCGGACTGCAGGCGCGTCACGTCGGAGATGAGTTCCGCTGAGGGTGTCTCGTCACCAACGAGTTCCAGTGACGCGCACAGGGCGGCCATGCGTTCTGCGCCGATCTGCCTGCACAGCCCGAGCAGTCGATGCGCCTCGCGGCGCACCTGGAACGTATCGCCGTCCCGCGCCGCGGCGTCGAGGGCGCGAATCCAGGCCGGCATTTGATTCAGGAACTGGTCGGCGAGTTCATTGTACAGGTCATCACCCTCTGCGTTCCTGATGCTCCGCAGATCGTCGGCAATCGTCCGGTCGAGAACCTGGACCAGGCCCGGTACTGCCTTGAGCTGCGGCTCATGCGTCGCGCGGGCATCGCAATCCCGCGCCCCTGTATCGAGCACGCGCCGCAAGGCAACCGTCAGGTCCTCGATGAACACCGGCTTGGACAGGTAACCGTCGACGCCGGCGTCGAAGGCGCGCTCCCTGTCCTCGGGCATTGCGTTGGCGGTCAGCGCAATGATTGGCGTGCGCCGCTCGTCACGCTCGTGCTCTCGAATGATCCGTGTCGTCTCGTTGCCGCTCATGCCGGGCATCTGCGAATCGATCAGGATCGCTGAATAGCCGGTCTTGACAGACTGGTCGATGGCCTGCTCACCACTCGTGGCGAGATCGACGAGGAAGCCCAGTTCTTCGAGCATGCGTTGCGCGACGAGCAGGTTCACCTCGTTGTCATCGACGACGAGCACCTTCCTGCCGCGGCCGAGCGCATCACCCGGCATGTCCAGGGCATCGAAGTCCGAGAGGCCCTCCCGACTTTCTTCCAGCAGAACCGTAAACCAGAACTTGCTGCCCCGCCCCGGCGAGCTGTCCACCCCGATCGTGCCGCCCATGAGTTCGGCGAGTTCCTTCGAAATCGCGAGGCCCAGCCCGGTACCGCCGTATTTGCGCGTGTCCGACTCATCGACCTGGCTGAACTCCTTGAAGAGCTTGCGCCGGCTTTCGGCGTCGATGCCGATGCCACAGTCCTTGACGGTGACGCGCAGCCCGATGCGCCCCTTCACCGGTTCGAACGTATCCGTGACCTCGCAGGTCACGCTGATGTCACCGTCCTGCGAGAACTTGATGCCGTTGCTCAGCAGGTTCGCCACGATCTGGCCCAGCCTGACGGGGTCGCCGCGAACCACGTCCGGGACGTCGCTCGCGACGAAGTAGCTCAGGTTCAGGTTTTTGCGCTGCGCCTCCGCCGAAAACAGCTGCGTGACGTCGGCGAGCGTGCCGCGGAGCGAAAAGTCCACGGTTTCCAGCACGATCTTGCCGGCCTCGATCTTGGAAAAGTCGAGAACCGAATTGATGATCTTGAGGAGCGTCACGCCCGAGTTGTGCATGACCTCTGCGAATTGCCGCTGTTCGGGCGTCAGATCCGTTCGCAGCAGCAGGCTGGCCATGCCGATGACGCCGTTCATCGGCGTCCGAATCTCGTGGCTCATGTTGGCGAGGAAGCGGCTCTTGGCCTCGCTCGCAGCGTTCGCCTGGTCGCGCGCGATCACGAGGTCCCGGCTGCGCTGGCGCGCCTCGGCCTCGCGCGCGGCAAGCTCGGACGTGCGCTTGACCACCATCGCCTCGAGCAGGTCGGCCCGCTCGTCGAGTTGGCGCCGGTTACGTATGACCAGCAAAGCGATGAAGGAAAAGGCTGCGGTCAGCGCCGCAACGATCAACGCATTCAGTAAAGAGATTCGCTGCTTGTCGGCCGCGATAAGCTTATCGATTTCAGCGGCAATGTCGCTTGATATCGCGAGAATCTCGCCGAAGACCGCATCGAATTTCTGATCCTGGGCGCCGCCGATCACGCCCGTGGTGTCACGCGCTTCCCAGCGCTCGGCCACGAGCACGTCGAATTCCGTCAGCCTGTCGCGCAGGGCCCGCAGGTCCGTCTGCACCCGGGGCATGTCCCTCAGGGCAGAGATCGGGACGACCCTGCCTGCCAGGACCGCCTCGACGCGCGCCCTCGAGCTCCTGACGCGCTCGTGGACGTCTTCCTCGAGAACGATGTAGGTATCGCCGGCCAGCGCTTCCTCGAACCACAGGTGCGCCGTCGAGATCTCCTGTTGCACGCTCTGGGTGAGCTGGACGAGCCGCATGTTGCGTTCGAAGTCGTTGGTCGCGAGATACTGGGCGTAGACGACCATGGATATGGCAGCGAGGCCGGCAATGACTATGCCAGCCATGAGAGACTTCAACGAAAAATATCGCGTACTCAGCTGCATCGTTTTTGTTCTTGTCCGGGCTTATTGCTCGGCGCCGGTGCTGCGGCCATCGTCGCCAGTACGTCGCTTGGACTTACTCTACTTTGGTACAGGTTATTGATAGCAATAATTTACGGGTTTTACCTTAGGTATTCTACATAACAACGTTTTCTCCTGTGCAATTTTTACGACCTTGCGCTGCGTATTCGCTGCCATCGTGTCGAGTATTGTCATTCCAAAACGGGAAAAGGCGCCGGCGAGGAGTCTGCGCGTGGCCGCGGAGAGTGTGAACACTAACTCCGGAACTGCGGAAGACCAGAGTGGTTAACGCCCACAATGCTCCCCGCATCCCAACGCAGGAAATCCCGCCAGCACCAGTACTGTTACCGCGTTTTTCAGACCGCCTGGAGCAGCAGTTCCAATCGCCTGGAGGCCTGAACCGCCACCGGCCTCGGCCGGTGGCGGCCAGCGGTGCTACTAATAGCCCAGGATTTCAGCGCAGGTCCGAACTTCGCCGAGGTCGTCGAGCCATCCCTGTGCCGCATCCATCTGCTCAATAGCCAGATCTTCAGCGGTCGTCGATGGAAAATCATCGACCGTGTTGAGGCGGGCATTGTTGTCGATCACGTCGATGAAGGTGCAGATGTGCTGAACAGCGCTCTCGTACTTGCCGTCCATCAGGTCGTTCGACGCACCCTTTGAGGTGGCCTGGGCAGCGCCCTTGCCCTTCTTCGTCACCGGCGGTTCATTGGGATCGAACGGGGTGAACAACTGCTTGGCAAGACTTGCGTGTACAACACAGCCCATTTCACCCACCTGGCCCTTGTACTGCCAGATCGGCGCGTGATAGACCGTCGCAAGGTCGGCGGCCGTCCAATTGATGATCACCTCAGTCACTTCCCCCGAAACGGGATCCTTGATTTCGGTGTTGTTGCAGGTCAGCGCTTTTGCGTGCAACTCGATGTGGCTGGCCACCGTCTTGATCGTGTAGTCATCGGCAGCATTCGCTAAACCGCACAGCATGACGATCGGCAACGTGACGGCAAAGCCGCCCGCTATTTTCTTGGCTTTCATTGTGTGTCCTCCGCAGACATTATTTTAATGGTCACGAGTCTGGCGATGCCGTTCCCATGCCACTCCGGTTTTACATCCTGCGGGCGCTTTCGCTTTTCCCGCAATTCGAAATCTACGCCCGCCAGGACGCCATTACGCCGCCTGTTCGAACGGAAAATTCTTGGACTTTCGGTTAGTTTTTGGCCAGAAGTGACGCTGCCAGTGAGATCGCCGCGGGCCGCCAAAGAAGAAGGTGCTGGTGGAGCCGCGGCAGGCCAACGACGAAGAACGAGCTGGTGAGGTCGCTGCGGGTCATCGACGAAGAAGGTGCCGGTGAGTTGGTTCCTGGACAACAATGCAGGACGCACAGGCGACGCAGTTACTGGCCACCCGAGAGGCAGGTCCGGGCGAAGTGGCTGCCGGCCACCAAAGAAGCCGGCCGGGCAAAGTGGCTGCCAGCCACCAAAGCAGAAGGCGCTGGCGAGGTGTCTGCGCGTGGCCGCGGAGAGTGTGAACACTAACTCCGGAACTGCGGAGGACCAGAGTGGTTAACGCCCACAATGCTCCCCGCATCCCAACGCAGGAAATCCCC
>DATCZJ010000099.1:0-3502 GCA_036525955.1 Woeseiaceae bacterium | reverse complement strand
CGCCCGGCGGCTTCCCGTGAGCCGTCCGCTCGTCACCGGCCAGCGGATCCTCGACACGCTGTTCCCGGTCGCTCAGGGGGGCCGCGCCGCCATACCGGGCGGTTTTGGCACCGGCAAGACGATCCTCCAGCAGGCGCTGGCCAAGTGGTGTGACGCGGACGTGATCATCTTCGTGGGCTGCGGCGAGCGCGGCAACGAGATGGCCGAGGTTCTGAACGAGTTCCCGCGACTCGATGATCCGCGCAGCGGCCGGCCGCTGCTCGACCGCACGGTCATCATCGCGAATACCTCGAACATGCCGGTTGCCGCGCGCGAGGCCAGCATCTACACCGGCATCAGCGTGGCCGAATACTTCCGCGACCAGGGATTGCACGTCGCACTGATGGCGGATTCGACCACGCGCTGGGCCGAGGCCCTGCGCGAGATCTCCGGCCGCCTCGGCGAGCTGCCCGCCGAGCAGGGTTACCCGGCCTACCTGAATTCGCGGCTCGCCGAATTCTACGAGCGCGCCGCGCGCGTCGAGACGCTCGGCGCCGGGCAGGGCTCGGTCACGATCATCGGCGCCGTCAGCCCGCCCGCGGGCGATTTCTCGGAGCCCGTCACGAGCCAGACCAAGCGATTCGTTCGCTGCTTCTGGGCGCTGGACCGCGATCGCGCGCAGGCACGTTTCTTCCCGGCGATCCACCCGCTCACGTCCTACTCCGAGGACGCCGATGCGCTGACACGCTGGTGGCAGACGCAGGGCAACGCGGACTGGACACGGCATCGCCGCGAGATCCTGACGCTGCTGGAGGAGCGCGCGCGTCTCGAACGTATGGCGCGCATCATCGGCAAGGACGCGCTGCCGCCGAAACAGCAGCTCACGCTGCTGTGCGCGAATCTCGTTAACGAGGGCCTGCTGCGCCAGTCTGCCTTCTCCACGGTCGATCGCTACTGTTCGCCGCCGCGCCAGACCGCGTTGCTGCGCGCCATCCTGCATTTCATCGAGCGCGCAAGAAGTGTGCTCGACCAGGGCGTGGCGCTCGACGATATTGCGAGCATGGCCGTGCTCAGGCGACTGCAACGCGCCAGCGAGGACATTCCGGAGGATCACATCGATCGCTTCCGCTCCGTGATGCACAGCCTCGACGACGAATTCGACGCCTTGTTGAAGCGAGCCGCACATGCGAACTGAGCTGACGGCATCGGGTCTTGCACAGCGGGTCGAGGGACCGCTCCTGTTCCTGCGCCGCGCAGTCAACGTCGGCGTCAACGAAGCCCTGAAGATCATCGGCGGCGACGGCCGCACGCGACTCGGCCGCGTCGCGACGCTCGAGGAGGACAGGATGATCGTCGAGGTGCTCGAGTCGACCACGGGGCTCGGCGTTGCCGACACCAAGATCACCGTCGTCGGCGAGCCGATCAGCATGGGGCTCGGACCAAACCTGCTCGGCCGCATCTTCGATAGCGTCGGCCGGCCGCTCGACGGGCACCCGCCGGTCCCGGCGATGCGGCGCCTGCGCATCGATGGCATGAGCATCAACCCGGCGCGGCGCGACCTGCCCCGCGATTTCATCGAAACCGGCGTCACGGCCATCGACCTGATGAACAGCCTCGTGCGCGGCCAGAAACTGCCGCTTTTCTCGGCGGCCGGGCTGCCGCATGACCGGCTCGCGACCGCGATTGCAGAGCGGGCGCGGCTGCGCGGCGACAGCGAGGATCGATTCGCGATCGTGTTCGTCGGCATCGGCGTGCCACACGATACGGCCGAGTCATTCCGCAGCGCGATGGAAACCAGCGGCGCGCTCGGTCACACCGTGATGTTCCTGAATCTCGCCGACGAGTCGAGCGCCCAGCGCCTGCTGACGCCGCGCTTCGCGCTCACGGCCGCCGAGTACCTGGCGTTCGTCGAGGACCGGCATGTGCTCGTGATCATGACCGACATGACGAATTACTGCGAAGCGCTGCGCGAAGTATCGGCCAGCCACGGCGAGATACCAGGCCGCAAGGGATTCCCCGGCTACATGTACTCGGATCTCGCAAGCGTGTTCGAACGCGCCGGCTGCCTGCATGACCATGTCGGCACGCTAACGCAGCTGCCGGTTCTCACGCTGCCCGGCGACGATATCGGCCACCCGATACCCGACCTGACCGGGTACATCACCGAAGGCCAGATCGTGCTCGACCGCGACCTCAACCGCCGGGACGTGTTCCCGCCCATCAACGTGCTGCCGAGCCTCTCGCGCCTCATGGACTACGGCACCGGCGAAGGCTTCACCGATGCCGACCACCCGGCACTCGCGAACCAGCTGTTCGCTGCGTATGCCAATGCACGGCGCGTGCGCGTACTCGCAAGCGTCATGGGCCGGGAAGGCCTGTCCGGCACGGACCGGCAGTATCTCGAATTCGGCGATCGCTTCGAACAGGACGTCGTCAACCAGGCCGAGCCGCGCACGCTCGAAGAGAGCATGGCGCTCGGCTGGCAGACGCTGGCCTTGCTGCCCGACGCCGAGCTCACGCGGCTCAGCAACGATCAGATCGCCCGTTGCGTGCGAGGCAGGTCGCGTGGCTGATCGTGACGCACCGGCCAGCGCTTCGCGTAGCGCGTTCCTGCAGCTGCGCGACGAGGAAAGCCTCGTGCAGACGGGGTACGAATTTCTCGACGAGAAGCGCATGCAGCTCGCGACCGAGATCCTGCGACAGCGCCAGCACTACCGGGACGCGCGCGCAACGTTCGCCGCTCGATGCGAGGAAGCCGCCGCAGCCCTGCTCGAGGCCGCCGCAGCGCTCGGCGTGGACGCGCTGCAGGTGCAGCCGGCGGCGCCGCTCGATGCCACGCTGTCCGTCGATGCGCGCGCCTTTGTCGGGCTGTCGCTGATCACGGCGGCGCTCGGCATCGACGACGAACGGGACCGCAGTCGGCTGCAGGCGACTGACAGCGTGTTGCGCGACTGCGTCGATGCGTTCCGCGCGGTGCTGGCCGCCGGCGTACCCTTCGCTGCGCGGGTCGCCAACCTCGAGCGGCTCATGCACGAGTACCGGCGCACCGAGCGCCGCGTGCGTGCGCTCGAAAACATCATCCTGCCCGAGATCCGCGTCGACCTCGCCGCGATGGAAGAACACCTCGACCTCAACGAACAGGAGGAGGTCATACGTGTGCACACGCTCAACGAGAGAAAACAGTGACTCGGGATGCCAGAACGGAATTCGGGGACCGCGGCTGCAGCGGTGGCGCAACGGTGACTTTACGCGCCAGGCGCAACACAAGCGGAACTCGCCACTCACTGAACATCACCGTCCGTGAATGTACTGCCCGGCGCCCGCCTTGCACGGCATCTCACGGGGGAGATGCTCTATAGTACGACGACACTCAACAGGACGTTCGACATGGACCTGGTCAAGGAAACCCACAAACTCGCCGTGCTGATCGATGCAGACAATGCGCAGCCGGCGACCATCGAAGGCCTGACCGCGGAAATCGCCAAGTACGGGACCGCGAACGTCAAGCGGATCTACGGTAACT
>DATCZJ010000098.1:0-7272 GCA_036525955.1 Woeseiaceae bacterium | reverse complement strand
GATCACGCTGTAGGATCGGCTTCTGTGGGAGCGGCTTTAGCCGCGACTGAAGCGCGGCGCATGGCACCCGCACCCGGCGAGCTTCCTCTCGCTCAATCTCGCTGCGGCATCCCTGCCTTGCTCGAATCGTGAAGACGCGCGCTCTCGCTATCCCTGCTCCGCGCGCGTCTTACGACGCTCTAGGAACTCCCCGGCCACGGCCACCCCTCAAGCCGCAGGGGCCCGGTACGTGCGTGGGCGCGCGAGCGTCGTGCGCAGTGCAGCGAAGCAGGACGCCCGAGCAAGCGGAGAACGATCCGAGCGAGCCATGGACGGCGAGCGAGGTTAAGCGAGCGCGCCTACCTCGTGACGGGCCCGTAAGCCATGGTGCATGTCGCGGCTGAAGCCGCTCCTACAGGATCTAGGATCCCTTTCGGCCGCTCAGGAATAACGCGTCGATGATGAGGAACGCGGCGCCGACGGTGATCGCCGCATCCGCGACGTTGAACGACGGGAACGGGTCCATGAAAGGCACGCCGGCGAACTTGACCTGTACGAAGTCGGTGACGTAGCCGAGCCGGGCGCGATCGATCAGATTACCGATGGCGCCGCCCAGCACCAACGACAGCCCCGCCATCAGGATCAGCGGCCCGTTTTCGCGGATCCTGTACAGCCACACGGCGATGACGCCGCTGACTGCGGTCGCCAGCACGACGAAGAACCAGCGCTGCCAGCCGCCTGCGTCAGCAAGGAAGCTGAACGCCGCCCCGGTGTTCTGGTGGTGCGTCAGATTGAGAAAGCTGCTCAGCTGATACTTGTCATACAGCGGCAAGAACTCGACGATGGCCCACTTGGTGGCCTGGTCGGCCGCAACCACCAGCAAGGCGATGCTCATCCAGGCAACGTACCCGCGAATGCTCTTGTCCTGCGCGTCGGTCAATCCGGTATCCTTCAGGCCGCCGTGGCCTCGAGTATCGACCTCGCATTGTCGGCGTCCCGGTGCATCTGCGCAACCAGGTCCGCGACGCGGTCGTATTTCTCCTGGCCGCGCAGCCGTGCGATGAAGTCGACGTGGATGTAGCGGCCGTAGATATCCTCGTCGAAGTCGAAGATGTGCACCTCGAGAATCGGTTTCTTGCCCCCGAACGTCGGGCGGTCACCGACGCTCGCAACGGCATCTTGCGGTCCGCCGGCCAGTCCGTGGACCCGAACGGCGAATATTCCCATGACGGCGCTCTGGCGGCGGCGGAGATCGACGTTGGCCGTGGGGTAACCCAGCGAGCGGCCGAGATTTTCGCCGCGGACCACCTTTCCCGACATCCGGTATGGCCGGCCCAGCAGCGTGCTCGCACGGTCCAGGTCACCCTGCCAGAGCAGCTCGCGGATTGCCGTACTGCTTACCCTCACGCTGTCAACGACGACACTCGGCACCTGTTCGACCGAGAATTCCAACGCCCGGCTGACCCGCTGCAAATGCGCGAGCGTCCCCTCGCGCCGGCGAGCAAACCGAAAGTCGTCGCCCAGCACGACATGGCGGGCGCCGAGGCCGTGGACGAGGATACGGCGCACGAAGTCGTCGGCCGAGATATCGCGCATCTGCGCATCGAATCGCGGGCAGTAGAAAATATCGACACCGGCGGTTGCCAGCGCCTCGAACTTCTCGCGAAAACGCATGAGCCGCGCCGGCGGGCTTGTCGCCGAAAAGAATTCCTTCGGCATCGGCTCGAAACTCATGACCACCGACGGCAAGCCCGATTTCCCTGCGGCCGCCTCGACCCGGCCGAGCAGCTCGGCATGGCCCAGGTGCAGACCGTCATAGGCGCCGATCGTGACGACGCTGCCGGCAGCCAGTGCACCGAACGGCAGATCGTTGCTGTGTCGTACGAGTCGCATGTCAGTGCGGCCTGATACCGAGGCCCGCGGGACGCAGCCCCAGGATGAAAAGCACCAGGACGTACACGGTCGCTCCCGCCAACACGTTGACGCCGAGCCAGCCGACCCGGTCAAGGGTGGCGACATCGAACCACCACGCCAGCGGCCTTCCCAGCCGATCGAGCACACCCCACATGACGGCGTTCGCAGCGCCAGCCTGGATCAGCAACAGGCCCCAGCCGGCCGAGTGCCGCAGGACCCTGTCCCGCAGCAGGCCCCGATAAAGCAGCGCCGCGTTCACTATCGCCGCGACCGAGATCGCGAGCGCGAGGCCCGCGTGGCTGCCGGCGAAGCCGATCGCGGTCAGGTACCAGGCGAGCGAAACGCTGAGCAGGAAATTGACAGCTAACGCGATGAGGCCGATCTTTACGGGGGTTTTCGTGTCCTCGCGCGCGAAAAATGCCGGCGCAAGGATTTTCACGTAGGAAAACCCGACCAGGCCGACGGCGAATGCCTGCAATGCCAGCGCAGTCATGCGGACGTCGTCGGCGTCGAAGACGCCGCCGTAGAAGATCGTGGCGACCAGCGGCTCAGCCAGGACGATAAGGCCCACGGCGGCGGGCGTCGCGATCAGCAGCACCAGCTTCATCGACCAGTCGAGCGTAGCCGAGAAATCCTCGTACGCCCGGTTGGACCACTGCCTCGACAGGTACGGCAGGGTCACCGTCGCGAGCGCGATGCTGAACAGCCCGAGCGGGAACTCCATGAGTCGATCCGAGTAATACAGCAGGCTGATCTTGCCGACCCCGAGCATGGAGGCAATGATGCCGCCGATCAGCACGTTCACCTGGGCTACCGACGAGCCGAATATTGCGGGCAGCATCAGCGTCATGACGCGTTTTACCCCCTCGTGGCCAGCCGCCCACTTCGGTCGCGGCAGGGCCCGGATACGCAGCAGGAACGGCACCTGGAAGAACAGCTGGAAGACGCCGGCGATGAAGACGGCATACGCGAGGGCCATGCCGGGCTCCTCCAGCAGCGGCGCCAGCCAGATGGCGCAAGCGATCAGGACGACGTTCAGGATGACCGGTGTGAACGCGGGGACGGCGAAACGCCCGTAGGTGTTGAGGATGCCGCCGGCAAACGCCGTCAGCGAGACGAAGAACAGGTAGGGAAACGTGAAGCGCAGCATCAGCGTGGCAAGGTCGAAACGACCGTCCTCGCCGATGAAACCGGGCGCCACGATTGCCACGAGTAGCGGGGCTGCGACGACCCCGGCCAGCGTCACCAGGAACAGGATCAGGCCGAAAGTACCTGCCACCGCATCGACGAACTCGCGGGCCTCGTCGTGCTCGTGCTGCTCGCGATAGCGGGCCATGACAGGCACGAAGCCCTGCGAGAACGCGCCCTCGGCGAAAAACCGCCGCAGCATGTTGGGGATCCGGTTAGCGACCAGGAAGGCGTCCATGACGAGCGAGGCGCCGAAAAACCGGGCAAAAACGATGTCGCGCACGAGGCCGAGGATCCGGGACAGCAGGGTCATGCCGCTGACGACAGAGGTCTTCAGCATCAGCTTGAGGCCGGATACTCGTTTGGTCGCCATATGGCCCCGGAGTTTATATGTCATTGCGAGCGAAGCGAAGCAATCCATGGATTACCGCTGCGGCTGCGCCGCTTCGCAGTGACCGTGCTGGCGGTCATTGACATCGCCCCGGCGGGCGCGAATAATACGCGGCTCTTTGAAAGCACGACTTACGGTAATAAGCAGTGGCAAACATCAAGTCAGCCGGCAAAAGGGCCCGCCAGGCCGAAAAAGCCCGCAAGCACAACATGGGTCTGAGGTCGCTCATGCGGACCAAGATCAAGGCCGTCGTCAAGGCATGCGATGCCGGCGACAAGGACGCGGCCGTGGCGGCTTACAAGGACGCCGTCCCCGTGATCGACAGCATGATCAACAAGGGCATCGTCAACAAGAACAAGGCTGCCCGGCACAAGAGCCGCCTCAACAAGCGGATCAAGGAGATGTCGGCCTAGATTGCTTCGCCCTCCGGGCTCGCAATGACGAGACATGAAAAAAGCCGCCAGTTGGCGGCTTTTTTGTGCGCGTTATCGACTGAAACTACCAGCAGTCGTCCTCGGCAGTGCCGTCCAATGGGAAGGTCTGGCGCACGCCTGCCTGGTCCAGCGTCATTACGCCGCATTCGGCATCTCGCGTCCTCTGGATGCCGATGGGTACCGCGACGGCCATGAACGAGGTCGGCTGCACATTGACGAGCACCATCGCGTACACCGAGTCCGTGTCGCCCGGCGGCACCCGATCGCCTTTGTCATCCAGCCAGAGCGGGTTGTCGACAAAGCCGAGATTGGCCAGGCTGGTCTCATAGCGCTTGTTGTCCATGAAGAACTGCTGCTGGCGATCAGCCACCTGCAGCAGCGCCGACTGCGCTGTCGTGCGCCGCGTCTTCGTGATGTGCTGAACGTACGACGGGTAGGCCACTGCCGAGATGATCGAGACGATCACGACGACGATCAGAATTTCGATCAGCGTGACGCCGGCCTGGCCCCGATAAGAGTTCCTGAAGTATTTCATAGTCCGTGTCCTATAGTTGCTGGGGTTCGGTCGGTACTGTCGTGCCATCGTTGGTCCCGTCGGAACCTCCACCTCCGCCCGCGGGCGGCGCAACATCGGCGTCTTCCTGCAGATGCCAGAAGGTCCGCCAGCGCGTCGTGGCATTGACGTTGTCGATCTGCAGGTCCGGGCGCAGGATCTTGTTCGGCGGCACCGACACGACCTCGGCCGGGATGCCGAGCGACTGAAGCTCGACGCTGCGGTCTTCCTTTGTCGTCGGCGTGCCCTCGGGATCGGACGCATCGTCGTCGCTCGTGTCGTAGTTGACCACGGCCCTGGCGTCCTGGAAGCCGACCGCATACAGCCGCCCTGCACCCTCCGATGGGGCACACGCCGTGGCGCCACTACCCGAGTTCGGCAGGTAGGTCGTGAAGAAGGTCTTGCCGGTCAGGGTGAGTGGCGTCGCCAGGATCTTTTCGCCAGGCTCCTCCATCGCGAGACGCCAGCCAAAGCTCAGGTCGACCTCGCAGCCACCGTCCGACTGCAGGCAATTATCCGTCACATCGCCCAGATCAACGTGCGTAAGGCCCGTATCGGTTGCGCTGGCAAGGGCCGTATTACGATCCTTGATCATGTACATGAAGTTTTCCGTCGTGCCACCGAGGTCCAGCGGGTCGGCGCGGTTGCCCGAACCGATCACGACGCCGTCGAACAAGCCGAACTTGTCTTTGCTGGGCACGAGATCGGGCCGATGGAAGAACCGCCGGTCGTCGGCAATATCCGGTGAACTCTCGGCGTGGCGGCCCAACGAAGCGAGCTTGGTGATGCGCCATTTCGCGGTGTCCTCGCCGACAATATCGGCACGCCAGACATTCCCGCCCGTGTCACCGACGACAATCCGGTCCGTGAGGCCATCACCATTGGTATCGCCGATCGTCAGTGTCGACGGGATGCTGTCAACCATCTCGGGGTGTTCATAGATGGTCGACGACGAGCCGCCATTGTTGCCCCTTGCCTTCCAGATCAGGAGGCCCGTCTCGGCATCGACGACATAGATGGCATTGCCTTCGGAGTCGTCCGTGCCGACGACACCACGCGTGTCCTTGTTCAGGTCGTAGCCGCCGGCGAACATGATGGCCGGGCGCGGCCCGAACGCCGTCGGCACGAGGCCGACGCGCGGCGTCGAGAACGTGAGTCCGAGCTCCTCGAATGCGGGATCACCGCTCTGGATGGTCCACATCAGCTCGGGACGCTCAGGATTCGTGACGTCGAGCGCGTAATAGTTCTTGCCACCGCGGCGCATACCCACGTACAGGAAGACCCGGTCGCCGTCGCCCGAGTTGATCGAGCCGTCCTGGTTCTTGTCCATGATGAAGGCGACCGGCGCGCCGTCGAGCGTGTACGGGTGCTGCATACCCGAGCCGTTGGCTCGCAGCACCTTCTGGGCCGGCATCGAGGCGCGCGGCATGAACGCCCAGACTTCCTCGCCGCTCTCGCCGCCACCGCCCCCGGTGTTGCGGATCATGCGCAGCATACCGTCGTCGGATGCCACGGCGATGAAGATGGCCGGGTTCCCCGGGTCGCTGTAGCCGGCGATAGAACCGTAGTTGATCGGCAACGGCCGCGAATGCAACGCATCGCCGAAGATCCAGTCCCGCGCCTCCGAGGTATCCCGGTCACCGTCAAGGTCGTCGACGTCGAGGCCTCGGGAAAAGGCGATCATCGATGCCGCGGCTTCCGCCGTGGCAACGTCGAAGCTCTCCTGCGTGCCTGCCGCCGTGATCAGGTCAACATTGAGCGGCGCCAGCGAGGATTCGGTTCGATCGTAATAGACCGTACGGCCGCCGAGGCCGTTGGCCTCCTGCGGGTCACCGGAGATGACGCCAGGGATTTTCTGGCCTGCGCCACCGCGATTCACGACGCGGCCGTCGCGGCCTTCCACCTCACCCACGTCCGTATCGGCAGCCGGCAATGCGGCCGGATCCGTCCAGTACGTCAAGGCGTCGAAACGAATGCGACCGTCGGCGGCAATTGCAGGCGTGTTCAGCGCATCGACAAGGAAAGCATCCGACGAGGCGGAATTGGCGCCTTCGAGCCGCAGCTTCTTGACGTTGCCCACCCAGTACGGCCGTGCCTGCGCGTCCAGCTGGAACAGCGCGATGTAGACGTTGTCGGTGATTTCTGCGCGGTTGAAGACGTTAACGGGCACCGAGGCCGCAACGAAGGTGGTGCTCACGCTGAGAATTTGCCGGAACACTTCCTGCAGCGTGGCCACGAGCTCATCCGGATTCTCGCTGAGGGTCAGCGGCGTGCCCGTGCCGCCTGCCCGTGCGTAACCGATCGTGGTCGTGTTGACCATGCGCTCGTCGACGATGAAGTACGAAGTCACGTTCTGCTTGTCTTCGAGATTCGGCACGACGCCGTAGTCGCCGTTGGCAATGTCCACGTCGTTGAGGTACTGGAGGACATTGGGGAACTCACGCTGCGGGAGCCCGAAGCCGCCGAACTCGAGCGGATCCTCGATGGCCGCGTCGGAGTCGTCGTCCTGGTTCGAGACCTGGAACATGACGTTGACGGTGTACAGCTTGGAACATTCACCGGCGGTCTCGAAAGGACTGATGTAACTCGGCTTCGTCTTCGCACCGGCCTCGATGTCCGTATCCCAGGCGATCGCCGGGTTGTCCACATCGAGGTTGTCCACATTGCTCGTGGCGTAATCCGTGTAGCCATTGTGCGCGTTGTAGACGCCCTGTCCTGTCAGGTAGCGGAAGAACTCGAAAAAGAGCTCCTTGCCCTGGTAGGAATGACTCTGGCTACCCTGCGGCGTCGGCATGGACCCGAGAATCTTGTGG
>DATCZJ010000097.1:0-8752 GCA_036525955.1 Woeseiaceae bacterium | reverse complement strand
TCTTCTGGCGTTGAACCGCGCCAAGGCGCAGGGAAAGGCCGCCCCGGGAGGGGCGGCCTTTTTCTTTGCGCTGTGACAGAACCCCTGCAATCTTGAGGCGCTTCGTGGCAACATTGCAGGATTGTCACGCGTCACCCGCGCGCATTCATGGAGACGAATGACCGAATCCGCCCGCAAGTTGCTTATCGTCGAAGACGATCCCGATCTGCTCAACCAGTTGAAATGTTGCTTCGAAGGCTACGATGTCTTCACGGCGGAGAACCGTGAAGACGCGATCGTCGAACTGCGGCGGCACGCGCCGGCCGTAGTCTTGCAGGATCTCGGACTGCCGTCGCAACGGGAAGGGGTCGAAGAGGGACTTGCGACACTTGCGGAGACGCTCAGACTGGCGCCACACACCAAGGTTGTCGTGCTGATCAACAATGTTGATCAAGAGGTCGCGCTGTCCGCAGTTGCACAAGGTGCCTACAACTTTTACAAGACGCCCGTCGATCCCGATATTCTTCGGCTCATCGTCAATCGCGCGTTTGCGATTCACGAACTCGAAGCAGAGAATCGCAGACTGCAAAGCCAGGCGAGTGAATCGCCGCTCGACGGCATCGTCGCCGCGAGCGAGGCCATGCTGGCGGTCTGCCGCATGATCGAGAAAGTGGCGCCGACCGACGTGACGACGCTGCTGCTCGGCGAGTCGGGTACGGGCAAGGAACTGCTCGCGCGTGCGTTGCATCGATTGAGTCCGCGCGGCGACAGGAACTTCGTGGCGATCAACTGCGCGGCGATACCGGAAAACCTGCTGGAGTCCGAATTGTTCGGGCATGAGCGGGGTGCATTTACGGGCGCCCACAAGCAGACGGTCGGCAAGGTCGAGCTCGCGGATGGCGGCACCCTGTTTCTTGACGAAATCGGCGATATGCCGATATCGCTGCAGGCGAAGATGCTGCGCTTCCTGCAGGAGCGCGTGATCGAGCGCGTCGGCGGGCGCAAGGAAATTTCGGTCGACGTGCGCGTCGTATGCGCCACCAACCAGAATCCGGAGGAACTGATCCAGCAGGGCCTGTTCCGGGAGGATCTCTATTATCGCGTCAGCGAAATCACGATCAATATCCCGCCGTTCCGCGAGCGCGAGGAAGGACGCCTGATTCTCGCGCGCACGCTGCTGCAGAAATATGCCGAGAAACAGAAGACCGCGATCAACGGCTTTTCCGACGACGCCGTGGCTGCCATCGAGGCGTATTCGTGGCCCGGCAACGTGCGCGAACTGGAGAACAAGATCAAGGGCGCCGTCATCATGGCGGATGGCAAGTTCGTCACGGCGGCGGACCTCGGGCTCCAGTTCGGAGAGACGGACGGCGAGTCGCTGAACCTGCGCGAAGTGCGCCAGCGCGCCGAGTCGAAAGCGATCCGCGTGGCGCTGACGAAGAGCTTCGGCAATATTTCCAAGGCGGCGGAACTGCTGGGGATCACGCGGCCGACGCTGTACGACCTTCTGAACAAGTATGGTCTCAGCGCCGACGCGTACTCGAAGAAGGCCGCGCCTTAAAACGCCCTGATACGGTTGTCTCCCGGCGTGCCGATCGGCGTGCCGCGATCAGTGTGACTTGAACGAATCCGGGTTCAGGTCGTGGCGCGCCAGCAGCTTGTAGAAATCCGTGCGGTTGCGCTTGGCGAGGCGTGCCGCCTGGCTCACATTGCCCATCGTGATCTGCAGAATCTGCGACAGGTAGTTGCGCGTGAACTCGTCGCGCGCATCCGAAAACGATGCCAGCTTCGCGGCATGTTCGCCGAGCGCCTGCTGCACGAGCTCGGCGGAAATGACCGGTGAGCGCGACAACGCGACGTTCTGTCGGACGACGTTGAAAAGCTGCCGGATGTTGCCCGGCCACTCGGCGGTCACGAGCATTTCGACGGCCTCGGGCGCATAGACCTTGCGTTCCTGCCCGGCCTCTTTCGAAATCTGCTTGAGGAAATGCGCGACGAGCAGCGGGATATCCTCGCGGCGCTGGTCGAGCGTCGGCAGGCGGATGTTGACGACATTGAGCCGGTAATAGAGATCCTCGCGGAAACGGCCCTGGGTCATGAGCTCCCGAAGATCGCGATGCGTTGCGGAGATCACGCGCACGTCGATGCGCTTCGCCTCGGTGCTGCCGACCGGACGCACCTGGTGCTCCTGCAGCACGCGCAAGAGCTTGACCTGCAAACGCATCGGCATATCGCCGATTTCATCGAGCAGCAAAGTGCCGCCTTCAGCCGCCTGGAAGAGGCCTTGGTGACTTCTCGTCGCACCCGTGAATGCACCTTTCTCATGACCGAACAGTTCGGATTCGAGAAGGTTCTCGGCCATGGCGCTGCAATTGATCGCGACGAACGGCTTGTCGTGTCGCTCGCTGGCGTTGTGGATCGCGTGCGCGAGCAATTCCTTGCCCGTACCGGATTCGCCGGTGATGAGCACGCGCGCGTCGGTCTGCGCGACCATCTTCGCCTGTTGCAACACTTCCTTCATCGCCGCGTTGCGCGTGATGATTTCGGCGGCCCAGTCTTCGTCGATTTCAGTGCTGCCCGACACCTTCAGCGCGCGTTGGACGAGCGTCATCAGCTCTTCCTTGTCGATCGGCTTGGTCAGGAATCCGAAAGCGCCGTGCTGTGTCGCGGTGACCGCGTCAGGAATGGTTCCATGCGCAGTGATGATGATGACGCGCAGCCCCGGGGAGCGCGTCTGCAGTTCCTTGAGCAGCCCGATGCCGTCCATCTTGTCCATGCGCAGGTCGGTGATGACGAGATCCGGGCTGAAGCGGTGCAGCGTGGCGAGCGCCTTGGCGGCCGAATCGACGGCTTCGACGTCGAAGCCTTCGGCACGCAGGCGGATGGAGAGCAGACGCAGAAGCCCCGGGTCGTCGTCGACGAGCAGGATTCTGCCTTCGCGTTGCGGAGGTTTCGGGGGCATAGAACAAGAGGGTAAGGCCTAATCGCAGGCCCTACAAGGTCTTATTCCTGTTCTCGAATGGAGCGTTCGATCGAGGTGATTGCTTCGAGCTTGGCTGCGGCCTCCTGCAGTTCCTGCCTGAGTCGCCGATTCTCCGCCTCGACCGTTGCGAGCCGCTGGGCGATCGCCTGTTCCTCGGTGCGGGCAGCGCGCGAACTCGCCTCGCGGAGGCGACGCGCCTCGGCGCTTGCGACGACCAGTCGCTCGATACCGTTGAGATAAATCCGCGCGAGGTCGATTTCAGCGGGCGTGAGCAGCTCCGGCCTTGCCAGCACTTCTCTAAGCATGCTCTGGGCCCGCTCGGCATTGGATTCGGGATGCCCTGGCGTTGCGAGGACGAGCGCAAGTCGGAGCTCGGCTGTCGGTCCAGGGGTCAGCGTCGCGGCAGCGTCGGCATCCGCGAAGATCTCCGCCTGTTTCGCCGGGTCGCCGGCGGCGAGGTCGGCGAGTTCCTGCAGGTACACTTCCGCTTCGGGCGCGCCGAGGACCACGGGTTGCTGCGCATTTGCCGCATTCCGGCCTTGCAGCCAGTCGGTTGCGGTGCTGCAGGCCGACAACGTCACGAGCGCCGCGACTGCGACGCCTGAGCCTCTTATTATTCGTGCCGTCCTAAGCATTGGCTGCCAACTTCGTCTGTGCGACGGCGCGCGTCTGCGGAATATGAATCCGGAAATGCGCGCCGGGAAATTCTGCCGAATCAACCAGTTCGACCGACCCATTATGCGCCTGTATGCACTCCCGTACGACCGACAGGCCGATGCCGGTCCCGCCGACTTGCCCGGACTGCTGGCGCCTGCCCTGGAAAAACGCATCGAATATGCGCGAGCGTTCGTCTTCGGGAACGCCCGGGCCGGTGTCGGCGAACTCGATGAGCACACTGGTCGGCAAGCGCCTGGCGCGCATGGTGATCAGGCCGCCTTTGGGCGTGAACTTGATCGCGTTCGACAAGAGATTATCCAGTACCGTGCGAATCTTGTCCTGATCCGCGTTCACAATAATGTCTTCGACATCCAGCTTAAGTTGAATGTTCGCGGCTTTCAGCGCCAGCCGCTGCGCTTTTGCGACCGAAGCGATCTGGGCACGCAACGAAAAATCAGACAGCGTCAGCACCTCGCTCTTGGTCTGCCAGGCCGCGAACGACAGCAGGTTTTCGATGAGCTGCTGCAACTTCAGCCCGTTCATTCGCAGGATGTCGGAAACCTCGCGCTGCTGCGGCTGCAGTTCGCCAACCGAGCCGTCGAGCAGCAGTTCCGTGCCTTCGCGAATGTTGGCGAGCGGTGTCTTGAGTTCGTGCGACATGTGTCGCAGGAACTTGTTCTTTTCCTGTGCGAGTTCCAGCAGCCGTTGCCGCAGCCAGTCGAGCTGTCGCCCGAGACGCTCGAGGTCGGTCGGGCCCTTGATGCGGATCGGTTTCGAGAAGCCGCTCTGGCCGAGCTGGCGGATGGCCTCGTCGATCTGTCGGATCGGGCGCGCCACGAGCATCGTGACGATCAGTATGAGAATCAGCGTGCCCGGTACGAGCAGCGCCACCTGCCAGGCCGAGAATCGCTGCGCGTCGCGCGCGGTCTGCTGCAGTGCAGTCAGTTCGCTCTCGACGTAAGTGGAGAGCAGCGACGTCAAGTCGGTGACGCGTTGCCGCAGGGGCGCGAATCGCGCGGCGGCCGCCGCCAGTTGTTCGTCGGTGGCGCCTGTTTCGGAGAGCGAGAAGACAATGGCGCGCGCGCCGAAGCCGATCGAACTGGCCAGTTCCCCGGCCCCGGCTTCCTCGACCAGCGGCTTCATGGCCACGAGCAGGGCGTCAATCGACTCCAGGTCCTCCGACAGGATTTGCAGGCTGTCAGGGTTTCTGAGCACGAGGTACTGGCGCGCGACGCGTTCCAGCGATCCCAGCTGCTCCTCGAGACGCCGGTTGTTGTCCGCGGCCGTCACACCGGTCGAGACCAACTGCTCGCTCTGCTTGGCGACGCGATCGAGATTCATGAGGCCCCAGATCACGGCGACGAGGAGCGGCAGGGCGACAAGCCCGAAGCCGACCAGAATGAGTCCGTTAAGCGATCTCGGGCGCGGGAATTTCATGGGCGCAGTGTAGCACCGTGCAGGCGCCGATCAGGCAGCCCAGTAAGCGCCCGGATCCCGTGCCGCGATCTTCCGTTCCCAGTCGAGACTCGTGCGCACGATGGTATCGAGGTCGTCGAATCGCGGGGTCCAGCCGAGCACGTCGCGGACCCGGTTGGCAACGGCCACGAGTTCGGGCGGGTCGCCCGCGCGCCGGGGTTCCTCGGAGATCGTGAGCGAAGCCCCGTTGGCGCGTTCCACGGCTGCCAGCACTTCGCGCACGCTGTAGCCATGTCCGTAGCCGCAATTGAGCACGGTCGGTTCACCGCCATTACGCAGGTAGGTCAGTGCGTCGAGATGGGCCGTGGCGAGATCCTCGACATGGATGTAATCCCGCAAGCCGGTGCCATCCGGCGTCGGGTAGTCCGTGCCATAGATCGCAACCCCCGGGCGCCGGCCCGTGGCGGCTTCGCAGGCTACCTTGACCAGCAGAGTCGCCTTCGGCGTCGACTGGCCGATGGTGCCCGTCGGCTCGCAGCCCGCGACATTGAAATAACGCAGGGCGACGTACCGGGGCCCACCTGCCAGCGCGAGATCCCGCAGCATCCACTCCGTCATGAGCTTGGAGGTTCCGTAGGGATTGATTGGCTGGGTCGGCGAGTCTTCCGAGGCCCTGCCACCCGCGGGAATGCCATAAACGGCCGCGGTGGACGAGAACACGATGTGCCTGACGCCGTGGCGGGTGGCCGCCTCGAGCAGTGTCCGGCTCGACGCCGTGTTGTTGCGATAGTACTTGAGCGGGTCGGCAACGGATTCGGGCACGATGGTATGCGCGGCGAAATGCATGACCGTGTCGATCCCGTGCTTTTTGAACAGCGCATCGAGCAGGGCGTCGTCCCCGGTATCGCCGACGACGAGTTCTCCCGAGGTCACGGCCGCGGCGAATCCGGTGCTGAGATTATCGAGTGTAATCACGTCCTCGCCGGCCAGGCCCAGCTGGCGGACGACGTGGCTGCCGATGTATCCGGCGCCGCCGGTAACCAGTATCTTTTTGTTTCGCATGCTTTTTTTCCGCTTCGATTTCGGGTATTACCAGAAATGTGAACCCGGCGCTCGATTATCGGACGAAGTTTATCAACACTGGCGTTGTGATTTCGGACCTGGATCGCAGTCCCGGCTGTGACGGAGGTGGTGGCTTGTCGCCAATTCCGCACGCCGGTTGTTCTGTCAGGGTTCAGCTTTCGCCGTTACTATGGAACCTCGCAATAAGCTGCGGAGATCGTACCGGGACCCATGAGATTGCGCACTGACCTCAAACTGGCGGCCACCGCCGCGCTGACGCTGCTGTTCGCCGCCTGTGGCGGCGGTGGATCCGACGAACCCGCCCCGCCGGGCAACCGGATGCCGATCGCGAACGCGGTGGCACCCGCGCAGGCTGACGAATTCGCGGTCGTGACGCTCGATGGCAGCCAGTCGTCGGACCCGGATGGCGACACTTTGCGATACACCTGGGAGCAGACCGCCGGCCCGAGCGTCGCGATCAGCGATGCGAATGCCGCGCGCGCGTCCTTCACGGCACCCGACGTCTTTGCCGGCAACCCCGAAACGCTGAGCTTCCGGCTGACCGTGAGTGACGGATCGCTGAGCGCGGCCGACACCGTCAACGTCACGGTCAATGACATCGGGCTCGGCGCGAACAACCCGCCCGTGGCGCGCGCCGGTTCCGACCAGTCTGTCGTGGAACTGACCACTGTCACGCTGGATGGCAGTGCGTCCTCCGACGCCGACGGCGATACGCTGGCCTACAGCTGGCAGCAGACGGTGGGTCCCGGCGTGAGCCTGTCGAGCGCCACGGCGGTGCGGCCGACCTTCACGGCACCCGACGTGGCGCCAGGCGTGAGCGTTACCCTGACTTTCCAGTTGACGGTCGACGACGGTGCCGACAGCGCAACGGACACCGTCAACGTCGTGGTCGCGGAGGAATTGACGCAGGTCAGCGTCGCCGGCCGCCTGACCTATGAGTTCCCGCCGCCGACCACGAGCTGCCGGGATCTCAACTTCAGCGCGGTGCAGATTCGACCGGTCCGGCGCGTCACGGTCCAGCTGATCGACGCGGCTAACGGCAGCGTTCTCGCCACGACGGCGACGGATGATGATGGCAATTACGCGTTCGGCAATATCGACGCAGGCACCGACGTCCGGGTTCGCGTGCGGGCGGAACTGAAACGCACGGGAGCGCCCGGCTGGGACGTCGAGGTTCGTGACAACGTCGACACGTCGCCGAACCCGCCGCCGCTGCCGCAGCGGCCCCTGTACGTCGTGCAGTTCCCGGTGTTCAACACCGGTTCGACCAATATCGTCGATGCCGATTTCACCGCGACGACCGGCTGGAATTCTGCCACGCGGAGCTACACGGGCGAGCGCGCGGCGGCGCCGCTTGCGATCCTCGACCAGGTCTACTCCGGCATCCAGGCGATCCTGGCGGTGCGCCCGACGGCCTTGTTCGAACCGCTCGATGCTTTCTGGAGCGTCAACAACACGCTGACGAGCCCGACGGATATCGACGCCGGCGAACTGAGCGCTTCGTTTTATCGCGGCGGCTCGGTCAGCCAGTTGTTCCTGCTCGGTAACGCCTCCGTGGACACCGAGGAGTTCGACGATCACGTGGTCATGCACGAGTGGGGGCACTACTTCGAAGACAATTTCTCGCGTTCCGACTCGATTGGCGGTGCGCACACGATCGGCCAGAGCCTCGATGCGCGGCTGGCCTTCGGCGAAGGCTGGGCAACGGCGCTTGCGGCGATCGTGCTGGAAGACCAGCAGTACTGCGATACCGGCGTGGTCGGCGGCAACACCGGCTTTGGTCTCAGCACCGAGAACGAAAATCGTGGCAACCAGGGCTGGATGAACGAAATGTCCGTCGCCACGCTGATCTACGATCTGTGGGATACCGCCCCGGACGGCCCCGATACGGGGTCTGTCGGGTTCGGACCGATCTTCGACGTGATGACCGGGCCGCAGATCGGCACGGATGCGTTCACGACGCTGTTCACGTTCGGCGACGCGATGCGGGCGCGGCTCGCGGGCACCGATCTCGCGCTGCTCGATGCGCTGCTTGCGGCGGAAAACATGGTGACTGATTCCATCGACCTCTGGGGCACGAACCAGGACCAGGTCGCGGCAACCCCCAACCGGAACCGTGACGTGCTGCCGCTGTATACCGATCTGCCGGCCAATGGCACAACCATCAATGTCTGCACCAACAGTGACTATGATTCGGGGCGCGACGGTAACAAGCTCGCGGAGTATCGCTATTTCAGGATCACGACGACGTCGTCGGCGAGCTACCAGGTTGCAATCAGGACAACGACGGCGACGCCCGCAACCGCGGATCCGGACGATCGCGACCAGAGCGACCCCGACATGTTCATTTATCGGAACGGCCAGCTCGTCGCCATCGGCAATGGCCCGAACGAGAACGAGGAAACTTTCACGACACAGAGGCTGCCGGCGGACACCTATGTTGCCGCCCTGCAGGAATGGCGTTTCGAGGATCAGGAGGGCGCGCCCGACACTTATCCCGAACAGATCTGTTTTGACGTTACGATGAGCCCGTTATAGTGGCGGGCCGATCGAGGATAGCGATGACATACACGCAACGGATATCCCTGCTGGCCACGCTGGCGCTCGTGCTCGCGGCATGCGGCGACGACGGAC
>DATCZJ010000096.1:0-5278 GCA_036525955.1 Woeseiaceae bacterium | reverse complement strand
AGGCCCGCTCCTACGGGTGGAATGCGTTGTAGGAGCGGTTCTCGAACCGCGATCGATGCCCGGCAGAATCGCGGGCCGACGCCCGCTCCTGCAGTGCGATCCATGGCGGAAAAAAAACCGCCGGATTCTGTTAAATCAGATTGTAAAGTTATTCGACACACCCGCATAATGGCGTCCAGAATCTCCACTGATTTGGCGTCACGACCGGGTCTGGGCAAACCCGGTCTCCTGCCGGAGGACCGGCCATGTACCAACCCCTGAAATCACTTCGCTTATCCGTTTTTCTTCCCTTGCTGTCGCTGCTGGTGCTGGGCGCCTGCGGCGGCAGTTCGTCGTCATCGACGACGACCGACCCCGGCTCGCCGGATGCGGGCCTGCTCAAGCCGGTGTCGACGCCGGACGAACTCGAGGCGTCGATCAAGGCTGCGCTGACGACCGTCGCCCCGTCGTCGGGCGAGGCGCTGGGCGCGGCGCCCGCCGCGCCGGTACCCGCCGGCGACTTCACGGGGACGTATACCCAGGAGGCGAACGTCGATGAGTTCGACGCGGTCCGCTACGACGGTGAACACCTGTACGTCGCGCCGAGACGGATCTTCAATTGCTGTTACCCCATGGCGGGCATCCCGGGTGCCGATGCCGTCGGCGCCATCAGTCCGGACGCAAACGCGATCCGCATCCTGGCGACGGATCCGGCGAGTGCGTCGGCCGCGCAGACGGGCAAGATCCCGCTGGAGCCGGAGATCTCGGTGCAGGGCATGTACGTGGACGGCAACCGCCTGTTCGCATTGACGGCGCGGGCCTACTTCGGCGGCTACGGCGATCTCTGGATGATGCCGGAGATCTGGGCGCCGGAGACTTTCGGCTTCCGCATCTACGACACGACCGACAAGAGCGCACCGGTGCAGGACATTGATGTCAGCATCGACGGCGCGTTCGTCGAGAGCCGCCGCATCGGCAACGTGGTCTACATCGTCAGCCGCTACACGCCGTTTATCGACGGCATCTTCTACAGCCCGCAGGACGAGACGCAAGCGGCGAGTAACGAAGCGCTGCTGGCCGACCTCACGCTCGACGAGCTGTTGCCCACGATCACGATCGATGGCGTCACGCAGACGCTCGTCGATCCGGCGAAATGTCTCCTCAGCAATGACGAGCAGATCGCGGACTACCCGGTCATCACCAGCGTCACGGCCGTGCCGATCGACAATCCGGGAGGATTCGTCAACACCTGTTACAACGCGGACGTGTACGGAGCGTACGTGTCGGAAAGCGCCATCTATTTCCCGCAGATCGTCGGCTACCGGTTCCCGGACGTCTGGACGCGCATCCACAAGTTCTCGCTCAGCGGCACGTCGGTGACGTATGCCGGTTCGGGTGACATCGAGGGCCAGGTATGGCGCGGCGGCCAGGCGGACTTCCGCATGAGCGAGCAAAACGGTGACCTGCGTGTGCTGTCGTCGAAGTACCAGCCGAACAACCAGGACTTCGTGGACCACCTGCTGTACGTGCTGCGCAAGTCGGCGGGCGAACCGGCGCTCGAGATCGTGGGCAGCCTGCCGAACGATGCGCGGCCGGAACCGATCGGCAAACCCAACGAGCAACTCTACGGTGTGCGTTTCCTGGGGGATCGCGCCTATGCCGTCACGTTCCTGCAGATCGACCCGCTGTACGTGATCGACCTCGCGGACCCGGCCGACCCGAGGATCGCCGGCGAACTCGAGGTCACCGGTTTCTCCGATTTCCTGCATCCGGTCAGCGACGACCTGTTGCTCGGTCTCGGCACCGGGGAGGCGGGCGGCGTGAAGCTAGAGCTGTTCGACGTCAGCGACCTGTCGGCGCCGGTCTCGCGCGGCTCGGAGACGATCGGCGACCAGACCAGCTCCAGCGAGGCGCGCCGGGACCGGCACGCGTTCACTTACCAGGCGGACGTCGCGGGCGTCGATCGCTTCACGGTGCCGACATCGACCTACAGCGAGGTCGCAGGCCAGTTCCAGCTCGTGGCGTCACTGCACCTCTTCGAGATCCACGACAAGGCGACGCCAGGAGTGGCGTCGCTGGTTCCGGTCGGGCAGCTGACGCCACCGGGGACCACCGAGTTCGGGTTCGCGGAGCGCAACCGCGCATACCTGCACGGCGACACGATCTACTACGTGCTGAATGAAACGGCCTGGTCGGCGTTCTGGCTGAGCCCGACGATGGTGAACGGGCCGTTCTAGGCAGGAGCGGTTCTCGAACCGCGACTCTCGCGGGCCCAGGCCCGCTCCTACAAGCTCACCGATTAATCTGTAGGAGCGGTTCTCGAACCGCGACTCGAACCGCGACTCGAACCGCGACAATCGCGGGCCAAGGCCCGCTCCTACAAGCTCACCGATTAATCTGTAGGAGCGGTTCTCGAACCGCGACTCGAACCGCGACTCTCGCGGGCCCAGGCCCGCTCCTACGGCTATGTCGACCGCGCCTACTCCACCGGCCGGACGTTTCGTTCGGCCGACCCGGACTGGCCCTCGGCGACGGGGGCCGCCGACCGTTCCCAGCGCATGCTGCGGACCTCGTGGTACGGCCGCGGGTGCGGCGACAGGGCGATCACCAGCCGCAGGCCATCGCTGAAGTAAGGATCGCCGGTGAGATTGACGGCAGGCTCGTCGCGCGAGGCGGCCCGGCTGCCGCTGACGAACCCGAACCCGGCAACGAGCCCGGCATCGAGGAGGCTGTGCAGCAGGTACTCACGCGTGAGGTCGACCTCGGGATCGATGATATGCGTCGTCAGGGACGGGGAGTTCGGCGTCAGCTTGACGCCGATGTCGCGGCTCACCTGGCCGACCCAGACCTGGCGCCCCCGGAAAGTGAAGGGTGCGAGCCAGAAGCGCGTGTGATTCCTTTGCGAGATCGTCCGGCGCGCCCGCTGCAGTGCGAAGTCCTGCTTCCTGCCGAAGAGATAGAGATTGCTGACCGGGGCGACCGGGTAGGGGTCGCCGCCGAGCGTGGCACCGGCCAGGCGCCCGACCGTGGCGAGCGAGATCCGGTGCGTGAACGACCAGCCGCTCCGGGTGAGGGTCGTCAACACTTGCTGCGAATCGCCGATCAGCACGACGTTCAGCGGATCGCCAAACTCCTCGCCGTCATCGTCCATCGCGCAGCAAGGGAGTTTCTCGAGGTGTTCACGCAGCATCTCCGGGTCCTCGACATCGGGAAGCACGACGTCGCCGTAGGTGTGAGCGGCGTCGAGCTTCTCGTAGTCGAACAGGCCGTCCGGCAGCGGCACGGCGAAACCGAAACGCAGCTCGTCGATCTGGCCCATGGTTTCGTCGGTCTCCAGGTCGAACACGTCCCCGCCGAGGCGGATGTCGACGAAGCGGCCGCCCTCGATCCGCGGCAGGTACAGGAAGCCTTCCGTGATGGTCATGGGCCGGTGCTGGACCCGGATCGATTCGTCGCGAAGATGCTGGCGCAGTGCGTCGAAATGGTCCCCGGACAGGGAATCCTTCGCCAGCACGGCTGCCTCGTCGGCAGAATAGAAGTCCGGGTCGACCGTGTTGCGGATGAACCAGAACTGTCGCGGGGATGCGTTGTGCACCCGGAGCCAGAGGGCCTGCAGGCCGTTCCTCGCGAAGTCCACGCCGAAATGCTGCGCGGCCTGCTCGTCCGTGAGGATGGCGACGGATACGGTGACGTCGTCGATGGTCTCGGTCTGCACGCCCTGCAGATCCGTATCGAGGACGAGTGGTTGCGGTTCGTAGGTGGCGCAGGCGCCCAGTAGCGTCGCCGCGAAAAGCGTGGCGGCTGTCGCTATGAACCGGGCAATTGGCAGAGATCTGCGCTGCAAGACACCGCTCCCGTGTGCTGTCGGCAGAGACCAGGGAACGGGAATTATAGGGAATTAGGGTCACTGTCCCCTAATTACTGCCCTGCCGCCTTCGCCTCCGCAAACACGACACCGTTCTCCTGCCAGATGCGGATGTCGACGCCGCGCACCACGAACTCCGCGGGACGCTCGCCGGCATCCATGTCTGGAATCCTCTTCAGCTCGTCCGCAGGCAGGGTGGCTTCGTACCAGGTGCTGAGCGTGCCGTCACTGGCAGCGACACGAAGTTGTGCAGCATCGATCCCCTGGATGGTGCAGTAGCGGCCGCCGAGCAGGCGATCGCCGCTGTTGGCCGTGATGCGCGGCGAGGCGAGCAGCTGAAAGTCGAGGTTCGTGAAGTAGCCCAGCACGCTCCGCAGGTCGCTGCTCTGCACCTCGAGGGGTTTCAGCTTGAGGTGGTTGTCGGCCACTTCTTCCGCGATCGACTGCAGCAGTACCTGGTCCTGGTGCGACTGGTACACCTGCGTCGAGAACAGGCCGCCGATGGCGAGTACGATCATCGCGGCCGCCACCGCCGGTGCGCGCAGCCAGGCAGGCTTCTTCGCGGGCGCCGGTTCCTCCGCAGCAAAGCGCGCCGCCAGCTCGTCCAGCTGTTCCTTGCTGAGTTCGATGTCCTCGAACCGCTCCCTGATCGCTTGTTTCATTGGCTGTCGCATGTCGCTACCCTGCCGATCGTGCATCGCCGAAGCGTTCCTTCAAACGCTTCCGCATCCTGTGAATAATTGAGAGCACCGAGTTGCGTGGCTTGTCGAGGTGCCCGGCCACTTCGTCGGTGCTGTAGCCTTCGATGGCCCAGAGATACAGGATCTCCCGCTCGACCACCGTCATCTCGGACCACACGGCTTCCAGCTCGCTGCGGTCCAGCATCGTGCTCTCGAGGCTCGCCAGGTCGAAGTCGAGCGCCACGTTGTCTTCGTCGAACGGCTCCAGGTCGACGCGGGCGTTGCTCCTCAGCTGGTCGATGAACAGGTTGCGGATCACCCGCATCGCGTAGGCGATCTCCGATGCCGCTTTTCTCGGCGGCGACTTGACGCAGCGCTCCATCGCGCCTTGCAGCAAGTCGTAGGCGTCGCTCTCCTGGTCACAGAGCACGCGGCAGTATCGGTACAGGCGATTGAGGTCGGCGGGGTCGAACATCTAGGTATCGACCTCGAAGCCCGTGATCCAGCCGTGCTGGATCCAGGCGAAGATCTGCTGCGCGAGTGCGTCGGTGCCGGCGCCGACAAGTTCGCCGATAGGTGTTGTGTCCAGCGATCGCAGCATCTCAAACTCTTCGCGATCGAGCCGTGTTAGACCGACGTCGAATCTTCCAGCGCGGTGCACGCAGCAATAACTGTCTCCCGCGTCGTCATCCTCCCCGGCATCGAGGCCGTTGTGCGAAATCCAGATCGCGTCCACGGGATAGTCGAGCTGCAA
>DATCZJ010000095.1:0-14540 GCA_036525955.1 Woeseiaceae bacterium | reverse complement strand
CGGCTCCCGGCGGAGAAGGGATCGACAAAACCATCGTCTACGGTGTCAACCACGACACTCTGACGGCGGCTGACGAAGTGATTTCGAATGCTTCCTGCACCACGAATTGCCTTGCCCCGCTGGTAAAGCCGCTTCACGAGGCCCTCGGTGTGAAACACGGCATCATGACGACGATTCATGCCTATACGAACGACCAGGTGCTGACGGATGTCTTCCATAAGGACCTGCGCCGCGCGCGCTCGGCTACGATGTCGCAGATCCCGACCAGCACGGGTGCCGCGAAGGCGGTTGGCCTGGTATTGCCCGAACTGAACGGCAAGCTCGACGGATTCTCGATGCGGGTACCGACGATCAACGTATCGGTGGTCGACCTGAGTTTTGTTGCAGAGCGCGAAACCTCGGTCGACGAGATCAATGAGGTGCTCAGGGCGGCCGCGGATGGACCGCTGAAAGGTGTCCTTGCGTACAACGACGAGCCGGTTGTTTCGATCGACTTCAACCACAATCCGGCGTCGTCAACGTACGACTCGACGCTGACAAAGGTCCTGGACGGCACGCTGGTCAAGGTCTGCTCGTGGTATGACAACGAGTGGGGCTTCTCGAATCGCATGCTCGACACGACCGTCGCGCTCGTCAACGCCAGGTAAGGGAGCCAGCAGCGCATGGCCGTGATTCGCATGAGCGACGTCGATCTCGCCGGTAAGCGGGTTCTGATTCGCGAGGATCTCAACGTGCCGGTCGCGGACGGCGTGGTTACGAGCGACGCGCGCATCCGGGCTGCCCTGCCCACGATTCGCGCCGCGCTCGACGCCGGCGCGGCGGTCATGCTCGTGTCTCATCTCGGCCGGCCGACCGAGGGGCAGCCCGAGGAGAAATTCTCGCTGGCGCCCGTGGCGGCGAAGCTCGGTGCGCTCCTGGGGCGTGACGTGGCGCTGGTGCGTGACTGGATCGACGGGGTCGACGTTGCGCCGGGCGCGGTCGTGTTGCTGGAGAACGTCCGTTTCCTGGCCGGCGAGAAGAAGAACGATCCCGCGCTGGCGAAGAAAATGGCTGCACTCTGCGACGTCTTCGTGATGGATGCTTTCGGGACCGCGCATCGCGCGCAGGCGAGCACCTACGGCGTTGCGGAGTTTGCGCCGCTTGCCTGCGCAGGGCCGCTGCTCGTCGCCGAACTCGATGCGCTCGGCAAGGCGCTCGACAACCCGGCGCGGCCCTTTGTCGCGATCGTCGGCGGCTCCAAGGTCTCGACCAAGCTCACGGTGCTCGATGCGCTCGCGAGCAAGGTTGACACGCTGATCGTCGGTGGCGGCATTGCCAATACGTTCATCGCGGCAGCCGGCAACGATGTGGGCAAGTCGCTCTGCGAGTTGGACATGCTGGACACGGCTCGCCAGCTGGCGGCGGGCGGCGAGGGTCGGGCGGCGGTTCCGATGCCTGCCGACGTCGTCGTCGCCACCGAGTTTTCGGCGGACGCGACGCCGATGACCAAGCGCTGCGATGCCATCGGCGCCGACGAAATGGTGCTCGACATCGGGCCCGAGACGGCGGCGCGTTTCGCGGCCATCCTGAAGGACGCCGCCACCATCATCTGGAATGGCCCGGTCGGCGTCTTCGAGTTCGACCGCTTCGGCGAGGGCACCCGGGTGCTGGCAAACGCGATTGCGGAAAGCGATGCATTCTCGGTCGCCGGCGGCGGCGATACGCTGGCCGCGATCGACAAGTACGGTATCGCGGACCGTGTGTCCTATATTTCGACGGGGGGCGGCGCGTTCCTGGAGTTCGTCGAGGGCAAGACCCTGCCCGCGGTTGCCATGCTCGAGAAACGCGCGGCCGGCTGATCAGGGTTCGCACAGCGCGGGTTAATCCGGCCAGGGCCCCGTGATCGCGAGCGTCATGCCCGGGTACTGGATGTTGACGAACATGGTTCGGCCGTCGGGCGAAAAGCACACGCCCGCGAGCTCGGAGTTCGACCACGCGTTGTCCGCAATCGCATACTGGCTGCCGTCGGGACGAATGCCGACGAGCCCGCAGTGATTGCTCGTATCCTCGCAGACGATGAGGTCGCCCCATGGCGCCATGGTCAGGTTGTCCGCGTTGCGCAACAGGGAGCCCGGGTCCGCTTCAGCGATCAGGGTCAGTTGGCCCGGCGCCGACAGCTCGCGCGCGCCGCCCTCGAACGGGCTTGGCGTGTAAGTGAAGACCTGTCCGAGGCGGCTCGCTCCGCCTATCGTGCAGGTGAAGGCAAAGCGATCGCCGGCCGCCGCGAGGCCTTCCCCGCGCGCGAAGGTCGCCGCACCGAGTTCCGCACCGCGCAAGCGCAGGTCGTTTTCGTCGGGATCCACGTTGTCGAGGTCGAGCCAGCGTACCGCGGCCGGCCGGTCAGGCTCGAGGTCACGCGTCGTGCCCCAGTTGTGGGTTCGCTGCGCGGGCCGGCCTTCGATCGAAAGCGCCTGGAGGCGCCCGCCCGCCGCAAGCCTGCCCGGCACGTCAGGAATGAAGCGATAGAACAGGCCGTGGTGCCGGTCCTCCGTCATGTAGACGATCCCGCTTGCGGGGTGCACGGCGCAGGCTTCGTGTTCGAAGCGGCCCATCGAAAGGATTGGCTGCGGATCGACCAGGCCCGTGGCGCGCGCGGGGACTTCGAACACATAGCCGTGCCTGCGCTCTCGCGTAATGCCCGGAAAGCCGAATAAGGCGGTACCGGGGGATTCGAAGCATTCCTCGCAGCTGAGCCAGCTTCCCCAGGGCGTCGCTCCGCCCGCGCAGTTGGTTTCGGTGCCACCGAGGCTCAGGAACTGTTTTTCGGTAAGCCGCCGCGCGGGATCGTAGAGCGTCGTCGTGGTGCCGCCGGCGCCCGGGGTCCTGCCGCCGCCCGGGTCGTACAGGCGTCCCAGGATGTCTTCCGGCAGGGCGTCAAATGACGCCCCGAATGCCGAATGCAGCAGCGAGGACGGGTCGATTTCGTGGTTGCAGACCAGGATGACCCGTCCGTCGTCGCCGGGGAACGCGGCCATTCCGTCATGCGCCATGGGGACCCGCAGCCCGTCGCTCATCGTGTCTCCGGCGCGTGACACGATCGAGTACGTGTAGCCGTCCGGCAGGTCGATGACCCGCGCGGGGTCGCTCCGCAGGCCGGCCTGCGCCGCCCGCGCGTCGCGAAGCGCGGGTGTCACGGCCGCAGCGGCTATGGCCTGCAGGAACCGTCGCCGGTCCATCATGTCGGGCGTCTCGAAGTCATCACGGCCAGCTTAACGCTCCGCGACGCATGCCAAAAGAAACATTTTTGTTCACACAGAACGCGACAGAGCTGTGCAATAATCGCGCGCATGCTGAGACGAACCAAGATTGTCGCGACGCTGGGACCGGCGTCGGAGCGACCCAAGACGCTGCGCAAGATGATTTCCGCGGGCCTCGATGTGGCCCGCCTCAACTTCTCGCATGGCGATGCCGATGAACACCGCGAGCGCGCCGCCCGCCTGCGTGCCGCGGCACGCGAGTGCGGCCGCGATGTCGGCCTGCTCTGCGACCTGCAGGGCCCGAAGATCCGGGTAAGGCGCTTTCGCAAGGGCAGTGCGACGCTAAAGAACGACGCCCCGTTCTTTCTCGACAGCGCACTGGGCCTCGAGGACGGCAGCAAGGAAGGCGTCGGCGTTGCGCTCGACACGCTGCACGAAGATGTCGCGCCCGGCGACACGCTGCTGCTGAATGACGGGCTGATCGCCCTGTGCGTTGACCGGATCGAGGGCACGCGCATCCACACGACCGTGCAGAACGGCGGCATCCTGTCAGACCACAAGGGCATCAACCTGAAAGGCGGCGGCCTGTCCGCGCCCGCGCTGACCGATATCGACCGTGACAACATCCGTCTCGCGGCGGAACTCGAGGCCGATTTTCTCGCGGTATCGTTCGTTCGCGACGGCAGCGACGTGCAGGAAGCGCGACAGCTGTTTCGTGAAGCGGGCGGCAAGGGCCTGATCGTCGCGAAGATCGAACGCACGGAGGCGGTAGGCAACATCGACTCGATCATCGATGCCTCGGACGTCATCATGGTCGCGCGCGGCGACCTCGGCGTCGAGATGGGTTACGCGGAGCTGACCGGCATCCAGAAAAAACTCATCCGCAAGACGCGCAAGAGCCACAAGATCGTCATCACGGCGACGCAGATGATGGAATCGATGATCCAGAACCCGATCCCGACGCGCGCCGAAGTATCGGACGTGGCGAACGCGGTAATCGACGGCACCGACGCGGTGATGCTGTCCGGCGAGACGGCCGTCGGGAAATTCCCGGTCAAGGCAATCAAGTCGATGGCCGAGGTCTGTGTTGGCGCCGAGAAATTCCCGGTACCGCACAGCACGACGACGCACCGGCTCGACGACCGCTTCGACCGCATCGACGAAGCCATCGCGATGGCGACGATGTACACGGCAAATCACATGGCGGTCAAGGCGATCATTGCGCTGACCGAATCCGGTTCCACGACGCGCTGGATGTCGCGCATCCGTTCCGATATCCCGATCTACGCGTTTACGCCGCACGAGGCGACGAGTCGGCGCGTGATGCTGTACCGCGGCGTGTACCCCGTGACGTTCGCCATCGACGGATCCGATGTGCGCAAGCTCTACCAGGACATCTTCGACACACTGCTGTCGCGCAAGCTGGTCGAGGTCGACGACCTCGTGATCTTTACGAAAGGCGATCTCGATGGTGTCGAAGGCAGCACCAACGCCATGAAGATACTGCAGGTGAAGTCCGCATGATGAAGCGCTTCCTCGTCAAGTTCCTGCTGGCGGCGATTCCGCTGCTGCTGGTCATTGCGATCATGAGCTGGGCCGTGCTGCGGGGCAGCCTGCCGCAAATCGACGGCGAACTCGAAGTCGCCGGTCTCGACGCGGCGGCGACCATTGCGCGCGATGCCGACGGCATTCCGCTGATTTCGGCTGCGAGCCGTCGCGACCTCGCGTTTGCGACCGGTTTCGCGCATGCGCAGGATCGTTATTTCCAGATGGACATGATCCGCCGGCAGGCGGCGGGCGAACTGTCGGAGATCGTTGGCAGCGCTGCCCTCGACCTCGACAGGAAGAATCGCTTCCACCGGTTTCGTACGCGCGCGCGCCATGTGCTCGAGGACGCGACAGAACCGGATCGCGCATTGCTCGAGGCCTATGCCGAGGGCGTGAATGCAGGCCTGGCGTCACTCGACGTCAAGCCCTTCGAATACCTGGCGCTCGGCATTGACCCCGAGCCATGGGCGGCCGAAGACTCGGTGCTCGTCGTCTACGCGATGTACATGCAGCTCAATGATTCGCGGGCGCGCAAGGAGGTCATGCGCGGCCTCGCACACCGCGTGCTGCCGGCAGAAGTGTATGCGTGGATGTATCCGCAGGGCACGAACTGGGATGCGCCGCTCATGGGTGAGCCGCGGCCGATCGCCGCGATTCCCGGCGAGCAGGTGTTCTCGATTCGGCAGGTGCCGGATTCCGCGCCGGCTGCACGGGAACAGGGGCGGTACCCGCTGCGTGGCAGCAACAACTGGGCCGTTTCGGGCGCGCTGAGCGCGAACGGTCGTGCGATCGTCTCGAACGACATGCACCTCGGGCTCGACGCACCGAATATCTACTACCAGGCCCGCCTCGTGGTTACGGGCGAAATGCCCCGGGATGTCACGGGCGTCACGCTGCCGGGCACGCCATTCGTGATCGCCGGCAGCAACGGGCGCGTGGCCTGGGGCTATACCAACAGTTACGGCGACTGGACCGACGCGGTGCTGTTGCGCCCGGGCGTGATCGACGGCAGTTATCGCACGCCGCAAGGCGATCGCGCCTTTACGACGTACCGCGAGGACATCAAGGTCAAGGATGGCCAGACCGTTGTTCTCGAGGTGCGGGAGACGATCTGGGGCCCGGTGCTCGACGACATCGACTATCCCGACGGCGAGGTCGCGGTGAGCTGGATCGCACATCGGCCCGAAGGCGTGAACCTGCGGCTGGTCGATCTCGAACTCGCCGGCAGCGCCGCGGCCGCGCTCGATATCGCGAATACGATGTCCATGCCGCCGCAGAATTTCGTGACCGGCGACGCCGACGGCAATATCGGCTGGACGATCGCGGGCAAGATTCCGCGCAAGGGCGAGTTCGATCCGATGCTGCCCGCTGACTGGAGTGAGCAGCCTGGCTGGCAGGGCTGGCTCGAGCCCGGCGAATATCCGCGGATCTACAATCCCGACAGCGGCCGCATCTGGACCGCGAACGCGCGTGTTGCCGACGCCGAGGCGCTCCGCCTGATCGGCGACGGCGGCTACGACCTCGGGGCGCGGGCATCGCAGATCAGAGACGGGCTGTTCGCGAAATCCGGGTTCACGCCCGCGGACATGCTGGCGATTCAGTACGACGACCGTGCACTGTTCCTGTCGCGCTGGCGGGACCTGCTCATCGAGACGCTGGATGATCGGACGATCGCGGGCGATGCGGATCTCGCCGAGTATCGCGCCCTTGTCGAGAACTGGACGCCGCGTGCGGCGCCGGAGTCGGTCGGCTATCGACTCGTTCGGGCATTTCGCCTCGAAGTCGAACGCAAGGTGTTCCATGCGCTCATGGCGCCGGTGCGCGATGCCTACGGACAGGACGTTCGTCTCAGGCTCAGCAACCAGTTCGAGGCACCGCTCTGGTCGCTGGTGACGGAGCAGCCGCCGCACCTGCTGCCTGCCGATTACGACGACTGGCATCAGCTGTTCGTCGCGGCCGTGCGGCAGAATATCGCTTACTACCGTGAGCACTACGAGGGGCCACTGGCGGCTCGGACCTGGGGTGAGATCAATACCGCCTCGATCCGGCATCCGCTGAGCAGCAGCCTGCCGATCCTGTCGAAGCTGCTGGACATGCCGGCAGATCCGCTGAGCGGAGATCTCGACATGCCGAAAGCCCAGGGCCCGTCGTTCGGCGCGTCGGAGCGTTTTTCGGTCAGCCCGGGCGATGAGCCCGGCAGCCTCCTGCACATGCCGACGGGGCAGAGCGGCCACCCGCTGTCGCCGTTCTACGGACGCGGCCACGAGGACTGGGTGCGCGGCCTGCCGAGTCCTTTCCTGCCCGGCGAGGCGGCGCATAAGCTGACGCTGACCCCCGCGGCGCGTTAAAATGACAGGCTGTGCCACCGACGGACGGATCGATGCCTGACAACAGATTCACCGGAACCAGTTCCTATATCGCCACCGAGGACCTGATGATGGCGGTCAACGCCGCCGTGACGCTGCAGCGGCCGATCCTCGTGAAGGGGGAGCCCGGTACCGGCAAGACGCAGCTGGCCATCGAGGTGGCGCGCTCGCTCGGCAAGCCGCTGCACGAGTGGCACATCAAGTCGACGACGAAAGCGCAACAGGGTCTCTACGAATACGACGCCGTCGCGCGACTGAGGGATTCGCAGCTCGGCGACGACCGGGTCCACGATATCTCCAATTACATCGTCCGCGGCAAAGTCTGGGAGGCGTTCGAGTCGGAACAGCAGCCGGTACTGCTGATCGACGAAATCGACAAGGCCGACATCGAGTTCCCGAACGATCTTTTGCGCGAGCTGGATCGCATGGAATTCTATGTCTACGAAACCAAAGAGCTCGTGACCGCACGCCATCGGCCGATCATCGTCATCACCAGCAATAATGAAAAGGAACTGCCGGACGCGTTCCTGCGGCGCTGCTTCTTTCACTATATCCGTTTCCCCGACAAGGAAACGATGGCCAGGATTGTCGACGTGCATTTCCCGAACCTGAAGAAGGACCTGCTCGCCGAGGCGCTGAATGCGTTCTACAAGGTGCGTGACGTAAGGGGACTCAAGAAGAAACCGTCGACCTCGGAGCTGCTCGACTGGATCAAGCTGCTGCTCGTCGAAGACATCCCGCCCGAGGCCCTGAGGGCAGAGGGCGCCCGCAATGCGATACCGCCGCTGTACGGCGCCCTGCTGAAGAATGAACAGGACGTGCACCTGTTCGAACAGCTCGTCTTCCTGGACCGCCGCAGCAACCCGCAGTAAAGCCAGTGCTGATCCAGTTCTTCTACATGCTTCGCCAGGGCGGCATGAAGACGTCGATCACGGAACTACTGACGTTGCTCGAGGCCATGAAACGGGGGCTCGCCGGGCAAAGTGTCGACGATTTCTACTACCTGGCTCGCGCTACCCTGGTGAAAGACGAATCCCAGCTGGATCGATTCGACCGGGTTTTCGGCGCGTACTTCAGGGGTGTCGAGGACACACTCGCCGACCTCATGCGTGACATCCCGGAAGACTGGCTCAGGCGGCAGTCCGAGCTGCTGCTGTCGGAGGAGGAACGCAGGCTCATCGAAAGCCTCGGCGGATTCGATGAGCTCATGAAGGCCCTGCGCGATCGCCTCGACGAGCAAAAGGACCGGCATGAAGGCGGCAACCGCTGGATCGGCACGGCCGGCACATCGCCTTTTGGCGCCTACGGCTATAACCCCGAGGGCGTGCGCATCGGGCAGGCCGGCTCGCGAAACCGGAGCGCGGCGAAGGTCTGGGATCGGCGCGAGTATCGCAACCTGGACGACTCGATCGAACTCGGCACGCGTAACATCAAGGTAGCGCTGCGGCGCCTGCGCAAGTTCGCCCGCGAAGGCGCCGCGGACCAGCTGGATCTCAACGATACGATCGACAAGACGGCGCGTAATGCGGGGCTCCTGGATATCCGCATGGTCCCCGAGCGGCACAACGCGATCAAGGTGCTGTTATGTCTCGACATCGGCGGGTCGATGGATGACCACGTCCGTATTTGCGAGGAAATGTTTTCGGCGGCACGCAGCGAATTCAAACATCTCGAGTATTTCTATTTCCACAATTTCATTTACGAGAGTCTGTGGAAGGACAATCGCAGGCGCCACGCGGAAAAGACGCCGACGCTCGACATCGCGCATAAATACGGGTCGGACTACAAGCTGATCTTCGTTGGCGATGCGACCATGAGCCCCTACGAAATCGTCTACGCCGGCGGCAGCGTCGAACACTGGAACGAAGAGCCCGGCGCGGTATGGATCAAGCGCCTGCTCAACACCTATCCGAAAGCCGTGTGGTTGAATCCCGAGCCGCGCGAGCGCTGGGACTACACGCCCTCAACGCAGATGGTCAGGGAACTGATGGGGGACCGCATGTACCCGCTCACCATCGCGGGGCTGGACGCGGCGATCAAGGCGCTGCACTGAGCGCGTCACCCGCACGGCGCAAGAACGGCCCGGAGACAATCCCGGATCAGTCGCCCGCGCCGAGGGACCTGAGGTCGGCGAGCACCTGATTGGCGTGCTCGGCCGGCTTTACTTCCGTGTAGTGTTTCGCGATCTTGCCATCGGGTCCGACGAGGAAAGTCTGGCGCTTGGCGACCGTCATGCCGAGCATGCGGGTCTTGACGCCGTAGGCCGATGACACCGCGCCGTCGACATCCGCGAGCAGCGGGAAGGGCAGGCCGTGGTTTTCCGCGAACGCCTTGTGCGAATCGACGTCGTCGAGGCTGACGCCCAGGATCTGCGCATTCAATTCCTTGAAAGCGAATATATTGTCGCGGAATTCACAGGCCTCGGTGGTACAGCCGGGCGTTTCGTCCTTGGGGTAGAAATACAGCACCACCCACTGGTCACGGTAGTCCTCCAGTGAATGCAGGCGGCCATCCTGGTCGGCGAGCTCGAATTCGGGCGCGGGGCGGCCTACGCCGACGTCGTCGTTGGCGATGCCGATCGACGAGAAGCCGGCGGCGGCGGCGGCGATGACGACGAGAACCAGGGCGATGAGGCGTTTCATAGTGATGTTCCGTGTGGCATGGTGGCGGCAGCGGGCTGCTGCCGCCTGTCGGGGGCGCATTATAATACGATCGGGATCGAAATATCGGGAACGCAACGGAAGCTCCGGGGATGGACGCCACCAGTAATCGCGTGAAGACGGCCCTTGTACTGCCGGGCGGCGGCGCTCGCGGTGCATTCCAGGTTGGCGTCCTCAAGGCGCTCGCGGACCTGCTGCCAAGGCGGGTCCAGAACCCGTTCAGGATCATCAGCGGTACGTCGGCAGGCGCGATCAACTCCATCGTGCTGGCGTCCCGGTCACGCAAGTTCCGCACCGCCGTGATGGAGCTCGACCAGGTTTGGAGCAACTTCCGCTGCGAACAGGTCTACCGGACCGACCACATGACGATGCTCCGCATCGCGCTGCACTGGTTCAGCGCGGTCGTGCTCGGTGGCTGGCTGGTCGGCAGCCCGAAATCCCTGCTCGACAATTCGCCACTCAGGTCGCTGCTGAGTGAGAACGTTCACTTTCCGCGCATCCGCGACGCCATCGAATCCGGCTGGCTGGACGCTGTCGCGGTCACCGCCGCCGGGTACACGTCCGCACGCTCGACGTCTTTTTTCCAGGCCGTCAGGGAACAGGAGGATTGGCGGCGCACCCGGCATATTGGCAGGCGCAGCGATCTCCACCTCGATCACCTGATGGCAAGTATCGCGGTGCCGCTGATTTTCCCGCCCGTGCGTATCGGCAACGAGTATTTCGGCGACGGGGCCATGCGCCAGGCGACGCCTCTGAGTCCGGCGGTCCATATGGGCGCCGACCGCATTCTCGTCATCGGCATCCGCGACGAGACCGGCGATCCGGAACCGCTTATCGAGGAAGATCCGCCGAGCGTCGCCCAGATTGCAGGCTACATGCTCGACACGCTGTTCATGGACGGCCTGTACACGGACCTCGAGCGCATCACGCGCATCAACCAGCTCGTCGATTTGATCACCGCAGACAGGGGCGATACGGATCGAACCCAGTATCGGCCGATCGACACGATGGTGATCGTCCCGAGCGAGGATCTGCGCAAGATCGCACACCGGCACCGCAAAACGCTGCCTATCGCGATCCGGGCGCTGCTGCGCGGCGTAGGCGGCAGCCGGCCCGGCGAAAACCGCTTGCTGAGTTTCCTGCTCTTCGAGAAAGGGTATACGCGCGAACTGATCGACCTGGGCTACCGGGACGCCATGCGCTGCAAGGACGAGCTGCTCGATTTCGTGTCCGGGCGCGAAGTGCCGCGCCTGTTTGCGCCCGCGTGGATCAAGAAGGATCTGAGCGGACTCTAGCGTTACTCAGAGCAGGAACGCGGCACCCAGCCCGAGGAAGGCGCCGTAACCGACAACGTCAGTCACGGTCGTCAGCACGACGCCGCCGGCAAGCGCGGGATCGACGCCGAGTCGCCGCAGGGTCAGGGGAATGCTGAAGCCGGCACCCGCGGCGACAATCAGGTTGATGATCATGGCCCCGCCGATGATCCCGCCGATGCGCCAGTCGCCGAACCAGAGGAACGTGAACAGGGCGACGACGGCGGCCCAGCCCAGTCCATTGAGGACGCCGACGAGCAGTTCCTTGCGCAGAATACCGGTCGCGTTGGAACGGTTGATCTGCCCGAGTGCAATGGCGCGCGTAATGATGACCAGCGACTGGCTGCCGGCGACGCCGCCCATGCTTGGCACCACGGGCATCAGGACCGCGAGCAGCACGATCTTGTCGAGCGTGGTCTGGAACTGGTCGACGACCGCCGCGGCAAGAAAGGCCGTGCCGAGATTGACGCCGAGCCAGAGGGCGCGTCGAGTCGCGCTCTTTACGACGGGCGCGAACATGTCGTCTTCTTCGTCGAGACCGGCCGCGCTCATCAGCGAGTGTTCGGCCTCATCGCGAATCTCGTCGAGTACGTCGTCAACCGTGATGCGACCCAGCACGCGGTAGTCATCGTCGACGACAGGCGCGGATAAGAGGTCGCGGTTCTCGAACTCCCAGACGACCTCGGCCGACGACGTATGCGCGGGAATCGGCATGACTTCGGTCGACATCACGTTGGCGACCATCTCGTCGGGATCGTGCGTCAGGAGCCGCGAGAGGAACAGCGAACCGATATAGGTGTTGTCGCGACTCACGACGAATATCGAATCTGTGCCGTCGGGTATTTCGCCCACGGCCCGCAGGTAACGCATCACGACCTCGAGCGTGACATCGGGACGCACGGTCACGATGTCGACGTTCATCAGGCCGCCGGCGGTTTCCTCGTCGTAGGCGAGGACCTGCTGCAGGCGGTCGTGGTCCTGCTTGTCGAGCGACGCGAGTACCTCGCGGGTGACCGCCTCGGGGAGGTCGGCAAGCAGGTCGGCGAGGTCGTCAACTTCCATGCCGTCGGTTGCCGCGATCAGCTGGTCGGTCGGCATGCCCTCGAGCAGGCCGTCCCGGACCTCCTCGACGAGTTCGACGAGCACGTCGCCCCCGAGATCGGGATCGACGATTTCCCAGAGCATCGCGCGCTCTTTGAGCGGTACTGATTCGAGCAGCCGGGCGAGCTCCGCGGGATGCAGGCTGTTGACCATGATGCGCGCAGAACGCATACGGCCGCCATTGAGCTTGTCGCGCAGCAGCTCGAGGTTGGCTTTTGTCCGCTCTCTCGCATCCATGGCGGCGGAGTTTAGCAGCTTAGTCGGTGCGGAGCCGACGCTCCGGCAGGCTGTTATGGCGGATCAGGACGGAGTCGTAGCGGCTGCGCAGTTCGGCGCAGAGCTTCTCTGCCATGCACACCGATCGGTGCTGGCCGCCGGTGCAGCCTATCGCCACGGTCAGGTATCCGCGGTTGCTGGCCTGGTAGTGCGGGATCCAGCGATCGAGGAACCCGAGAATGTCCTGGTACATCCTGCCAAAGGCTTCCTTGTCGTCGAGAAAGGCGATCACTTCGGGGTCGAGGCCGTTGAGACCCCGCAGTTCGACCGTCCAGTAAGGATTCGGGAGGCTCCGCAAGTCGAACACGAAGTCCGCGTCGGGCGGGATGCCGTACTTGTAGCCGAATGACTCGATCAGGATGGACAGCGTTCCGGCGGCGCGCCGGTCGAGCCGCGCGCGGATGATGTCCGCGAGTTCGTAGATGCTCGTCGTCGACGTGTCGATGACGAGGTCGGCCGACAATTCGATCTCGGAAAGAATGGCCCGTTCGGCATCGATAGCCGCGCGCAGCTGTTTTCCTTGTTCGGCGAGCGGATGGCGCCGCCGCGACTCCCCGTATCGCTGCAACAGGATTTCGTCCGCCGCGTGCAGGAAGATGATCTCGGACCTGACGCCCTGCTGGCGCAGATCGCGCAGCAGGTCGGGGAGTTCGTTCAGATTATCGGCACGGTTTCGCGCATCGACGCCTACCGCAAGCAGTTTGCCCGCTTCCCCGCCCGTGCGCCGCACTTCTTCGACGGCTGCGATCAGCAGGGCGGCCGGCAGGTTGTCGATGCAGTAATAGCCCAGGTCTTCGAGCACATGCAGGGCAATGGATTTTCCCGAACCGGACAACCCGCTGACGATGATGAGGCGAATTTCGTTCGACATGTCGATCGCGCCGCGCGCTGCGGGATCAGGAACCCTGCACGCTGGCGACAGCCTCGGTCCTGGCCGGTTCGGCGCTCTCGACCAGCGCGTTGTAAAGGTCCCGGCTGCTGTTCATCCGGCGCAGACGCCGGCGCAGGTCTTCATTGGACAAGAGGCCGGCGATGAATTCGATCTCCTCGTGGTGCCTGTCCTCGAGTTCATCCGGCACCATCATGCCGATCACCAGGTCGACGGGCTCGCCGTCGGCCGAATCGAAATCGATCGGCTCGGACAACTTGATGAGCGCTGCGTTGCTGGACTTCAGGCCCTTGACCCGACAGTGGGGGAAAGCGGCGCCGCGCGACAGGCCCGTACAGCCGAGTCGTTCGCGACTGATCAGGCACTCGAAGATATCGTCGCTCGGAATGTCCGGATGGCTGCGAATCAGCAGTTCACTGAGAATTTCGAGACAGTGCTTCTTGCTGCGCGCCGTGGCGTTGCAGAGCACGCCGTCAGGCTTGATGAGTTCTTCGATTGACATACGCAGAAGCCAGGGACCTTGCCTGCGCGGCACCCGGCCGCGCAGGCGCAGGCCGGATCAGGCAGGTGTTACCTTCTGTTTTTCTCTTGCGTGATGATCGACGAGTCTTTCCTTGTACTTTCGAACTCGTCGTTCGAGCTTGTCAACGAGCCCGTCGATTGCCGCGTACATGTCTTCTTCGGTGTGATCGCAGTAGATCTTGCCACCGTTGACGCTGGCGGTTGCCTCGGCTTTGTGCCGGAGCTTTTCGACGGTCAGGATACAATGGACGTCAGACACGATGTCAAAGTGGCGGGCAATCTTTTCAACCTTACTACCCACGTAATCTCTCATTGATTGTGTAACTTCGACATGATGGCCTGAAACATTCAATTGCATAACGGTCTCCAGTTCAATGGGTATGACAGCAGGTTTGTGGTTGAGATTCAGGGTCCTCCTTCAAGGCGCATTGCCTACCGTTTCGATTACCTCGGCTCGCGGATCCTGCGTTCGCTGGACGAGGGGATATTCATGGCTTCACGGTACTTCGCAACCGTTCGTCTGGCAACCGAACTACCGTCCTTCGTCAGTAAGTTCGTGATCTTGCTGTCCGAGAGCGGTTTGGCCTGGTTTTCCGCGCCAATCAGTTTGCGGATTTTTGCGCGAACCG
>DATCZJ010000094.1:0-2745 GCA_036525955.1 Woeseiaceae bacterium | reverse complement strand
TCCACCGACAAGCCGGTCATGGCGGTGCATATCTCCGGTCACTTCTCGGCGATGAACAGCGTGGGACTGGCGAAGATCGGCTACACCGCGGACACCCTGGATCCGGCGGGCGGCATCATTCGTCGCTGGCCCGGCACGACTGAGCCGAGCGGCGTACTGGAAGAGCTCGCCAGCATTCCGTTCACGATCGGCGTATTGTCGCCGACCGATGCGGACGCGCAGACCTATCTCCTCGACCGCTCACAGCAGCTCGCCATGTCGTTCGGTTACACCACCGCACAGGAAGGCCGGGCGTACAAGCCCAACCACCAGGCGTTTATTGATTTTGCGGAGAAGGGCTTGCTCGATATCGATGTCGTGGCCTACATCGATTACGCCGACCGCGACCTGATCGACAGCTACGGCAGCAGCGTCGACTACCACAACCGTTACCGCATCGGTGGCATGAAGCTGACGCTGGATGGCTCGCCGCAGGGCCGCACGGCCTGGCGCACGCTGCCATACCTGTTGCCGCCCGATGGGCAGCCGGAGGGCTACCAGGGGTATCCCGCCATCCCCGCGGATGGAGATGTCGCGGCGCTGTATGACGAAGCCTTTGCCAAGGGCTGGCAGGTGCTGGCGCATGCCAATGGCGACGCCGCGGCCGATCAGCTCATTCGCGCGATGCGCCCGGCGCTGGAAAAATACGGGCCGGCAGATCGTCGCCCCGTCCTCGTGCACGGACAGCTGCTGCGCAGGGAACAGCTCGATGCGCTGGCCGAGATGCAGGTCATTCCGTCGCTCTTTCCCATGCACACCTTTTACTGGGGCGACTGGTACGACGAGATCATCGGCCCGGAGCTGGCGCAGCGAATCTCACCGATGCGCTCGGCGCTCGATCGCGGCATGATCGCGACCAGTCACACGGATGCGCCGGTCGCGCTGCCCAACCTGATGCAGGTGATGTCGGCGACGGTCAATCGCGTATCGCGCAGCGGCAAGATCATGGGCCCCGACGAGCGGCTGACGCCCATGGAGGCGCTCAAGGCGATCACGCTGTGGAGCGCCTACCAGCATTTCGAGGAAGACCGCAAAGGCTCGATCGAGACCGGCAAGCTCGCCGACCTGGTGATCCTCTCCGCGAACCCGCTCACCATCGATCCGATGCAGCTCGGCACGATCAAGGTGCTGGAGACGATCAAGGAAGGCAAAACCGTTTACCGGGCGGACTGATACCATTCGGTATAAGGTTGTGACGAGCGTCGCCATGCCCGACCACACTACGAGAAGGTAATGCGTTTATGACTTCTTTCCGCCGGACGTTATTGCTGTTCGTTACGCTTGCCTCGCTGGCCGCTTGCGACGCGCGCGACTCGACGCCCGCTGCCGCCACCCCTGCAGCAAGCGATGATCGGGTTGTTACCTTGCTGTTCACCAACGACGTCGAAAGCGCGTATGACCCGATTCCCGCATTCTGGCTCGACGACATATCGATGATCGGCGGCGTCGCGGAAATCACGACGCTGATAGAGAGCATCCGCGACACCGAGCCCAACGTATTCCTGTTCGATTCCGGAGACATCTTCACGGGTGCCCTGGCAAAACTGACCAACGGCAAGCTGGCCTTCGAGCTCATGATCACGATGGGCTATGACGCGATGGGCATTGGCAACCACGAGTTCGAGTACGGCCACAAGGTCTTTGAGTGGGAGAAGAACCGCGCGCCGTTCCCCGTGCTCGGCGCCAACTTCTTCTACAAGGACACCGACCATCCCTATGCGCAGGCGCACACGATCCTCGAGCGCGACGGCATACGCATCGGAGTTATCGGCATCATGGGGCAGGATGCGGCAACGGCAATCATTCCCTCATACATCGCGCCGCTTGACGTGCATGACCCGGTGGAATTCGTGCGCCGGTCCGTCGCGGAGCTTCGCGACGAGGTAGACCTCATCGTCCTGCTCGCGCACCAGGGCAAAACGGCGCCGATGCAGACGGATGCCGAGTCCGACCCGCGCCTGCAGCGTGACATCGAGGCGGACATTGCACTGGCAGGCGCCGTGAAGGGCATCGATGTCCTGTTCGCCGGCCATGCCGATGCCGGCACGCCGAAGCCGGTCGTGCATCCGGAAACGGGTACGCTGATCATGCAGACCTACGGTCAGGCAACGCATCTCGGCTACCTGCAACTGACGCTGGACGCGGACACGGGCGTCATCAAAACCCATGACGGCAAACTGATTCCGGTCGAGTCGGACAAGCTCGAGCCCGACGCGAGAATCGTCGCCAAGCTCAAGAAGTACCGCGAGGCGCACGCCGATATCTTCGCAAAAGTTGGCACGACCGCGGCGCCTTTTATTCGCCGCTATATCGAGGAGTCGGATATCGGCAACCTGTATGCCGACATTTTTGCCGCGACGGCTGAAACCGATATCGGCTTCATTCACGGTGGCAGCCTGCGTAAGGATCTGCCACAGGGCGACATTCTTCTCGTGGACATTCTGGATTCCTACCCGTTCGTGGACTCCGTCAACGTTAAGGAGATGAGCGGCAGCCAGATTCGCCGCGCGCTCGAGCAATCACTGACGTTCGAGCGTGGCTTGTTGCAGCTGTCCGGCCTCGAGATGAGCTACGACCTGAGCCGGCCGAAATACAGCCGCATCGTGTCGCTCACACGCAATGGCGAGCCGGTTAAGGACAGTGACCGGTTTACGATTGCAGCGCCCGGCTTCCTGACCGAGGGCGGTGACCTGTACGACTCGTTCC
>DATCZJ010000093.1:0-16102 GCA_036525955.1 Woeseiaceae bacterium | reverse complement strand
GCCTCGCTTTTATGCTCAGCTTTTGAGGCGAAAAGCGTAACTCCCTGATTTGCGGGTGTAGTTCAATGGTAGAACATCAGCTTCCCAAGCTGTGAATGAGGGTTCGATTCCCTTCACCCGCTCCAGCCTCCAGCCCGTGCGCGATTGTGCGGGATCTGCACCGGCCATGATACGGTGTCCTCGAGCGGGACAAGGTTTGCCGCATCTACCGCCAGCTGCGGCTGCAGAGGTCGTTGTTCTCGAAGAGCAGACGCCCGGATCCGTGACGATCGACGGCAGGAATCTACCCCAGGGCCTCATGATGAGCACCGGCTTCGATATCGCCTGGTAATACCCGCGTACCCTTGTGGGAGCAGAGACCGTGCTTTTCGGCGGCGATGTGCCGGAACTGCCAGATCGACAGTGCCGGCATCGTGTAATGATCAGTTGGGCCGCGGTTCCGAGTTTCGGCGATTCGGAAGGGATGCGTCTTCTGCGTGCCGACTTTGCCTACATCGTCGGCAAACGCGAGCAGAACCGGATTCTCATCGGCTATCAGCACAGAGAAGCTGCATTCAAGAGTGGCGACCTTCGCACCGATTTCACCTTCAGCGGCCCGCAGGTCGGCTTCAATTTCAGGTTCTAGCGGCGCTTACAGTTCCGCTTCGAGATCTTCCTGACGAAAAAAAACCGGCGCCCGTGATGGGCGCCGGTCTCTTTTTGCTCGTACTTCGGTTCGTGTCCTAGAACGTGAAAACGAACCCGGCCGACAGCATGGTCAGATCTTCGACATCGGAAATGTCGAACACTTCGTACTCCGCGCGAATCTGGAACGAGCCGAGATTGAACGCTGCACCGACGCCATAGGCCGTATCGGTGCCGTCTTCACTGCCGACATCGAATCCAGCAAACGAGAGCTCCGCGTCCCAGCTGATCATGCCGAGCTTCGCGAACAGGCCGATCGGACCCAGGTCGAAGCCTGCAACCGCAAACGCATCCCAGGCGGTGACGTCGAGGCCGAATTCCTCGGTCAGGAATGTGACGCTCGGCCCACCGAGATCGACGTAGCCGGCCTCGATGCCGAGATCGATCGCGCCGAGGTCGAATGTGTAGCCGCCGAACAGCTTCCACGAGAAGTCGTTTTCGTCGAACGTGAAATCACCGATATCCGGGTCCGAAATATTGGCCTCGAGCGACGTATTGCCGATGCTGCCACCGAAGTAGGGGCCAGAATCCGCAAGCGCCGAGCCGGACACGAGCAGGCCGGATGCGAGAAAAACCGCGAGCAGGCTGCGGTGGGACGTTTTGAGAGTATGCAACATAAGATTCACCTTTTAGCCACAAGTGGCGTTTGCCAAGCGAAGTCAATGGCCTGTCGGGATGAAGCCCGAGTAAGCCCTTGAGTTGAAAGCGAGCATAGCGACTGCGACCAGTGCAATAACAGGACCTGGCGCACATTGCCATGTTGTTTCAACGCTACAGATATCACTCCGCAGGTGAATCCAGGCTGAACGGCGCATCGAGGGCATCCGCAATCGCATCGTCGCGTTCATAGATGTCGGGCAGGAAGAGGATCTCGCCATCGGCGCTGACCTGTGCAGTCCAGTACAGCAGCAGCACCGGCAGGGGCTTCGAAAGAAAGACCGTGGTTTCCTTGCCGGTCGCGAGCACGTCCTCGAATCGCTTCTGGTTCCAGCCGTCCGGGCCCAGCAGGATTTCCGCCAGTTCGAACGGATGTTCTACGCGAATGCAGCCGGCGCTGAATGCGCGCCCGGCTCGATCGAACAGGTGTTTGCTCGGCGTGTCGTGCAGGTATACGGCGTGTTCGTTCGGGAACATGAATTTCAGCCGGCCGAGCGCGTTGTTTGGCCCCGGACGCTGCACCAGCGTATAGGGGAAGCGGCGGCGCGACAGTGCGGACCACTCCACGGTGGCCGGGTCGACGTTCCGGCCACTTGAGTCGCGAACGTCGAAACCCCGCGCCGACAGGATTCCGGGGTTCGCCTGGATCTGCGGCAGCAGATCGCGCGTGGCGATGCTGAACGGCACGGTCCAGGTCGGGTTGAAGACCAGGTACTTCATCTCGTCGCGGAAGACCGGTGTTTTCTGGAAGGGCTTGCCGACTTGCACCCGCGATTGCCAGACCACCTGCCGGTCACGGATCACGTAGACGCGAAACCCCGCGATGTTGACGAGAATGAAGTTGTCGGACAGGTCATCGAAAACCCAGCGTGCCCGCTCCAGGTTGATCTCGAGTTGCCTGACGCGCGCTTCCGCGGGCACGTTCATGGCAGCCAGCGTGCCCGCGCCGATGATGCCGTCGGCGTCGAGCCCATGGCGGGCCTGGAACCGGCGCACGCCTTCTTCGATGGCATCGTCATAGCGCTCGGTGGCGACGCGCGCAATGTCCGGGTCGAGGTCGCCGGTGACGGCGAGGCGACTCGCAATGATTGGCACGCGCGGGTCACTGTCTTCGCGGCGCAATGTCGTTCCGGCGGGCACCGTCGGCCACCCTCCTGCTTCAGCGAGCGCGCGGTAAGCGGCGAGTGCCTGTTGCAGCTCGAGGTAGGCCCAACCCCTCGGAATCATCGACCATATGTGCGCCTGCAGGGACTCGGAATCGATCGCAGCCTGGATGCTTGCGGCCGGGCTGGGGGTTCTGAGCTTGCGGTTGAAATTCCATTGCGGGTCCAGCGTGTAGGGATTGATCTTGCCGAAGCGCAGGTGATACGCGAAGCGGATCAGGGTGTCTGTCAGCAGGACGTCGATTTCGGCACGCTCCTCGGCAGCGACCGGCGCATCGTCGAGGAGTCGCTGGTACGCGGCCTCGACCGCAGCGGCGTTGTAATCCTCGGGGTCCAGTCCGTCCGTTTCCGCGCTCATGACGAGTTTGACCAGTTCGGCGATTTGCCCCGGCCGCGTCCATGCCGGCGCGAACTGCCGGGCCTCGTAAATTTCCGCCAGCAAAGCGCCTGACGCGACCTCGACATTGCGCACGCTGAGGTGTCCGGTGCTTTCGAGAGACTCCATTTCGAGCCGAATCGCCTCGCGGTCGGGACTTTGCGCGATGGCGTTCGAGGCCCCGAGAATCAAGAGCAAAGCGACAAAAATGGGGTATTTTTTCAATTTCGTGATCCCCGTCGGTGTTTGCATCGGCCGGCGGCTGCGTATAATCGCCCGACCATGCGAATTTCCACCGCCAAAAAAATGCGTCCCGGAGCCAGAGCCGCCTGGCTGCCGGCTGCGCTCGTCGTGGCAGGGCTGTGCCTGCCGGCCGACCCGGCGTTCAGTATCGACGAGCGGCGCCTGTCTTTTTACCACACGCATACGCACAAGACGCTCGAGATCACCTACGCGGTTGGCGGCGAGTACATTGATTCTGCACTGGATGAAGTGAATGCCTTTCTGGCTGACTTTCGAACCGGCGACGCGATCGAGATGGACCGGGAACTGCTTGACCTGATTTACGACGTGCGCCTGTCACTGGGCAGCGAGGCGTCCTTCGAGGTCATTTCCGCGTACCGGTCGCCGAAAACCAACGAGATGCTCCGCGGCCAGTCCAGCGGCGTGGCCAAGAACAGCCAGCACCTGCTCGGCAAGGCAATCGATGTGCGCCTGCGCGGCGTGCCGACGGCGCAATTGCGTGATGCCGCGATAGAACTGCAGCGCGGCGGCGTCGGCTACTACAAGGCCTCGGACTTCGTCCACATGGACACCGGGCGCGTCAGGCGCTGGTAAACGCACGGCCGATCTTCTCGCCCGGCCATCACGGCCATGGGCGCCGCTGACCCTGGAACGAATAACCGACCGACGTTGTAATGGTGTAATCGGAACTGGCCGCGCCGGTCGGCGGATCGCTGATACAGGAACTGCCCATGTTCAGTTCCCAGAACAGGTCCTTGTAGAACTCGCGTCTCAGCGCAATGTCTGTTTCCGCCCGGTACGTGCTCAGGTCCTCCAGCAGCGGGTAGATTGTTGATGTCAGCGTGATGGCGGTTTCCGGAACAAGGTTGCGTCGCAGATAGCGGAACTCGATGCGACCTTCGCGCTCGTTCGTGCCGACATCCTCGTCCGTGTACGACGTCTCGCGCCCTGTATGCTCCCTGTGATTGAAAACTGGTTCTTATTGGTCTGCACGAGGTAGCGACCGACTGCGCCACCCAGCGCAATACGTGAGCTGATGCCCAGTTCGTCATTCCGCTCCCAGCGCGTGAACCAGTCCGTGAACCAGCGGTTGGCCCGGAAGCGCTGATAATTGAGCTCGGTATTCTGACGCGCCGTGGTGCCGCCCGTCACCGTCCCGTCAGGCTGAACCTGCTGGGGCTGGTCAGTGACCGACGAACTGGCCTTGAGGCCCAGCAGGTACTTTCGCGTCCGGTAACTGATGTCGGCATTGAGGTCGGACGTCACGATGGCGCTCGCCTTTTCGGCCTTGATGCCGAAGGCGAACGAGCCGTCGAAACGCTCCCAGATATGTTCGGCCGTGTCGATTGGCGTGATGCGCACGATCTGTTCCGCCGGCAGGACCAGGTCCTGGCTGGCGGTCTTGATGGCGACGACAAAGCGGTCGTCGGGCGTCAGCAGTTTTCCGAAATAGCGCGTGCCGTCGGTGAGCTCGATCTGCAGATCCTGGTTGCTGGTCACGGAAACGATGTCTTCCCGGTCGATGCTGACCGTGCCCATGGAGTCGGTGCTGTAGCGCAGCGAACCGAATTCCAGTCGCTTGATTACTCCCGTCACCGCATTGCCGTTGATCAACATGAAGACGTCGGTCTTGGCGGCATGGCCGGCAGACGACGTCATGAGCAACAGGAGCAGGGCGGTCCGAATCAGGTGATGGCTGCAGGACATGGAGCGACTCCGGGCTTGTTCGGTCAGTAAATTCCAGCGGCAATCGCATGCAAAATCACGCGCCGGTGTGCGCTGGCCGGTTAACGGGTAGACGATACGACGGGCCTTTCCCGGCATCGGGGGACAGGGCCCACCGATTGCCGTCATGCCGGTCGCGTACAGGAGAAAGGTTTCAGCCGGCAGGTCGGGCGCCGCATGCTGGCGCCGGGGTCAGGCTTTGCCGCGGCGAGCCTCGAGCTGCATCCGGACTTCGTGGGCACGTTCTTCAGTGATGGAAAAGGTGGCGATCGTCCAGATTGCGATGCCGGAGGCGGCGAAGGGTATGAACGCGTCGAACAGGCGCAGCAGGACGATGGTCCGCTCAGCCTGGTTGCCTTCCAGCGCAACGTCGAACCCGGTGGCATTCAGGAGAAAGCCGCCCGCCGCCAGCGCGACGGCCATGCCGAGCTTCACGACCCACCAGAAAATCGAACCGTACATGCCTTCGCGGCGTTCATGCGTATTCAGCTCGTCTGCATCGACGACGTCGGCAATCATCGACGGCATGATCGTGAACAATCCGCCGAGCCCGCAAGCCATCAGCGGGACGGGAACCAGCAGCAGCCAAGGGATTTCCGGGGTATAGCACACCCACTTGAGCGCATATCCCACCATCGATGCACCGATCGCGACGTGAAACGCGCGGCGCTTGCCGATCCGGGTGCCGAGCCATGTGATCGCGACGATCACGAACAAGGTCGAGATGCCGCCCAGCGAGCCCGCGTAACCGGCGTATTCCGAGCCGATCACGGTGTCGCCGCCAAAGACGTAATAGATGATCACGTAGGTCTGGAAAGACGAGATCATGATGAAGCCATTGAACACGAGAAATGTCGCGATGCAGAGCTTGATGAATGGTTTGAATTTGAGCGTGATCGCAAATCCGCGGAAGAATTCGATCGTGTTGGTCATCAGCCCGCTGCGTGCAGTCCCGCCGGCTGCCTCTTTACCCTGCAATTCCGATGTTGCGAGCTCCTTGTAGCGCTCACGCAGGAACACGGCCGGCAGGATGCCAACGGCGATCACGATGGCGCCGATCATGATGGCGGTTCCCGCGGCGCCGTCGATCATGTTGTCGAACCATTGTTCGTTCTGCATGAAGCGCAGGAACCAGGGCGTGATCATGATGTAAGGCAGTTGCCCGATGAAATTCTGCACGCCCATGAGGCGCGTGCGTTCGTGGTAATCCGGCGTCAACTCGTAGCCGAGCGCGACCCAGGGCGTCGCGAATACGGTGTAGGCGAGGTAGAACAGGATCGAGCCGCCGAGGAAATACCAGAAGTAGAAAGACTCGCTCTTGCCGATCGGCAGCTGCCAGAGGAGTGCGAAGATGAGACCGGCTGCGATTGCGCCGCCGAAAATGTAGGGCCGGCGCCTGCCCCAGCGTGATCTCGTGTTGTCGGAAATGAACCCCATCAGGGGGTCCGTCAGGGCGTCGGTGAGACGGGGCAGTGCGCTCGCGAGCCCGACCAGCGCGGGATTCATGCCGAGGCCGAGATTCAGCACGATGACCATGCCGCCAATCGCACCCGCAAGCAGGTTATTGACGAAGGCGCCGAGGCCGTAGATCACCTTGAGATGAAAAGGGATTCGATCTTCGGGCGAGGTGGCGTAACGATCCATTGCGACCGATCCTCGCTGATATTGACAGCGCTGTCAATCGTTGCTAGAACGGGCTGTCAGGGCGCTGGTATCGTCTCGGTCAAAGCCAATCAATCGCTCCGTTCGAAACGCGCAGTCACTGGCGTGAGGACGTTTTTTTGCTTTGTCGGCGCAGCCTGCGCGGACGTCCCACGACTCCAGGTGACCGTTGTCGCGATGAAGCTCACGCCGATATTGAAAGCCACACTGGTTGCCGGGTCGCTCCTATTCTTCAACCCTGTGATGGCAACATCCGGAGAACAGACCGTGGACACTGAGGCGCGGGTAGCCAGGCTGGTAGGCCAGATGACGCTCGAGGAAAAGATCGGGCAGATGAGCCAGGTGCATGCCGGGGATGGATTGCACGTCAAGCTGGGAGATGACCTGCGTGCCGGCCGCATCGGGTCGGTGATCAACGTGACGGACGTCGACATCGTGAACGCGCTGCAGCGCATTGCGGTCGAGGAAAGCCGTCTCGGCATACCGCTGCTCGTTGGCCGCGACGTCATCCACGGGTTCAGGCATATCATGCCGATCCCGCTCGGCCAGGCGGCGACCTGGAATCCCGAGATTGCGCGCGAGGGCGCGCGACTGGCGGCGATCGAGGCATCAGCGGCGGGCATCAACTGGACCTTTGCACCGATGATCGACATCGCGCGCGATCCGCGCTGGGGACGGATTGCCGAGAGTCTCGGCGAAGACCCGGTGCTTGCCAGCCGGATGGGCGCCGCGATGGTGCAGGGCTTCCAGGGCAGTGACTTGCGCGAGCCCGGTTCCATAGCAGCCTGCGGAAAACACTTCGCGGGCTACGGTGCTTCCGAGGCCGGCCGCGACTATTCCACGACGAATGTGCCCGAAAACGAAATGCGCAATGTCTACCTGCGGCCGTTCCGGGCAGCCGTCGATGCCGGCGTGGCGACGCTGATGGCATCATTCAGCGACATCGACGGTGTGCCGGCAACGGCGAACCGGCACCTGATGCGGGACATCCTGCGCGGTGAGTGGGACTTCGACGGATTTGTCGTCAGCGACTGGGATTCGGTGCGGCAGTTGTCGGTGCACGGGCTGACGGGCAACGACAGGGATTCCGCCTTCGAGGCCGCGGCTGCGGGCGTCGACATGGAGATGGCCGGGAACGCTTACAGCGCAAATCTCGAGGAACTCGTAGCCGCTGGCCGGATCGACGAAAAGCTCATCGATTCGGCAGTCAGCAACATCCTCCGCGTGAAATTCCGCCTGGGTCTTTTCGAGCGCCCCTACGTCGATCCCGAGTCCCTTCCCGATCCGGGCGAACAGGACAAACGCGCCTTGCTCAGGAAAGCCGCGCTGCAGAGCGTGGTCATGCTTGCGAATCGCGATCGCGTGTTGCCGCTGCGCGCGGACCGGCTCGAATCGATCGCGGTCATCGGACCGCTGGCCGACGATCCGTATGAGCAGCTCGGTACCTGGATTTTCGACGGCGACGCCGCGCTGACCGAAACGCCGCTGCGGGCGATCCGGCAACTGGTCGGCGCCGACACCGAAGTCCGCTTTCTGAAAGCCATGGCAACCAGCCGGGACAGGTCGAATCGCGAATTCGATGCGGCGGTGGACCTGGCGCAGCAGTCGGACGTCGTCGTGCTGTTTCTCGGCGAGGAGTCGATCCTGTCGGGAGAGGCGCACTCGCGCGCCGACATCGGGTTGCCGGGCGCGCAGGTCGAACTCGTGCGTCGCGTGCGCGAAGCCGGCAAGCCGGTGGTGGCCGTGATCATGGCGGGGCGCCCGCTGACCCTGGCCGACATCGTGGACGAGGTTGACGCGATACTTTTCGCATGGCATCCGGGCACCATGGGCGGCCCTGCGATTGCCGATCTGCTGTTCGGCATCGAATCGCCGTCAGGCAAGCTGCCGGCCACGTTCCCGCGCATGGTGGGGCAGGTCCCGATACACTACAACCACAAGAACACGGGCAAGCCGCCCGGACCGGACAGCGTCGTGCTGATCGACGACATCCCGGTGCGCGCGCCGCAAACATCGCTGGGTAATACCGCTTTTCATCTCGATGCGGGCTACGAACCGCTGTTTCCTTTCGGCTTCGGGCTTTCCTATGCCGAATTCGACTACGGTAACCTGCGCCTGGGGGCGCCGGAATTTGCGGTCGGAGAGTCGTTGAGCGTAGCGGTTGACGTCAGCAACCTGGGAGACATCCCCGCCGATGAAGTCGTGCAGCTCTATGTGCGCGACCTCGTGGGCAACGTCACGCGGCCGGTCAGGGAACTCAAGGATTTCCGACGCGTGCGTATCGAACCGAAACAGACCGTCACGGTCGAATTCACACTGCATTCGGACGACCTCGCGTTTTTTGGTCGAGACAACACGCTGATCACGGAGCCGGGCGAATTCTGGCTCTGGGCAGGCGGTAGCTCGAGGGCCGATCTCGGAGCCACGTTCCACCTCATCGATGCCAACTGAGGCGCCACAAGCACTTATGCGAACTTCAAAAATGTACATGACGAGCGTTGCGTTGATCGTCGCGCTCGGTGGATTTCTCATGGGTTTCGATGCGTCCGTCATTTCCGGCGTCGTCGGCTTCATCGAGGTGGAATTTGCGCTGACGAAAATCCAGGTCGGCTGGTCGGTATCGTCGCTGGCGCTGACAGCAACCGCGGGCATGATGCTGTCCGGGCCGCTCAGCGACCGCATCGGGCGCAAGCCCGTACTGCGCATTGCTGCCGTACTGTTCGCCGTTTCGGCAGTCGCGTCCGCCCTGGCACCCGACTTCACGCTGTTCATCATCGCGCGCATGATCGGCGGGCTCGGGGTGGGCGCCGCGCTCATCATCGCGCCGATGTTCATCGCGGAGATGGCGCCGGCCAAAGCGCGCGGTCGCCTGGTTTCATTCAACCAGCTGAATATCGTCATCGGAATCTCCACGGCCTTTTTCAGCAACTACCTGATTCTCACGCTCGGCGAAGGCGGCGGCTCCCTGAGCCAGGCGCTCGGGCTCGACGCGTTTGGCTGGCGCTGGATGCTCGGCGTCGAGACCATACCCGCCGTGATCTACCTCGCGGCGCTGATGCTGGTGCCGGAAAGCCCTCGATGGCTCGCGATGCAGGGGCGTGACGACGAGGCGCTCGAGATCCTCAGACGGGTGAGCGGCGATGCACAGGCCGCGGCGGACCTGCAGTCCGTCAGGGACAGCATCGCGGCGGAAGAAAGCCTTGGCCGCGCCTCGTTGCGAACACTGCTGCATCCCTCGCTGCGACTCGTGATGACGATCGGGATATCGATCGGCATCCTGCAGCAGATCACGGGCATCAATTCGGTCTTCTTTTATGCGCCGATGATCTTCGAGCAGTCGGGCATCGGGACGAACGCGTCATTCATGCAGGCCGCACTGGTGGGCCTCGTCAACCTGGTCTTCACGATCGTCGCGATGGCGCTGATCGACCGGCTCGGGCGTCGGCCCCTGCTCGGCGCCGGACTGGTCGGTATCGCAGTGTGCATGCTGACGCTCGCCTGGGGATTCGGCTCGGCGACCTATACGCTGACGCAGGACGCCGTCGCAGCGTTGCCTGCCGACATCGAAAGGTCTCGAATCGAGGTGCTGGTCGATACGACGTATGACAGCGATACGGCATTCCGCGAAGCTGTCCACGGCGCAGTCGGCGAAGACGTCTACAAGCGCTTCGAGTCGGAACTGGTCACCAGTGCGATCACGATGAACCCGATGCTGATCCTGTTTGCGATTCTCGGCTTTGTTGCGAGTTTCGCGGTGTCGATCGGGCCGATCATGTGGGTGCTGTTTTCGGAACTGTTCCCGAACCGGGTGCGCGGCATCGCGGTGTCGTTCGTCGGACTGGTCAACTCCTCGGTGGCATTTCTCGTGACCCTGGTCTTCCCCTGGCAGCTCCAGACAATCGGCAATTCCGCAACATTTCTTATCTACGGCGTGTTTGCGGTCATCGGCCTGCTGTTCGTGATGCGCATCCTGCCCGAGACCAGGGGGCGTTCGCTCGAAGACCTCGAGACCCTGCTCGTCGGAAAGTGACATGGTTTATCGATTGATCATCCTGATTCTTGCTGCCTGCACCATGACATCATGTTCTTCTGAAACCAGGGAATCCCTGGCGCCAGTCAAGGTCGAAATCGTTCGCACGGATGACGGCTACGAGTTGCGGCGCGGCGGAGCGCCGTATGTCATTCGGGGCGCCGGCATGGCCATTGACGACATCGAGCGTTTCGCGGCGCATGGCGGCAATTCGATCCGCAACTGGACCACCGACAACGAACCGCAGGACATCGGGGCGCTGCTCGACAAAGCGCACGCGCACGGCGTCACCGTGATGCTGGGGCTGCCCATGCGGGCGGAACGGCACGGTTTCGACTACAACGACAGCGATGCGGTTGCACGGCAATTGCAGTCGTTCCGGGGCGCGGTCGAGCGCTATCGCAATCATCCGGCCCTGCTGGCCTGGATCATCGGGAACGAACTCAATCACAGTTACAGCAATCCGGCCGTCTACGATGCCGTCAATGACGTGTCCAGGATGATCCACGAACTCGATCCGAACCACCTGACGACGACGACGGTAGCGGGCTTCCGGCCGGACGTTTTCGCGGAGATCGAGGCGCGCGCGCCCGACCTGGACTTCATCAGCATCCAGGTCTACGGCGGCCTGTTCGGTCTTCCTGCAAAAGTCGAGGCTGCCGGCTTCGACCGCCCGTTCATGGTTACGGAGTGGGGCACGCTCGGTTACTGGGACATGGAAAAAACGGCGTGGGATGCGCCGGTGGAACTCACGAGTTCCGAAAAGGCGGATGTGATCATGCGCGGATTCAAGGAAAACCTCGAACCGCTGTCGGGGCAGGTCATCGGGTCACACATTTTCCTCTGGGGCCAGAAGCAGGAGCGGACGCCGACCTGGTTCGGACTCTTGACCGCATCCGGCCACGAAACCGAAGCCGTGGATGTCATGCACTATCTCTGGACGGGCGACTGGCCCTCAAACCGCACGCCGAGAGTCCATTCGATGACGCTCGACGGCCGGACGTCGAGGAACAGCGTGACGATTGTCGCCGGAATGCCGTACGAAGCGGCGATCGACGTGTCGGACCCGGACAACGATCCGCTGACCTACGTCTGGGAGGTCAAGTACGAGAGCAGCGCGACGCAGAGCGGCGGCGATTTCGAGGCACAGATCGAGAGCCTCGATGGCGTCTTGTCGGACATTGCCTCGGCACGCACGACGGTCACGCTGACCGAGCCAGGAAAATACCGCGTGTTTGCGTACGCGTACGACGGCCAGGGACATGCCGCACACGCCAACATCCCGATTCTCGTAGAGGGCGAGTACGCGCAGGCACGCGAGGATCGCATTGCTGGCGAGAGCATGGCGCTGTCGTACTCCGGGTTCCGTGAGGGACAGCACCCGGACAGGGGCGACGGCGCCGTCAACCCGAGTCGCGAGCAGATCCTCGAGGACCTGAAGTTGCTGGTCGACCATGAATTCCGGCTGCTGCGCGTTTACGACGCCGGCGACAACACGCGCGAGACACTCGAACTGATCCGGCAACACGACCTGCCGATTCGCGTGCTGCTCGGTATCTGGCTCGATGCCGAGATCAGTAACCACGAGGGTTGCCCGTGGCTGAACGAACCCATCCCCGCCGAAAAACTGGCAGCCAACGCGCGCCGGAATGCCGCGGAGATTCAGCGCGGCATCGATCTCGCGAGGACGTATTCCGACATCGTCGTGGCCGTCAGCGTCGGCAACGAGGCGCTGGTCGACTGGAGCGACCACGTGGTGCCACTCGAGAAGGCCATCGCCTATGTCCGACAGGTCAAGGCTGCAGTGGAGCAGCCGGTGACCGTTGCGGACAACTACGTGTGGTGGGGTCGCCATGGCACGCCGCTGGCCGCCGAGGTCGATTTTCTCGGCGTACATACCTATCCGCAGTGGGAAGGCAAGACTATCGATGAGGCGCTTGCCTATTCGATCGAGAACATCGACAGCGTCCGTGCTGCGCATCCCGGGAAACCGATCGCGGTACTTGAGGCGGGCTGGGCCACGACTGCCACCGAATTCGGTGATCGCGCCAACGAGGCGGACCAGTTGCGCTATTTCGCCGAGATGGGCCGCTGGGCAGAGGAGACCAACACGACGGTCTTTTTCTTCGCCGCGTTCGATGAACCCTGGAAAGGCGACCCGGGTAACCCGCTCGGTGCGGAAAAACACTGGGGGCTGTTCAGTGTCGACCGCACACCGAAACAAGTACTAAGGAAACCAACAGAATGAACAAGAAGTTGCGCTCAATGGTGGCAGGGATGCCGGCACTGCTGATTCTCGCCTTGATGTTTGCGTCTTGCGGAGGCGGTGGTGGTGGCTCTGTGGAACCGGTCGTTTCCAATCCCCCACCACCACCGCCGCCCCCACCGCCGCCGACGAGCGTCAATGTCAACATCGACAACCCGACATTGGTCGTTGCGGACAATACGCCCGTCGCAGCAGGAGGAAACAATACGCTGGTCTTCAGTGATGAATTCGACGCCGACAGGCTGGACCCCGAGGTCTGGTTCTTCGAGACCGGCGACGGCACCGAGTACGGCATTCCGGGGTGGGGCAACAACGAATTGCAGTGGTACCTGCCGGATAGTGCGGAACTGAAGGACGGCAATCTCGTCATCACCGCGCGACGCGAGTCGGTCAGCGGCAAGAGTTTTACGTCGGCGCGCATCAATACGCGTGACCGGTTTGCGTTTCGGTACGGGCGGATCGAAGCAAGCATCCGGCTGCCCGGCGGCCAGGGTTTGTGGCCCGCATTCTGGCTATTGCCGCAGGACAGTGTCTATGGCACCTGGGCCGCGTCAGGGGAGATCGATATCGTCGAGGCCGTCAACCTGGGTGCGAGCGGCGGCAACACGGTGTATGGCACCATTCACTATGGTGGCACGTTTCCTGCCAACGTCTCTAGCGGTGAGCAATACGTCGTGGCGACTGACGCGACGACGGACTTTCATGTCTATGCGCTGGAATGGGACGAGGCGGAGCTTCGCTGGTACGTCGACGACGTGCTGTACGCCGTGCGGAATAACTGGTCGACGACGGGGGCACCTTTCCCGGCGCCTTTCGACCAGCCTTTCTATATCCTGTTCAACGTGGCCGTTGGCGGCAATTTCCCCGGAGCGCCCAGCGCCGCGACCGCATTTCCCGTCGTGATGGAAGTCGATTACGTCAGGGTGTATTCGGGCGCACCGTAACCCGGGCATGGCTTTGTGATCGATCAGCGGGGCGGCGCCGGCCCCGTCGATTCGCGGATCTTGAGCGTTGCCGGCACAATTTCGGTTTTGCGACGCGGCCCCGGTTTACCGACGTCGCCCATTAGAATTAGCGCTGCTTTTTCCGCCATCGTCGATAACGGCTGGCGTATCGTCGTCAGCGTGGGACAAAGCTGGCGGGCGAGCGAAATGTCGTCGCAGCCTGCGAGCGACACGTGGCCTGGCACATCGACGCCGAGCAGCCCGGCCGCACGCAGCACGCCCGCCGCCATGTCATCGTTGGCTGCAAAAATCGCTGTGGGCGGGCGCGTGAGCTTCAGCAAGCTCATGCCACAGGCTTCGCCTGCATCGAACGAGTTGTCGCCTGCTGCGACGAGCATCTCGTCGTATTCGAGACCACTCTGGCGCAAGCCATCCTTGTAGCCCTCGAAGCGGCTGCCGACCGCCTTATGGGCCGGGTGGCCCTTGATGAAGGCAATCCGCTCATGCCCGAGGGAGGCAAGGTAACGGGTCATCTCGGCGCTGATTTCGCGGTCGTTCGTGGCCACCGCGAATGACGTGCCGGATTCGGTCCCTGGCGACAGGCGGACCAGCGGTGTGCCCGTCGCTTCGATGGCCGAGACAATACGGGGCGCGTTCGACAGCGGCGCCGCGAGAATGATCCCGTCGGGTCGCGCGTGCTCGATCAGCGCCTGGAGTTCGGCGCCGATGTCGCGGCTGTTGTAATTGCAGGGATGGATCAGCAACTCGTAATTCGCGGTGCGGCAGGCGCGCAGGGCGCCGAGCTGCATGCGGATGACGTAGCCTGCACTGGGAATTTCGTAGGCGCTGGGATCGTCGTAGATCAGGCCGATCAGGTGAGAGCGATGGCTGGCGAGATTTCTTGCCGAGAGATTCGGTCGGTAATTGAGTTCCGCGATAGCGGCCTCTACTTTTTTCCTGGTTGCATCCCGGACGTTCGGTTCCTGGTTGACGACTCGAGAGACCGTCTTGATGGAAACACCCGCGAGTTTCGCGACGTCATCGATCGTTGCTTTAGGCATCGGCGCATTTAATCCCGGGGTAACAACGCTGTCAATTGCTCATCAGACGACGCTGGCGAATACTGACATTGATTCTGCGAACCCTGCCCGAACGCTGGAACAGTTCCAGGCTCAACTCGGAATCGATATGCAATGTGCCAAGCACCACGCGCTTGCCATCGTCCATCGTCAGCACGACCTGCTCGTCCTTCTTATCGTCGAGCACATACACGATCGGCACCTGGCACCACGTGAATGCCAGGCCGTCTGCCGGGACGGCGATGTCCTGCCAGTGCCCGTCCACATCGAGGAAGCAGAATTGCGCGGGCTTGCTGATCAGTTCCTGTTGCCTGAGGAGATCCGGGCTGAACCGCACTTTGCCGCCCTCGACTCGAATGCCGAGTTCTCCGAAACGCGTCAGCACCTCTTCCTTTACCTGGCCGGTCATGCCGGGCTGCTGAGCACCTGCATGCTTTGGCGTATGTGAGTACGGATCGGTGGGGAAAGCACCATACTCGGCCGGCGTCTTGTTAAAGCCGATGCCCTCGCGCACGCGATAATACATTTTCCCGAGCGCATCGGTCGTTGCCCGATCCGAATCATGCCCGAGCGATGCAAAGAAGATTTCCTGCACGGCGAGCAACAGCTTCGACACCATGTGCCAGTAAATGCAGCCGAGACCTTCGAAACCGAACATGCCGCCGGATCGACCCGTGAAAGCGCGATGATTGAAAACATCCTCGTAGAGCGTGCGCAGTGCCGCACGGTCCCGCTCGACCTCCGCCGCGAAGTCCGCCGTCACCTGGGAGAGCCTGGTGTCGAGGTCCGCGATATTGCGGAAATCCGCGTTGAAGCGGCAATTACCGTCCAGATCGCGGTAGACCAGTCGCGTATCGCCGGCTTCGAGCATGCGGACCAGCAATCCGATCTCGGTGACGCGTTCGTCCGGAATCCGGTTCTTCGCCATGAACCCGGGCAACTTCCGATCCGGATAGAGCATGAAAGTCTTCTGATCGGGACGATAGACATCGCTGTCGAACAGCGCCGAAAGCATGTTCATGGCGTCTTCAGCGCCGATCGCGCCGGAGCTCAGCGCTGCTACCTGGCCTTCGAGCATCAGGTACAGGCGGCCCACGCCGGCGTTGTCCTTGTCGATGTCCAGCAGGTTGTAGGCATGATAGAGCTTGTCGGGACGCACGTTGGCCCGAATGCTGTGGTCGATGATTTCAAGTGCGCTCGAAAGCAATAGCCGGATGTCATCGAGAGAGCAATCTGTGCAACCCGAAAATGCATCCTGACGGTAGACCTGCGC
>DATCZJ010000092.1:0-8792 GCA_036525955.1 Woeseiaceae bacterium | reverse complement strand
GGCGCATGCTGTCCGCGCGTGATATCGACGAGCGCCTCCATGTCGAGCATCACGAGCCTGGCCTGCACGGCGACTTCCTGGCCGATCGCCGAAATCGTGACGTTGCGATTGGTTCTGTCGACGAGCTGCACCTGGAGCTGGGTTTCCAACTCCTTGATGGCGTTGCTGAAGGCGGACTGGGATACGTTGCAGGCCTCGGCAGCCTGCCCGAAGTGACCGGTCTCTGTGAGTGCCAGGAAATACTGGAGCTGGCGTAGCGTGGGAAGTCTCATATATTCATAAACTCGAATAATTTGATCTAATTAAACCATTTTACGAATCCATTGAACATCCCTATGATGCCCCCAAGTCCTGAATTCGACACGCAGCTGGAGGGAAACATGGAAATCAACCTCGGTATCAAGAAAGAAGACCGCGAGCAGATCGCCGCCGGCTTGTCGAAACTGTTGGCTGACAGCTACACGCTGTACCTGAAGACCCACAACTACCACTGGAACGTGACCGGTCCGATGTTCAACACGCTGCACGTGATGTTCGAGCAGCACTACACGGAGCTCGCCACGGCCGTCGACGAGATCGCCGAGCGCATTCGCGCGCTGGGCGTCAAGGCGCCGGGGACCTACCGCGAGTTCGCTGCCCTCACGTCGATCGACGAAGCCAGCGGCAACGAGTCCGCGGAGGACATGATTCGCCAGCTCGTCGTCGGCCAGGAGGCTGTTGTACGTACTGCCAGGGAGGTATTCCCGGCAGCCGACGCCGCCAATGACGAACCGACCGCCGATTTACTGACCCAGCGCATGCAGATTCATGAAAAGAACGCCTGGATGCTGCGCAGCATGCTGGGCTGATTCGAACAACCAAGCTATCTGAAACTATCCATCAAGGAGACAGACCCGATGTTCAAGAATATGGAAGGCAAGCGCGTCCCGAACGTGACGTTCCGCACGCGCCGCGATCACGAGTGGGTGGACCTGACGAGCGATGACATTTTCAAAGGCAAGTCCGTTATCGTTTTCTCGTTGCCCGGCGCATTCACGCCGACCTGCTCGTCGTCGCATGTGCCGCGCTACAACCAGCTGGTGCCGCAGTTCAAGGCGCACGGCGTTGACGACGTCATTTGCATTTCCGTCAACGACGCATTCGTCATGAACGAGTGGAAGCGCTCACAGAAGGCCGACCGCGTGACGTTCCTGCCTGACGGCAACGGCGAATTCTCGGATGGCATGGGCCTGCTCGTCGGCAAGGAGAGCCTGGGTTTCGGCAAGCGTTCCTGGCGTTACTCGATGCTGGTGCGTGACGGCGTCATCGAAAAGATGTTCGTCGAGCCCGAGGAGCCGGGCGATCCGTTCCACGTGTCCGATGCGGACACGATGCTGAAATACCTGGACCCGCAGACCGCCCTGCCGCATGACGTCGCGGTCTTCACGCGCGAAGGCTGTCCGTTCTGCGTCCGTGCCAAGGGCTTGCTCCGGGACGCGGGCCTCGAGTTCGAAGAGCTCGTGCTGAACCGTGACTACACGGATCGCACACTGCGCGCTGTCGCTGCGCGGACGAAGTTCCCGCAGGTCTTCGTCGACGGCAAGCTGGTCGGCGGCGCGGACGAGCTCGAAAAGTGGCTCGCTGCGCGTGAGGAAAAGCGTCACGCAGCCTGACCAACCGCAGGTCGGGCCGGGCAGGCGTGAGTCTGCCCGGCCTTTTTTATTGAGGTCCGATTCCGGCTAGTCGAGATCGGCCCCGGGCGTATACTGCATTCATGCTCGCAGTGTCTGCACATCAGTCGGAAATGTTCGAACGTGCCCGCGTCGCGCGGGACGCGCGGTTCGACGGCAGGTTTTTTGTCGGTGTGCGGACCACGGGAATCTACTGCCGTCCCATCTGTCCCGCCAACCTGCCGCGGCGGGAGAATGTCACGATCTACCCGACTGCGGCCGCTGCCGCCGAGGCCGGGTTCCGGCCGTGCCTCCGCTGCCGGCCGGAATGTGCGCCCGGAACCCCGGCCTGGGCCGGTACGTCCACGACCGTGCGACGCGGTCTTCGCCTGATCGCCGACGGCGCCCTCGATGAGGCCAACGTGGAAACCCTGGCCGACCGGCTGGGTGTGACCAGCAGGCATCTGCGGCGCCTGTTTACGAAACACCTCGGCGCCAGCCCGCTGGCGGTCGCGCATACGCAACGTCTGCATTTTGCCAAGCAACTGATCGACCAGACCGACATGCCGATGCAGGAAGTCGCGGCGGCAGCGGGATTCGGCAGCGTGCGCCGATTCAACGACGCGTTTCGCAGCAGCTATGGCCGCGCGCCGCGCGAGTTGCGCAGGCTCGGCGATCGGGGCAGGAAGACCGGCGCGCATGCCGTGCAGCTCAGCTATCGGTTGCCATTCGACTGGGGCGCGTTGCTGAGGTTTTTCGCCGCGCGCGCAACGCCTGGCGTGGAAAGCGTCAGGGAGGGCCGTTACCTCCGGAGCATAAAGGTCGACGGCGAGGCGGGAATCCTCGAGGTTCGCGACGCCGGGGGCCACCTGGCGCTGGCCTTGCATGGCATCGGCACGAATGCGCTGTTTCCGGTCGTGCAGCGCGTGCGGTCCATGCTCGACCTCGACGCCGCCGTGAACGACATTGCGCGGGTCCTGTCGCGCGATGGGGTGCTCAGGAGTTGCGTCAGGAACAGCCCGGGATTTCGCCTGCCCGGCGCGTGGGACGGCTTCGAGCTTGCCGTCAGGGCCGTACTCGGCCAGCAGGTGTCAGTGAAGGCGGCGACCACGATGGCGGGCCGCATCGCGGCCCGATACGGCGAGCGCATCGACGTCGCTGTCGACGGTATCGATGCATTGCCGGAGCGGCTGTTTCCGCCGGCGGCCAAGCTGCTGCGAGCCCGGCTCGAAAATCTCGGTGTCATCCGGAGCCGCGCGCAGACCATTCGTGAGCTTGCGCGCGCCGTGGTGAATGGCGACATCGCATTTGATGCGTCGATGGATCCCGCCGAGGTTCGGACGGTGCTGTTGTCGATTCGTGGTGTCGGCGACTGGACGGCAGAATATATCGCGATGCGTGCGCTCAAGGATCCGGATGCATTGCCCGCGTCCGACCTCGGGTTGCTGCGGGCGTTTGACGACGGTATCGGCAGGCGGATGAAGCCGGCCGAACTCGTGGCGCGCGCCGAGGCGTGGCGCCCGTGGCGCGCGTATGCGGCCACCTTGATCTGGGGCTCCGATGCCGGGGCAGGAGGATGACGATGTATTACTGCTATGTCGATGCGCCGATTGGCGAGTTGCTGCTGGCAGGCGACGACGAGGGGCTCGCGGTGATTGGTTTCCCCAAAGGCTCGATGCGCCGCAACCCGGAGCCCGACTGGATATTCAACGAAAAGAAACTGGCAACGGCGCGCCGGCAACTGCGGGAGTATTTTGCCGGCAAACGGCGCGAGTTCGATCTGCCGCTGCATTTGAGCGGCACGGAATTCCAGGTAAGCGTTCTGAAGGCGCTCCAGGAAATTCCTTATGGCGAGACCGTGTCCTATGGAGAGATAGCAAGGCGGATCGGCAGGCCGAAAGCCGTGCGCGCGGTGGGCGCCGCTAACGGTCGGAACCCATTACCGATCGTCGTGCCCTGCCACCGCGTGATCGGCAGCACGGGCGACCTGACCGGGTTCGGTGGCGGACTCGATACCAAGGAGGCGCTGCTCCGCCTCGAAGCGGAAAACACGCACGATCTGCTCTGAGTGATCGTCAGAACCGCCTGCCCTCGAGGCGGCGCAGCGCGTCGGATGGCACGACACCGTCCTGCAGCCGGTCATCGGGTTGCAGCACTGTGCAGCGGGACTCGATCGGCAGCACGCCGGCCCAGACGGGTGTTGCGTAGTCCTCGGGCTCGTCCTGCGGCATCTTGCTGGAAACCTTGGCGGACGCCGACTCGATTTCGACGGCGACGACCCCGGTCATCTTCAGCTCCCGCTCGAACGGTGCCCTGAGCTCCGCCCAGCGACCGGGCATCGTGTGCTCGGTGATGATTTGCAGGGCGCGTAGCTTGTCGGCCGCATCGGTGACGAGTCGCGGGGTCCCGAACAACGTGGCGGATCGGTAATTGAGCGACGAATTGAACGCCGAGCGCGCAAACACGAGGCCGTCCACGTGGGTGACATTGATGCAGGCCGTGCCGGTCGATTCCAGCAGGCGAATCACCCGCGCCTTGCGGGCCCCGTGCAGGTAGATCGTTTCTCCGTCCCGGCCGATCAGCATCGGCACGACGACTGGCTGGCCGCCCTCGACGAAGGCGACATGCGCAATCAACGCGTTGTCGAGAATCTGGTGAATGGTCTGCCGGTCATAAGCGGCCTTGTCGCTGAGTTGCCGGATCTTGTTGCGGCGGCCGACCGCGTAGGAATCGCTCATCGAAACTCTCCTTGAGGAAGCCGGGCGGGTCCGTCACAGCGGCCCGCGTGATGCCGGGAATGCCCGAAAACGGTGAACGGCAGTCCGATCCGCCTGCTGCCCGCCGCGTGTCTTGCTGACGGCCCCGCGCGAAGTCTTTCTCCCCGGCGCCGTGCATCCTTGACGATGCATTGTTGCCGCATATGGTCACGGCTTCGACCTTCCGTGTCTACATGTTGTGTATGGCTCGCCTTCCCATACAAGATGTAGTAGCATTCCGACCCGTACCAATCCGGTACGCACGGAGATGAGATGTAAAAGGCACAGCGGGCCAACCGCCATGCCGGAAGCGTGACTCGAAGGCGGGTGCAGCGTGATCCTCTCAACACCACACCCGAACCGGCCGATATCCTGCAAACGGCCGGGTCCTCCGAGGAAGCGGACCGCCAGCCGGGAGACGGGCAACGCCGAATGACATCGTGACAGAGACGTTTCGATCTTTCGAATGCAAGCCACTCCCAGCCCGATACATCTTCTGCTTACTTTACCGCCCATGTACTGGGCGGTTTTTTTCTCTGCGCAGGTGATTTCATGAAACGACCACCGTCTCTCGTCATCCTCGTGTTACTCGGCCTCGCGGCCTGCGCTGGCGGTCCGCCGAAAGCGCCATACCCGGCGTTCGTCGAAACTGACCTGCTGGAGGATGTATTCCTTGCCAGCCTGCCCGGCGTGCGCGCGAAGCAACTGGCCGGCGACCCGCAGACACGGCGTACGAGCAATCGCGTCGATCTGCCGCCGGCGTGGGAGGGAACCAGCGGCGGCACGCCCGGTCGGTCCCTCGAGATATTTGTTCTCGACGGATCGCTCACGCTCGCGGACATCGAGCTGCCGCGCGGTGGCTACGCTTTCCTGCCGGCCGGTTCGCTCGGCTTCAACCTGAAATCCGAGGACGGTGCGCGCATCCTGTACTTCGTCAATGACGCCGATCCGGATGCCGTGATCCGCTCGCCGATCATCATTGACTCGGGCTTGCTGCCCTGGGAGCCGACGGCGATGGCGGGCATCGCTAACCGAGAGTTGCGCAAGGACCCGGGCAGCGGCGCGCGGACGTGGCTCATGCGAGTCGCGACCGGCGCCACGCAACCCTGGCGAAAGGCTGCCGTCGTGCGGGAGGGTTACCTGCTCGCGGGCAATTACCGGCAAAGCGAATGTGTCCTCGGCAAGGTGCTGACCGGCGACTATGCGCCAGGCGGCTATTTCTACCGTCCGGCCGAGGCGGTCAGCGGTGGCCCCGACACGCTTGCTGTCACCGAGTCGGTGTGGTTTCTGCGAGAAACCGCCAGCGGTGTGGAAGAGACCCTCACGGGCTGCACGCCCTGACGCGTTGTGCGCCGTCAGGGCCCCGGGTTGATCGCAGTGACGATGACGCGGCGCGGCGCCGGCCAGCCTTCGACGGTCCTGTCGGGGTCGTCCGGATCGAGCGCCTCGCGCAGTGACTCGAAAGTCATCCATTCGGTGCTGCGCTGCTCGTCCGTGGTCGTCACGGACGTGTCCACGACTCTAATGTCGCCATAGCCGGTCCGGCTGAGCCAGGTTTCGAGTTCGCCGAGCGTGGGCAACAGCCAGACGTTTCGCATGCGTGCGTAGCGGTCAGGCGGAGTGCAGGCGCACGACGTCTCACCCGGGATGTACAGGGTTTCGAGTACCAGCTGCCCGCCGGGCCTGAGCGTGTCACGCAGCTGGCGCAGGTGATCGATCGGCGCCCGCTGGTGATAGAGAACGCCCATCGAAAAAGTCGTGTCGAAGGCCCCGCTCGCCGAGGGCGTTTCTTCGAACCTGAGCGGCAGGATAAAGACGCCGTCGTCACCGATGATGCGATTGACCGCGACGAACTGCAGGACGTAGAGCAGCGTCGGGTCGACGCCGATGACGAGCTCTGCGCCCGCGGCACGCATGCGCAGCGCGTAGTAGCCGTTGCCGGAGCCGACGTCGAGCACCTTGCGACCGGCCAGCGGCAGGAGAGCAGGTTCGAGTCGTGCCCATTTCCAGTCGCTGCGCCACTCCGCGTCGATGCTGACGCCGTCGAGTTCGAACGGCCCCTTGCGCCAGGGCGAAAGCGCGAGGAGCGCATGCTTCAGTCCGGACGCATCGCCGCGGGCGCCGGGAATCGCGGCGATCGCTGCAGCCCAGCGCTCGAAATCGCCATGCCCCTGCGGGGACAGGCGCTGTCGCAAGAGCGCCTCGACAGGCGCCAGCCAGTGGCCGAGGCCTGCGGCGTCCAGACGGGCGGCAAGCGCCTGGAAATCGACGAGTTGCTGCATCAGCGGATCGCGACGATGGAAACGAAGTTGAAATATCGCAGCCACACCGCGGAGTGCGCGAAGCCTGCGCGGGCAAGCCTGTCGCGGTGGGCGGAGACCGTCTCGGGCACCAGCACGTTGTCGAGTGCGGCGCGCTTGCGGCTGATTTCCAGGGCGCTGTAGTCGTTGCGGCGCTTGTGCTCGTGGTGCAGATCGACGAGCAACGCCTCCATCTCGGGGTTTTCGTCGATGACTTTTTCGGACAGAACGAGAATTCCGCCCTCGGTCATGCCGGCGCGAATCCGGTTGAGCAGCGTATCCCGGTCGCCCGGCGCGAGGAATTGCAGCGTGTAATTGAGCACCACCATGGACGCGCTCTCGATCGTTACATCGCGAATATCGGCTTCGACGATGTCGACCGGCGTCTGTCCGGGGGCCTGGCGATCATCCTCGGCAAGGATTTCCCTGCAGCGCGCGATCATGGCGGGCGCCACGTCTACCGCAACGATGCGGCAGTCAGCGGCGCGAATGCCCTGGCGCATCGCGAGCGTCGCGGCGCCGAGCGAGCAGCCGAGATCGTAGCAGCGCGTATCCGGGCGCACGTAGCGGGCGGCGAGCGCGCCAATCGCCTCGAGGGATGCCTCGTAGCCGGGGATCGAACGCCGCAGCATGTCCGGGAACACGGCCGCAACGCGGTCATTGAAGCGAAACGGCTCTGCGCCGTCCTCGGTCATGTAAATCCTGTCGTTGGACATTCGTTCGCAGCTGATCTTGTGGGACAATCGCGCGCCTATGCTACGCGAAATACACGCAGAACTCGGCATCCCGGCCGACTATGGCCGCAATCCGGGGCGGCCGCGCTTCGTGGAGGCGGTCGAACTCGTCGACGTCGGCCCCAATCTCGTCGGCCGCATGCAGTCCCTGACGCCCGAAACCGCGCGGCACTGGGCGGCCATGGTCGCGGCCGCGGCTGCCGATGGCGTGACCCTGCTGATCGTGTCCGGATTTCGCAGTATCGACTACCAGGCGGGGTTGATCAGGAAGAAAATCGAGGCAGGTCAATCGATTAGCGATATTCTGACGGTCAACGCGGCACCCGGTTACAGCGAGCATCACACGGGCGGCGCGGTGGACATCGCGACCCCGGGCAGCCGGCCGCTGACCGAGGAATTCGAGGCCTCGGCGGCCTTCCGCTGGCTGACCCGGAACGCGGGTCGTTTCGGTTTCCGGATGACCTACCCGCGTGACAACCCCGGCGGCTTCGTCTACGAGCCCTGGCACTGGGCAAGACGCGCCTGAAGGGCCGAAAATCCCCACGGCGCAAGGGTTTGGGTTACAATGCCCGCCCGGAGAAAAAGAGGAAGAAACCGTGGTTTGGCTGTTGACACCCGGGCGCTTCAATTAGACAATGCCCGGCTTGCGTACGCGGAGGGGTACTCAAGCGGTCAACGAGGGCAGACTGTAAATCTGCTGGCTAAGCCTACGTAGGTTCGAATCCTACCCCCTCCACCAGATAATGGTGCGGCCGAGGCAGGTTTCGGATCGGACCAGCGGCGCGGCGATACAGAATGAGACTCAACAATCCCGACGGTTAAATGATTGAAACTGTCAGGATTTTTGTACGCCTGAGAAAAGGGCGTCCAGAGTTGAAATCGGCCCGCGGCAAAGGCTGGCGGCGGTCGTACCTGGCGCAGGTGCGGCGGCCGGAAAGAGAAAAGGCGGGTGTAGTTCAATGGTAGAACCTCAGCCTTCCAAGCTGATGATGTGGGTTCGATTCCCATCACCCGCTCCAGATTGGAAAACTGAGGCCTTGAATGTCCCGCAAGGCATGCGCCCACATAGCTCAGGGGCAGAGCACTTCCTTGGTAAGGAAGAGGTCCCCGGTTCAAATCCGGGTGTGGGCTCCAGACAGTGGGCAGGAATTTGAGGGGCGGCGCGAGCCGCGACCAGTTGAAGGCGGGCCGCGAGGCCCGAACGCAGGATCCGAAATAAACAACCCGGGAATAGGGCAATGTCTAAAGAGAAATTTGAGAGAACAAAACCCCACGTCAACGTTGGCACGATTGGTCACGTTGACCATGGCAAGACGACCTTGACGGCGGCGCTGACGAAGGTCATGGCGCAGC
>DATCZJ010000091.1:0-7860 GCA_036525955.1 Woeseiaceae bacterium | reverse complement strand
GACAACTTAAGCTCTTCCAGGACGCCGTGCCGGTCGTGCAGCGACTCATCGAACTTAAGAAAGAAGACTTCGAAATCGCAATCTACACGCGCGATCCGCACGGCTTGGTGCATGCGGAGAGCTGGCTTTATGAGTACCGGCGCATCTTCAGGGCGTTCGAGGAAAACCTGAGGTGATTGCAGGTCGGCCGACCCGACAGCGGCAGGCGCCGCGCGCGCGATCTCCCAGGCGTCGCACGCTGGCCTGTGCCTCTGCCGGCAAGTCGGAGAACAACGCAGAGTCTTGCGGGGAAGACCATTGCTCGGTCGCGGCCGAGTCGATTGCATCAGGTGCGTGTCGCTGCTTCGGCGACATCCGGGGACCTAAAGGAAAAGCGACTAACCCGTCTTTTCAGGCCACGGTGCCGGCGGTTTGCGCATCGTGACGCAGGGCTCGCCCTTCATCTTCCAGTTCGCTTTCCACTGCATGCCGGTCATGAAGCTGATTTCATCGACGCGCAGCCGGCAGGCTTCCTGGATCGTCTCGACATTGAGCAGCTTGCCGAGATTGTTGTAGTCGTTGTTGCTCGCGGCATAGAGCGCAATCATCTTGTTGCCGTGCAACAGGGACAGTGCGACCGCCTGCCGCGCACCGTCGATCTCGATCGTCAGCGTCTTCAGGCGGCCGCTTCGCTGCAACTCGGCGATCACGCGACGCACTTCGTTGGCGTTCGCTGCATCGGTGTAATCCGATTCAGCGCCGAAATTCCGGTTCACGAGTTCGATGAACAGGTCGGCTTCGTTGTCGTCGCTCCAGCGCAGCAATGGCTCGCGCTTGCGGATGTGTCGCAGATCGTAGAGAAACTTTTGCTTTTTCTCCGGTGCGAACGTATCGATGTGCTTTTGAAAGTCGAACTCGAACTCGGCGGGGACCAGGTAGTAACGCAGGTCCTGCTCGGCGAAATGGGCTGCAAACTCTGGATGACGTTGCAGCAGCTCGCCGACCCAGCTCTGCCTGAGCTCGAATAACGCCGTGCGCTCCGGGAAATGCTCGAAAAACTCGGGAAAATCCTCGTAACGCAGCCACAGGATCCTGCCATCGGGATAGCTGCCGCCCAGCAGGTTGAATCGATCCAGGATCGTGTCGTGAACGAGGGGAACCAGGCCGTCGGGACGCCCGTCGCCGGACTCGTGCACGAGGAAATGAAAGCGATGCGCATCCCGGTGGTGAAAAGCGAACATCAGGTCCCAGTCGTCCCAGGCCTCCTGCTTCGGCGAGAACAGGTCCCAGAGTTCTCTGCAGGCAACGATGTCGGTTTCGATACGGATCAAGGACGGGTCCTGTGGTCAGGCAGTCGGTTCTGGGTGCCTGCGGGCTCTCCTGCGCACCTCTTGTCGCCGGTACGGGCCGCTAGCTCACGACGAGATAGGTATCGTACTCGAACGTCGTCACCGTGCGCTCGTATTGCGCCTGCTCGAAGTGCTTGATCGCGAGCATCGCATCCTTGAACGGCTGCCCGAGGTACTCGGCAACGAACGCCGACGCCTCGAAGTCGCGCGTGGCCGTCTTCCAGTCGGAGGCGAGCGTCTGTGCCTGGCCTTCGGAGCCGACGACGGGGGCCGGCGCCTCGAGCTTGTTCTCGAGACCGTACAGCACGCCGGCCAGCATGCCGGCCAGCACCAGGTAAGGGTTCGCGTCCGCGCCGGGCACGCGGTGCTCGATGCGGCGCGCGGCCGGATCGCCGCAGGGAATGCGCAGCGCGACGTCGCGGTTCTCGTAGCCCCAGGTCGGCGCCTTCGGAATGTGCGTGCCGACGTTGAGCCGCCGGTAGGAATTTCGGTGCGGCGCAAAGACCAGCATCATGTCGCGCATCGTCGCGGCGAGTCCGGCCACCGCGTGCCGCAGCTCGGCCGTGCCCTCCTCACCGCCGTCGTCGAAGATGTTGCGGCCGCTGCCGTCGACGACGCTGATGTGCGCATGGAAGCCGTTGCCGTCGATGTGGGTGAACGGCTTCGGCATGAACGTCGCGATGTAACCGTGCTTCGCGGCGACGTCCTTGATCACGCGCTTCATCATCTGCGCGTTGTCGGCGGCGAGCAGCGGATCGGCGACGTGTTTCTGGTTGAGTTCGTACTGCGCCGGCGCGAGCTCCTTGACGAGCGTTTCGAGACCGAGCCCCAGCGCGTCGCAGCACTCGCGCATCTCGTGCAGCACGTCGCGGTGCTCGTGCATCAGGTCGGTGCTGTAAAGCTGGCCGCCGACGGGCCGCGGCCCGTTCATGCGGGAGCCCGGAATGACGGGGACGCCCGCCGCATCGCGGCCGGATCCCAGCAGCATGAATTCGAGTTCGGGCGCGACCACGGCCCTGAGGCCGCTCGCCTCGAAGCGTCGCTGCAGGTTCCGCAACACGACGCGCGGATCGAAGCCCCAGGGCTCGCCGTTATCCGTCAGGTGACAGAGAATCTGCGCCGTCGGTCGCGCAAGCCACGGGATGCGTGTCAGCGTACGCAGCTCGGGGATGATGATCCCGTCGCCATCCCCGGTGTGATGACAGAGCGCGGGCACGTCGCGGCCCCAGATGTCCGGCGTCACCGCAGTCAGCGGCATTTTCAGCTGGTTGTCGAGGACACTCGCGAACTTCTCGCGCGGGATCCATTTGCCGCGCAATACGCCATTGATGTCGACGAGCAGCACTTCGACGACCTCGATATCGGGATTCTCTGCGAGGAAGTTTCTCGCGGCTTGTTCTTCGGATGTCATCAGCGCTCACTCACACCGGGTCGATGCCCGCCACGCACGGGCAGGCGATGTTATCAGCAATCGTACAGGTCGCGGCAGTCCCGGTCAGGACGCCTTGCGCGCACGCCCCAGATGCGCCGCAGTCTCGTCGAGCGCCCGGCCGAGGATCGTGACGAGTTCGTCGACCTGCTCGCAGCTGATCACGAGCGGCGGGCAGACGGCGAACGTCGTCCCCGCGAGCGCCCGGCCGATCAGGCCGTGGTCCTGTGCCGTCTTCGCGAGGTAGCCGATCGCCGAGGGGTCGAAGGGCTGGCGCGAGGTCTTGTCCGCGACGATTTCGACGGCGCCGATCAGGCCGACGCCGCGCACGTCGCCGACGATCTCGTGGTCTGCGAATTCCCGCAGCCGTTGCTGCAGGTAGCGACCGACGGTCGCGGCATGCTCGTAGATGCCGTCGCGCTCGTAAATTTCGAGCGCCTTCAGCGCGATCGCGCAGCCGACGGGATGTCCCGAGTAGGTATAGCCGTGGCCGAACATGCCGACCTTCGACGAGGGCTCGACGAGCGCTTCGTACATATCGCCGCGAATGATGGATGCGCTGATCGGGAAATAGGCCGACGACAGCTGCTTCGCGACCGTCATCATCGCGGGCTTTTCGATGCCCATTGCGGTCGAGCCGAAGATCTCGCCCGTGCGACCGAATCCCGTGATGACCTCGTCGGCCCAGAACAGGATGTCGTACTTCGCGAGCACGGCCTGGATCTTTTCGTAGTAACCGGCGGGCGGCACGATGACGCCGCTCGCGCCCGTGACGGGCTCGCAGATCATCGCCGCGATCGTTTCCGGCCCTTCGTGCAGGATCAGCTGCTCGAGATTCGCCGCGACGCGATCGACGAAAGCCGCTTCGCTCTCGTTGTCCTTCCTGTCGCGGTAGTAGTACGGCGAGTCCGTGCGCAGGATGCCGAGCGCGTCGAGCGGCGCATCGAAATGCGCGAGATTGACCGGCAGGCTGGTCAGCGAGCCCGCCGCCACCGTCACGCCGTGGTAGGCGCGTTCGCGCGTGATGATCTTGCGTTTTTTTGGTTTACCCGTGACGTTCGACAGGTAGCGCAGGATCTTGACGTGGGTGTCGTTGGCGTCGGAACCGGAATTGCCGAAGAACACGCGCGCATTCTCGACCGGCACCATGTCGGCGAGCTTCTGCGCGAGGTCGATCGCGGCCGGGTGCGACTTGCCGCCGAACAGGTGCGTGAAGGAGAGCTTCGACATCGCCTGCCCGGCGGTCTCGATGAGTTCCCGGTTGCCGTAGCCGAGCGCCGTGCACCAGAGGCCCGCGAGGCCCTCGAGGTAACGCCTGCCGGACGTGTCGTAAACGTAGACGCCCTCGCCGCGTTCGATGACGAGCTGCTCGACCGCGGCGAGATTGGTCGTCGGGTAGAGGACCGAGCTCACGATTTCTTCGCGAGATCGCCGAGGCAGATGTACTTGGTCTCGAGATATTCCTCGACGCCGTAGCGTGATCCCTCGCGGCCCTGCCCCGATTCCTTCACGCCGCCGAAGGGAATGTATTGCGACGAAATCGCGGTCTCGTTGACGCCGACCATGCCGTACTCGATGGCCTCGGCGACGCGCCAGCAGCGTCCCTGGTCCTTCGAGTACAGGTAGGACGCGAGGCCGAACTCGGTGTCATTCGCCATCGCGATGGCTTCTTCCTCGGTGCTGAACTTGTAGATCGGCGCGATCGGCCCGAAGATTTCTTCCTTGAAGATGCGCATGTCGTCGTTGACGTTGCAGAGGATCGTCGGCTCGATGAACTGCTCGCCCTGCACGCCGAAGCGGCCGCCCGCCGCCACCGTCGCGCCGTGCGCGACCGCGTCGTCGACGAGTTCCTTGATGTCGGCGAGCGCTTTCTTCGAGATGACCGGTCCGTGCGTCACGCTCTCGTCGAGGCCTTCGCCAACCTTGTAGGTGCCGACCACCTTCTTCAGTTCCTCGACGAACGCGTCGTAGATCGTGTCCTGCACCATGATGCGATTCGCGCAGATGCAGGTCTGGCCGGAGTTGCGGTACTTCGACGCAGCCGCGCCCAGCGCGGCCAGCTTCAGGTCCGCGTCCTCGAAGACGATGACGGGCGCGTTGCCGCCGAGTTCCATCGACAGGCGCTTCAGGGTATCGGCACATTGCCGCGTGAGGATCTTGCCCACGGCCGTCGAGCCGGTGAACGTGAGTTTGCGGACGAGCGGGTTCGCGCACATCTCATCCCCGATCGGCCGCGACTTCTCGCCCGGCAGCACGCTGAGCACGCCCGCGGGCACGCCGGCGCGATCGGCAAGCTCGGCCAGCGCGAGCATGGACAAGGGCGTCTCGTGCGGCGGCTTCGCCACCATGGCGCAGCCGACTGCAAGCGCCGGTCCGGCCTTGCGCGTCAGCATCGCGCTCGGGAAGTTCCACGGCGTGATGGCGGCGCAGACGCCGACGGGCTGCTTGATCACGATGCCGCGGCGGTCGTTCTGCGGCAGCGGCAGCACATCGCCGTAGATGCGTTTCGCTTCTTCCGCGAACCACTCGATGAACGATGCGGCGTAGACGATCTCGCCGCGCGACTCGGCCAGGATCTTGCCCTGCTCGACGGTCATCAGGATCGCGAGGTCCTCGGTGTGCTCGAGAATCAGGTCGTTCCAGCGCCTGAGTATCACCGAGCGTTCCATCGGCGTCTTCGCCGCCCAGGCCTTCTGCGCCACGGCTGCCGTTTCGATGGCACGGCGCGTTTCCGCCTGGCCGACGCTCGCCACCTCGGCAATGAGTTCCTGCGTGGCCGGGTTGTAAACGGGGAAGGTCTCGCCGCTGTCGGCGTCGACCCACTCGCCGTTGATGTAAGCCCTGGTTTTCAGGAGGCTCGGATCTTTCAGTGCCCAGGCCTTGCCGGCGGATTTGAGTGCTTGCGACATGATGCGTCCTGTCTGCTCGGGTGATCGAAGGCCGACCAGTATCGCATGAAAGCGATTCGCCTTAATTGAGTTTATTTACGGTCAATTCATGAATAGAATTCATACTTTTCGAGGGCGCACGGCATGCTCCGATTCGGTGACAAGCGCATATCGCTCAAGGCCCTGCAGACCTTCGAGGCCGCCGGCGAGCACCTCTCGATGAGCCGTGCGGCCGAGGCGCTGTCCGTCACGCAGAGCGCGGTCAGCCACCAGGTCCGCAAGCTCGAGGAGGAGCTGGGCACCACGCTGTTCACGCGCTCGGGCCGGAACCTGCGGCTGACGGTCGAGGGCGACCGGCTGTTTCGCAGCATCCGGCGGACGTTCCGGGAGCTTCGCCACGACGTCGAGACTTTCACCGAGGAGTTCTTCGACGGGGAACTGGTGATCGCCGCACCGCCCACGTTCACGACGCTCTGGCTGCTGCCACGGCTCGGGGAATTTCGGGAGCGCTTCCCGAAGCTCAAGTTCCGGCTGCGCACGATGCCCGTGCCGCCGCTGCCCACGCTGCCGGACGCTGACGTCGTGGTGCAGTTCGGAACGCACAACCGGCCGGACATGCGCGTCACGACCTTCGTGGACACCAACTACACGCCGTTCTGCGCGCCGCAGACGCTGCAGCGCCGCTCGCAACTGTCACCGGCCGATCTCGCGGCGGAAACCCTGATCCACGATGACAACGGCGAAGCCTGGGCCCGCTGGCTCGCGGCGGTCGGGCTCGACGGACTGCAACCCGCCGACGAGATACACGTCGAGAAATCGATCGATGCGCTGCATCTCGCCCGCATCGGCGCGGGTTTCGCGATCAACGACCAGATCATCACGTCGAACTGGATCAGCGAGGGCCACCTGATCCAGCCGTTCGCGCAGGCCGTCGAAAGCTACGACAAGTTCTACATCGTGACCGGGCACGAACCGGACATGAAGCCGGCCGCGCGGGAATTCGAAGCCTGGCTCAGGCGCTCGATCGCCGACTGAGGTCAGTCCAGCGGCCGCACGCCCCGCGCAATGTCCACCGTGGCCGCCGCGAGCACATCGGTCGATGCAACCAGCGGAACCTCGAGCATCCCGGCATCGAGCACGAGCGGTATCTCGGTACAGCCCGCGATCACGGCGCCGGCGCCGCGCGCGACGAGCGCAGTGGCGACTGCCTGCATCGCGGTCGCCACGGCATCGCTGCGGTCGCCCGCCTTGATCGCCGTAACGAGCCGCATGATCTCCTGCATCTCGGTCGCCTCGGGCAGCACGACCCGGATGCCGCGCGCGGCGAGCGCCTCCTGGTAGACGCGGCTCGCGATGCAGCCGTCGGTCGCCAGCAGGCCGACCGCGTCGTGCCCGGCGCAGGCATCGACGGTCAGGTCGATGATCGACACGAGCGGAATACCGACCGCGGCGGTAATGGCGTCGCTGAACGCGTGCGCCGTGTTGCACGGGATCACGAGAAAATCCGCGCCCGCAGCCTCGAGCCCCGCCGCCATGGCCGCGAGCGCCGGGCCGGGGTCCTCGCCCCCCTGCAACAGCGCGGCCTGGCGGTTCGGAATGCCGGGGTTGTGATCGACCAGCATGCGGACATGGTCCTGGTCCCGGCCGGCCGGCGTCAGCGCAATGACCTTCGCCATGAAATCGACCGTGGCGTCCGGCCCCATGCCGCCGAGAACCCCTGCAACGCGTTTCATCGGTTCACCTCAGCGCAGGCGTTTGCCGTCCGCATCCCAGACTTCGACCGGCCCGAGCTCGAGGGAGCGCACCGCATTTTCGATCTTCTCGACATCGCCCGCGATGAACCACGTGAATTTGCCGTCGTCGACGCGGTCGTCGAGCGCCGGCGCCAGGTCGTCGAGCGATACGGCCTCGTACATGTCCTTGCGCTGCTCGATGAAATCGTCGGGCTGTCCGTACAGCGCGATGCTCGTCAGGTAGCCGAGTATGCCGGTCGCCGATGCCGTGATCGCCGGCAGTTTCCGGACGCGCTCGTTACGCACGTCCTCGAGTTCCTCGGCGCTGAACGGCCGGTCTTTGCGCAGGGCATGGAGTTCCGACAACAACTCCGCGATGCTCTCGCCGGTCTTGTCGGTCTGCACCTGCGCCGAGATCTGCCAGACGCGAGGGCCGAGCGTCATCGACGCGCCCGACCGCACGCCGTAGCTCCAGCCCTTGT
>DATCZJ010000090.1:0-34231 GCA_036525955.1 Woeseiaceae bacterium | reverse complement strand
GTTGACGCCAAAGACCTGCTCGCGCGTCCTGATGGCCATCACGACTTCCTCGAGCGAGCAGTTCCCGGCGCGTTCGCCGATGCCGTTGATCGTGCACTCGACCTGCCGCGCGCCGCCGAGCACGGCGCTGAGGCTGTTGGCTACGGCCATGCCAAGGTCGTCATGGCAGTGCACCGAAAATACGACGCCTTCCGCCCCTTTCACGCGGCTGCGGAGGTGCGCGAAGGTCTCGCTGAATTCCAGCGGGGTCGTGTAACCGACCGTGTCCGGTACGTTGATCGTGGTCGCCCCGGCATCGACTGCCGCCTGCACGACCTCGGTCAGGAACTCGAGCTCGGTCCTCGACGCATCCTCCGGCGAGAACTCGACGTCCTGGCACATCGACTTGGCCAGTTTCACGCCCTCGACGGCGGTGCGGATGATCTCCTCCTTGGCCATCTTCAGCTTGTGCTCGCGGTGGATGGCGCTGGTCGCGACAAAGACATGAATCCGGTGCCGCTCCGCGCCCCGGACCGCTTCATGGACTTTTCGAATATCTTCCGGGTTGCAGCGGGCGAGGCCACAAATGATCGGGCCGAAGTTGCGGTCGGCGATCGCCCTGACCGACTCGAAATCGCCCGGCGACGCTGCAGGAAAGCCGGCTTCGATGACATCGACCCGAAGTTCCGCAAGTGCTTTCGCGACTCGTAGCTTTTCGCTGAGCGTCATGCTGCAGCCCGGCGCCTGTTCGCCGTCGCGGAGAGTCGTGTCGAAAATGCGAATCCTGTTGTCAGCCATCTCGGGTTCCTCTGTTTCCTCGAAGGGTGGCGCGTGGGCGTCTCAGTCCTGCAACCAGTCCATGCGCGCGCGGAGCCTCGCGCCGACCTTCTCGATCGGGTGGTCCAGGTCAGCCTGCATGTGGCGCTTGAACTCCGGCATCCCCTTTTCGTTTTCTGCGATCCAGTTGCGGGCGAAAGTCCCGTCCTGGATATCCGTGAGCACGGCCTTCATGGCCGCGCGCGACGAATCGTTGACGACACGCGGGCCACTGATCATGTCGCCCCAGGCGGCCGTGTCGCTGATGAATTTGTGCATTTTCCTGAGGCCGCCTTCGTGCAGCAGGTCGACGATCAGTTTCAGTTCATGCATGACCTCGTAGTAGGCAATTTCGGGTTGATAGCCGGCTTCTACCAGAGTCTCGAATCCCGCAACGATCAGTTCGGTCGCACCACCGCACAATACCGCCTGTTCGCCGAACAGGTCGGTTTCCGTTTCCTCGGCAAATGTCGTCTCGATCACACCAGCCCGGGCGCCGCCGATTCCCGCCGCATAGGCGAGGGCGATCTTCAGGGCGTCGCCCGTCGCGTCCTGGTGAACCGCCACGAGGCAGGGCACGCCGTGGCCTTCTTCGTACTGGCGACGAACCAGTCCGCCAGGTCCTTTCGGCGCGATCAGGGCGACATTCAGGTCACCGCGCGGGGCGACCTGCTCGTAGTGGATGGCGAAGCCGTGGGCGAACAGCAGGGTGGCGCCTTCGGCAATGTCATCGACGACGGACTCGTACAGGCGCTTCTGCACCATGTCGGGCGTCAGAAACATCACGATGGCAGCATCTTTGACCGCGTCGTTGGGCGCCTGTACCTGCAATCCGTCCGCTTCGGCTTTTGACCAGCTCGCACCGTCCGGCCGCAGTCCGACCACGACATCGAAGCCGGAGTCCTTCAGGTTCAGTGCGTGCGCGCGTCCCTGGCTGCCGTAGCCGAGAATGGTGACACGGCGTTCCGCGAGGCACGAGGTATCTACATCCGATTCCGAATACATTTTCATGACGTTTCCTTAAAACCAACATTTCAAATCGATGCCATAAAAAAGCCCCACGATCCTTTGGATGGCGGGGCTTTCGATGTGCGTTATACAAATACGCGCTACCCGCAACGCCTCCAGCCAAGAAGAAGCGGAAGTTGCGGGGCGAGCTCATCAGCCCGAACGCGAATGTCGTGCGGTGAATTCATAAGCCGGGACTATGTTGGATCGATCCTGGGATGTCAATAACGAATCAAAACAGTTACTTGTGATACGAAACGTCGTGCCGTAGTGCGCGTTTCACGCCCTGTCTGCCGGCAGCTCGCGCGAACGGCAGGTAAAGAGATTTCATCTGAGGAAAATTGTCTAAAGAATTAATTTAAGGACATTTTTTGGATGCCGACTAACGAAAAGGCGAGGCGCGAGCTGCGCCGACGGGATCATCACGACGATGTCTCAAGTATGACGCGAGGCAATATAAGCGTGCGCCTGACGCGCGTTCCGGGTTATTTTCCCGGGAGTTTCCACGTGACGATCGACAACGGAAAATTGCCCCTTGCGGCATTTTGCCGGGCGTGTTTTTAGCGCGATCATAAAGCTGGCGATCAGCGAAGCATGTGTTATTCTTGGCGCCTTAAACGCGGGGACCTAGCGGAATTTAAGAGAATATTGGTGAGAAACCCGGGATAATTTCCGGGGTGGCCAGACAGCAGGAACAACAAGACGGGTTCCAGACAAAATTCATCGCCGCGCGGCGAAGGTGGAGAGGGCCGCGTGCGCAATTGGGGGCACTATCCATGCCTCCGGTTTTCATTTGTGCATGTATTCAGCGGATACGTTGCATCCCTCTCCGCAACTTTTCATTACTACAACGACCTTTAAGGAGCGTTCATGAAACGGTGCATAAGCAGCAGTCGGGCCATTGCCGTCGCCTTCATAGCGACCTCGGTGATGGCGATTTCCGGCAGCGTTTTCGCCCAGACCGTCGATCAGGTTTTGCAGGCTGATCAGCGTCGGTTGAACCTGGCTCGACAATCGCAGGAACGGATCAACACAATCGTTGAGGGAACCCGTTCACTCGAAGACCAGTATCGGGCTATCAACAAGGAAATCGACGGACTCAAGGTCTACAACCGGCTTATGACCGCCCAGGTCGAAAGCCAGGCCGCAACCCTGGAGGACATCGCTTTGTCGATGGACCAGGTTGACGTCATTAATCGCCAGATCTTCCCGCTGATGGAACGCATGATCGACGGACTCGAGCAGTCCATCGCGCTCGATCTGCCGTTCCTTATGGCGGAGCGCACGAAGCGCATCAGCGACCTCAAGGGCATCATGGAGCGCTCCGACGTGAGCGTCGCGGAAAAATTCCGCAAAGTCATGGAGGCCTACCAGATCGAGAACGACTACGGCACATCCTCCGAGTTCTACACGGAATCGCTCACCTTCGATGGCGCCACCCGTTCGTTCAACGTACTGCGCATCGGTCGCCTTGGCCTGTACTTCCAGTCTGACGACACGAAGATCACCGGACGCTGGGATGACACCAGCCGTCAGTGGGTCATCGATGACTCGGCGCGTAACGAAGTTCGCAAGGGTCTGCGCATGGCCAGACAGTTGATCGCACCGGAACTCATCATCATTCCGGTTCCGGCTCCGGAGGCTTAATCAATGAAACGCATTACACTCATTATCGCAGCCGGACTGCTCAGCTTCGGATTTGCAACCGCGCAGGCACAGGATAATGCCCGCAGCATGGGCGAACTCCTGCGCCTGATCGAACAAGGGCAGGCTCGCGATTCGCAGGAAGCGCGTCAGCGCGAAGCGGCGTTTGCGAAAGCCAAGAACGAGCAGCAACAGTTGCTGAACCAGGCCCGTGCCGAGCGCACGCGCCAGGAAAACATCAGCGCCAACCTCGAACAGCAGTTCGAGGTCAACCAGCAGCGCATCATTACTGCGCGGCAGGCACTCGACGAGCGTCTCGGCGCATTGAAGGAACTGTTCGGCGTTCTGCAGACCGTTGCAGGTGACACCCAGGGCCGGTTTGAAAGCTCGCTGACGAATATCGAATATCCGGATCGCAGCAAGTTCCTGGTCGAACTCGGCAGCAAGATGGCCGGTGCCAGCAGCCTCGCATCGATCGAAGATATCGAGCAGCTGTGGGCGTTGTTGCAGCAGGAAGTTTACGAAACGGGCCGTGTCGTCCGCTTCAACAACCTGGTGACCAAGGCCAACGGCGAACAGGAAGAAATGGCAGTCATTCGCGTCGGTGCATTCAACCTGGTGTCCGAGAACGGTTACCTCGAGTACAACGACGACGGCACCGTTTCCGAACTCATTCGCCAGCCTGAAGGCCGTTACCTCGGCACCACCGGCGACATGATGGATGCAGCGCCGGGCGAGGTCGTCACCTTCGGTATCGACGTCACGCGCGGCGGTATCCTGGGCCTGCTCGTCGAATCGCCAACGCTCAAGGACCACATCGAAGCAGGCGGCATCGTCGGTTACTGCATCATCGGCCTCGGCATTATCGGCCTGATCATCGCACTGCTGCGCTGGCTGGCGCTGTCCTCGGCGGATCGCAAGGTTGCCGCTCAGCTCAAGCGTGAGTCGGCGAGCACCGACAACCCGCTGGGCCGCGTTCTGGCTGCCTACGAGAGCAACCGCAATGCGGATACCGAGACGATCGAGCTCAAACTCAGCGAAGCCGCGCTCAAGGAAATGCCCGCCATCACCAAGGGTCTGCTGTTCATCAAGGTCATCGCAGCCGTCGCACCTCTCATGGGTCTGCTCGGTACGGTCACCGGTATGATCAAGACCTTCCAGGTCATCACGCTGTACGGCGCCGGCGACCCGAAGATGATGGCCGGTGGTATTTCCCAGGCGCTCATCACCACGGTACTCGGCCTCGTAGTGGCGATTCCGATGGTACTGCTGCACACGATGGTCAGTGGCAAGAGCCGCAAGATCGTCAACATTCTGCAGTCGCAGAGCGCTGGCCTCGTTGCGCAGCACTCAGAGCAGGCTCACTAACGATAAGGAGTCGCCATGCATTGGCTTGCTGACAGTTTAGAAGCCATTCGTGACTTCATGACACTGGGTGGCCCGGTTCTCCGGGCCATCGCGGTCACCATCTTTCTGATGTGGGTCCTCATCGTCGAGCGGATTCTGTTTTTCCGGACGTCGATGAAGCTGATGTCACGCTCGATTCATGATGACTGGGAGTCACGCAAGGAACGCAAGTCCTGGGAAGCGAAGCAGATTCGCGAGCTGATGATTTCGCGTTTCTCGGACGCGACCAACCGTGGCATCAGCATGATCCAGACGCTCGTGGCCCTGTGCCCGCTGCTGGGATTGCTGGGCACCGTAACGGGCATGATCAGCGTGTTCCAGGTCATGGCCGTGTCGGGGTCCGGAAACATCCGGGCAATGGCCGCCGGCGTGTCGCAGGCTACCGTACCCACGATGGCCGGGATGGTCGGCGCGTTGTCGGGCGTTTTGCTCGTGACGATCCTGACCCGAAAAGCCGCGCATGAAGTGGAGTTCCTCGAGGACTCACTCACAATGGATCACTAGAGGACAGTCAAAATGCGTAAACATCTTGACGATATCCACTTTGACGACGAAGAAAACGAGATCAACCTGACGCCGATGCTGGACGTGGTGTTCATCATGTTGATCTTCTTCATCGTCACCGCGTCGTTCATCAAGGAAGCGGGCCTCGACGTTAACCGGCCTGATGCACCGCAGACGGTTAGCAAACCCGAGGACGCAAATATCCTGGTCATGATCAATGCGAATGACGAGATCTGGATCGATCGACGCCTGATCGACCCGCGCGCGGTACGGGCTAACATCGAGCGACTGCACGCCGAAAACCCGGAAGGCTCCGTGGTCATTCAGGCGAACAAGAAATCGACCAACAAGATGCTCGTTTCGGTGATGGACTCGGCTCGCAGCGCCGGTGTCTACAACATTTCGATCGCCCAGTAACGGCGCGAACCGTAAGGACTTCAGGCTATGCGAAGAAAACATGGATCGCTCTCGGTAGAAGAGGAAGAGAACGAGATCAACCTGACGCCGATGCTCGACGTCGTGTTCATCATGCTCATTTTCTTCATCGTCACCGCGACCTTCATCAAGGAAGCCGGTATCCAGGTCGAGCGCCCGGACACGGTGACCGCCGAAAAGCAGGAGGATGCGTCGATTCTGATCGCCATCAGTGCCACTGATGAGATCTGGATAGATCGCAAGGAGCGTGATCCGCGGCAGGTGCGCTCGATCATCGAACGCCTGCACGCGGAAAATCCGAAGGGATCGATCGTCATCCAGGCGGATGAAGGCTCGACCCATGAAGTGCTTGTGATCGTCATGGACGCGGCCAAGCAGGCCGGTGTCACCAATGTCGCGATCGCCTCGGACGACGATTAGGATCCGGTGAGGAGGAAAGGACCATGCTCGGTCGTTACGTAATATCCATTGTTATCGGCTCCATTGTCACGGTAACGCTGCTGTTTGTGATGCAACTCCTGATCGTTACCGGCAAGCAGGCACTGACGGACCCTCGCGAGCGCCACAAGCTCGAATTCGTGCGCGTAAAACGGAACGAGAACCTCAACGTCGAGGACATCGTGCCGGAGAAGCCACCGAAACCGCCGGAGACGCCGCCGGAGACGCCGCCGCAGGAGCTGGATAACATCAATCCCGACGCGCCGACGATCAATGTCGCGCCGCCTACCGTGCAGAACACCGAAGGCATCGGTGGCCCGGGCAGCATGAACATTGCCGAGGGCGATTACCTGCCGATCGTGCGTGTGGCCCCGGTGTACCCGGCTCGTGCGCTGTCGCGCGGACTCGAGGGATTTGTTGACCTGTCTTTCACGGTCACGACCGCGGGCACCGTGAAAGACCCGATCATCCTCCAGTCGACGAGCAGCCTGTTTGAACGCGCGGCCATTCGTGCCGTCCTGAAGTTCAAGTACAAGCCCCGCGTCGTGGACGGTATTCCGGTCGAGGTGCCGGGGGTCAAGACACGAATTTCGTTCATGCTTGAAGACTAGGACCAGCTTGACGATTTGGCGGCAAAGCGCCATCCAAGAGGACATCTTTTGAAATGAAAATGAATCGTGGAATCACTCTTAAGCTCTGGGTCTCGCTGCTGTGTGGCTTGCTGTCGTTTTCCGGCGCTTCGGCACAGAATGCCGACGCCGACACGGACACCACCAAGACGAAGCAGGCACAGGCGGTCAGCAAGGAAGTCTACGAGCGAATCCAGAAGGCCCAGGAATTGGTCGACGCCAAGGATATGGCGGGCGCGCTGCGGCTGCTCAATTCCCTGTACAACCCGGACAAGCTGACCGAGTACGAACAGGCGAACGTGCTCAATTACATCGGCTTCGTCTACTACAATATGGACGACACCCAGAGCGCGATCCGCACCTACGAGAAGATGCTTGCGATTCCGACGCTCGAGCCACAGCAGGCGAAGCAGACCACGTACACGCTGGTGCAGTTGCTCACGATGGAAGAGCAATTCGCCAAGGCGCTGGCGACACTCGACAAGTGGTTCATGATGGAGCCGAACCCGGCCCCCGAGGCATTCATACTCAAGGCGCAGAATCTCTATCAGCTGCAACGCTACAAAGAGATGATCGAGCCCGTGGAGAACGCCATGCGCGTCGCCCGGGAGCGCGACAAGCCGGTGAAGGAAGACTGGTACGGGCTGCTCAATTTCGCGTACTTCCAGCAGGAAGACTACAAGAAGGTCCGCGATATCCAGAAGATCCTGCTCGAGAACTGGCCCAAGGCCCGTTACTGGAAGTCGCTCGCGGGCGCCTATACCGAACTCGGCGAGGACGAGAAGCTGATCTACGCGTATGACGCGGCGCACACGCAGGGCATGCTCGAGAAGGAGCCCGAGTTCGTCACGATGGCGCAGCTCTACCTGCAGGCCGAAGTGCCGTATAAGGCCGCGAAGCTGCTGCAGGAAAAGATGGACGCCGGTGTCGTGCAGAAGAACGAGAAGAACTATCGCCTGCTGTCGCAGTCCTGGACATTGGCGATGGAAGACGAGAAGGCGATCCCTGCATTGAAGGCAGCCGCGGCGCTGGCTGACGACGGCGATCTTGATCACAGGCTGGCCAACGCATATCTCAATATCGGCGAGTACGGAGAATGCGTGACGGCGGCCAACACGGCCATTCGCAAGGGTGGTCTCAAGAACACGGACAACGTCCAGATATCACTGGGTATGTGCCTGTACAACCTGCGGCGCTACTCCGATGCGCGTGAAGCATTCGAGGCTGCCGCGAGACAACAGAAATCTCGCAGGACGGCCACCCAGTGGATCACGGTGATCGACGCGGAAGTCGAGCGCAATCGTCAGATCCGGCTGGCCGAGGAAGCTGCCCGCAAGAAGCAGGCGGAAATAGAGGCTAAGAGGGCCAAAGCGGGCCGCGCCTGATCCTCTAGGCCGCCAAAAGTAAATCGCGAGGGCGTTGACCGGAAACGGTCAGCGCCCTCGAACATTCAACTCCGGAAATCAGTAATGCCAAGGATCACTTTCGTTACCGCCGACGGGACTCGGCACGAGGTCGATGTCGAAAAGGGCTATTCCGTCATGGAAGCCGCCATCAACCACAATATTCGCGGCATCGTTGCCGAATGCGGCGGCGCCTGCGCTTGCGCAACCTGTCATGGCTATATCGACGACGCCTGGCTCGACAAGTTGCCCGCGATGGACGACATGGAGGACAGCATGCTGGACGCCGCCTTCGAACGCAGGGCGAACAGCCGGCTGACCTGCCAGATCGAGGTCAATGACGACCTCGATGGCCTCGTCGTGTACGTCGCCGAGAACGACTACTAGTCAGTCCGGCGCCCGGACAGCACGCCTCTAGCGCAGGCCAGTCTCGGTCCTCGCAATCACCATGCGCTGAATTTCGCTCGTGCCCTCGTAGATTTCCGTGATCTTGGCGTCGCGGAAATAGCGCTCTAGCGGCAATTCCTTGCTGTAGCCCATGCCACCATGAATCTGCAACGCCTCGTTGGCGACGAACATCGCGGTTTCCGAGGCAAACAGTTTCGCCATGCTGGCATTCAGCGTATTGCGAGCGCCGGTCGTCTTGGCGTTTTCCTTGGACCACGCCGCCTGCAGCGTCAGGAGGCGCGCCGCCTCGATGCGCATCTTCATGTCAGCCAGCTTGTTCTGGATCGACTGGAAACTGCCGATCGGCGCACCGAATGCTTCGCGCTCGCGCGAATACGCAAGCGCCGCATCGTAAGCGGCCTGGGCGATGCCGACTGCCTGGGCGGCGATTCCGAGCCGCCCGGAGTCGAGCACGGTCATCGCTATCCTGAATCCTTTGCCTTCCTGCCCGATCAGGTTGTCGGCGGGGCATACGTAGTTCTCGAGTTCGATCTCGCAGGTGGCAGATGCCCGGATGCCGAGCTTGGGCTCCGTCTTGCCGCGAATGAAGCCCGGCTCTGCCGTGTCGATGACGAACGCGCTGATACCTTTCGAGTCACCGGACGCATCGACGGTCTGCGCAAACACGACCATGTATTTCGCGACGGGGCCGGAGGTGATCCAGGATTTCTTGCCCGTGATCGTGTAGGAAAGTCCGTCGGCGGATTTTACGGCTTTCATGCGCATGGTTGCCGCGTCGGAACCGGACTGGGGTTCGGTCAGGGCGTAGGCGCCATTGACCTCGCCTGTGGCAACCGGCCGCAGGAATTTCTGTTTCTGTTCCTCGGTACCGAACTCCAGCAGCGGAACTCCGAACAGCGAGTTGTTGACGCTCACAATCGTGCTGTGGGCGGCATCGGCCGCCGCGATTTCCATCATGACCAGCACGTAACAGATTGCGTCCAGCCCGGAGCCGCCATAAGCCTCCGGAATCTCCACGCCCATGAAACCGAGCTCACCGGCCTGCCGAATGGTCTCGAGCGGAAACTCGCCGCTCAGATCGAACTGGGCTGCCACCGGCGCGATCTCGCTCTGGGCAAACTCGCGGGCGGCTTCCTGGATCATTTTTTGTTCTTCGGTCAGTGCGAAATCCATCTTATGATCTTCCTGCTAGAATTCGAGATTACTGGGCGCTCGATCATTGCCCAACCCGCAACCAGACTCAATACCATAAAGGAGTGAGCCAATGGCCATTCAAGCCGGGCAACGGATGCCCGAAGGTGTATTTGGCGTGATGACCACGTCCGGCCCGGACAAGCTGACGACTGCTGAGCTCTTTACGGGCAAGAAAGTCGTGCTGATTTCCGTTCCGGGCGCGTTCACGCCGACCTGCTCGATGAACCATCTGCCGGGCTACGTCGAACTTGCGGACCGATTGCACGCGAAAGGCGTCGATACGATCGCCTGCATGGCCGTCAACGACGTGTTCGTAATGCATGCCTGGGGCAAGGACCGCGCGGTGGGCGACAAGGTCGTCATGCTGGCCGACGGCAACGCCGATTACGTTCGCTCCCTGGGCCTCGAGCTCGATGGCACCGGATTCGGCATGGGAATTCGGGGTCAGCGTTTCGCCATCGTGGTCGACGATGGCGTGGCCACGCATGTCGCCGTGGAAGCGCCTGCGCAATTCGACGTGAGCAGCGCCGAGTCGATCCTCGAAGCGCTGTAGCGGGAGGGAAGTATTGGCTGACGGCCGCCCGCGCGGCGGCCGTCAGCGCGTTTCGAGGACCCGAGCGCTGCCGTTACGACAGTGCCGCGGTCAGCTCGGGGACGATCTGAAACAGGTCGCCGACCAGGCCGATGTCGGCCGCCTCGAAGATCGGCGCCTCAGCATCCTTGTTAATCGCGACGATAGTGCCGGCGTCCTTGATGCCCGTCATATGCTGAATGGCGCCGGAGATGCCGATTCCGATGTAGAGATCCGGCGCGATGATCTTGCCCGTCTGTCCGACCTGCGTTTCCGGAGCCACGTAACCGGCATCGACCGCGGCGCGTGACGAACCCACGCCGGCACCCAGGGTATCCGCGAGCTTGAAGATCAGATCAAAGCCTTCCTTGCTGCCGAGCGCGCGGCCACCGGCGACGACACGCGCTGCCGTCTGCAGATCGGGCCGATCGGTATCGCCGACTTTCACTTCGACGAAGCGTGTGTGCGAAGGCAGATCGGCAGAGGCATCCGCCGCCTCGATCGGCGCGGCGCTAGTGCTGCCGACCGACTGGTAGGACGCGATACGTACCGTTGCCACCACTGTCCGGTCGGCAGGTGTCTCTACGGTGACGACGGCGCTGCCGGCGTAAATCGGCCGCTTGAACGTATGCGGTCCATCGACGTTCATGATGTCGCTGACCTGGTTCAGGCCGAGCAGGGCGGCGACGCGTGGCATCAGGTCCTTGCCGTACGTCGTCGATGGCGCCAGCACGTGCGTGTAGCCCGCGGCGACCGCGACGACCTGCGGCGCGAGAACCGCCGCCAGGCTGTGTTCGTTCTCGGGCCGTTCGACCGTGAGGACGCGCCTGACGCCGTCCAGTTTGGCGGCTTCTGCGGCGACACCGGATGCCGATGCGGCGAGCACCACGACGTCGATTTCCGCGCCGTCGATCTGTTTCGCGCACGCGACACACTTGGCGATTGCGGGATTCAGTGCCGAACCGTCGTGCTCGGCGATAATCAGTACCTTGGCCATTACACGAGCCCCCTGTCCTTGAGCGCCGAAACAAGGCCGGCGACGTCCTCAACCATGATGCCGCGCTGCCTGGCAGCGGGCGGCGCGTATGCGGTTTCCCTGACGGTCTGCACCGCCTCGACGCCAAGGTCCGCCAGCGACATCTCGTCGAGCGGTTTCTTCTTGGCCTTCATGATGTCCGGCAGCTTCACGTAACGCGGCTCGTTCAGGCGCAAATCGGCGGTGATGACGGCCGGCAGGTCCACCTCGATGGTCTCGAGGCCGCTGTCGATCTCCCGCGTGACGCGCGCCTTGCCGCCGTCGAACGCAATTTCAGATGCGAACGTAGCCTGCGGTCGATCCCAGATCGCCGCGAGCATCGGCCCCATCACGCTGTTGTCGTCGTCGATTGCCTGTTTGCCGAGAATCACGAGATCGATGTTTTCGCGTTCGATGACAGCCTTGAAGGTCTGGGCCACCACCAGTGGATCCAGCGGTTCGGAATTATTGACGAGAATGGCGCGATCGGCGCCCATTGCGAGACCAGTGCGCAACTGCTGTTGCGCCTCGGTCGTACCGATTGAGAGAAGGATCACTTCACTGGCTTCACCCCGTTCGCGGATGCGCAACGCTTCCTCGAGCGCGATTTCATCGAAGGGGTTGATGCTCATTTTGACGCCATCGGTTTCGACGCCACTGCCGTCTTTCTTGACCTGAACACGAACGTTGTAATCGACGACGCGTTTCAGGCCGACAAGTATCTTTTCCACTGATCCAGCTCCCGAATTGCCTGCAGGTAGCAGAACGGTCCGTCCTGCGCGCTGCTATTGTCTATGACCCACCCAGCGTGTACAAGACCATGAAAATGGTAGACAAACAGGCATCAGTGGATGACAGGCAACAGCTATCTCATCAGTGCGCAGGAGCTCCATTCGGCGTTGTCGACAGAGGACATCGTCATCGTCGATTGCCGCTTCGACCTCGCAGACAAATCGGCGGGCAGGACAGCCTACGAGGCGGCTCACATCCCGGGTGCCGTCTATGCCGATCTCGATCGGGACCTCGCTGCGGCAGTGGGACCGAGGACGGGTCGGCATCCGCTCCCGGACCCTGATTTGCTGGCCGCGACATTCGGCCGCCTGGGTATCGGCCATCAAAGCCGCGTCGTCGTGTACGACACCGCCAGCGGCGGCATCGCGGCGCGTTGCTGGTGGCTGTTGCACTGGCTCGGAAATGATCGTGTGCAACTGCTGGATGGAGGCTTCAATGCATGGCGAACGGCCGGGTATGTCGTCAAAGAGGGCGTCGAGCATCGCAGCAGCGTGACTTTTGCGCCGTCACCACGTCGCGAACTCGTCGTCACGACAGCTGAACTCGAGGAAGCCCTGTCGGGCGCGCGAAACGCGACGCTCGTCGATGCGCGTGATGCCGCCCGGTTTCGGGGTGAGGTGGAACCCATCGACCCGGTTGCGGGGCATGTACCCGGTGCCCGAAACATGCCGTTTACGGCTTTCCTGAACCCGGACGGGACCTGGCTGGACGCGAACCGGCGCGCCGCGCTCTGGCACGGCCTGTTCGATGCGCCGCCAGCGACGCCCTGGGCCGTGATGTGCGGGTCGGGTGTTACCGCCTGCCATCTGGTCATATCGGCGCTCGAAGCCGGGCTTCCAGAACCACGGCTCTATGTCGGCTCGTGGAGCGAATGGATCACGGAACCGGGCCGCCCGATCGCCCGCGGGGGGGCCTGAACGGCGCTGCGGCTTTGCGGATTTGGCGTAAACTTATTACGGCGCCCTGGTCTAACAAGCTATGCGAACCGGCGCTGGGTCATGCAGCCTGTCGCGTTAGCACTACACGTCTAGAGTAGATATAAATGTTTTTAAAACAAGTGATTATACTGCTAATTTCATGTGGATTAGCAGCATGTGCGAGCACCGGATCCGAGGAAGCCGGCGGCCAGGAAGGGGCGGTTTCCCGCGGCTCCGATTGCATCCACGAGCCAAGTATCAGAGGATACACCGTCCTCGACGAACAAAACCTGATCGTCAGCGCTTCAAACAAGCGGGCCTATCACGTGGTGCTGTTTCGCCGGGCTTATGGCCTCGATAGCAGCTGGGGCATCGCCTTCGATTCGCCGACCAGCCGAATCTGCGAGGGCTTCAGCGAAATCATTTTCCGGGGCCATATGAACGGTGAATCCATCAGGATTTCGTCGATTCGGGCGCTCACGCCCGACGAGAAGGATGATTTGTTGATCCGGTTCGGCAAAAAAGAGCCGGAAATCAAACAAACCCCGACGCCCAATGAAGTGCAGGGCGCCGAGGTAGAAGAGCTGGACCCGAAAGGCGACGAGTAATCTCCGACCCACCGGGTCACGCAATCCGCAATCTCCGTGCGGACCCGCCCGGCCAACCGCAAGGTTGGCCGGGTTTTTTCTGCCGGCAAATTCTGTACGCTTCGCGTTGTGACAGCGCCTCTCGACAATATTCGCGTTCTCGACATGAGCCGGGTCCTCGCGGGCCCCTGGGCGGGCCAGTTGCTCGGTGACTACGGTGCGGACGTCGTCAAGGTGGAGCGGCCCGGCAGCGGTGACGATACGCGCCAGTGGGGCCCGCCCTGGCTCGCGGGCAAGGAGGGCGGCGAGTCTGCGTATTTCCTTTCGACCAACCGCAACAAGCGTTCGATCACGATCGACCTGGCCACGGAGCAGGGCCAGGCGCTGGCGCGCGAACTCGTCGCGAAAGCCGACGTCGTGCTCGAAAATTTCAAGGTCGGCACGCTCGATCGCTACGGTCTGGACGCGCAATCGATGCTGTCGATCAATCCGCGGCTCATCGTCTGTTCGATCTCCGGCTTCGGTCGCACGGGACCGCGCGCCAGCGAGCCCGGTTATGACGCCATGATCCAGGCATCTGCGGGCCTCATGAGCATTACGGGAGAACCGGACGAGGCCGGCGGCGGACCGCAGAAGGTGGGCGTTGCGATTGCTGACATCATGGCGGGCATGTATGCGGTCACTGCCATACTCGCGGCGCTCAACGCACGCACGGTGTCCGGCAGGGGGCAGCACATCGACGTGCCCCTGTACGACAGCCAGGTCGCGTGGCTGGCGAACCAGAATATGAATTTCCTGGTAGGCGGCGTGGTGCCCGGGCGTATGGGCACCGGGCATCCGAATCTCGTGCCTTACCAGGCGTTCCCGACTGCCGATGGTGCCATCATGCTCGCGGTCGGCAACGACCGGCAGTTCGCCTCGACGATGGACTGTCTTGGACTCGGCGAGTATGCGACGGACCCGCGGTTTGCAAGAAATCGCGATCGCATTCTGAACCGCGGGCCGCTGGTCGCAATGATGACCGAGGCCTTCGCGGCGCGGGCCAGCGCACACTGGATTGCCGAGCTGATGGCGCGCGGCGTGCCGGCAGGCCCGATCAACGACATCGGCGAGGTGCTGACCAACGATCATGCGCAGCAACGCGGCCTCGTCAGGACGCTGGACAATTCGGCCGGTGACGCCGTGCCGATGGTTGCCAATCCCGTGACGTTCGACGCCACGCCCGTGCGTTACGAGCGAGCGCCGCCGCTCCTCGGCGAACATACCGAGGAAGTATTGCAGGAATGGTTGGGTTACTCTGCAAAGCGCATCGCCGCGTTGCGCAACGCCACCGTCATATGAGTGCAGCAGATCGCATGGAACAGCAGGTCGAAACCAGCCTGGTATTGAAAGACGTCCGCTACGAAATTCGCGGACAACTCGCGAACCGGGCGCTGGAGCTCGAAAAGCGCGGTTACGAGATCATTTCGCTGAACATCGGCAATCCCGGATTGTTCGGATTTCGCACGCCGGAGACCATGCGCCTCGCGATGATAGAAAATCTCGCGCAGGCCGAACCGTATTGTCACCAGAAGGGCATTTTTCCAGCGCGCGAAGCCGTGGTGATGCAACAGCAGGACCGCGGCATTCGCGGCGTCAGCGTCGATGAAGTGTTCATCGGCAACGGCGTCAGCGAACTCATCGACCTGTCGCTGCGCGCCTTGCTGAACCCGGGCGACGAGATTCTCGTGCCGAGTCCCGACTATCCGTTATGGAGCGCTGCGGTGGCACTCAACGGCGGCAAAGTGCGGTATTACGACTGCGCGTCCGAGAACGGCTTCGTGCCGGATGTCGCGGCCATCGGCAAACACATCACGCCGAAGACCAGGGGCATCGTCGTCATCAATCCCAACAACCCGACCGGTGCCGTTTACGACAGAGAGACGCTGGCCGCGATCGGGACGCTCGCGGCGCGGCATAACCTCGTCGTGCTGGCCGACGAAATCTACGACCAGATGGTGTATGACGATGCCACTTTCGTGCCCATGGCGACGCTGGTCAACGACGCCGTGTGCCTGACGTTTTCCGGACTGTCGAAAATCTACCGCGCCTGCGGTTATCGTGTCGGCTGGTGCGTATTCAGCGGCGAACTCGAACGCGCCCGGGACTATATTCATGGCATGGAACTGCTGGCCGCGCTGCGGCTTTGCAGCAATGTGCCCGGGCAGTGGGCGGTGCAGACGGCGCTGGGTGGCTTCCAGAGCATCGGCGAACTCGTGCAGCCGGGCGGCAGGCTCTATCAGTCGCGCCAGGCCATCATCGACCGGGTCGCCGCGAGCCGGTACCTCGACATGCAGCGCCCGATGGGGGCGATGTATGCGTTTCTGTCGCTCGACCCGCGTTTCAAAGGGCGGCTTGACGATCGTGCGTTCGCACTCGAGCTCCTCGAGAAACACCATGTACTGGTTGCGCCCGGCAGCAGTTTCAATACGCGCTACACCGATCACTTCCGAATCACGTTCCTGCCGGACGTCGCGACACTCAACGTCGTCTTCGACCGGATCGAAGCCTGCCTGGATCAGCACGCCTGAGCATGTACGACTGGCTCGGCGATGCACTCGGGGATTCTGCGACGGTCGTGACCGCGAACCGTCGGCTTGCGAGGCTGCTGCTCGCCGAGTACTCCGCGCAACAGGTCGCGAAGGGCGTCATCGCGTGGCCGACCCCGCGCATTTGCGCCTGGCAGGACTGGCTGCACGACCTCTTCGAACTGGCGCCCCCCGACACACTGCCGACGCGCATCAACATGCATCACAGCCAGTGGCTGTGGGAGCGTTCCCTGCGGAGGGAATTCGACGACTCGATGACCGGCGTTTCCCATCTCGTGCGCCTTTCCCGCGACGCCTGGCAGAAGCTCGCGGACTGGCAAGTGGATATCCGCGAACTCGCGCGCGCGGCGCAGAGCGCTGATCAGCGGCTGTTCGCGTCGGTCGCCGGTCGCTATGTGGCCACGCTGGAAAGAGAAGGCTGGGTCGACGACGCAGGGCTCGCATGGCTGGTGCCGCAGCTGGTCGAAGCGGGCCAGGTGAAGCCCAGGGGCCGAATCACGTTTGCGGGATTCGATCGCGAGAAACCGGTCCGCGCGCGCCTGGCCGCAGCCCTTGCGGCAACGGGTGTCCGCCTCGACGACGCAGCGATGCCGCAGCGCGCCGCCAATGTTCGCCTGCAATGTCTCGAGGACGTGGAAACCGAGCTTCGGGTGGCCGGCGCATGGGCCCGCCGCCGTCTCGCCGCGAATCCTGCGGAACGCATCGCGATCGTCGCAACGGACCTCGACCGAAATGCAGAGCGCAGCGGCCAACTGGTCCGGGAGGGGCTGGTGCCGGGCTGGCAGTACGGTGACGCCGCACTGGCTGCCATGCTCAACGTTTCCTTCGGCAAACGCCTCACGGACTATCCGGCCGTGTCCACGGCCCTGCTGGTCCTGTCGTGGCTCACGCGCGACCTGCGATCGACGGAGGTCGCGCACCTGTTGCGGACGCCTTTGCTCGGCCAGCCCCCGGGCGCGGGTCGCAGCAGGCTCGAGATGCGCCTCAGGCGGCTCCCGGACCGCGCCTGGTCCCCGTCGATGATCACGGGGGCACTGGGTGGCCGCGAAACTGCCGACGATGCTGCGGACTGGCTGTCCCGGGTTGCGAAACTGACGCAGCGACGCCGGAGCAAGGCCGCGAGCGGGTCGCCGGTGGACTGGGCCGCGTATGTCGACGAGCTCCTCGACGAGTGGCAGTGGCCAGGGCAGGGCAGTCTCGACAGCGCCGATTTCCAGCTCGTGAACCGCTGGCGCGACCTGTTGAACGACCTCGCCAGGCTCGCGCTGGTGAGTCCCAGCCTGTCCCTCGAGACGGCGCTCGCAAGGCTGGAGGTCATGGCCGGTGAGACGGTGTTTCAGCCGGAGGCGCAGGGCGGTTCTGTGGCGCTCCTCGGGCCCCTGGAGGCCGCTGGCGCGGAGTTTGACGCACTCTGGATCACCGGGGTCAGCGCGACCAACTGGCCGCCATCGGGCAACCCGTCGCCGCTGATCGGCCGTCGCCTGCAGCGGGAGCGGGGCATGCCGGACGCGGATCCTGCGGATACGGTGGCGCACTCGCGCCGCCTGCTCTCCGGACTCTGTGCGGCGGCCGGTTCGGTGGTCTGCAGCTACGCAGCATTCGTCGACGATGCCGAACAGGCGCCGAGCACGCTGCTCGCGCCGGGCAGCATTGCGGCAGTCGCGGCAGACGAGGATCCCGGCTGGCACGTCGCACGACTCGTCGACCGCTGCGCCCGCGCCCAGAGCGACGATCGCGTTCCGCCGGTGCGGCCGGGAGAGACGATTGCCGGTGGCGCCTATACGCTGCAGTGCCAGATGAACGACCCGTCGGCGGCATTCATCCAGGGCAGGCTTGGCGCAAAGGCTGTCGAACCCCAGGTCACCGGCTTGCCGGCAAGCCTCAAAGGCAGCCTGATTCACGACGCGCTGCACCATCTGTACGTCGACTGTCCATCCCGCGGCGACATCGCCTGTTGGGATCGCGAGACTCGCGAACAGCGCGTCGCCGATGCAGTGGGGCATGCCATTGCCCGCCACGAACGCAATGCAGACGTCCCGCTGCAGCGATTGTTCGCACTCGAGCGCGCGCGGCTGCAGCGGCTGCTCGAGGAATTCATCGACGTCGACGCGGCGCGTGCGGATTTTGCGATCGATGCAGTCGAACGCGACATCACGTTTCGTTCCGGCGATATCGAGCTCGAGCTTCGCGTAGATCGCATCGATCGACTGCCCGGCGGCGACTTCGCGATCCTGGATTACAAGACCGGCGCGGAGAAAAAGTTCCTGCAGAAAGGGCAGCCTCGCGAGATCCAGCTGGTCGCGTATTCAACCGCATTGCAGGTCCCGATCGGCGCACTCGCGCTCGTCAACGTGGACCCACGCCACATCACTTTCGACGGGGTGGGCACCGGCTACGGCACCGCGGACGGCTGGGCCGAAACATTGCGCGCCTGGCAGGACCAGGTGCACGAGGCCTGCGCGATGATCGCCCGAGGTGACGTGCGCGTGAACGTGGCGCAGTCCGCAAGGGACGCGCGGACATTCAACCTGCTGACACGCTATACGGAGCTGCGCCGTGAAGGTTGACGAGCGCCTGTTGCAGGCCGACGAAGATGCACGCCGCGATGCACTCGACATCTCGCGCTCCTACATCGTCCAGGCACCGGCCGGGTCCGGGAAGACGGAGTTGCTGATCCAGCGCTACCTGCGCCTGCTCTCGATCGTCGACGAGCCAGAGGAGATCGCCGCGATCACGTTCACGCGCAAAGCCGCCGCTGAAATGCAGTACCGCGTGTTACGCGCGCTGCAGGTTGCGGCTCGCGGTGAAGTGCCCGGGCCCGCGCACCTGAAACTCACGGCGGAACTTGCAGCGCAGGCGCTGCACCGCGATTCTCAGCGCAACTGGAATATCCTCGAGAATCCGCGCCGCCTGCGCATCCAGACGCTCGATTCGCTGAACGGCTATATCGCTCGTTCGCAACCCATGACCGCGCCCGGCGCGGCCGGCGGCCGCATTGCCGTGGATGCCGACCTCTCGTCGCTGCACCGCGCGGCGGCGCTTGCGACGTTCGACTGGCTGGGCGAGCAGGGCGCGTTTGCGGATGCGACCCGGGAGGTGCTCGAGCACCTCGACAACAATACCGATTTCTACGTCGACTACGTCTCGCAGATGCTCAAGACGCGCGACCAGTGGTTACCCTTCACGGGCACTGGCGAACTGGGTCCGGAGACCGCCAGGCAACTGCGACGACGGTTCGAAGACAACCTGGAGGATGCGGTTCGCACGCATCTTGAGGGCCTGCGCAAAGCATTCCCGGCCACGATCATCGACGAACTCGTTGCATTACTGGCCCATGCCGGTCGCAACATGGCGGAATCGGCGGGACCCGAAGACCCGGTTGCGGCGCTGGCGGGGCTCGAGACCTTGCCGGGGACTCTGCCCGAAGACATCCGCAGCTGGCGCGGCGTGGCCGAAGCGCTGCTGCGCAAGGATGGAGAATTCCGCAAGACCGTGGACAAGCGCAGTGGCTTTCCACCCGGGGACGGAGGAGAGAAGGAAGCCTTCAAGGCGTTGCTCGAATCGCTGGCAGGGCAGGACGAACTGGCGGATTCGCTGCACCAGGTTCGCGAGTTGCCGCCAACGCGATACAGCGACGAACAGTGGCAGATCCTGCTGGCGTTGTTTCGCCTGCTGCCGCTCGCGGCGATGGAGTTGCGACGCCTGTTCGCCAGCCTCGGCGTCACCGATCACATCGAGATTGCCATGACCGCGGACGCGGCCCTGGGCGACCTGGATGCGCCGGGCGACGTCGCGCTGCTCCTCGACTACCAGGTCCGCCACATTCTCGTCGACGAAATGCAGGATACGTCGAGCGCGCAGTACCGCATGCTCGACAAGCTGACGGCCGGATGGACGCCCGGGGACGGGCGAACGCTGTATTGCGTCGGAGACCCGATGCAGTCCATCTACCGTTTTCGCAATGCGGAAGTCGGCCAGTTTCTGCTCGCCCGCGAGCACGGCATCGACGCGACGCCGCTCGAGTCGCTGGTGCTGCGCCGTAACTTTCGCTCCGGCAAGGGACTCGTTGACTGGTTCAACCATGTCTTCCCGGGCGTGCTGGCGACGCGCGACGACCCGGCCACGGGCGCAGTGTCTTATTCTGATGCCGTCGCGGTCCCGGAACTGACCGGTGACGGACGATGTGTCGTGCACCCGCTGTTCGGCAGCAACGATGCAGAAGAGGCCGCCATCGGTTGCAAGGTGATTGCGGAGACGCTCGAACGCCACGCCGACGACGACATGGCGGTGCTGGTGCGCAGCCGGACCCACCTGCCGGGACTGCTGGCTGCGCTTCGCGACGCAGGGATCCCATACCGGGCCATTGAAATCGACAGGCTGACGGATCTGCCCGAAGTCATCGAGTTGCTCGCCCTGACGCGCGCGGCCGTCCATCAGGGTGATCGCGTTGCCTGGCTGGGGCTGCTGCGGGCGCCATGGATCGGTCTCGACTGGACCGACCTGCATGCGATCGTGGCCGATGCCGGCGCCCGCACCGTGATCGACCTGTTGTCGGATGCGAAGCGGCTCGAATCCCTCTCCGAACGCGGCAGAGACGCCATCGCGAAAGCCATGCCCGCGCTGTCGCGGCTGGTCGCACCGCGACGCTCGACGAGCCTCAGGAACCTCGTGGAGTCCTGCTGGATCCAGCTCGGAGGCCCCGCGATCGTCGGCGCTGCGTCTGCCGTCGACAACGTGTACCGTTTTCTCGAAGTTCTCGGGAAACATGAACGGCACGGCTCGCTGGATGACCCTGCCGAACTCGAAAACCTGCTCGACCAGGAGCGGGTTTCGACCGCCGGCGGCGCCCGTCTGCAGGTCATGACCATGCACAAGGCCAAGGGTCTCGAATTCGAGCACGTGCTGTTGTACGGGCTCGGGCGCAGACCGCGGCACGACGAGTCGCGGGTGCTCTCGTGGTTCGATATCCCCGACGCGCACGGAGCGCCGCGCAAGATCATCAGTCCGATCGGGCGGCGTGTCGATGTCGACAAGGACCCGGTCCATCGATTCATCGAGCGCGCCCATCAACGCAAAGGCCGATATGAACAGGCTCGCCTGTTGTACGTGGCCTGCACGCGCGCCCGCAAGACGCTGCACCTGCTCGGCCATGTAAACCTGAAAGGCAACGGCGAATGCGGCACGCCTGACCGCAGCAGCCTGCTGCATATGCTGTGGCCGGTCGTTGCCGCCGATTTCGATGCCGCATTCGGCGATTTCACGGCGCCCGCCGACGCCGAAGCACGGAACACGCTTGCGGCACCGCGCCTCGAGCAATTCGAATCGCCCTGGACATTGCCCGAAGCGCCCGCACTACCCGGGTCGCCACCTCCGGCAGATACGGGTCCTGACGCGAAGGTCGATTTTTACTGGGTGGGCACTGAAGCCAGGATCGCCGGCACGGTCGTACACCGCTGGCTGCACGCGCTTGCAGAGGGGCGCCTGGGCAACGAAACCGCCGCGGACGACAACGCGCAGCGATCGCTGACGCACCGCTGGCTCAAGGAGATGGGCGTCGCGGGGGATCAAGCCGCCGACATCCAGGCGCGTGTCGGGGCGGCCCTCGGGCGGCTGCTGGACGATGAACGCGGACGATGGTTGCTTGGAGGCGGGGGTCATGCGGAACTCGCGCTGAGCGGCGTCATCGACGGGGAGGTCGCTGCAGTCGTGCTCGACCGCGTGCGTATCGACGATGACGGTACCCACTGGATCGTGGACTACAAGACCAGTTCGCACGAAGGTGGCAACGTGGCAGGATTTCTGGCGGCCGAAACGGAGCGCTACGGGCCGCAGTTGCGCAAATACGCCGCCCTGTACGATGCATGGTCGGGAAAAGAGGCGCGCTGCGCCTTGTATTTCCCGTTGCTGCAGACGTTCCTGGAAGTGCCGCGCTGAAGAGCTGTCTAGAGTGTGCCTTCGACGCGCAGTTCGTGCTGGCCGCGATCGTTGGCCGGCGGCAGATATTTCATCTGTTCGCGGAGTTTTTCAGGGGTCTCGGGCTTCGCGACGATCTGCGCGAGAAACCGGTAGCTCCTGTCAGGGCGTAACTCCAGGCTGCCGGCTACGTCGATCACACCGTCGGTATCCTCGACGCTGGCGACTACGCCGGACTCCTGCGTGAAAAATTCGGCACGATAGCCACCCAGCGACCCGGGACTCACGAGCGGCGCGACGAGGCCCGCGACTTCGAGATTGCCTTTCATCGTCACGGGAACGCCGTTGTCGATGTCGATGCGATCGAAAGACAGGCTGCCGCTGCCTCGCAGGCCACGCACGTTCACCGTGCGCTCGAATAACTGCAGCGGCACGGCGGCTTGCAGATCGCGCAGCGAGATGCGACCCCCAAGGCCGATACCGACATCGGATTCCAGGAATCCGGAGGCGGGTTTTGCGACGACGTGCAAGGCGAGTTCGCCGACAAAGAGTCGCAGCGGTCGAGCCGTCCAGCGAACCTCGGTGACATACACCCCGCTCACCATCATCGCCTGGGCGCTGCCGTTCCAAAGGCTGCCTTTGATACCCGATGCCTGGACGAGCGCAGGCGGCAACCACTGAAATGCGACCCGCGCCGGAAACAGCGCGACCAGCCCGACAATCGCTGCAAGCAGTCCGGCAACGATCAATCCCCGTTTGCGCTGGATCAAAAAGCACGCTCCAGTGTCAGGGACGCGTTGATGCGGCCCGGACCCGATCGCGTCGCGATGCTGAGGCTGCCGGCCTGCACGTGCATCGAATGCTGCGTGCTGAGATCGCCGAGCCACAGAACGAGATCGTCGAACGCGACATTTTCAAATTCCACCCGGATCCCGTTGTTGCCCGCAGGCTGGCTGCGCTTTCTATATTGTTCCAGCCCGCGACTGCGCAGCGTCTGATCCACGATGATAATCGGCGCCTGCTGGCTGGATGCCGCGATGGCAGCGCCGGACTGAGGTCTCGACGCCGCCAGCGCCTTCAGCGGACGAAGCTCCGCCAGCGAGCGCTCCCAGGCGACGACGCTTTCCTCGAGTCGCTGCTGACGCTTGTCCAGCGGCAGCCACACCAGCGACCAGACGATGGCGATGACGACCACGACGGCGCCGACGATGACGAAAACGCGCTCGCGTGTTTCCAGAGAATCGAGCCAGTCCTTCATGAGCCTGCCTCGCGAACCTGGATACGACTGCTGATGCGATCCCCCACCTGGTCGGTCGACTGGATCGAGGCCTGGAAGCGGCCGGACGCACTCACGGCTTTCTGAATGTTGTCGAGCGTGGCGACATCGGGCGCCGTGACGCGCAGGTCGACGACACCGGCGCGATAACTCAGGGATTCGACGTCGGCGGCGTCATTCGCGCGGAACGCGGTTGCCAGGTCCAGCAAAGACGCGAGAAAAACGGGCGGTGCCGTCGTCGCGCCGAGACTGCGCTTGATCGAGGTGACCGCGCCGACCGGGTCGAGAATTTCTTCACTCGAACCGGGCCGGAATACCTGGAACTCGGTGGCGAACTGCGCCTTGAGCACAGCTTCTTCCTCTGTCATCCGATAGATATCCACGACCTTGGTGGAGAAGGAAATAACCATCAGGCCCAGCAGCAGCACAGCCGCGGTGCGCCACGGCCGGACCCATGATCCGTAGTCTGCCTTGGGTCCGTAACGTCCCTGCAGCAGGTTGACACCGGCACCGCTCGCGACCGTGACGGCCAGGCGGGGCAGTGCGCCGTCGGCGAGCACATTGACGTCGACGCTGTGCAATTCGTGGCGAAGCGCGATCCAGTCATGCTCGAGGGTTTCTGCATCGTCGGCATGGCACCAGGCGACAAGGTGGCCCGACGGCTCCTCAGAGGCCTCCTCGGTGCGCTCCGCCAGCAGGCCTGCGGCCACCAGGACGTCGCTCGGCTTGACCCCTTCCATGGCAAATTCACGATCGCCGCCATCGTTGAACATCAGGCACTGGCCATCGATGAGCAGGCTGCAGGTGCCGGGCACGCGCGCAACGCCATAGTTCTCGGGCACAACGCGCCAGGGCTGGATGCCGGCTTCTTCCAGCAACGCGAGCCAGCCGTCGAGCTTTTCCCTCGCGACAACCGCAACGGGACGATGACCGCTGTCGCGCATCGCCCCGGATGCGAAGTGCAGCGTTTCCACGTCGGCGGCCAGCTGCTCCTCGAGCGCATACGGGAGCGCGGCGTTGAGCCTGTTGGCCGAGCGAATCGGCAGATCGACCGTCGTCGTCACGCAATCCGTCGCCGGCACCAGCACGATGACCGGGCGGCCACGAATGGCCAGGGCAGCTTCGCCGGGCGTACCGGCGGCTGGCGGCCCGCGGCGCGTGCCGGCATCGTCGACGACGATCCAACTGACTCCCTGGTCCGGACGCGCTCCGAAACGAATTACGACGAACTCTGCCATGTCAGATGGTTCCCAGGCTGCGCAAGATCGGCGTCACGTCCGGTGACGTCGGATCACGGTGCAGCACCGTAGTGAGGTTAATCCGAACGGTATCAATCTGGACGACCGCCTTCAATTGGAAATAGCTGGTAGTTTCCGATATCCAGTTTCGCAAATCGGGGTCCACGATCGGATCGAAGACCGTCGCGAAATCCGTAAACCCGGTTTCCTCCCGTAAAGCCGCCAGCGCTTCGGCATCCGCCAGCGTGATGTTCGGGCCGAGCGACTGCAGCAGGGGGATCGACGCGGTATTCACATTGAGCTCGGTGCGACCCGGCAGCGCCGTGACATGCGGCAGCAGGATCTCGTAACTCGCGCGGTCCATGCCGTCGATCGCCGCCAGTTCCGTGATATTGGGGATGCGCCGATCGGCGGTACGGTAGGCCGGCACGAAGCCCGAATAGAGCGGGTCTTCCGCGCCGTAGGGAATCGACTCGATCTGGTCCGCGTCGACCCAGTCGGCCACGAGGCCCGCCAGCCTTGCCTCGAGACCGAGCGCAGACAACAGCCGCTCGAACTGCAGCAGGGTGGCCTGGTCGACCTCGCCGTTGGCGTCGACCAGGTTGTTGACGTTGAAGCGCCCCTGCAGATCCTCGATCTGTCCCCAGATCTGTCCCTGGACGGTCTCGGCGTCGATGGGCAGCGCGGGAATCTGGGTTGCCCAGACCTCGCCGAGATGATCCGTCGTCGTCTCGATCTGGTCCTGGCGCAGGATCCCGCGCACCCAGCCCTCGGAGCCGACCGCGACCTGGATGGCCTGGTCACGATACAGCATGACCATCGTCCGCCGGACGTCGAGCGCGTTATCCCACGAGAGGCCCGCAGCCACGGACCCGGCGAGCGCCGTAATCAGCAACGCCGTGATCAGCGCGACGCCGCGGTATCGATGTGCGCCGTTCATGGTGACACCTCCACGATACGCCGCAACTCGCCCTCGTCACGCAACGTGAGGACCATCTCCACGGCCCGCGGCAACAACGCGGAATTGTTGCCGGCCTGGACAGCGAGGGGCGGCCATTGGTCGGTCCACTCGCCGTTGGGTTGCAGGAACCTGAATGTCAGGCTGTCAACCTCATCGAGCAGGACCGTCGCGACCGGCACGTTCGCGGCGGTCCGATCAAGCACGTTCCAGTGGTAACGCAGCAGTTCGCCGTCCTCGATCCGGTACGCCGCTCGCTGCATCGTGCTGCGCGGGACGCCGGACGAGTTGGGCCAGCCCCCGTGCGTCAGCTGCAGTGCGAACTCGGTGGAAAATGTCGAAATCAGGGCAGGCTGGAAGTCACCGAAGTCGTCCTTGATCGGACGCGGCGCGGCCTGCAACAGGTCCGTCGACAGCAAGCTGACGGTGCGCTGCAGCGACTGCAGTCGATCCATCCGCGTCGTCAGCATGTCCGCATTCGACAGGGTCTGACCGAGCGTCATCGACGCCAGCGCCGCCAGCATGCCGAACACTGCCAGCGCGACCAGCAGTTCGATCAGCGTAAAACCATGGCGAGCGCGGCGCGTCATTCGGTGGCCCCCGCGTCCTCTTCGCCGTCCCCTTTGCCATCGCCACCGCCCGGATAGCCGCCGGCGGCAGACCAGATCTGGTTGGCCCGACCTGCGGGCATCGGTTCGCCGATGAAGCCCGTGACGGTCCAGATCCGGTAGTCGCTGCCGGGCTGCGAAACCGACACGTCGACCCGCACGAAGTTTTCGATGCCGGTCTCGGAAACGACCGCACGCCAGACCCAGTCGTTGCGCGCGAATTCGATCTCGCCGCTGGTCGAACTCACCTCGGGAATGACGTTGGCGAGGCGCATTTCCGTAATCTTGTTCTGCGCCACCCAGCTTGCATAGGTCCGGTCGCGCATCGTGTTCGCGGCGTCGATCATCTGGTTCATCGTCGCGGCGACCGCGGTCAGCGACAGTGCCACGATCGTCAGGGCGACCATGACCTCGATCAGCGTGAAACCGTGTTGCTGCCGCACGCGCATCGCTCAGCCCTCGTTCTCGACGATCTCGATGTCGCCGAAGATATCGCTGCGAATGACGAGTTCCTGTTCGTTGACGTCACGCCGCATGCGCAGCTCGAACACCGTCGACTCTCCGCTCGCAAACACGAAAACATGTGGCGTGTAATTGCCGTTACCGGAGAGCATGCTGTTCTTTTTCGGATCGTCGAACTGCCGCGGCTCGTCCCGCAAAACCACGCGCTTTTCGTCGACATAGAGCTCGAATTCCATGCCCTCGGGAAGCGTACGCTGGCGGAACAGGTCCTCGCCCGGTATTTCTGCCCAGGTGCGGGTGAAAGGATCGAACTCCACGAAACGATAGGCCGAAACCATGAACTCGATGCCGAATTCGCGTCCCTGCATCGACGCTTCGTCCTGGATCGTTTCGAACAGCGACACCAGCCGGGTCCGCTCCTGCACGAGTTCGCGATCGTCGCTAACGAGACTCATCGACAGCAACGCGATGGTCATGATCGTCGCGATGATGACGATCACGACGAGAATTTCGATCAGCGTAAAGCCGCTTGCCTGTCTCCGATTGCCCATCAGGGGAATCATGCCCGGCGCAAACGACGGTTATTCGGCTTCCCAGTTACCGATGTCGGCATCGAGTCCCTCGCCACCGGGACGTCCGTCGCGGCCGAGCGTGTAAACGTCGATTTCGCCGTTGTTGCCGGGATTGAGGTACTGGTACGGATTGCCCCAGGGATCTTTCGGCATGTGGTCGAGGTAGCCGCCGGTCTTCCAGTTGCGCACCGACGGATCGTTCGGCCGCGTTACCAGCGCCTGCAATCCCTGCTCCGTGGTGGGGTAGGCGAAATTGTCGAGGCGGTAGAATTTCAGGGCGTTTTCGATATTGGCAATTTCCGCCTTGGCCTTGGTGATCTGCGCATCGTCGACCCGGCCGATTACATTTGGCGCCACAATAGCCGCGAGAATGCCGATGATGATCACGACAACCATGATCTCGATCAGCGTGAAACCGGCCTGTCGAGACATCCGGTCCGACGTTAGTTTGCTGTGACTCACTGGTGTTGCTCCTAAACGGCGCGCATCCCGCGATGCCGTCCAATTGACTCGGATTGAGATTAAACGCGAGTATACCAAACATGGGGTTACACGAAGACGATCATTCTGCGCAAAAAGCCTTGCGGCACTGGGCCGTGCCGGTCGTGATCGCCATCGTGGCCGCCGTTTTCGAACTGGGTGGCAAGCCGGTCCGGGAACTGCTGGCGTTCGACAGGAACGGCATCGCCGCGGGTGAGTCCTGGCGCCTGCTGAGCGGGCATTTCGTGCACCTCGGCATCTCGCATCTCGCCCTGAATCTCGTCGGGCTGGCGCTGGTGTGGTACCTCGTCGGCCGGCACTTCAGACCCGTCCGCTGGCTGTTCGTGGGGGTTCTGAGCATCGCGGCCATGGATGCGGGGTTCTGGTGGCTGAATCCCGAACTGGACTGGTATGTCGGCCTGTCCGGGCTGCTGCACGGCCTGCTTGCGGCCGGGCTGGTCGTCGCCATCCGCGAACGCGACCGGGAAGGCCTGATCATCGCGCTGTTCGTGGTCGGCAAACTGGCCTGGGAACAGTGGGGCGGGCCGCTGCCGGGCTCCGAGGCGACGGCGGGCGGGGTGGTCATCGTCGATGCGCACCTGTACGGGGCGATCGGCGGGGCGCTTGCCGGAATCGTCGTGGGGTTTACAGGCCGGCGAGTCCGCCCGATATAATGCGCGGCCACTGAATACACTGATGGAGCCTGAATTGAGCATCGCAATGGTATTTCCCGGACAGGGATCGCAGTCTCAGGGCATGCAGGCCGACCTGGCCGTCGAATTCCCGGTCGTCAAGGACACCTACGGCGAGGCGAGCTCCGTGCTCGGCTACGACCTGTGGGAACTGGTCCAGGACGGCCCGGCCGAGAAACTGTCCGAGACCGTCATCACGCAACCGGCCATGCTGACCGCGGGCGTGGCCGCGTGGCGCGTCTGGCAGCAGGCAGGTGGCGCAATGCCGGCGCTGATGTCGGGGCACAGTCTCGGCGAGTACACCGCGCTGGTGGCCGCCAGCGCCGTGGAATTTGCGGCGGCGGTCAGCGTGGTGAAACGGCGTGCCGAACTCATGCAGGGCGCCGTGCCGATCGGTGCCGGGGCGCTCGCGGCCATCCTCGGCCTCGATGATGACGTGGTGGTCGCGGCCTGCGCAGAGGCGGCCGGCGATGAGGTCGCCCAGGCCGTCAATTTCAACTCACCGGGCCAGGTCGTCATTGCGGGCCACAAGGACGCCATCGGCCGGGCCATCCGGATCGCCGAGGAGAAGGGCGCGCGCCGTGCCGTGCTGCTGCCGGTCAGCGTTCCGGTTCATTCCTCGCTGATGCGGAACGCCGGCGAACAACTCGCCGAGTCGCTGGCCGCCACGGATTTTCGCACGCCCGGCGTCACGGTGATTGCGGCATCCGACGCGAAACCGTATGGCGATGCGGAGGATATCCGGGTTCGCCTTTCGCGCCAGGTGTACAGCCCGGTACTATGGGCCGATACGGTTCGAGCCATGGTCGCCGGCGGCGCCACCACGATCATCGAATGCGGCCCCGGCAAGGTCCTCGCCGGCCTGACGCGGCGGATCGACAAGGGCGTCGGCTCGGCGTTCATCGACTCGCCCGACAGTCTGCAGAAAGCGCTGCAGGCCTGACAACACAGACAACAAGCGGGAATTCTCATGAGCAATGTTTTCAGTTCCGACGCCCTGGCGGGCGAAATCGCGCTGGTTACCGGCGCATCCCGCGGCATCGGCGCCGCCATCGCGAGCGCACTGGCCGGCGCAGGCGCCAGGGTCATCGGCACGGCAACGAGCCAGGGCGGTGCGGACGGAATTTCGAGCGCGCTCGGAGGTCGCGGCCGCGGCATCGTGATGAACGTATCGGACGAGGCGTCGGTGCAGGCGGCACTTGCGGATATCCAGGCGCAGGAAGGCAGCCCGTCAATCCTCGTCAACAACGCCGGCATCACGCGAGACAACCTGCTCATGCGCATGAAACAGGAGGAGTGGGACGACGTGATCGCGACCAACCTGACAGGCACGTTCCGCGTCACCAAGGGCTGCCTGCGCGGCATGATGAAGGCGAAGAAAGGGCGCATCATCAGCATCGCCTCGGTGATTGCCGTGATGGGGAACGCGGGACAGGCGAATTACGCCGCGACCAAGGCCGGCATGGTCGGTTTTTCGAAGTCGCTGGCCCGCGAAATCGGCTCGCGCGGCATTACCGTCAACGTCGTGGCGCCCGGCTTCATCGACACCGACATGACCAAGGTGCTGCCCGAGGCCCAGCGTGAGGGCATGCTCGCGCAGGTGCCGCTCGGCCGTCTGGGTGAAAGCGAGGACATCGCGAACGCCGTGCTGTTCCTGGCGTCCGGTGGTGCGGCCTACATCACGGGCGAGACGCTGCATATCAACGGCGGGATGGTGATGGACTGAGGCGGCGACAGCATCCGCGGCGGCGGGCAAATTGGGGCAAAATATTCGTTGCCGGCGTGTAGATTGACCCGTTCGATTCCCTTACAATAGCCCACCACGATCGCATCGTACCTTGAATAATCAATTACTTAGCGGTGTTTTGGGCGTGGTAAGCGGCCTTTTTGAGCGCCCGGAGTCAGCGTCCCCAAGGGGTAACCGGGATAGTAAAAAAGCGGTTTTGGGCCTGCCGCAACGCATTATTGAGTCTTCTTAGGAGAAGCAACCACTATGAGCAGTATCGAAGAACAAGTTAAGAGCATTGTTGCGGAGCAACTTGGCGTCAAAGAAGAAGAAGTGACGAACGATGCTTCCTTTGTCGATGACCTTGGCGCTGATTCGCTCGACACTGTCGAGCTCGTAATGGCGCTCGAAGAGGAATTCGAGACGGAAATTCCCGACGAGGAGGCTGAAAAGATCACCACGGTCCAGCAGGCCATCGACTTCGTAACCGCTCGCCAGAGCGAGGGTTAAGCTGTAAGGCGCGGCGCCGCCAGGCGCCGCGCTGGTTTCACTTCAGTTCAGGGCGGTGCTCCGCCGTCCCGAGACGGACAGATACTTGAGCAACCGACGTGTCGTAATCACCGGGATGGGCATCGTCTCCCCGGTGGGCAGCAACCTTGATGATGCCTGGCGCAATGTCTGCGAGGGCAACTCGGGCATTCAACTCATAGAAGACTTCGATACGTCGACTTTCCCGACCCGTATCGCCGGTCTCGTTCGCGATTTCGACATCGACAAGTACCTTTCGCCCAAGGAACAGCGGAAAAACGATCCGTTCATCCATTACGGCGTGGCGGCTGCCATCGATGCGATTACCGATTCCGGCCTCGAGATCACCGAGGAGAATGGCGAGCGCATCGGCGTCGCCATGGGTTCCGGCATCGGCGGCATCAAGTACATCGAAGACAATCACAACAAGATGCTCGAGGGCGGCGTCCGCAAGATTTCGCCGTTTTTCATCCCCGGCAGCATCATCAACATGACGTCCGGGCAGGTCAGCATCCTGCAGCACATCACCGGCCCGAATATTTCCATCGTCACCGCATGCGCCACGTCGACGCACTGCATCGGCCTTGCCGCACGCAGCATCGAGCACGGCGACGCCGAAGTCATGCTGGCCGGCGGTTCCGAATTTGCGACGACGCCGCTGGCCATGGGCGGTTTCTGCTCTGCGCGCGCGATGTCGACGCGCAACGACGACCCCACGACCGCCAGTCGGCCCTGGGATGCGGACCGCGACGGCTTCGTGTTGTCCAACGGCGCGGGCTGCGTGGTGCTCGAAGAATACGAACATGCGCGCAAGCGCGGTGCCCGGATCTACGGCGAACTGATCGGCTTCGGCATGAGCGGCGACGCCTTCCACATCACGCTGCCGCCGGCGGACGGTGAGGGCGCGCGCAAGTGCATGACCGCGGCACTGCGTGACGCGCGCATCGATCCCGCCGACATCGATTACCTGAATGCGCATGGCACATCGACGCCGGCTGGCGATATCGGCGAGACCGTCGCGATCAAACGGGCTTTCGGCGATGCCGCGAAACACCTCATGGTCAGCTCGACCAAATCGACAACCGGGCATCTGCTCGGTGCCGCCGGCGTGGTCGAGGCGATATTCTGCACACTGGCGCTCAAGCACCAGGTGGTGCCGCCGACCATCAACCTGCAGAACCAGGACCCCGAGTGCGATCTGGATTACACGCCCAACACGGCGCGTGATGCGAAGTTGCGCACGGTCATTTCGAACTCCTTTGGATTCGGCGGCACCAACGGAAGCCTGATCATTCGCAAACTTGACTGAGCTTCTCCGCGAGATCGCAGGTCCCGGCGACCTGCGACACCTGCATCGCCTGTTTCCCGAGCGTTATCCATTCCTGCTGCAAAGCACTGCGCCCGGCGGTGAGCGCGGCCGTTTCGACATCCTGTTCGCGTCTCCCGGCGACGCGCTGGTCCTCGACAAACCGGGTTCGCTGCAGGGTCCGCATGCAGCCGGTCAACGGCAGTTTCTTGCCGCGCTGGACGCGTGGTGGCGAGCGGAAGACCATGAACCGGGTCCGGCGCAAGCACCGTTCTCGGGCGGCTGGTTCCTGTATCTCGGTTATGAACTCGCGGCCGAAGTCGAACCCGCTCTCGATCTCCACACCGATCCGCAATTGCCCGTCGCGTTCGCGGTGCGTTGTCCGGCAGCGCTCACATGGGATCATGCCGCCGGTCATTGCGAACTGGTTGAGGAAACGCCGGGGGATTTCGACAGGTCAGCGTTCGCGGCGGATATCGCGGCATCGAAGCACGCGCCAGAACGGCCCGACGTGATGCTCGGCAGCATCGTCGAGGAACCGGCCAGGCATTTCACGGACGCAGTGGTGCAGGCGAAACGCTACATCGAGGCCGGCGATATTTACCAGGCCAACCTGTCGCGCGAGTGGCGCGCGGAAGTGAACGCGGATCTCGACGCCAATGCGATCTACGAATCGCTGTGCGCCGCGAACCCGGGTCCATTTGCCGGCATCGCGCGGTGGCGCGACATCGAGATCGTCTCGTCTTCGCCGGAAAGGCTGCTGGCCATTCGTGACGGGATCGCGTCCACCCGGCCGATCGCCGGCACGCGTCCTCGCTCTGCGGACGGCGCCACGGATCAGTCACTGTCCGCCGAACTGTTCGCGCACCCCAAGGAGCGCGCCGAGCACATCATGCTGATCGACCTCGAACGCAATGACCTCGGGCGCGTCTGTGTTCCCGGCACGATCGAGGTGGATGAGATGATGGTGCTCGAGAGCTATGCGCACGTTCATCACATCGTCTCCAATGTTCGCGGCAGGCTGCGCAGCGGGGTCACTCCGGGGCAGGCCATTGCCGCCGTATTCCCGGGCGGCACGATCACTGGTTGCCCGAAGGTGCGTTGCATGGAGATCATCGCCAGGCTGGAGGACGCACCGCGCGGCGCGTACACGGGCAGCTTCGGTTATCTGAACCGCGACGGCTCGCTCGACCTCAACATCCTGATTCGCACGATCGTCAAGCAGGGCGCGCAGGTGCGTTTTCGCGCCGGCGCCGGTATCGTCGCGGATTCGGACCCGGTCGCGGAACTCGAAGAAACCCGCGCCAAGGCGGAAGGCATGCTGCGGGCAATCAAGCGATGAGTCACTGGTATCGTGACGGCGAACCGACTGGCGGGATCGCGCCCGACGACCGCGGCCTGCAGTACGGCGATGGTCTGTTCGAGACGATCGCCATTCGCGGCGGCAAGCCGCGACTCTGGGCCATGCACATGGATCGGCTGGCCAGGGGCTGCCGGCGACTGGCTATCGGCGTGCCGGAGACGCATCGCCTGCAGGAGGAATTGCTCGGCGCCGTCCAGCAGGCCGATGTCGACCGTGAACGCTGTGTCGCCAAGATCCTCGTGACCGCAGGTGCCGGGGCGCGTGGCTATGCCAGGCCGGATGTGGCGCGGGGCGCGGTGACGATCGGCGTATTCGGCGCGAGAGCCCTCGACCAGGTGGCATACCGCGACGGGGTCGAAACGATCATCTGCAAAACCCGGCTCGCAACACCCTCGGCGACCGCCGGGCTGAAGACCCTGAATCGTCTCGAGCAGGTCCTTTCGGCCCGCGAATGGCAGGATACCGGCATCTTCGAAGGCCTGAACCTCGACGCGGACGGCCGCCTGATCTGCGGTACCATGAGCAACGTGTTCATCGTCACCGACCAGCGCATTATCACGCCCGCCCTCGACCGTTGCGGTGTCGAAGGCGTCATGCGCAGGCTCTTGCTGGAGACGCTCCCGCAGGCCGGGTTCGATCTCGACATACGCGATCTCGACGTGACGGCGCTCGAGGATGCCGAGGAAGTCTTCCTGAGCAACAGCCAGTTCGGCATCCTCCCGGTTGCCCGTTGCGGCAAGCTCACGTGGGACCGTTTCGATGTCGCCAGGCGAG
>DATCZJ010000089.1:0-3732 GCA_036525955.1 Woeseiaceae bacterium | reverse complement strand
CTGTCGTTCAACCGCGAGCGTGGTGGCCGCGCAAGACTGGCCTACTTCACGAATCCGCCGCGGACGATCGGCGTCGTGTTCAGAAAGAGCTTCTGATCGGAAGACCACGCGTTTCGACGCGAAGCGCCCGGCCTTTCGAGGCCGGGCGTTTTTTTTGCGCGGGCACGGAATTTTCCCTTTTGACGTCTGCGAATAGGACGTGATGTCGGCATCACCGCGGCGACGTCGCGTCGTCATTGCCGGTATCGTCGTTCCGGGCTGCGGCGCCGTGGTGCCGGCGACGTCGCGCCGGTAACAATCCCGTCGCCTGCGAGGACGGATCAACGCGGCTGCGCCCGGGCGCGAGTGCGCAGCGACGACCTGGCGGTCCCGCGATGACAGGACCATGGCGGCCCGGATACACGCAGGCATCGGTGGGTGCCGTGGTCTCCCGGCGTCCGGGGATGCCGGATACCGCCCGGTTCGCTCAGCGCTCCATCACCGGGCCGCTTGCGACGATCCGCGAGAGCACGATGTCGAGCAGCTGCTGTAACTCGCCGGTCCGTCCCGGACCGATGTGCAGCCCCTCGGTCCAGACGAGTTCGACGTGTTCGAGCGCATCGAGCGCGACGAAGGGCGCCTGCGCCTCGGGCGGTACGTAGTCATCGTCTCTCGCGGCGACGATGATGACGGGCCGGGGTGCCGTCTCGCGTATCCATTTCGGCGTGTCGAAGGACGGCCCGTGCACGAGCAGCAACGCGAGCCGCGCGACGACGCGCCGGAGCATCTCGTTGTCGATGTGCTTGCGTCCCGCGTGCGACACCCAGCTGACGTTGTCGGCACCGCCGTGCAGCAGCCAGACGCGCGCGATGCGGTTATCGATGGCGCCCGCGACGGCCGCAAACGGTACGCCGAGGCTGGCGCCGACGAGGTCGATGCGTGCCGGGTCGGCCCAGGGCTGTTTCACGAGCCAGGCAACCACGAGCGAGAGCGCGGGCGGCGTGTCGAGGAAGGTTCGCTGCACGTCCGGTGCGATCGCGAGCGATGCCCAGAAACCTTCCGGGTCGCGGTTGCCCGCGTACGGGTAGTCGATCGCGACGAATGCGACGCCGTCGGGACGGCCGGCGAGGTCGACGGCGTCCTTGCCCGTGCGCTGGCCGCCGACCAGCAGCACGACGGGCAGGCGCCCGCCGCCCGCCGCGGGCCGGTTGACGCGCAGGTCGACCGCGAGGCCTGTTGTGGCCGCGAGCCCGACCGTCTCGTACACAATGCCGTCGGCCTCGAACGCGGTGGCCTGCGCGCTGTCCAATACCCCGGTGCGTTCGACGAACCAGTCGTGGCGCGGCACGCCGAGCCAGGCGGCATAAGCCCCTATGGCAAGAGCCAGTGCGGCGGCGCAGACTGTCAGGACGCGTTTCATCGTCATAGGGGAGGCAGGGCCATGAGACCTGTTTCGCGTACCGTTACTTTACCCTTCTTTATTCTTGTCGTGGCGCTGGCGGGCTGCGGCGGCTCGTCGCCGTCCGCCAACCCGGACCCGGACCCGCCAACCGCGGGTCTGCTGAAAAACGTCACGAGCGCTGCAGAGCTCGAGGCGGCGCTCAAGGAGAGCCTGACGACGCTGCCGCCGCCGGCCGGTGCAGAGGATGCGCTTGCGGTGTCGGCCACACCTTCGCCGGGCCAGAGCGGGAACTTCACGGGCACCTACACCCAGGAGGAGAACGTCGACGAATTCGACGTCGTGCGCTATGACGGCGCGCATCTCTATGTTGCGCCGCGCCGCTTCATGGGCTGCTGCTACATTCTGGCGGCCGATGGCGGCATGGTTGTGGGCGGCACGCCGGCCGACTCGATTCGCATTCTCGCGACCGACCCGGCAAACGCCGCGGCCACGGTCGTCTCGACGATCCCGCTCGAGCAGAACCTCTCGGTGCAGGGCATGTACGTGGCGACCGACCGGCTGTTCGCGCTCACGGCAGAGGCCTTTTACGGCAGCTACGGCGAGGCCTGGGCGCAGATCGCGATCTGGGCGCCGGAGAAACTGGGCTTCCGTCTCTACGATGTCAGCGACCGGGCCGCGCCCGTGCTCGAGACGAACGTGACGATGGACGGCGTGTTCGTGGACAGCCGCCGCATCGGCAATGTCGTCTACATCATCAGCCGCTACGCACCGCAGGTACCCGGCCTCATTTACTACCCGCAGACCGAACAGGAGCGCGCGGCAAACGAAGCGCTGCTCGCGAGTGTCTCGCTCGACGACCTGCTGCCGATGATCACGATCGACGGCGTCACGCAGCCGCTCGTCGATCCGGAAAACTGCTACCTGCCGAACGACGATCGCATCCTGCCGTACCCCGTGATCACGAGCGTCACGGCCGTGCCGATCGATGACCCGTCGGCGTTCGTCAACACCTGCTACAACGACGAGGTCTACGGCGTTTACGTCTCGGAAAACGCGTTGTACTTCCCGCAGGTGTTGAACTACCTGCTGCCGAACGACACGCAGACGCGCATTCACAAGTTCGCACTCACGGGTACCCGCATGACGTACCGCGGTTCAGCCGACGTCCAGGGACAGGTCTGGCGCGGCGGCCAGGCAGACTTCCGCATGAGCGAGCACGCGGGCGACCTGCGCGTGTTCACGTCGGAATGGCTCATGAGCAGCACGGACTTCGTCGATCATCGCCTTTACATCCTGCGCGAATCGGCGACGGCGCCCGCACTCGAAATCGTGGGGCAGCTGCCGAACAGCTCGCGACCCGATCCGATCGGCAAGCCCAACGAGCAGCTATACGGTGTGCGATTCCTCGGTGCTCGCGCTTATGCCGTGACGTTCCAGCAGATCGATCCGCTGTACGTGTTCGACCTCGCCAACGCCGCCGATCCGCGCGTGGCCGGCGAGCTCGAGGTGACGGGCTTCTCGGACTTCCTGCATCCCGTGAGCAACGACCTCTTGCTCGGACTCGGCACCGGCGCTGCCGGTGGCGTGAAGCTCGAGCTGTTCGACGTCAGCAACCTCGCGGCGCCGGTGTCACGCGGTGCCACGACCGTTGGCGGACAGAACGCGTACAGCGAGGCGCGCTACGATCGCCACGCGTTCACCTACCAGGCCGACATCAATGGCGTGGACCGCTTCACGGTACCCGTGAGCCAGTACTTCGACTCGAACGGCAGCTGGACCTACGAGCTCGCACTGCATCTCTTCGAGATTCGTGACAAGGCGACGCCCGCGCTTGCATCGCTCGTCGAGGCGGGCCGCATGCTGCCGCCCGCAAGCACGGATTTCCCGTACGCGGACCGCAGTCGTGCCTATCTGCACGACGACACGATCTATTACGTGCAGGACGAGAACGTCTGGTCGGCGTTCTGGGATTCGCCGACGCTCGTCAACGGGCCGTTCTGATCAGCAACAGGGTCGGGCGAGCGACAAAGTCTGCTCGCCCAGCTCCGTATCGGATTCTCTGGTTCGGCACGACTTCAGCGCGCGGGTCTGGCTTGCCGACGTTCTCTACCTCGATCATGTAGTCGATTGTCGTTCGACAACGAGCGTCCGGCCGCCGCGAACGTGCCCATTGTGAGCCCAGCAGTGAGGTCTTTCGAGGGTCAGGCGATGCGCCCTGCGCGGACCCGTTATTGCCGGGCCCGCACAGGGCGAACAAGCGTTCAGCTCGAGCGCGTCGCGATCGCGGGCGTGATATTGCTCGCGCGGCGTGCCGGTCCGACCACCGCGAGCTGGCCCACGAGCCAGAGCGA
>DATCZJ010000088.1:0-2546 GCA_036525955.1 Woeseiaceae bacterium | reverse complement strand
TATGGCGGCTTCGGCAGTGCGCCGAAGTTCCCGCACCCGACGACGATCGACCGGCTGCTCAGGCATTGGCGCGATTCGGCCAGCAGCGATGAACCGGATCTCGACGCGTTGTACATGGCGACCCTGACGCTAACGCGCATGGCGGACGGAGGACTGTTCGATCATGTCGGCGGCGGGTTCTGCCGTTACTCGGTGGACCGCTACTGGCAGATCCCGCACTTCGAGAAGATGCTGTACGACAACGGCCCGTTGCTGGCGCTTTACGCCCAGGCATACGTTGCAACCGGCGACGAAGACTTTGCAGCCGTGGCTAACGCGACCGCGAACTGGATGCTCTCGGACATGCAGTCGCCGCAAGGCGGTTTTTATGCCACGCGCGATGCCGACTCGGAAGGCGAGGAAGGGCTCTACTACCTGTGGACGCCCGACGAGGTCCAGGAGCTGCTTGATGCGGCGGACTACGCCGTCTTCGCGGGCCGCTTCGGCCTCGATGAGCCCGCGAATTTCGAGGGACGCTGGCACCTCACTGTGCGCCGCTCGATTCAGGATATCGCGGCGGATGCGGGGCTCGCAGAAGACGACGTCCTCGCCGTGATCGAGCGCGGCAAGCAGGCGTTGCTGAAAGCAAGAGCCGGCCGCATCCCCCCGGGGCGCGATGAGAAACAACTGACCGCGTGGAACGCCCTCGCAATCCGCGGCCTCGCGATTGCTGGCCGCGCGCTGGAGCGCGAGGATCTCGTCGAGGCAGCTGTCCGGGCCGTCGATTTCATTCGCGCCACGCTGTTCGTCGACGGCCGCCTGCTCGCGAGCTACAAGGACGGCGAAGCGCGCTTTCCCGCCTACCTCGACGACCACGCCTTCCTGCTCGACGCGCTACTGGAATTACTTCAAGCGCGGTGGTCGAGTGAACACCTGCAATTTGCCGTCACCCTTGCCGATACGCTGCTGGAAAACTTCGAGGACACAGCCAGCGGCGGTTTCTTCTTCACGGCGAACGACCACGAGGAACTCATCCACCGGCCGAAACCGCTGGCCGATGAATCCGTGCCATCAGGCAACGGCATCGCCGCGCTAGCACTGCAGCGTCTCGGATTTCTTTTGGGAGAAACCCACTACCTGGATGCTGCCGAGCGAACCTTGCGTACTGCCTGGCGCGCGATGGACGAGTACGCGCACGGCCACGTCACGTTGTTGACGGCACTCGAGGAGTATCTGCATCACCCGGAGATCGTGATCATCCGCGGCGATAAGGATGAAATCGGCCGCTGGCGAGACGCTGCGGCGAAGCTGTATGCGCCACGGCGCCTCGTGTTCGCCATCGGCCGCGACGAGCAATCATTGCCGGGCGCGCTCGCCGACCGCGCCGCCGTAGACGGCGATACCGTCGCCTACCGCTGCCTCGGCACGCATTGCGAATTGCCGGTAACGAGCTGGGAAGCGCTCGCCGCGAGCCTGTCGGAAACCGTCTGATATCAATGCGCTACCGTAGGAGCGGTTCCGGAACCGAGACCTATTCAGCGTAACCCGTCAGTTCCACGTAGCCGCGGCCCTCGACGGGCGACCCGTGCCGTTGGCCCTGTACGTCGACCGCGCCCTCCCAGTAGCGCACCGTCGTGAACAGCTCCTGGTCGGCCATGACCGGGCGAATCTCCAGCGAGAGACCCCGGTCCGGTACTCGCAACACCCACGCCGACGGATATCGTCCGCCCTCCGGACTGTCCCAGGTGTCGATGACCTCGATATCCATGTCGTCGCGATCGATATGTGTCGACGTACCGTCGACACTGATCCACGTGCCTGCGCTGTGCTCGTCCTGGCTGCCGTCCAGCTTGCGCAGGTTGTAGAACATCAGTTCGCTGCCGTCGGATAACTGCAGCGCGAACCAGTCCCAGCCGAGTTGGTCCGAAGCAAGCGCGCTGCTGCTCCACTCGCGATCGAGCCAGGACAGGCCCGACACGCGGAACGCGTCTTCGCCGATACGCAGCGAACCCTCGGTTTGCCAACGGGTGATGGAATAGTAGTAGGACGCATTCCCCGGCTCGGCCGATTTCTGCGAAAGCCCGTCGATGCCATTCAGCACGGGTGGTTTCGCAGCGGTGAGCGCGACGTCGAGCGCAAACTCGGCATCGGACGCCCGCAGCCGCCATTGCTCCGGCTGTCCCGGTTCTTCCATGGCTATTTCCCAGTCGTCGATCCAGACTCGGAACGGATCAGCGCTCGCGCCTGCAAGCCCGAGCGCGCCCCGCGAGTAACGCTCTGCCGTATAGAAACGTTCGCGACCGGCGTCGGTCACGGCAAAGTGCGCGATGTAAACCTGGTTGCTGCGCCAGCTCGATGCCGCTGTCAAAAGAGTCGGTGCCAACGCGAACCGAAATATAGTCAGCTCGAAGCCGAAGCGCCTGCCGCCATCGCCGTCGAGATTGCCGGTGACGTACCACCACTCGTTGCGAAACCCGGGGTGCGGGCCGTGGTCCGCAGGAAATACGAACGCACGGGGCGCGATGGCTGTCGCGAAACCGGAGTCTTCCTCGCTGCTCAACAGCTCG
>DATCZJ010000087.1:0-48341 GCA_036525955.1 Woeseiaceae bacterium | reverse complement strand
TAGAACATGCGCGCCTGCCCGATGTAATCGAGCGCAAAATTGGCGTTGGCGAGTTCTTCCTCGAGTTCCGGGCCGCTGGCGACGAGTTCGATCAGGCGCTGCCCCAGAACGAGCGCGTTGTCGCCCAGCCTGGTCGTGTAGGCCGCGATGATCTCGGTGGGGCTCACAGGTTTTCCACCTCGTCCGGAATTTCATAAAACGTCGGATGACGGTAGATCTTGTCCTCGGCCGGCTCGAAAAATGACGCCGTTTCGGCCGGGTCCGACGCGACGATCCGGTCGGATCGCACGACCCAGATACTGACGCCTTCCTTGCGGCGCGTGTAGGTATCGCGCGCGTGGTCGAGCGCCATCTGGTCGTCGGCCGCATGCACGCTGCCGGCGTGCCGGTGCGCGAGTCCCGAGCGACTGCGGATAAAAACTTCGTAGAGCGGCCATTCCTGTTTTGACATGATCGATTCCTCAGGCGGCAGCGGCTGCAGAAGATCGTTTCTCGGCATACGCGCGCGCAGCTTCGCGCACCCACGCGCCGTCTTCTTGAGCAGCGCGACGTTTCGCCATGCGCTGGCGGTTACAGGGACCATTGCCCGCCAGTACCTCGTTGAATTCAGTCCAGTCGATTTCGGAGAACCGGTAGTGGCCGCTCTCCTCGTCGAAGCGCAGGCCGTCGTCCGGAATGCTGAGTCCCAGGAATTCGGCCTGCGGCACCGTGATGTCGACAAACTTCTGCCGCAACTCGTCATTCGAGAATCGCTTGATCTTCCAGGCCATCGACTGCGCCGAATGTTTCGAATTCGAATCGTTCGGCCCGAACATCATCAGCGAGGGCCACCAGAAGCGATTCAGCGCATCCTGCGCCATCGCTTTCTGCGCCTCGCTGCCGCGACACAGCGTCAGCATGATTTCGAACCCCTGCCGCTGGTGGAAACTCTCTTCCTTGCAGACGCGAATCATGGCGCGCGAATAAGGGCCGTAGGAGCAACGACACAGCGGAATCTGGTTCATGATCGCGGCACCATCCACGAGCCAGCCGATCGCGCCGATGTCCGCCCAGGTGAGCGTCGGATAGTTGAATATGCTCGAGTACTTTGCCTTGCCCGACAGCAGGTCCGCCACCATCTGGTCACGGGACACGCCCAGCGTTTCGGCAGCGCTGTAGAGGTACAGGCCGTGACCGGCCTCGTCCTGGACCTTCGCGAGCAGAATCGCCTTGCGCTTCAGCGTCGGCGCCCGCGTCAGCCAGTTGCCTTCGGGCTGCATGCCGATGATTTCGGAATGCGCATGTTGCGAAATCTGCCGAACGAGCGTGCGGCGATAGGCCTCGGGCATCCAGTCCTTCGCCTCGATCTTTTCCTCATCGTCGATGCGCGCCTGGAACGCGTCCAGCTGTGCGGCAGTCTCTTCGCCATGCCGCCCCGTTGCGGCGCCATGTTGCTGGTCAAGGCCCTGCGTATACATTGGTATGCCCCCGGGGGGTTGGAATCCCTGTTGCCGGATAGTTTACGTCATTCCAGACAGCGCGTGGCGCTTCAGGTTCCAAGGATCGGCTCGTCTCTCGCGACCGATCGCCCCCTGAACAGCGCGACGAGTTCGCCATGCTGGTTGACGACGCGCACGTCGTAGTAACCCGAACGGCGCCCGCGATGCACCTCGTGCGCCGTGGCAACGAGCTCGTCACCGGTCCGCGCCGGCCTGACGAACTCGATCGTTGCGCCAGCCGCGACGGTGACTCGATCGTAAGTATTACAGGCGAACGCAAACGCCGTGTCTGCCAGCGCAAAGACCAGCCCGCCATGACAAACGCCGTGGCCGTTCACCATGTCGTCACGAACACGCATGCAGGCGCTGGCATTTCCGGCTTCGGTCACGTCGATCCGGATGCCGAGCGCGGGTGTCGAGGCGTCCCTCGCAAGCATCGTTTCCGCGCAGCGCTTGGCCGTCTCATGGTCATTCATTGGATTTGATCCGGTCGGGACGTAGAATTCATGAATACATAATCTAATGTAATTCCCGTTTTGTGTCTCGCCGCGCATGACTGCGCCAGGAGTTCCCAATGAAACTCGGCAACCTCGTGATGGACCAGTGGGTAGAGGGCGACGGCGACGGCACCACGCTGTCGAGCGCCGTTACCGGGAAGCCCGTTGCCCGGATCACGAGTGACGGCCTCGATTTCGCCGGCCTGCTCTCGCATGCGCGCAACGTCGGTGGACCGAATCTCAGGCGATACACGTTTCACGAGCGAGCCGACATGCTCAAGGCGCTCGCAAAATACCTGTCGGAGCACAAAGAGGAGCTCTACGCGCTCTCGACGAAAACCGGCGCCACGCGCGGCGACAGCTGGATCGATATCGACGGTGGAATTTCCACGCTGTTCGTCTATTCGAGCAAGGGCCGGCGTGAGATGCCGAATGACTTCGTCTATCTCGACGGACCCACCGAAGCCCTGTCGCGCAACGGCACTTTTGTCGGCCAGCATATCTGTGTACCGAAACAGGGCGCGGCCGTTCACATCAACGCATTCAACTTTCCCTGCTGGGGCATGCTCGAAAAGCTGGCACCGACCTTGCTCGCAGGCGTGCCGGCCATCGTCAAGCCGGCCTCGAGCACGGCCTACCTGACCGAACGCATGGTGCGCCGAATTGCCGAATCGGGGATTCTCCCGGCGGGGGCGCTGCAACTCGTCTGCGGCGGTCTTGGCAACCTGTTCGATCATCTTGGCTGCCAGGACACGATCGCGTTTACGGGTTCGAAATCGACGGCTGAATTCCTGCAGCAGCACCCACGCGTGATCGCCGAGTCGGTGGCGTTCACTGCCGAAACGGATTCGCTCAACGCATCGATCCTCGGCCCGGATGCGGGCCCCGGGACACCGGAATTCGATCTCTACGTCCGGGAAATCGTCCGGGAAATGACGGTGAAAGCCGGCCAGAAATGCACGGCGATACGTCGCGTCATTGCGCCGGCCGCAATTTCTGCGGAGTTGATCGCGGCCCTGACGGCGGCGCTGCGTGACATTCGCGTCGGCAATCCGTCGAACCCGGACGTGACGATGGGCGCGCTTGCAAGCCACGGCCAGCGCAACGAAGTGCGCGACCGAGTCCACGAATTGTCGCAGCAGGCGAAAGTCGTGTACGGCGGCAATGTCGATTTCGACGTGATCGATGCCGACGCGGACAAGGGCGCGTTTTATTCGCCTACGCTGCTGCACTGCGACAAACCGTTTGCGGCCACGGCCGTACACGCCGTGGAAGCGTTCGGTCCTGTCAGCACGATCCTGCCGTACAACGGCCTCGACGAAGCGATCGAACTCGCGCGCCGTGGTGACGGCAGCCTTGCCGGGTCGATCGTCACCAACGACGACACGGTCGCACGCGAACTCGTGCTCGGCACCGCCGCGTGGCATGGACGGATGGTCGTCATCAACCGCCACTGCGCCGGTGAGTCAACCGGCCATGGCTCGCCGCTGCCGCACCTCGTGCATGGCGGCCCGGGCCGGGCCGGCGGCGGCGAGGAACTCGGCGGCATTCGCGGCGTGATGCACTACATGCAGAGGACGGCGATCCAGGGTTCGCCGCAGACGCTGACCGTCCTCGGCAACCGCTGGATCCGCGGTGCGGAGCAAAAGGATGCCGGCGTGCATCCGTTCCGCAAGACCTTCGAGCAACTCGAGATCGGCGACACGCTCGTCACGGACTCGCGGGAAGTCACGCTCGCGGATATCGAACACTTTGCCGAGTTCACCGGAGACCGTTTCTATGCCCACACCGACGAAGAAGCGGCCGCGAAAAACCCGTTCTTCGACGGTCGGGTCGCGCACGGCTACCTGATCGTCTCGTTCGCCGCGGGGCTTTTTGTCGACCCCGATTTCGGACCCGTGCTCGCAAACTACGGCGTCGACGATCTGCGATTCGCGAAACCCGTCAACTACGGCGACAGCCTCAGGGTACGCCTGACCTGCAAGCAGAAGACGCTCAGGGCCGGCAGCGGCTACGGCGAGGTCCGCTGGGACACCGAGGTCACCAACCAGCACGGCGATAGCGTCGCCCAGTACGACGTACTGACGATGGTCGCGACCGACGAGCACTGGGCCACGGTTAGCGGATAGGCACAAGTGACTGTTTAGTAATAGGAATTTTTCGTACCTGCGAATTATTCCCCATGCCTTTATAATGCCGGCCGCGCGCACTGGCCGCGCAATCCAATCCTCGCAGCAAAACGACAAGGGAATCGCATGACGACGGCGAAGATCATCTGGACGAAAACCGACGAAGCGCCGGCCCTGGCCTCCTACTCGCTGCTGCCCATCGTCAACGCGTTCACCGAGGCGGCAGGCATCGTCGTCGAGACGCGTGACATCTCGCTGGCCGGACGCATCATTGCGAACTTCCCGGACAAGCTCACCGAGGCGCAGCGCATTCCCGACCATCTCGCGGAACTCGGCCGACTCGCGCAGACGCCGGAAGCCAACATCATCAAGCTGCCGAACATCAGCGCCTCGATTCCGCAGCTCAACGATGCGATCCGTGAGCTGCAGTCGAAAGGCTACGATATCCCGGACTATCCCGAGGAACCGAAAAACGACGAGGAACGGGCGATCCGCAAGCGCTATGCCGCCGTACTCGGTAGCGCGGTCAATCCCGTGCTTCGCGAAGGCAACTCGGATCGGCGTGTCGCGATGGCCGTGAAGAACTTTGCAAGGAACAACCCGCATTCGATGGGCGCGTGGAGCAGCGACTCGAAATCGCACGTGGCGCATATGGACGACGGGGATTTCTACGGCAGCGAGCAGTCTTTCGTCGTTGGCGGGGCCGGCGCCCTGCGCATCGAGCACGTCGCCGCCGACGGCGCGACCACGGCGCTGCGGGACAGCATCCCTGTTCTCGAGCGGGACGTCATCGATGCGTCCGTGATGAACTGTCGCAAGCTGCGCGCGTTCTACGACGCGGAGATCGAATCGGCCAGGGAACAGGGCGTGCTGTTCTCGCTGCATCTCAAGGCCACCATGATGAAAGTCTCGGACCCCATCATGTTCGGCCATTGCGTGAAGGCCTACTACGCCGAAGTCTTCGACAGGCATGCCGCCGTATTCGCGCAGCTCGGCGTCGATCCCGACAACGGTATCGGCGACGTCTACGCAAAGATCGAATCGCTGCCTCGCGACCAGCGCGAGGCGATCGAGACCGACCTGGACGCGGTGTATGCAAACAGGCCGCCGCAGGCGATGGTCGACTCTGACAAGGGCATCACCAACCTGCACGTGCCGAGCAACGTCATCATCGATGCCTCGATGCCCGCGGCGATCCGTTCCTCGGGGAAGATGTGGGGACCCGACGGCAAGCTGCAGGACACGAAGATGGTGATCCCCGACCGCTGCTACGCGGGCATCTATGCGGAAATCATCCAGTTCTGCAAAGACCATGGCGCCTTCGACGTTCGCACGATGGGCAACGTCTGCAACGTCGGGCTGATGGCGCAGAAAGCCGAGGAGTACGGCTCGCACGACAAGACCTTCGAAATCGCGGCGGACGGCATCGTGCGCGTCGTCGATGATGCCGACAACGTGGTGATGCAGCACACGGTCGAGGCCGGCGACATCTGGCGCATGTGCCAGACGAAGGACCTGCCGATCCGTGACTGGGTCAAGCTTGCCGTGATGCGCGCCCGCGCCACGGGCTCGGCTGCGATCTTCTGGCTTGACGAAAATCGCGCCCACGACGCCAACCTGATCGCCGACGTCAGGCGCTATCTCGCCGAACACGACACCGAGAATCTCGACATCCGCATCGCGGCGCCCGTCGAGGCCATGCGCATGACGCTGGAGCGCGTCAAGGCGGGCCAGGACACGATCTCGGTGACCGGCAACGTGCTCCGTGACTATCTGACCGACCTGTTCCCGATCCTGGAACTCGGCACGAGCGCCAAGATGCTCTCGATCGTTCCGCTGCTCGCGGGCGGCGGGCTCTACGAGACCGGCGCCGGAGGCTCGGCGCCCAAGCACGTGCAGCAGTTCCTGAAGGAGGGACACCTGCGCTGGGACTCGCTCGGCGAATTTCTCGCGCTGGCGGTGTCGATCGAGGACCTCGCTTACAAGACCGGCAGCAAGCAGGCGCGCATCATCGCCGACGCACTCAATCGGGCGAATGCGCGGTACCTGGACGAGAACAAGGCGCCGTCGCGAAAGGTCAACGAGATCGACAATCGCGGCAGTCATTTCTATCTCGCGTTGTACTGGGCAGAGGCGCTTGCAGCGAACGAAGATGACCCGGCGCTCGCGGCCCGCTTCGCCGGTCCGGCGAAGGCGATGGCGGACAACGAAACCACGATCGTCGCCGAATTGAACGCTGCGCAGGGCGAGCCGGTAGATATCGGCGGCTACTACCAGCCCGATGACGCGCTGGCGACGGCCGCGATGCGGCCGAGCGCGACGCTGAACACGATCATCGGCGCGATTGCCGCGGCAGGATGAGCCAGGGCCAGAGCCGTTCACGGGACGCTTTGTCGTAGGCCGATGCTGCGAGCCGGCATGAAACGGTCCCTGCGGTATCCACCGATGTACATCGGCTTGCTTGTCGTGCAGTCTCCGTTGACTTCACAATAGGGGCCGAATCCCGCTCGCGAACGGCGCGGCACCAACAACCACCGGAATCAGGCGCATGAGCACAAAGAAGTCGAACATATTTTATACGCTGACGGACGAAGCCCCCCTCCTCGCTACCTATTCGCTGTTACCGGTTTTTCGCAAGTTTCTGAAGCCCGCGGGCATCGAACTCACAGCCAGCGATATCTCGGTGGCTGCCCGAATCCTCGCCGAATTTTCGGATTTTCTCGAGCCTGATCAACGGGTTTCGGATAACCTCGCGGAGCTCGGCGAGCTCACGCAACACCCGGACACCAACATCATCAAGCTGCCGAACATCAGCGCGTCGGTACCCCAGCTCAAGGCCGCCGTCGAGGAACTCCAGTCGAAGGGCTACGCCGTGCCGGACTACCCGGACGATCCGGAGACCGACGAGGAAAAAGCCATTCACAAACGCTATGGGAAAGCCCTCGGCAGCGCCGTCAACCCGGTTCTCCGCGAAGGCAACTCGGATCGCCGCGCACCTGCAGCGGTGAAACGCTTCGCGCAGAAACACCCTCACTCGATGGAAAAATGGAGCCAGGCGTCGCGCTCCCATGTGTCGCACATGCACGGCGGGGATTTCTACTCGGGCGAGAAATCCAAAACCATGGACCGCGCCTGCAGCGTATCGATGGTGCTGGAAACAAAGCGTGGCAAGACGCTCACGCTGAAGCCGAAGATCGAGCTCGAGGAAGGCGAGATCATCGACAGCATGTTCATGAGCAAGAAGGCGCTCTGCGATTTCTACGAAGAGCAGATGCAGGACGCCTACGAAACGGGTGTGATGTTCTCGCTGCACGTCAAGGCGACGATGATGAAGGTCTCCCATCCGATCGTATTCGGCCATGCCGTCAAGGTCTTCTACAAGGATGCCTTCGCCAAGCACGGCAAGCTGTTCGAGGAACTCGGCGTCAACGTCAACAACGGACTGAGCGACCTGTACGAAAAAATCGAAACGCTGCCCGGAACGCTGCGCGAGGAGATCATCGAGGACCTGCACGCGTGCCACGAGCACCGGCCGGAGGTCGCGATGGTCGATTCAGCCAAGGGCATCTCGAATTTCCACGTGCCGAGCGATGTCATCGTCGACGCATCGATGCCCGCAATGATCCGCAACGGCGGCAAGATGTGGGGGCCGGATGGCCGCCCGAAGGACACGAAGGCCGTCATCCCGGAAAGCACGTTCGCCCGCATCTACCAGGAGATCATCAACTTCTGCAAGACCCACGGCGCGTTCGATCCGTCAACGATGGGCACGGTGCCCAACGTCGGCCTGATGGCCAAGAAGGCCGAGGAATACGGCTCGCACGACAAGACCTTCGAGATCCCCGAAGACGGCATTGCCCGCGTCATCGACGACCAGGGCAAGGTGCTGTTCGAGCACAACGTCGAAAAGGGCGACATCTGGCGCACCTGCCAGGTCAAGGACGGGCCGATCCAGGACTGGATCAAGCTTGCCGTCACGCGTGCACGCCAGTCCGGCATGCCGGCGGTGTTCTGGCTCGACGAGTACCGGCCGCACGAAGCCGAGCTGATCAGGAAAGTCCGCAAATACCTTCCCAGTCATGACACCGAGGGCCTCAACATCCAGATCATGTCGCAGACCCGTGCGATGCGTTATTCCCTGGAGCGCATCATCCGCGGCAAGGACACCATCTCGGTCACGGGCAACATCCTGCGCGACTACCTGACGGACCTGTTCCCGATCATGGAACTCGGCACCAGCGCCAAAATGCTGTCGATCGTGCCGCTGCTCGCCGGCGGCGGCCTGTTCGAAACGGGTGCGGGCGGCTCGGCACCCAAGCACGTCAAGCAGTTCGTCGAGGAGAATCACCTGCGCTGGGATTCGCTCGGAGAAATCCTCGCGCTGGGCGCCGCGCTCGAGAGCATCGCGCTGCGTGACGACAACGGCAAAGCCGGCGTGCTCGTCAAGACGCTCGAGGCGGCGACCGAAAGGCTGCTCGAGAACGGCAAGTCGCCGTCGCGCCGCACGGGCGAGATCGACAACCGCGGCAGCCACTTCTATCTCGCGCTTTACTGGGCACAGGAACTCGCGGAGCAGTCCACGGATGCCGAGCTGCGGGCGCAGTTCGCGCCGCTGGCCAGGGCGCTCGCCGACAATGAAGCGAAAATCGTCGAAGACCTGATTGCCGTGCAGGGCGGCCCCGTCGATATCGGCGGCTATTACCAGCCCGACGACGCGCTGGCCACAGCGGCCATGCGGCCGAGCGCGACGCTGAACGGGATTATCGACGCGGCCTAGTCACCGGCGACGCGATCGAGTCGTTGCCCGAGCATCTCGAGCGACTGCACGACGCCGTCGTTGCCGATGCGGAATTCGACGAGGGATTCGAAGTCCCACTGCTCGAATTTCCACAGGAAGACATTGTCGTGCCAGTGGCTGAACCGTAGTTCGTGCAACGCCGTTTGCGCGACCAGCTCCTTGCCGTCCACCGAGACCTCGACCTCGCCGAATGCGTTGCTCGCGTAGCGCCCCGCGAAATCACCGAGCGGCAGGCTCGTGCGCGTCCCCTTGCGCCGGGATGCGTGCAGCGCTTCTCGCTCCTCGGCCTGGGCCGCCTGCAGGCGCCCGTAGAGATCGAACACTTCCTGGTTCCAGTCCCGGTCTGCCGGCCCCGTATCCATGACCTCCCAGAGAACCGCGTGCCGGAACTCCGCATGATCGCGATTGCCGAGCATGACGACAGCGCGCCGCGCGGCGCGATCGAGCCCGATGATTGCGATCAGGCCACCGAGGCTGCCCGTGTGAAAGTCGATCGCGCGACCCTGGAAATCCTGCTGGAACCAGCCGAGACCATAAGTACGCCAGTGCGGGCGAGTCAGTTCCACGGTCGGATAGAAGTCCGCCGGGCTCGCGAGCTGCGCGGGCTCGAACATCTCGTCGAAACGTTCCGCGGACAGCAGCCGTTGACCGTCCGCGGTCACGCCGCCGCGCAGCAGGAATTGCGCCCACAGCGCCATGTCGTGGACCGAGGACCACACCGAACCGGCCGGGTCGCGTAACCCGGGCGGCAGATCCCATGCCACCACCGACACCTTGCCGCCGAGGTAGAAATGCGGCCAGACATGTACCGAACCTTCCGGAATGTCGGCGCGCGAAGGAAACGTTTCGCGCATACCGACAGGACCCCATAGCTCCTCGGTGATGAATTCATGCCACGGCCGGCCTTCCACCCGCTCGATCAGTACACTGAGCAGCGAAAACATCGTGTTCTGGTAAATCAGGCGAGATCGCGACGGCGCTTCACGTGCGACGAATCGCAACCGCCAGATCTGTTCGTCCAGCGGCATGTCATGCGCAAATTCCCACCAGTCAGTCGACGGCAGGCCAGTGCGGTGCGCCAGCAGGTCGCGAATCGTGATTTCCCGGTTCATCGTGTCATCGATGAACCGCAGTTCCGTGATGTACTTCGTCACCGGGTCGTCGAGGTTCAACTTGCCGTCGTCCGCGAGCATCAGCACGCCGAACGTGGCCATCGCCTTCGTCGTCGAGGCGATGGCGAACAGCGTGTGCTCGTCGACGGGTACGGGTGCATCGACCGAGGTGACGCCCACGCCCTGCATGACGAAGACCTCCTCGTCGCTGACCACCGCAACCGCCGCACCGGGCGTATGCCAGAGATCCATGCCGCGCTCGACGAATGCCGTCAGTTCATCGTACTCGGCCGCGGCCGGCGTGACGCACAGCAGGATGGCCATGCAGGTAACAACTCGAATCCGGAACACGTCTACTCCTTGTCGAAGGGCAATGCCGTATCGGTCTTGATTTCCTTCAGCACGATGTTCGAGCGCACCTGGGAAACGCCGGGCAGGCGGAAGATGAAATTGTCGAGAAAGGCATTGTAGGCATCGATGTCCTCGACAACGACGCGCAGATGGAAGTCTGCCTCGCCGCTGGTCGCGAAGCACTCGAGTATTTCCGGATGGCGCAGCACCTCGCGAACGAAATTGTCGACGTTTTTCTGTTCGTGGCGGGCCAGGGAGACATGCACGATCGATGACAGCCCGAAACCCGCCTTGCGCGTATTCGCGATGACAGCGTAGCGGTCGATCACCCCGGCTTCCTCGAGTGCGCGGACGCGGCGCCAGCACGCCGAACTCGACATGCCGACCCTTTCGCCGAGTTCCTGCATGGTCAGCCGGCTGTCACGCTGCAGCTCCGCGAGGATGCGCCGGTCCTTGTTCTCGAGTCTCATCGTTCGACAATCTTGTGAAAACCGCAATATTTTGCCATTTTTCTCGAATTTTTTGTAATGATTTTTCATTTTTAGTGCAAAACACGGGATGATCGGCATCCGCTCTCGCCGAATTTCTGCCACACTGTGGGCCCGTTTTGCACCGAAGCACCCATGGACGCCGTCAACCCGAGCACGCCTGCCGCCCCCCTCGATGCCTACGAACTGGCCGACCGCTACCGACGCGAGACCGGCCGGGTGCTGCTGTCCGGCACCCAGGCGCTGGTCCGGATACCACTCATGCAACGCGCGCTCGATCGCGCGGCGGGGCTCAACACGGCCGGTTTCATCAGCGGCTATCGCGGGTCGCCGCTCGGCATGGTCGATCTAGAGCTCTGGCGCGCGCAACAGCTGCTCGAGGAAAACGGCATCGAGTTCCTGCCCGCGGTCAACGAAGACCTCGCCGCGACTGCGATTCTCGGCTCGCAACAGGTCGAGACCGATCCGGGCCGCGAGGTCGACGGCGTGTTCGGCATCTGGTACGGCAAGGGCCCCGGCGTCGATCGCGCCGGCGATGCTTTGAAGCACGGCAATGCCTACGGCAGCTCACCACACGGCGGCGTGCTGGTTGTGGCCGGCGACGATCACGGCTGCATCTCGTCGTCGATGCCGCACCAGTCCGACGTCGCGTTCCTGACCTTCATGATGCCGCACCTGAACCCGGCCAGCGTGGCCGAGTATCTCGAGTTCGGTCTTTACGGCATCGCGCTGTCGCGCTTTTCCGGCATGTGGGTGGGATTCAAAGCCATTTCGGAAACGGTCGAATCGGCCCTGTCGTTCGAGTTGCCGTCCTTGCCGCAATTCGTGATGCCTGAGAATTTCGTCGCGCCGCCCGGCGGGCTGCATTACCGTTGGCCCGACTTCCCGGGACCGCAGATCGAGGAACGCCTCGAGGCCAAGAAGGCCGCCACGATTGCTTTCGCGGCCGCAAACCCGATCGACCGCAAGATCTTCGACGTGCCGGATGCGCGCTTCGGCATCGTGACGACGGGCAAAGGTCACCTCGACCTGATGGAAGCGCTGCGCCTGCTCGGGATCGACGCTGAGGAAGCGCGTCGGACCGGCATCGATGTCTACAAGGTCGGCATGGTCTGGCCGCTGGAGCCGCACGGGGCGCTCGAGTTCGTCAAGAACAAGCACGAAGTCCTCGTGGTCGAGGAGAAGCGCGGCATCATCGAAAGCCAGTTCAAGGAATACTTTTACGATTACCCGGGGCGCAAACCGAAGCGCATGGTCGGCAAGTCGGACGAGAACGGCGCGCGCCTGGTGCCCTGGGTCGGCGAACTGTCGCCGCTGCAGCTCGCACCCATCGTGGCGCGTCGCCTCGATCACGAATTTGGCGGCGATCGATTCCGGCAGCGCGCCGCGGCGCTGGAAAAGTCGGTCACGACGCTCATCGAGATCGCCGGCGCGAAACGCATGCCCTACTTCTGCTCTGGCTGCCCGCACAACACCTCGACCCGGGTACCCGAGGGATCCCATGCGCTGGCAGGCATCGGCTGTCATTTCATGGCGAGCTGGATGGAACGCGATACCGACGGCCTGATCCAGATGGGCGGCGAAGGCGTCAACTGGATTCCACGTTCGAAATGGAATGGCGGGCAGCATGTATTCCAGAATCTCGGCGACGGGACGTTCTACCACTCGGGCTCGCTGGCCATCCGCCAGGCAATCGCGGCCGACACGAACATCACCTACAAGATTCTCTACAACGATGCCGTGGCAATGACCGGCGGCCAGCCCGTGGATGGCCCGCTGACCGTGCAGAGTATCGCCCATTCTGTTCGGGCCGAAGGCGTCAGCCGCATAGCGCTCGTCTCCGACACGCCTGAAGTGTTCAGCGCCGGCGATTTTCCTGCCGGTACGACCATCTCGCACCGTCGCGACCTGGACGCCGTGCAGCGCGAACTTCGCGACATCAGGGGCGTGACGGTATTGATCTATGCGCAGACCTGCGCAACCGAAAAGCGGCGGCGGCGCAAGCGCGGCAAACTCGAGGACCCGAACCGGTTCGTCGTCATCAACGATCTCGTCTGCGAGGGCTGCGGTGACTGTTCCGTTGAGTCGAATTGCCTGTCGGTCGTGCCCAGGGAAACGCCTTTTGGACGCAAGCGGCAGATCGATCAGGATAGCTGCAACAAGGACTATTCCTGCATCAACGGCTTCTGCCCGAGCTTCGTCACGATACAAGGACGCATTCAGCGGCCGCAGGCGGATGCCGGCATTGCCGCACGCATCGATGCCATCGGCGAAGCACTGCCCGAACCCACGATCCCTGCCATCGACAGCTGCTACGACCTGCTCGTCACCGGTGTCGGCGGAACCGGCGTCATCACGGTCGGCGCGCTGATCACGATGGCGGCGCATCTCGAGGGCAAAGGGGCGAGCGAGCTGGACTTCATGGGCTTCGCCCAGAAATTCGGACCCGTCCTGAGTTACCTGCGCATCGCGAATCGTCCCGCCGATATTCACCAGGTGCGCATCGAACGCGGCAGCGCGGACGCCCTGATCGCGTGCGACCTCGTCGTGAGTTCTTCACCCAAGGCGTCTTCGACGTATCGGCATAACCACACGCGCGCCGTGCTCAACACGGCCGAGATGCCAACCGGTGATTTCGTGCGACGACGCGACGCCGACCTGCACGCGGACCTGCGCGTTGCGGCTATTGCCAGGGCGCTCGGCGAGGACAGGCTGCGAACCGTCGATGCCAGCCTGCTCGCGCGCAGGCTGATGAGCGACACGATCTACGCCAACGTTCTGATGGTCGGCTACGCCTGGCAGCTGGGCCTCGTGCCGCTATCCGCGGCGGCGCTCGCGCGCGCGATCGAGCTCAATGGCGTCAAGGTCGAACAGAACAAACGTGCATTCATGCTTGGCCGCATCGCGGCTGCCAATCCCGAGTCCATCGACGATCTGCTCGGCACGCATGCAGACGCTGAAGAAGAGACGCTGGACGCGATGATCGAGCGCAGGCGGGCCTTCCTCGTCGAATACCAGGACGAGGCGCTTGCCGACCGCTATCTCGAAATGACGCGCAAGGTTCGCGCCGCGGCTGCCGGGATCGACGGCGGCGATGCGCTGCTCCGCGAGTCCGCCATATCGGGATTCCGGCTGTTGAGCTACAAGGACGAATACGAGGTCGCGCGCCTGCATGCACGAACTTCGTTCCTCGATTCGCTCAGGCGCGACTATGGCCGTGATGCGAACATACGGTTTCATCTTGCCCCGCCGATTTTGAATACGGGCAGGGATGCACGGGGCCGCCCTCGCAAGCGCGAGTTCGGCAGCTGGATACTGCCGCTTTTCCGGTTGCTCGCAGGTCTGCGTCGCCTGCGGGGCACGCCGTTCGACCTGTTCGGCTACACGGCGGAGCGACGCATGGAGCGCGCGCTGATCGTGGAATTCGAGCAGACGCTCGACACGCTGCTCGGTCGGCTCGGTGCCGGCAACGTCGAAGACGCGGCACGCATCCTGCGGCACTACCAGGACATCAGGGGTTACGGGCCGGTCAAGGCGCAATCGGTCGAGGAGATTCGGCAGCGCATTCAGGACGAACTCGGCTCCCTCGGGAGCGGTCTCGACAAGGCCGCCTGACGCGTTCGATCCCCATGCCGGCGCATGGCCACAGAGTCGCCGGCGTCACGCCGCGCCCGAGCGCTGTCGGCGCGAAGATCCGCGCGCACGGGCCCTGACGCAATTCACCGTTGCCCGTGCCATGATGGCGCCATGACCAAGATCGAGTACGCGGACATCCGTTGTCCGGAACCAGCCGAGACACTCGGGCTCAACGACGGAATTCGCTGGCTGCGCATGCCGCTGCCTTTTTCACTGGATCATATCAACCTGTGGCTGCTGCGTGACTCGGGCGGCTGGGTGGTGGTCGATACGGGCATCGACACTGGCAGGACCCGCGACGTCTGGCAGAGGACATTCACGGATGTCATGCGCGGCGAACCCGCAACACATGTGATCGCGACACACCTGCATCCCGATCATTCGGGATGTGCCGGATGGCTGACTGCCGAGTTTGATGTCGACCTGTGGATGACGGAACTCGAATACACGCTCTGCCGCCACCTCATCGGCGAGTCCGATATCCCCGCGCCCGAATCAAACGTCGCGTTCTACCGATCGGCCGGCTTCGAAGAGAAGCATCTCGAGCAGTACCGGGACAACTTCGGCATGTTCGGCCGCATGGTCGGCGCGTTGCCGGAATCCTACCGATGCATGCGCGATGGCGAGCGCCTCGAGTTTGCGGGGTTTCACTGGCAGGTCGTGACCGGTGGCGGGCATTCACCGGAGCATGCCTGTCTCTTCGATGACGAACGCAACATCCTGATCGCGGGCGACATGCTGCTCCCTTCGATTTCGCCGAACATCAGCGTCTGGCCGACGAATGCGGCCGGGAATCCGCTGCACGACTGGTTCGACGGGCTGCGCCGGCTCGCCGCGCGGCTGCCGGCTGACGTGCTCGTGCTGCCAGCGCATGGCAAACCCTACCGCGGAGCGCATGCACGAATCGCGCAATTGATGCGCAATCATGAAACGCGCCTGGACCGGATACTGACGCTTTGCGATACGCCACATCGCGTCGTTGACGTTTTCGAGACCATCTACAGTGTGCCGATCAACGACGGCAACCGCATCATGGCGACCGGGGAGGCCATCGCCCACCTGCACTACCTGTGCCATGACGGTACCTTGACGGTCGAGACCGACGAGCATGGAGTCAACTGGTACCGGCGTGCCTGAGCACGCCAACCATCAGGCGTTCAACGCGCTGTTCGGGCCCGGCTACGATGAGGCCATGCGACCTGTCGATGCGCCTATTGACCGTTTGAACGATCGATGTCGACGACTTTCGGCTGCTTCTTGATGCTCTGCGTGTCCTCGTAGCCGCCGCACCACTCCAGCAGCTGGCTGGCCGGCATCGGCCGCGCGACAAAATAGCCCTGTATGAGGTCACAACCGATGCGACGGACGATCGCGTATTGCCGGTCGGTTTCGACGCCTTCTGCTACGACATCCAGGTCCATCGCCTTGCCGAGCGCGACGATAGCCTCCACGACACGCGTGTCCGAATCAGGCTCGTCCAGCTTGGCGATGAATGCCTGGTCGATTTTCAGCGTCTGCACCGGCAACTGCGCAAGGTAACTCAGCGACGAATAGCCGGTGCCGAAATCGTCGATGTGAATGCCGACGCCATAGGAGGCAAGATCATCGAGCATCGGCTGCGCCACGGTCAGGTCCTCGAGCAACACGCTTTCCGTCAGTTCGAGATTGATCATCCGCTTGTCGATCTTGTTGCTTGACAGGATCCCCTTGATCATCGCCACAAGGTTCCTGTTACGTAGCTGGTGCGCCGACAGGTTGACGCTGACGGGCACATTCCAGTCTCCGCGAGTGCGCCAGTGCGCGACGTCCTGACAAACGGAGCGCATGATCGATTCGAACAGCACATCGGAAATACCCATCTCTTCGCTCAGCGGGATGAAATCCGAAGGCGGTACGATCGATCCATCCGGACGGACCCAGCGCGCCAGCGCTTCGACGCCGGCGATTTCGCCGGTCCTGGAACTTTGTTGCGGCTGGTAGTAAGGAATGATCTGGCCGTTCTCGATCGCGCCGCGCAATTCCGCTTCGAGGTCGAACTTGTGGCGGGCGCGGAACCGCATTTCACTGTGATAATAGGTGATGGCGTGATCGAGGCTTCGAATCGACCGGTGCAGCGCCGCCTCGGCACAGCGGATGACGCTCTTCGCGTCGCGTCCGTGCACGGGATGCCAGGCAACCCCGACGCTGGCCTTCAGGAACAGGTCCCTGCCGTGAATGAGGAAAGGCTCTTCGACGGTTTTCTTGACGAACTCCGCGAGCTCGGTGATTTCGGCATCCGAATCCACGCCGGGCATGAGCACCGCAAACTCGTCCGCACCGAACCGCCCGACGATCGGCCTTTGCCTCCTCTGCTCCGCGGAGAATGTCCGGCTCAAGCGATTACCGATCGATCGCAACAGCTCGGTACCCGCATCGAAGCCCATCGTTTCGTTGATGAAACTGAACCTCTCGATATCCAGCAGCACGACGACCGTATCGCCTTCCGACTCCTCGGCCCGGCTGACCATGCTCTTGAGTTCCTCGATGAGCAACAACTGGTTGGGTAATCGCGTGACATGGTCGAAATAGGCGAGCTTTTGCAGCGCAGCCGTCCGCTCCTCGACGCGCCGTTCGAGCTCCTCGTTGGCCTGCCGCAATGCCATGTCCGCATGCCACTTGCCGCACAGGGCCGCCGCGAGCTGGCGGCACTCGACACCGTGAAACGGCTTTTTGAAGAAGAAAATCTTGTCCGCCGGCGGTATCTGTTTGGCGAGATTGTCCGGGTCGGCCGACATGGATCCCGTGACGATCACGATGTTGATGTTCGGGTCGAGTTCCCTGATCTGTCGGGCAGCCTCCATGCCATCGATGCCCGGCGGCATCCGGATGTCGATGAACACGATCGCAAACGGACGGCCGACGCCCACTGCCGCCCGCACGGCCTCAACGGCAGCCTCGCCCTGGTTCCTGGAGTGCACCTCGAATCGCGCCGAGCCGTGCCTGTCCGTCTCCTCGCCGAACAGGACCTTTTCGAGGTCGCCCAGCGTGGCCGTCGCGGCCTCGGGTTCGAAATTCTCGCCGAGACAACGCAGATACTCCTCGATCAGCTGCACGTCGTCGTCGACGACCAGGACCCGGTTTGTCATTAGCTGGTGCATATCATCCATAAGGCTATCCATCAGTGCGAACGCACCAGTGTCACCACGTCCTCGGCCAGTCGACTGAAGGACAGGGGTTTATTGAAAAAATGCAGTCGTACGGGTGGCGGAACGCGTCGCTGCAGATCCTGCAGCTGCATGTCCGAGTAGCCGCTGACAAAGACGATTTCGACGTCCGCATCGAGCTCGCGTATGCGACTGCCCGCCTCGACGCCATCGATGCCGGGCGGCATGCGCACGTCGAGAATCACGACATCGAATGGCCGGCCACGAACGACTGCGGCGGCCACCTCGCGGATCGCGTCTTCTCCCTGGGTACACGCCACGATATCAAAGCGCGGCGTTTCGGCTGCCGGGTCCGGAGACGAATCGAACAGTTCGGCGGCCAGCCTGTCCAGCGCGTCGACGCCGGCATCCGGCGGCGCATCGCCAAAGGCTTCCAGGTAGCACTCGAGCACCTGCGAATCGTCGTCGGCGACAAGTACTCGAATCATGTTCCGACGTCTGTCGATGCTCATGCCTGTTCTCCGGCTGCTGCGGGAAGCAAGACGTGAAACTCGGCGCCTTCGCCCGGACCCGGGCTCAACGCGACAATGCGCCCTCCCATCCCGGCCACCGCATTGGCGCACCAGTGCAATCCGAGACCCGTCGTTTCTCCAGCCGTTTTCGACGTGAAACCACGCTGGAAAATCTTTTCGCGATCCGTCTCGCGGAATCCGCTGCCATTATCGCGTATCGTCAGGCGCACCATGGACTTGCCTTCCACCAGTTCGTCGGAGGCATCGATGTCGATGCGGCCGTCCGGCTTCTGGCTGCGCTGGATGGACTCATAGGCATTCAGCACCAGGTTGCTGATCACCTGCAACAGACCGATGCGGTGCGCCTTGACGCGAAATCCTGACGCGACCGTCGGCAGCGATACATCTACGGCCGGCTTTGCATCCCGGGGAATCACGTGCGTCGCCTCGCTCAGCACGCTGTCGACGAAGATGTCTTCCGCAACCGGCGCCACGTTCGCGAATCGCTCCTGGTCCGACAGGATGCCTTCGATCTGCCGGGCCTGGGCCGTAACGATACCAAGTTCGTTCAGGCATTCCTGGCCCGACTCGGCAACATGGCGGAACGATACGTCGATGTATTCGAGCAACTTGCCGCGGCGCTCCGCCGGGCAGTCATCCTCGCCCATTTGGCGAACCGCATCCTGGACGCGCAGGCGGTCGGCAACGCGGAATTGCTTGCCAAGACGATGCAATCCGTTGATCAACGGCGTCATGGCGTTGCGGATGTTATGCAGCACTTCTGCCGCCGTATCGGCCTTGCCGGCCTTGAAGGACTGGTCGAGGAGCGCAAGCCGCGCGTCGTAGACATCGCCTGTCAGGTCATCGAACTGTCGCGCCAGCGCCCCAACTTCGTCATTGCGGTTGCTGCCGAGTTTGCGCGTCAGGTCGCCGCTCTCGCGAATGCTCTCGATATGCGTTGCGAGCTCCCTGATCGGCCGCGTTATCGTGCCGTTCAGGACGAACCATATGAACGTCGTCGCGAGGACACCGGCGAAACACAGGAAAGCAAGCGCAACCGACGCGGTGCGCTCGCCGAGACTGAAAATCTGCCGCGGTGTCGTGGTTTCCAGGACCAGGTAGGCACGGCCGGCAATGTCAGGCAGTACCTTGCGGGTTCGCACGGCCGTCGCCATGGTTTCCGTCGCGACAACGCCGATGACCGCGCCCGCGAGCGGCGCGGCGTCGCCGAAAGTCCACTCGATCTCCACGCCGGTCCGGTCCCGCAGGCGTTCGAGATGCGCGACGTTCAGGAACTGGCCCATGACGAGTGCGCCTGCGACCGGGCCGGAATCATCCGTCTTGAGGATCGGGCGGGCGCTGATCAGCGCCGGACCGCGGGCTGTCTGCAGGAATCCTGCCGTCCTGGTCCCCGGCCTTTCGTTGAGCAACAGGGTGCTGGCCATTTCGCTGCCGGCATCGAGCACCTGCAACTCGCCAATGCCTCTTTCGACGCCGTCGAGCAGCACCTGCCCCCAGACGAGCCTGCCGTGCAGACCGTAGACCGCCATGAAATCGAGGCCGAGGTTTTCCAGCGTCGGCCGCCGCAGGTTGGACTTCGCGAACGCCGGGTTCTCACCACGGACATAAGCATAGATGTCGTCCCAAGGGGCCCAGTCGGCCGTAATGGCCTCGAGGTTCTCGAGGTCGTTGAGGAGCGCCATTTCGGCTCTTTTCAGGTCCTTGCGGGCGACGTCGACTTCGATGTCGTGGAAGATCGGCAGCAGGGTCGCGCGCAGAATCAGGTACGCCGCAATCGCGAACGCCGCCAGCAGCAGGGCCAGTGTCGCCGTGACCTTGGTCTGCAATGGCACAAATTGACTCGTCTCGGACAAAAGCATGCGCGCCGCCCGTGCTCCCATTTGACAATAACACTGGCAGTTTATTGGGCCCGCGGCCGCCGCGGCGTGACGCAGCGCACTATCCGGCCATCGGGATCGAAAAATTTCACCGATTTCTGCGTGAATATCAGTCACCTACGGGTCAAGAAGGGTGCCCCGGCGCGCCTTTGTGTTACTTTACGCGGCGTTCGCAACTCTGCAGGAATCCCGATGCTGAATTCGAGACGAATGACAGCCGACGCCCCGGGCGCCGGTCGGCCGGAACGAGGCTGATATCGCCATGCCGATACGCTCACTCTGCATCACGGAAAGCGCGGACCGTCCCACTGTTGCCACATTTATCGGCCTGCACCGGGCGGGTGTCGAAGTGACTGTGGTCTGCCCGGCCGACCACCCCAATCAAAAGACCCTCGCGAAGGCGGGAGTCCCGACGCTCGACATCCGGTTTCGCAAGAACTTCGAAAAGAACAGCATCGCCGCGCTGCGCGCGGAGCTGGTCCGTGGCCGCTACCACATCATGCACACCTTCAATAACAAGGCCCTGACGAACGGATTGCGCGCCTGCAAGGGACTGCCCGTGAAAGTGGTCGTCTACCGCGGTATTGTCGGTGCGGTCGGCTTCCTGGACCCGATGTCATGGATGCGCTACCTGAACCCGAGGATCGATCGCCTCATCTGCGTGTGCGATGCGATCCGGCGACATTTCCTCGAGATGAAGCCCGCGTTCCTGCGCATGCCCGCAAGCCGGCCCGTGACCATTTACAAGGGACACAAGCTCGAGTGGTATTCGGCGCAACCGGCGGACCTCGGCGGCTATGGCATTCCCGACGATGCTATCGTCATCGGCTGCACCGCAAACTACCGGCCGCGAAAGGGGGTCGAGGTTCTGATCGACGCCTTCGACAGCCTGCCCGAGGACATGCCTGCGCACCTGCTTCTGATCGGACATATGAGTGCGTCGAAGCTGGACCGGCGCATCGCCAGGAGTCCGAGACGGAACCGGATACATCGCGTCGGCCACGTCGACAATGCACCCGAAATGAGCGCCGCCTGCGATATCTTCTGCCTGCCGTCACTCAAACGCGAGGGTCTTGCGCGCGCGATCATCGAGGCGATGTGCTATCGCGTTCCGCCGGTGGTGACGGACTCGGGAGGCAGCCCGGAACTCGTGGTCGACGGCGTTTCCGGGATCGTCGTGCCGCCAAACGATTCGGCCGCTCTCGCCGCGGCTTTCGAAAAGCTGTTTCGCGATCCGGCGCTGCGCAAACGCATGGGCGAAGCGGCGCGCCAGCGTATTGCGAATGATTTTCGCAACGAGGATACCGTCAGGAAGACAATCGCGCTCTACGAGGAACTGGTCCCCGATCCGGACTGAGGTTCGCGCCGGGCGAATTGCCAGCATGCTGCAAATGCCCGATGATCGGGACACCTGAGCGGGCTGGAGTTGAACCATGGCCGACGCCGATCAGAACAACCAGAATCCGCAAGCGCTGCCATTCGTTGCGCCTTGCCGGAAGTTGTCCCCGCTGGCGCCCTTCGGCTGGGTGCGGCGCGGGATCGACGATCTCATGGATGCACCGCAACAAAGTCTCGTTTACGGGCTGGTCATCGCGCTGCTGATCGCGACCGTGTGTTTGCTCGCCTGGTTACGCGGCAGCCAGTGGTTCATGTTCGCGATGCTCGGCGGCTTCGTGTTCCTCGCGCCGCTCACCTGCATCGGTCTGTATGCGATCAGCGCACAACTGGAGCGCGGCCAGGAACCATCGCTCGCCGCCAGCCTCGGCGCCGCGTTACGCCGGCATTTCGGCAACGAAATGGTCTTTGCGCTGGTGTTGCTCGTGGTGTTCCTGCTTTGGGCGCGCGCCGCCGTCATGGTCAGCATCTTCTTTCCGACCGAGGGTACACCGACCGTTCGCGAACTGATCGCTTACCTTGGCTTCGGTTCCGCGATCGGCGCTGTCTTCGCCGCCATCACCTTCTCCGCAAGCGCGTTTTCGCTGCCGATGATCATGCACCGCGACGTCGACAGTATTACGGCGGTCGTCACCTCGATCAACGCGGTGCTGCGCAACAAGCGCGCCATGCTGGTCTGGCTGACCCTTATCATTGCCGGCCTGCTGATCGGCGTCATCACGGCTTTCATCGGGCTCGTCGTCGTCGTTCCCGTGATCGGTTACGCCGCCTGGCATGGCTACCTCGACACCATCGACGCCAGTGCCTTCCCGAGGCACGCGATCGGCATCACCTCGACGCCGCGGATGCGGCACAACGATTCCGCGCCCTAATCGCTTTCTCGAACCAGGTAGGCGGCGCCGAGAAGACCCGGCTGCTCGTGCGTGATCAGCAGCGTCGGGATCCTGCTCATGATGTGGCGGTGCCGCCCCTTGCTTTCGAACGCCTGTCGAAAACCGCTCTGCAACAGCATGTCGGGGTAGCGCTTGGCGATCCCGCCCGCGATATAAACGCCGTCGGTCGCGTTCATGGTCAGGGCGAGGTCACCGGCCACCTGGCCGAGCATTTCGAAAAACACGTTGACCGCCTGCACGGCAAGATCGTCCGAGTTCTGGCGCGCGCGCGCGAAAATCTCGGGCGCCTCCAGCGGCGCCGACCGCGCGCCGTTGATGACCAGCAACGCCGCATAGATGTTTTCCACGCCCGCACCGGCAACCAGGCGCTCCGCCGAAACGCGCTCGAACTTCTTGCGCAGCACCTCGATGATTTCGGTCTGCAGCGGCGTTTCGGGCGCGCAGCCGACGTGGCCGCCTTCGCCCGTAACCGGCACGAGAATGCCGCGGCGCCGAATCAGCCCTGCGACCCCGAGTCCGGTGCCCGGGCCCAGCACTGCCACACTCAGGCCGCCTTCGGGAAGACGGACGACCTCGTGCGGACCCAGGGATCGAACGTCGCGCTCGTCGAGAAACGGGATCGAACAGGCAACCGCCTCGAAATCATTGATGAGCCGGACGGAATCCACGCCGAGTTCCCTGCGGATATCCGCGGCGGCAATGACCCAGCTGTTGTTCGTGACCCTGACCGCGTCATCGACGACCGGGCCGGCAGCGGCCAGGCAGACGCGTTCCGGCCGCCCCGCTCCAACCTCTTCGAGGTAGAAACGGATGGCGTCGCTCGACGACAGGAAGTCCCTGCACTTGTACTCGCGCAACCGCCCGAAACCGGACCCGGTGGGGTCAGCCAGCGCGAATCTCGCATTGGTCCCGCCGATGTCTCCGATCAGAAAACTCGGTTGCGCCACGATTGTGCCTTTTCCTTTTCCCCGTTGGACGCTCAGAGGTCGAGCGCCGATGCACCCTGCTCGGCAGTGGATACGTTGCGGCGAAATACGGCGAACAATTCCCGCCCCATTCCGGCCTGGCCCGCAGCACTTTGCGCCGCCGCTTCGCGCCCTGCGAGCACGTCTTCAGGTTGGACCTGCATTGTGCCTGCAGATGCATCGATCTTCACCTGATCGCCGTCGCGGATGCGGCCGATCCACCCGCCATCGAGCGCCTCGGGGCAGACCTGGATCGCCGCGAGTACCTTGCCAGATGCACCCGACATCCTGCCATCGGTCAGCAACGCGACCTTGTATCCCCGGTTCTGCAAAACGCCGAGGTATGGCGTCAGCTTGTGCAGCTCGGGCATGCCATTGGCCCTGGGGCCCTGCCCGGTCACGACGGCCACGAAATCGCGATCCAGTTCGCCACGCTTGAAAGCCTCCACGAAGGCCTGCTGCGAATCGAAGACCAGGGCCGGTGCTTCGATGGCGTGATGCTCGGCATCGACGGCGGAAGTCTTGACGATGGCGCGCCCGATGTTGCCCGTCACCAGCCGCAGTCCCCCTTCGGGGCTGAATGGCGCGACACAGCTGCGCACGATTTCTTCATCCAGCGAAGCCTCGGGCACATCGCGCCATGACAGCGCACCATCGACGAGATGCGGTTCGCGGCAGAAATCGCGAAGTCCCGTGCCGAGAATCGTGTTGACCTCGTCGTGCAACAAGCCGTTGTCCAGCAGGTCGCGCATGACCACGCCCAGCCCGCCGGCGGCCTGGAAATGATTGACGTCTGCGATGCCGTTCGGGTAGACGCGCGCCAGGAGCGGCACCACGCCGGACAACTCCGCAAAATCCTGCCAGTCGATCCGGATGCCCGCTGCCCTGGCGATGGCTACGAGATGAATCGTGTGATTGGTCGAGCCGCCTGTCGCCAGCAGACCGACGATCGCATTGACGATCGCCTTTGCGTCGACGATATCCGCGAGCTGACCGTGTGCTCCGCCTGCACGCGCCTGTGCCAGCACTGCGCGCACGGCTTCCTCGGTCAGCCGATCGCGCAACGCCGTGCCCGGATTCACGAAAGAACCGCCGGGCAACTGCAGTCCCATGAACTCCATGAGCATCTGGTTGCTGTTGGCGGTGCCGTAGAACGTGCAGGTCCCGGGGGCGTGGTAGGCCGCGGACTCGGCCGCGAGCAATTCGTCGCGGCCGACGCGGCCTGCCGCGAATTCCTCGCGGACGCGCGCCTTTTCCTTGTTCGGAAGGCCGGACACCATCGGGCCGGCAGGCACGAAAACCACCGGCAGGTGACCGAAAGACAACGCACCGATCAGGAGGCCCGGGATGATCTTGTCACACACGCCCAGGCAGAGCGCACCGTCGAACATGTTGTGTGACAGCGCCACCGCCGTCGCCATTGCGATGACGTCGCGGCTGAACAATGACAGGTCCATCGAGTCGGTACCCTGCGTCACGCCGTCACACATCGCGGGCACGCCGCCTGCAAACTGGGCGACGGCACCTTCGGCCGACGCCGTCGCCTTGATGATATCGGGGTAGGTCGCGAACGGCTGATGGGCGCTCAGCATGTCGTTATAGGCGGAAACTATCGCGAGATTCAGCGCCTCCTCGCCGGCCAGCCGCGCCTTGTCGGTTGCGCCGCATGCCGCGAAGCCGTGCGCGAGATTGCTGCAGGACAGGCCGCCGCGAACCGGTCCCCTCGAAGCCGCATCGCGCACGCGCGCAAGATACGCGGCGCGGCTTGCGGCACTGCGCTGCTCGATACGGCGGGTTACGGCGAGAATGGTCTGGTTCATTGCGTTTTTCCGTTTGTTCTCATGGCGCCCAGACGACATGCACGTCGGGCGATGTGTTCCCGATCAGTTTCGACACCGGCAGATCGGCGCCGGATTTTGCGGCCTCGTAGACGGCGCGCTTCTCGTCACCGAAGAACAGCAGCACGATGGCATGGCTCTGCAACAGGTATGCGAGGGTCAGGCTGACGCGCGCATGCGGACTCGCCGCGGTCGTGATCGGTATGTAGAAACGCTCGCTGTCGGTCCTCAATCCCTCCTCGAGCCTGTCCGCGTCCGGAAACAGCGAGGCAAAATGTCCGTCGGCGCCCATGCCGAGCAGCGCGCAGGCCGGTGGCGCCTGCGGCCGGGATTTCGCCAGCGCGTCGCAGGCTTCGTGAACCGTCATGTCCGCCTGGTAGACGGACACGACCTGCGCGGCTGCGGCAGTATCGGTAAGCAGGGTTCGGCGCACGAGCCGCTCATTGCTGTCGAGGTGACCGGGCTCGACGTAACGCTCGTCCGAAAGCAACACCGTGACACGGCTCCAGTCGAGCGGCGTCTTCGCCAGTTGCTCGAAACAGGCGGCGGGCGTCGTCCCGCCGCTCACGACCAGTGTCGCGCGCGCCTGTCCGCCGAGACCTTCCTGCAGGCGGCCGGCAATGAGCGTTGCCGCGGCTACCGAAGCCGACTCCCGATCGTCGAAAAAGTGTTCGATAAGCATGTCAGATGTCCGAATGCCAGCTGCGGCCGTCGCGGTCCAGCAACAGGCTGGAGCCACTGGGCCCCCACGAACCGGCAACGTACTGCTCGACCTTCTGCCGCGTTTCCTGCCAGCCGGCGACGATGCCGTCGATCCAGCGCCATGCCGCCTCGACTTCGTCACGGCGCATGAACAGCGCCGGATTGCCGCGCAGCACTTCCATGAGCAGGCGCTCGTAAGCATCCGGATAGCGAACGCCGAAGGTCTCCGCGAAACTCAGGTCCAGCGACACAGGGCGCAGCTCGAATCCGCCGGGACCCGGCTCCTTGGCCATCACCGACAACTGCACGCCTTCGTCCGGTTGCAGCCGGATGCGCAGCCGGTTCGGTGCAACGTTGTATTGCTGCTCCGGAAATATCGAGTGCGGCACATCCTGGAACTGCACGACGATCTCGGAAACCTTGTCGTGCAGGCGTTTGCCGGTCCGCAGGTAGAACGGCACGTTCGACCAGCGCCAGTTCTCGATTTCGAGTTTCAACGCCACGAAACTCTCGGTCGAACTCTGGCCGCCGAGTTCGTCGAGATACCCCGGCACGGTCTCGTTACGGATCGCACCGGACTGGTACTGGCCGCGCACCGTTTTGTTCCTGACTTCGACTGCGCCAATCGGCTTCAGTGCTCGCAGCACCTTGATCTTCTCGTCACGCACCGCATCATGATGCAGGCTCGTCGGCGGCTCCATCGCGAACAGACAGACCAGCTGCAGCATATGGTTCTGCACCATGTCCCGCAGCGCGCCGATGCGATCGTAGAACTCGATCCGTCCGCCGACCCCGAGTTCCTCGGCGACCGTGATTTGCACGTGGTCGATCGCGCCGCGCCGCCACAACGGCTCGAAGAGCGAATTTGCGAACCGCAGCGCCAGCAGATTCTGCACGGTTTCCTTGCCGAGGTAGTGATCGATGCGAAATACCTGGTGTTCGCTGAAGCACTGGCCGACCGCATCGTTGATAGTCGATGCAGACGCGTGATCGTGGCCGATGGGTTTTTCGAGCACGATGCGGCTATTCGGCGTGATCAGCCCGTTGACCTTCAGGCCGTTCGCAATCGCGCCGAACAGTCCCGGCGCCGTAGCGAGGTACGCGACGCGCACCCGGTCCTCTGCGCCGTCGAGGATGTCGACGAGCGCCTGCCACTGGTCGTGCGCCGCGGCATCCGCCTGCACGTAGTGAATCCGGCGGCTGAAAGCCTGCCAGCGCTGCTCGTCGAACTCGCCTTCATCGAGGCTGCGCGCGAGTGCCTCACGCGCCTGCGAGAGGTAGTCCTCGCGAGGCATCGCGCCACGGCTCGCGGCGATGATGCGACTGTCTTCAGTGACCTGGCCATCCTGGTCGCGGTGGTACAGGGCCGGCAGCAATTTGCGCATCGCGAGATCGCCGGTACCGCCGAAGATGATCAGGTCGAAAGTGTCGACCGGTATGAGTTGAGCCACGGTGTCGCCCCGTCCAAAAATGAAATTTTACTACTTGATGTCTGAAATATAGCAGAATCCTGTAGATTTCGAGCGATTTTTTCTGTAATTTTACTACATGCTGCAATCTATCCGGGAATCGCTGCCAGACCTCTCACGCGCCGAACAGCGCGTCGCGCGCTGGGTCCTGGACCACCCCAGGGCTGCCGCGGGCAATACGCTCGCGGTCGTTGCCGCGGAATGCGGTACCAGCGAACCCACCGTCATCCGCTTCTGCCGCCGCGTGGGCTTGTCGAGTTTTCGCGAACTCGCGATCCGCCTGACCGAAGCGATGAGCAGTCCCGCGAGTTATGCGCACAGCAACGTGACCCCGGATGATTCGACCTCCGATGCGGTGACGAAAGTACTCGACGCTTCGATCGGTGCGCTCGTGGAGATGCGCAGCCAGTTGTCGTCGCTGCCATTCGACGCGACGATCGACCGGCTCGTGAACGCCCGGCAGCTGGCGTTCGCCGGCATCGGCGCATCAGGGCACGTGGCGCGGGATGCGACCCACAAATTCTTTCGCCTCGGCATTCCCTGCTGCGCACTCACCGACAGCGCGACGATCCTGCAATTCGCGGCCACGACTGAACCCGGGGACACGCTGATCCTGCTGTCGCTCTCGGGCCGCTGGCCCGAGTTCGTCCGGGCGGCCCGCCGGGCCAGGGACAATGGCGCCGGGATCATCGCAATAACCGATCCCTCGTCGCAGCTTGCGAAAGAAGCGGACCTGCTCCTCCCCTGCCGCAACGCCGAGGATACGAACCTGTATACGCCGATGAGTTCGAGGCTCGCACAGCTCGCACTCCTCGATGCGATCCAGGTGGGCCTCGCGCTCAGAATGGGCGAGCGCGCGAGCGAGAAACTGCGGCGCAGCAAGAGCATACTGCTCGATGATACCGCCTGAATCGCGGCGCGATGCAAGCAAGCCCATGAAAGATAGAGACACCAGCCGCTCCCCCCTGCATGAACGCCGGGCCGGCGTCTGCCTGCACGTCTCAGCGCTGCCCGGCCCTTTTGGCATTGGCGAACTCGGGGCCGGCGCCCGCGCTTTCCTCGACGCCATGCACGACATGCGGCTCGGAGTCTGGCAGTTCCTGCCGCTGGGGCCCACGGCCTACGGTGATTCGCCCTACCAGCCCCTGTCGACGTTTGCGGGCAACGAAATGCTCATCGACATGGGCGACCTCGCGGACCGGGGCCTGCTCGACAACGCCGAGCTTGCGCCGCTCACCGCGCTGCCCGGGGACCGCGTCGACTTCGGCACGCTGATTCCGCAGAAGTCACGGCTGCTCGACACGGCCGCGCGGCGATTCGCAGCCCTGTCTCCGCCACACCAGCAGGCGGCGTTCGCCGCCTTCGTCGCAGTGCACGACGCACCGTGGCTGCACGATTACGCGATGTTCCGCATCCTGAAAGCACGCCACGGTGGGCGTCCATGGCCGGAATGGGAGACTCGCTTCCGCCAGCGCGATCCGCGGGCGCTCGAGGAATTCGCGGCCACCGCGGCCGCAGACATCGACGCGATCAAGGTCCAGCAGTTCCTGTTTCGCGAGCAATGGCTGGCGCTGCGGGCCCATGCCCGGAAGCGCGGCGTCGCCCTGTTCGGCGACATGCCGATTTACATCGCGCTCGACAGCGCGGATGCCTGGTCCAGGCCGCAGATCCTCAGGATCGACGCGGACGGCCGCCCGGACTACGTTGCGGGCGTGCCGCCCGACTACTTCAGCGAGGACGGCCAGTTGTGGGGCAACCCGCTGTATGCATGGCAACACCATGCCGCGTGCGGATACCGCTGGTGGATCGATCGCATCAGGGGCGCGCTGGATTTCATGGACATCGTCCGCATCGATCATTTTCGCGGCTTTGCCGCCTACTGGGCCGTGCCGGCCGGTGCGGCCACGGCGCGTGAAGGCGCCTGGGAAACGGGGCCGGGCGACGCGCTGTTCGACGCACTGCGGGAGAAGCTCGGCGAGGTGCCGATCGTGGCGGAAGACCTGGGCGTGATCACGCCCGATGTCGTGGCACTCAGGAAGTCGCGACATTTGCCGGGCATGCGCGTCCTGCAGTTCGAGATCGCGGATCCCGGGTTCCGCCTTGACAGCATCGAGACGGACAGCGTGTGTTACACCGGCACACATGACAACGACACTTCGGCCGGCTGGTTTCACGGCGGGCCCGGCGACACGAGGAGCGAGGCGGAAATCGCAACGACGCGGCAGGCGACCCTCGACCTGACCCAAGGCAGCCCGGAAACGATTCATCTCGACCTGGTCCGACTGGCGCTGGCGTCGAACGCGCGCCTCGCCATTGTGCCGATGCAGGACTTTCTCGGCCTCGGCTCCGAAGCGCGCTTCAACACGCCCGGCACATCGGCGGGCAACTGGCGCTGGCGGCTCGAGGCGCCCCAATTGACGACGGAACTTTGCGACAATGTAAGAGACATGGTGCAAAACGCCGGCAGGTCATCTCACGATCCTGCGATGCCGGACGCCCGCGACGCCTCCTGACCGACCAAAAAAAGTGGCACTGCTATGAATAATCTCAATCTCCGCGAGGACGCCCGTTTCATCAGCCGCCTGACGCGCCAGACCGTGGCGCTGGTGCTGGCTGGCGGACAGGGTTCGCGACTCCACGAACTCACGAGCTGGCGCGCAAAGCCGGCGCTGTATTTCGGCGGCAAGTTTCGCATCATCGACTTTGCGCTTTCGAACTGCATCAACTCCGGCATCCGGCGCATTGGCGTGCTGACGCAGTACAAGGCGCACTCGCTGATTCGACACCTGTCGCACGGCTGGTCATGGCTGCATGCGGGCGCGGGCGATCGTGAATTCGTCGACATCCTGCCGGCATCCCAGCGCGTCGGCGGCGAGTGGTACAAGGGCACGGCCGATGCCGTTTATCAGAATCTCGACATCATCCGGACGCACGACCCGCGACTCGTCCTGATTCTTGCGGGCGATCACATTTACAAGATGGATTATGGCCCGCTCCTCGCCTTCCACGTCGACACGGAAGCCGACATGACGATCTGCTGCATCGAAGTGCCTTTGCAAGAAGCGGCCGGCGCGCTCGGTGTAATGACGGTCGACGAACAGGGCCGCGTCATCGCCTTCGACGAAAAGCCCGCGTCGCCGAACCCCGTACCGGGAAACCCCGACGTCTGCCTCGCGTCGATGGGCAACTATGTCTTCAACACGGGCTTCCTCTACGAACAGGTGATCAAGGATGCCGACACCCCGGGCTCACAGCATGACTTCGGCAAGAACGTGATACCGAGCATGATCGACAGGTATCGGGTGTTCGCTTATCCGTTCCGGGATCTCGAGTCGGGGGAGCAAGCGTATTGGCGAGACGTCGGCACGCTCGACGCCTTCTGGGAAGCCAACATGGAACTGATCGGAGTCACGCCGCCGCTGAACCTGTATGACAGGATCTGGCCGATCTGGACGCACCAGGTGCAGGCGCCGCCGGCAAAGTTCGTGTTCGACGAACCCGGGCGGCGCGGCGAGGCCATCGAGTCGATGATCGCGGGCGGGTGCGTCATTTCCGGCGCGCACGTGAAGAACTCCCTGATGTTCTCGAACTGCTACGCGCACTCGCGCAGCTCGATCACGCAATCCGTCGTCCTGCCCGACGTCGATATCGGTGGCGGCGCCAGGGTGCACCGCGCGATCATCGATCGGGGCTGCAAGATTGCCCCTGGAATGGAAATCGGCGTCAATCACGAAGACGATCGCGCGCGCGGCTTCCGGGTCACCGAGAAAGGCATCACGCTCGTCACGCCCGACATGCTCGGGCAACATCTTCACATTACACGCTAGGCGAGTGACGGGCATCGATACGCAACACGTCATTTTCGCGGCCGCCGAGAACGGCGCTTTGCCCGGCGGCAAGGTCGGCGGTGTCGGCGACGTCATCCGGGACCTGCCCGTCGCCCTGGCGAGGCTCGGCTGGCGGGCGACCGTGATCACGCCGGCCTATGGTGCGCTGCATCGCCTGCCGGGCGCGACGCCGTTCGACACCGTGGAAGTGCCATTCGCCGGCGAACATCATCGCGTCGAGATCTTCGAAGTGCCTGGTGGCAACGCACCTGTCCGCAATCTCGTATTCGAGCATGCGCTGTTTTCACCGAGTGGACCGGGCATGGTCTATACGAGCGACGAGCCGGGCCGCCCGTTCGCGAGCGATGCCAACAAGTTTGCCTTTTTCGGCGCCGCGCTGGCCGAGTGGCTCGCGTCGGGAAAAGACAGGGTGGACGTCCTGCACCTGCATGACTGGCACACGGGGTTCTATCTCGTCCTGCGGGAGTTCGAGCCACGCTTTGCGGCACTCAGGGCGCTGCGCACGGTCTTCACGATCCACAACCTCGCATACCAGGGAACGCGCCCGCTCGCGGGCGACGCCTCGTCGCTGGAGGCCTGGTACCCCGGACTGCGGGTCGATATCGCGCGCATTCGCGACCCGCATATCCCCGGCTGCCTGAACCCGATGGCCGCGGCGATTCGTCTCAGCGACAGGATCGCGACGGTTTCTTCGACTTACGCACTCGAGATCTGCCAGCCGAGCAATCACGACAAGGGTTTCATCGGCGGCGAGGGCCTCGAGGCAGACCTCGCCCGCGCCGCGCGCGATGGACGGCTCGTCGGCATCCTGAACGGCTGCGACTACAGCGGCAAACGATCGCGGCGCCCGGGCTGGCCACAACTCGTCAACCGGATCGGCAAGCAGGTCGACGCCTGGCAACAAAAGGACGACCGCTTCGAGGGCCATGCGCTGGCAGCGTCTCGCGTCGCTGCGCTCCCGCGCCGGCGCCCCGCCAAGGTCTTCGTCAGCGTCGGCCGGCTCGTCACGCAAAAAGTCAGCCTGTTCCTCGAGCGCCTGCCGAACGGTCGCACGGCGCTCGAGACGCTCCTGGAGCGCCACCCCGACGCCATTTTCCTGTTACTCGGCAGCGGCGAGCCCGACTGCGAGCGGCGCATACTCGACGTTGCACGCCAGTCGCCGCATCTCGTGTTCCTTCGCGGCTATGCGGAAACGCTCGCGGACGACCTGTACCGATCGGCGGACCTGTTCCTGATGCCCTCGAGCTTCGAGCCCTGCGGTATCAGCCAGATGCTCGCCATGCGAGACGGTGTTCCGTGTGTCGTTCACGGTGTCGGCGGACTCAAGGACACGGTCGAACACGGCAAGACCGGTTTCGTATTTTCCGGCGCCGACCCCATGGAGCAGGCGACGAATTTCGTGGCATCGATCGACGAGGCGCTCGCGCTGCGGGCCGCGCATCCGCGTACCTGGCAGAACATCCAGCAGGCTGCGGCCGCCTGCCGCTTCGACTGGCAGCTTGCCGCAAAGCGCACCGTGGAAGAACTCTATGACCGCTGAACCGTCACTGCACCTCGACGCGACTGCCATCGCCGCGATCGCGGCCGGCCGGCACTCGGATCCGTTCGCAGTCCTCGGCCCGCACCGGCATGGCGGCCGTCGACAGGTCACCACGTTCCAGCCGCAGGCGCGCAGCGTGCAACTCGTGGACGTTGCCGGGCAACTGCTCGCGCCCATGCACCGCGTGCATGCGGACGGGCTGTTCGCGGCGGAACTGCCGGCGCGAAAACGGCGCTACCGCCTGGCGGTGACGACCCATGACGGACAGCTGCTGCACCTCGAGGACCCCTATCGCTTTCCGCCGACCCTGGGAGCACTTGACCTCTACCTGCTCGGCGAGGGCTCGGACCAGCAGATCCATCGCAAGCTCGGGGCGCATCGCCGCCGCCACCTCGGCGTCGACGGCACCCGATTCGCGGTCTGGGCGCCGAATGCCAGTCGTGTCAGCGTCATCGGCGACTTCAACGACTGGGACGGCCGCCGGCACGTCATGCGACTGCACCCGGCGAATGGCATCTGGGAGATCTTCCTGCCGGGCGTCGGCGCCGGCGCGCGTTACAAGTTCGAATTGCTGGATCGGGACGGCCGCCTGCTGCCGCTGAAGGCGGACCCGTACGGCAGTTATCACGAGGCGCCGCCGGGCAACGCGTCGGTGGTTTTCGAATCCTCCTATCGCTGGCAAGACGCTGCGTGGATGCGGCGCCGCGCCGCCGGACCCGAACTCGACGAACCGCAGAGCATCTACGAAGTGCACCTCGGGTCCTGGCGCCGCAAAGACGGCAACGCCTGGCTAAATTACCGCGAACTCGCCGAGCAACTCGTCGCCTATGTCGTCGAGATGGGGTTCACGCACATCGAACTCCTGCCCGTGACCGAACATCCGTTCGACGGATCCTGGGGGTACCAGCCGATCGGCCTGTTTGCACCGACACAGCGCTTCGGCACGCCCGATGATTTTCGCTACCTGGTCGATCGTTGCCACGAGGCCGGCATCGGCGTCATCGCCGACTGGGTGCCTGCGCATTTTCCCAAGGACGAACACGGCCTGCGCCGTTTCGACGGCACTGCGCTCTACGAACACGAAGACCCGAGAAAAGGCGAGCATGCCGACTGGGGTACGCTGATTTTCAACTATGGCCGCCGCGAGGTGATCAATTACCTGCTGGGCTGCGCACTGTACTGGATCGAGGAATTCCACATCGACGCGCTGCGCGTCGACGCCGTCGCATCCATGCTGTATCTGGATTACTCGCGCAAGGACGGCGAGTGGGTGCCCAACAGGTTCGGCGGCAACGAAAACCTCGAGGCGGTCGAATTCCTGAAGCGACTGAATATCGAGGTCCACGCTCACGGCGGCCAGACGCATGCAGAAGAATCGACGGCGTGGCCAGCCGTATCGCGGCCCGTGGAGAGCGGTGGCCTCGGCTTCACCTACAAGTGGAACATGGGCTGGATGCACGACACGCTGTCGTATGTCGCGGAAGACCCCGTGCATCGAAAGCACCATCACGACCGGATGACCTTCGGTCTGGTGTACGCCTTCAACGAAAACTTCGTGCTGCCGCTGTCGCACGACGAGGTGGTGCACGGCAAGCGATCGATACTCGGCCGAATGCCCGGCGATGACTGGCAGGCATTCGCCAACCTGCGCGCCTATTACGCGATGATGTACGCGCATCCGGGCAAGAAGCTGCTGTTCATGGGCAACGAATTCGCACAGCGCGAAGAATGGAATCACGACCGTTCGCTCGACTGGCACCTGCTCGGGCACGCACCGCACCGCGGCGTACAACAGCTGATCGGCGATCTGAACCGCGTCTACCGCGAGGTCCCGGCACTGCACGAGATCGACTTCGAACCCGCCGGTTTCGAGTGGCTGGACTGGGACGACCGCGACAACAGCGTGTTCGCCTGGTTGCGCAAGGACCGCCGTGGCGGCTACGTGGCCTGCGTCAGCAACATGACGCCGGTCGTCAGGCACGGGTATCGTGTCGGTATTCCGTCAGAGGGTGCGGTCCGCGTGCTTTTCAACAGCGATGCGGCATGCTACGGCGGTTCAGGTATCAGTGTTCAGGGCGGCGTTGCGACCGGCCCCGGCGTCCAGGCGCAGCCTGTCTCGCTGGAAATCACCTTGCCGCCACTCGCAACAGTAATACTCGGACCCGCGTCTTAAAGGAGACGAATGCATGGCAGCGACACCCGAAGAGCAGACCGGTATCGGCGACAGCGAATTGCTGCAGGCGCCGGATCTGCCGATGACGTCCGACGCAATCCTCAAGGATTTCACGCATTACTTCGGACGCATGCTCGGACGGCGCACGATCCGGACCCGCTCGCCCTTCCTCTACCAGTCGATCGTCTTCGCCGCACGCGACCGCCTGATGGAACGCTGGACCAGGACGCGGATCGCGAAGGAGAAGAACAACACGCGCCGGGTTGCCTACCTGTCGCTCGAATTCCTCATGGGGAGACTGCTGCGCAATGCCCTGCTCAATCTCGGCATCGAGGACGAGACCTCGGAAGCCCTCGGGCGCCTGGGCCTCGAACTCGAGAACGTGTACTCGCGGGAACGCGACGCGGGCCTCGGCAATGGCGGCCTCGGGCGCCTCGCAGCATGCTTTCTCGACAGCTGTGCCACGATGTCGCTGCCGGTCACCGGGTACGGCATTCGCTACCAGTACGGCATGTTCCATCAGCGCATCGACAACGGCTACCAGGTCGAGGAGCCGGACTCCTGGTTGCGCGAAGGATTTCCGTGGGAAATCGAACGCTTCGAGCACGCGCGCGTCATCCGCTTCGGCGGCCGAACGACGGTGTACACCGACGCAGACGGCAACACGCGGCACGACTGGGTGGACACCAACGACGTACTCGCCATTCCCTACGACGTCCCGATACCGGGGTATCGTAACGACATCGTCAATACGCTGCGCCTGTGGTCCGCCTCGGCGACCGACGAATTCGACCTCGAGCAGTTCAATGCGGGCAGCTATGCCGACGCGGTGGCCTCGCAGAACGAGGCCGAGAACATCACGATGGTGCTGTACCCGAACGCCGCCACCGACGGCGGCCAGGAACTGCGCCTCAGGCAGCAGTACTTCCTGGCCTCGGCCAGCCTGCAGGACATCCTGCGCAACTGGATCGAGCGTAACGGGCCGGACCTCTCCGGGTTTGCGGACAAGCATTGCTTCCAGCTGAACGACACGCACCCCGCCGTGGCGGTAGCAGAACTGATGCGCCTGCTCATCGACGAGCATGGGCTGGGCTGGGACGAAGCATGGTCGATCACGCGCAAGACCATGGCCTATACGAATCACACCCTGCTTCCCGAAGCCCTCGAGATGTGGCCCGTGGCAATGTTCCGCCGCCTGCTGCCGCGTATCCTCGACATCATTTACGAGATCAACGCGCGCTTCATCGTCGAAGTCAGCCAGCGCTGGCCCGGCGACAACGACCGCGTGGCGCGCATGTCGCTGATCCAGGAAGGCCATGAACCGATGATCCGCATGGCCTATCTCGCGATCGTCGGCAGCTTCTCCGTCAACGGCGTCGCTGCGCTGCACTCGAAGTTGCTCCGCGAAGGCCTGTTCCGCGATTTCGCGGAGCTGTGGCCGGCGCGATTCAACAACAAGACCAACGGCGTGACGCAGCGCCGCTGGCTCGCCGCCTGCAACCCGTCACTCGCATCGCTGATCAGCGCCACGATTGGCGGCGGCTGGGTCACAGAGCTGAGCCAGCTCGAGAAACTCGTGCCGTTCGCCGACGACCCCGGGTTCAGGGCCGACTGGCGCGCCGCCCGGCTCGAAAACAAGGCGCGGCTTGCGAAAGACATCGAGACAAAGACCGGCCTTGAACTCGACACGGGCATGATGTTCGACGTGCAGGTGAAAAGAATTCACGAGTACAAGCGACAGATGCTGAACGTGCTGCATGCAATCCACCTGTATGACCGCATCCGCCGCGGCGAGCCCACCCTGCCGCGCGCAATCATCATCGGCGGCAAGGCAGCACCCGGCTACGTCATGGCGAAAAGCGTCATCAAGTGCATCAACAACGTCGCCCGGGTCATCAACTCGGATCCCGAGACCCGGGGCCGGCTGCGCATGGTCTTCTATCCCGACTACAACGTGTCAGCCATGGAACTCATCTGTCCCGCGGCCGACCTCTCGGAGCAGATTTCGACGGCGGGCAAGGAAGCCTCGGGCACCGGCAACATGAAGTTCATGATGAACGGCGCGCTGACCATCGGAACGCTCGACGGCGCGAACGTCGAGATTCGGGAGGCCGTGGGCGCGGAGAACTTTTTCCTGTTCGGCCTGACCGTCGAAGAGATCGAAGCACTGCGGGGACGCTACGATCCGCAGTCGATCATCGACGGGGACCCGGATTTCGCGCGCGTCATGGATCTTCTGCAGAGCGGTCACTTCAACCGCTTCGAACCCGGCGTCCTGGACGCCGTGACCCAGTCGATTCGCGAACCCGCGGACCCGTGGATGACGGCCGCCGACTTCCGCAGTTACATCGACGCCCAGGCCAGGGCCGGTGCCGCCTATGCCGACGCTGACAACTGGTCACGCATCAGCATTCTGAACACCGCGGCCTCGGGCCAGTTTTCCACCGACCGGACGATTCGCGACTACAACGACGATATCTGGCGTCTGGACCCGGTGGTGATACCGCGGCAGTGATCGCACGAGGCGACCCCGGCGTCCTGGGCGCGACCGCTGACGACGCCGGTACGAATTTCGCACTGTATTCGTCGGTCGCCGAGCGCGTCGAGCTATGCCTGTTCGATGCGCGGGGCAACGAAACCGAACGCATGACATTGCCGGATTGCACGGACGGCGTGTGGCACGGCTACCTGCGCGGCCACGGCCCCGGGCAACGCTACGGCTACCGCGTACACGGCCCGTATGCGCCGGACCAGGGCCTGCGCTGCAACCCCGCAAAGCTGCTGCTCGATCCGTACGCGAGGGCGATTGATGGCGCATTCCGCTGGCACCCCGCGGTCTTCGACTATCGTCTCGAGCTCGATACGCTCGTGCCCGACGAGCATGACAGCGCGGCGCTGGTTCCGAAGAGCGTCGTGCGCAACTCATCGCAACAACTGCCGCGCGGCCGCCGCGTGCCCTGGGCCGAAACCGTATTCTACGAATGTAACGTTCGCGGCTACACGATGCGCCACCCGGCAGTTACCGATGCCTGCCGCGGCAAGTTCGCCGGCATGCGCAATCGCGAGGTCATCGCCCACCTCAAAGCGCTCGGCGTCACCTCGGTCGAACTCATGCCGGTGCAGGCCTTCATCGACGAGCAGCACCTCGCGAACCTCGGCCTGCGCAATTACTGGGGATACAACACGGTCGCATTCTTGGCACCGATGCCACGTTACGCCGGCAGCGACCCGATCGCGGAATTTCGCGACATGGTTCGCGCGCTGCACGACGCCGGTCTCGAAGTGATCCTCGACGTCGTGTACAACCATACCGGCGAGTCGGGAAGCCTCGGGCCGACCCTCGCATTTCGCGGCATCGACAACCTGGCGTATTACCGCACGCTGCCCGGGGCGCCGGGCGAGTACATCAACGATACGGGTTGCGGCAATACGTTGAACGTGGACCACGTGCGCACGCGCCAGCTGATCATCGACAGTCTCGTCTACTGGTCGACGCAGATGGGCGTCGATGGATTTCGGTTCGATCTCGCCACCATACTCGGGCGCAGGACGGATGGCTTCGCCGCAACGCATCCTATGCTCGCCGAAATCAGCAACCACCCGGTCCTCAAGGACCGAAAACTCATCGCCGAACCCTGGGATCCGGGTCCCGGCGGCTACCAGCTCGGCGGTTTCCCGCCCCGCTGGGCAGAATGGAACGACCGCTACCGCGATGCCGTGCGGGCATTCTGGCGCGGCGACGCGGCCAGCAGCGGTGAGCTGGCAGTACGCCTGCATGGCTCCGCGGATATTTTCGAGCCCCGCGCGAAGCCGCCCTTCACGAGTGTCAATTTCGTGACCGCGCATGACGGGTTCACGCTTCAGGACCTGGTCAGCTATGCGCATCGCCACAACGACGCGAACGGTGAGGACAACCGCGACGGACACGCCCATAACCTGAGCGACAACCATGGCATCGAAGGCCCCACGGATGACGGCGCCATCAACGCGCTCAGACGGCGCCAGAAACTGAACATGCTGGCGAGCCTGCTGTTCTCGCAGGGCACCCCCATGCTCCTGGCCGGCGACGAGTTCGGCAACTCGCAGGGCGGCAACAACAATGCCTATGCGCAGGACAATGCAACCGGATGGCTCGACTGGGAAGGCATGCGCGTCGATCCCGATTTTTGCGAGCAGGTGCGTGAACTGGTCCATCTGCGCAGGGAGCTGCCGCTGTTACGTGTCGATGAATACGTGCACGGCTCGCTCGATCGTCAAACCGACACGCTGCAGACGGAATGGCTGAACCCGGCGGGCGAGGCCAAACACAGCGACGAATGGGCCGGTGGCAGGACCTTCACGATGCTGATCACCGCCGTCGGGCCACATGATCGCGTGCGGCGTGTCGCCGTCGCGATCAACGGCCATCACGAGGACGTCACCATGCACCTCCCCCGTCCGCAGAATACGGAAGGCTGGCGCCTGGTGTTCACCACGGCCGAGACCGGGCGGGCGGCGCTGCAGGAGCAGGCGCTGCGGCTGCAAGACCGGTCGATCGCCCTGCTCGTCGACGACTGATCGGTCAGCGCCTCCCGGTCATCAGCCCGGCTGAAACGCACCCGGTCGCTGATTCGAGCGGTATCGCTCGAGGACGGGTCCTGTTCTCACGCCTCCCCTGCGCCAGAATCGGCTCCCGAATGGCGAGAGATACTCCGAAGAACGGACACAAATCCGGGAAAATTCGCGCATAATGTCGAACACTTAACAGGCGTCCGCGTCGGAGGATTACGCAATGGCCGATTTGTTCGACAACCCGATGGGGCTCGATGGATTCGAGTTCGTCGAGTTTGCCGCGCCCGATTCCGCAGTGATCGAACGCGCTTTCCATTTGCTCGGCTTCACGGAAGTGGCCCGGCATCGCTCGAAAGACGTATCGCTGTATCGCCAGGGCAATGTCAACTTCATCCTCAATCGGGAGCCACGCAGCCATGCGTTTTACTTCGCGCAGGAACACGGACCTTCGGCCTGCGGCATGGCGTTTCGCGTCCGCGACGCCCACAAGGCCTACCGGCGCGCCATCGAACTCGGCGCCCAGCCCGTCGATATCCCGACAGGCCCGATGGAACTGCGCCTGCCCGCCATCAAGGGCATCGGCGGCGCCCCGCTCTACCTGATCGACCGCTACCAGGAAGGCTCGACGATCTACGACATCGACTTCGAGTTCCTCGACGGCGTCGACAGGCATCCGGCAGGCTGCGGCTTCACGGAAATCGATCACCTGACCCACAACGTCTATCGCGGCCGGATGAGCTTCTGGGCCGATTACTACGAGCGGCTGTTCAGCTTCCGCGAGATTCGTTACTTCGACATCAGGGGGGAATACACGGGACTGCTTTCCAAGGCGATGACCGCGCCCGACGGTCGCATCCGCATTCCCTTGAACGAGGAAGCATCGCAGGGCACCGGCCAAATCGAGGAATACCTCATGGCATTCAATGGCGAGGGCATCCAGCACATCGCGCTGTCCTGCGACAATCTCTACGAATGCTGGGATCGGCTCGCCAAACGGGGCATCGAGTTCATGACACCGCCACCCGCCGCGTACTACGAGATGCTCGACGACCGCCTGCCCGGGCACGGTGAACCGGTTGCGGAAATGCAGACGCGCGGCATCCTGCTGGACGGCACCACCGAGGGCGGCGAGCCGCGCTTGTTGCTGCAGATCTTTTCGGCGAACATGGTCGGCCCGACGTTTTTCGAATTCATCCAGCGCAAAAAGGACGAAGGCTTCGGCGAGGGCAATTTCAAAGCCCTGTTCGAGTCGATCGAACGTGACCAGATTGCGCGCGGCGTCGTCAAAACCGACGCCTGACAGGAGCAACCATGGAATTGAAGCGCATTCACCATGTGGCTTATCGCTGCCGCAATGCGAAGGAGACGGTCGACTTTTATCAACGCGTCCTCAACATGGACTTTACAGTGGCCTTCGCCGAGGACCGGGTGCCGTCGACCAAGGAGCCCGATCCGTACATGCACGTGTTCCTCGATTGCGGCATGGGCAACGTGCTGGCCTTTTTCGAGCTGCCGACCCGGCCGGAAATGGACCGCGACCGCAACACGCCGTCCTGGGTGCAGCACATCGCTTTCGAAGTCGAGAACTACGATGCCCTGCTCGCGGCCAAGGCACATGTCGAAGCGGAAGGCATCGACGTCATCGGTCCAACCAACCACGGCATCTTCCAGTCGATCTACTTCTTCGACCCCAATGGCCATCGGCTGGAGCTCGTCGCCAATACGCACACGCAGGAGCAGCTCGATGAACTGAAGCGCGTCGCGCCCGACATGCTCGAGGAATGGAGCCGCACCAAGAAAGCGCCGCGCCACGCAGCGTGGCTGCACGAACTCGAATTCCGGGGTAACGGAAAGTGAAACTCGCAACACTGAAGGACGGCCGAGACGGCCGACTCGTCGTCGTCTCGAAGGACCTCAGCCGCTGCCTCCCGGCCGGCGATGCCGCGCCGACCCTGCAGGCAGCGCTCGATGACTGGACCGTCGCTCGCCCGAAGCTCGAATCGATCGATGCTCGCCTCGCCGCAGGCGAAGGCGACGCCTTCGACGAAACCGCCTGCGCCTCTCCCCTGCCGCGCGCCTACCAGTGGGCCGACGGCTCCGCGTACGTGAATCACGTCGAGCTCGTGCGCAAAGCCCGCGGCGCCGAGATGCCGGCGACATTCTGGACGGACCCGCTCATGTACCAGGGCGGGTCGGACGCGTTTCTCGGCCCGCGCGACGACATCCTGATGCAGGACGAAGCCTGGGGCATCGATTTCGAGGCGGAAATCGTCGTCGTCACCGACGACGTGCCGATGGGTGTTTCGGCGGCCCGGGCCGCGGATCGCATTCGCCTGATCATGCTCGTGAACGACGTATCGCTCCGGAACCTGATTCCGGGCGAACTGGCCAAGGGCTTCGGATTTTTCCAGTCGAAGCCGTCCAGCGCTTTCTCGCCAGTGGCCGTGACGCCCGACGAACTCGGTGACGCATGGCGGGATGCGAAGGTTCACCTGCCGTTGCTGTCGTCCCTGAATGGCAGGCCATTCGGCAGACCGAACGCCGGCGTCGACATGACTTTCGATTTCGGGCAGCTGGTCGCGCATGCCGCGAAGACACGGCCGCTCGGCGCCGGCGCGCTCATCGGCTCGGGCACGGTGTCGAACAAGCTCGACGGCGGTCCGGGCAAACCGATCGAGGCCGGCGGCGACGGCTATTCGTGCATTGCCGAGATACGCATGATCGAGACGATCAATGACGGCAAGCCTTCGACGTCGTTCATGTGCTTCGGCGATACGATCCGCATCGAGATGCTTGATGGCCACGGCCGCTCGATTTTCGGTCGCATCGACCAGACGGTCAGAAAGTACGAACCCTGAATGGCGATAAAGCTCTACAGTTACTGGCGATCCTCGGCAGCGTACCGGGTGCGCATCGCGTTGCACGTCAAGGAAATCCAATTCGAAACCATACCGGTGTCGCTCGCGCCCGGCGTCTTCGCGCATCGCAAGGAGGCCTACCGCGCGGTCAACCCGCAGATGCTCGTGCCTTTTCTCATCGACGGCGACATCCGGATCGGTCAGTCGATGGCCATTCTCGAATACCTCGAGGAAACCTACCCGGGCACTCCGTTACTGCCGCGGGAAGAACCGGCACGCAGCAAGGTCCGCGCATTCTGCAACATGATCGCGTGTGACATTCACCCACTCAACAACCTGCGCGTCATGCACTACATTCGCTCGGAGTTCGGCGCAGACCCGATGGCCGACTGGTATGCACACTGGATCCACGAGGGTTTTGCCGCAGCGGAGTTCATGGCGAGCGACGGCCCCTACGTATTTGGCGACAGCATCACGCTGGCCGATGCGTTGCTCGTGCCACAGGTATACAACGCGCGGCGCTTCAACGTGGTGCTGGATGCGTACCCGAAACTCGTCGCGGCGGCCGATAACTGCAACAGGCTGGAGGCATTCAGGGACGCCGCGCCTGAGATGCAGCCGGATTATTCTGCCTGACGGGAACGCGGCAACAGGCACGCAAAGCACGGACAACAGAACGGCCCGGCCGTTTCCGGCCGGGCCGTGACACGGTGATGACTACCAGTCTTCTTCCTGCTTCGTTGCGTAAAGCGTCGTGCGCTTTTCGAGCCACAGGCTGACGAGGCCGTCGGCTTCAATCACCTGTTCGGTCGTCATCCTGGACGCAAGGAATTCGCGCTTCGTCGTCGCATCGAAATCTCCGAGTTTCGCGGCGATGCTGAACCACTTGTAGGCCTCGATCGGATCATAGTGCTCGGCGAAGTCGAGGGCGTAATAGCTGCCCAATGCCGTCTGCGCGCCGATGTGGCCCTGGTCTGCGGCAAGCCTGTACCAGCGATTGGCTTCCTTTTCATCGAGCGGCACGCCCCAGCCGTTCTGGTGCATAACGGCGAGATTGAACTGTGCGTCCGCGTGACCTGCGCCGGCGGCTATCCCGTAATACTTGAGCGCCAGCTCGTCATTCATGTCAACGCCGAAACCATTGCCGTACAGCAGCCCCATGCCGAAACAGGCCTTGGCATCACCGGCATCGGCGAGCGACTGCCATTCGGCTTGCGCCAGGGCGTAGTCGCCCGAATTGTAGGCTTTCCAACCCTTCTCGAAGTCACCCGCGAACGCGGTAGATACAGAGAGGAGCAGGAAAAGCGTGAGGAAGCTGCGTGAGAACGTGCGCATGGCTGTTACCTCCTGTACTGCTCTCGGCGCATAACCTTATGCGCCACGACTATCGTCGCAAGCATAGTACGCGGCAGCCATTCGGAGAACTACCTAGGCTGTAACGCCATGTTATTAAGAGATATTTTCCAGGGCCGGCGACATCCATTCCGACGTTTCATGACCGCGCATTCGGTTTGTTAAACTTCGGTCAAAAGTACCCGCTGCAGCATTGAATCGCTCGGGGAGCGGTGCCGCAGCCGCAGTTCAGGCAATGCATGAAAAAGGGGGATTTCCATGCGCCCGGTCATGGTTTCTTCGCTTTTCTTGCTGCTCGCTGCATGCGCGTCTTCACCCGAATCGAGAGAGGTGGAGCCCGACACAAGGTTCGAGGTTATCGCCAGGGCTTGGGCGGGGGCGCATATCAACGACATGATCGCGGTTTGGGGCGACCCGCGGCGCATTGAAAGAGAGGAGGCCAAGGGTGGCGCAGGACGTGCGACCTGGGCCATCTTCAGCAAATACGGAAATCCGCGAACGCGCTGCGAGGCGACCGCGACTTTCGATGCCGCGGGCCTGATCCGGAATATTGACGTTGTAAGTGTCAATTGCCCGCCGGAGCGCGCATTCAGCTGGCGCGAAAACTGGGATATTGACCAGCTGCGGCGGCCTGGAACGACGTAAGCGCAAATCGCAAACGCGCGCGCCGCAACGGTTCAGGGTAAAGCTCCGGTTGTTACTCCGACCCCTTAACTTTCCTCCGACCCCTTAACTTTCGGTTGTTACTCCGACCCCTTAACTTTTGTTACTCCGACTCCTTAACTTTTTGCACCAGCTGCAAACCTGACTACGCTTTAAGCGACGTTCAGTGACAGTGGTAATCGACGATCATGGACGTACGCCGGTCAACGACGAACGCCTCGTAACAGCCAAGACCGTCGTTTGCGGACCGATAGACGTAGGACACAAGCCCGTCGAGACCTGTATATGTTGAGGCAATCGGCTGCGTGTCGAGCAGCAGGTCCGGCTGACCGTATGCCATTACGATTTCCTCGCTGCTATGGCCGACCCAGTAGGCACTGGGACCTTCATCGACAGCAACAGGCTGCGTAATCATGGGTGCCGGCTCCACGACCAGCGGCTGCGCGGAACCGCAACCAGTCAATGCGAACGACACTATGGCCACAAAGCCAGCAAGGAAGATGCGAACGGGGACGCTCATAGGACTTCACCTTTCGGGAAGATCATGAGCGCAGGCCACAGTGTAATGCGGCGCGCAGTTTGTGCATAGAGGATCGTGGCCGAAAAATCCGGGAGTCGATTCGCATCGGAGAAATAGCCGCCGCGGACATCGGCCAGTCGACCATGACTCACCGAGTGGACGATGCCCGTCGGCTCCACCCGGCGCTCGCTCCAGGTAAAACGGTCAGGCTCGTCTGCCGGCTGACGCACCGCAAGAGATTCGCCGCAAATGATCTCGAAGTGTCCAGGCTATTGCCTGGCATGAGGTTCGAGCTCGTTCCGGACCTGGTTTCTTGCCGAGCGTGGCCGCCAGTTCAGATAACGAGTAAAATCTTACAGCTACAGTTGGCCACGGTGCCGCAAATGGCAATACGAAGTCCTCAATCGGGGCGTGCTTCAAGTGAATAATGGTCGCCGCCCAGGAGTCCTGACCCGGCTGTCGCCGGCACTCATTGTCGCGACGAGCCTTCTTACCGCTTGCGGCGGATCATGGGGCATCGACAGCGCAGGTAATGGCGCAGGCAGTGAAGACAACGAGCCGGCGGTCATCGAATCCCTGCAGACCAGGCAAAGCCCCCGAATCAAGACACTCGTGCACCACGACCTGGGCATTTCCAGGGAGTCTCCCGGATCCCGACATAATGATTCGTATGCTGCAAAACAGGTTCGAACGCCGCCCGGCAAAGTAACGATCGGCGTGGTCTTACCGCAGGGCAAGCGCGTCTACTATCCCGAAGTCGAGTTCGATGCCGTATCAGGGCATCGGTATCAGATCACCTGGATGTGCATCCCGTTTCCGTACGTCGCGCTGATCGATGCGGGATCGGGCGAGCTCGTTGCCGTCGATTCCTATTGTCCCGATTGCAACGGGCTGGTCGGCTCTGCCCTGCCGCCCGACTCGGAATGTTTGTCCCACATGCAACCGAGGTGGCTGGAGCCGGATAACACCGAATTCGGGAAATCAAAGTGGTTTTCCTGGTCACAGGAGACGCTTTATCAGAACTACAGGGATCTTTGTTTTGCGGCAGAACACGGTCTGACCACCGCGATGATGAACCTGGCGTTCGAATATGAGCACGGCTTCGGTGTGATTCAAAAAGACCTCGTTCGCGCTTACGTATGGTACAGGTTGGCCGTGAACTCCGGATTCACCCAGGCCATCGCAGATGCAGAGCGGATCGAAAAGACACAGCTTTCCACGGAAGAACGGGGCGAAGCAGAGCGCCTGCTGAATGCTCAGACGCCAGGATGGTGTGTCAAGGACGTCGAGTTTCTGCGTTCACACGAACCAAGGTACAAGGTTCAAATCAAGGATTAGGAATCAATCCCGGTATCTGAAAATCCCTTTGCCGTCACAGTGCGGCGATTCTGCCGGGCACGTTTCGACCTGCATACCCGGGCTGGCATGCCCGTCCCCTGGGCAATGGCTCGAAGTCAGGCAAGGTACCGCGACTGGACAGCCTCCAAGCGGGTTCAAGGGCCGTACAGAGTACGTAGTTTTCAGCGTTGCGCTGGCCCGATTGACGGCGGATTATAGGGATACGGACACAGCCTGCCGGCGCGGCTCCTGGTGAGTCCGGCCCGCTGTGCCGCCGATGGCCCGGCTTGTTATGGGAAGTATCGTCGTACGTATCGCCCTGTCCCTCTTTGCCTGCCCCACCGAGCCGGCGAGCCGCTTTTCCCTGTTCGGTCCCGTCGCACGAAATGCGACTCTCAAGGCCCAAATATTGAGGCTCGACTTCCTTTTGGCAGCCCTGCTGCCGCTATCAGGCTGTGTGATGCCCGTCCCGACCGGGGAGACGATAGTCCAGGGAAGGTATGTTCAAGAGGCCGAACTGCAGAACATCAATCACGAAGGTTCCACCCGGCCGCAAGTCGAACAGCAGCTCGGACCGCCAACCGCCTGGTTCGAGCGCCAGCGGATCCTGGTGTACGGGCTCGTGAGGTCCGACTCTGCTGCGATATGGTTGATACCCGGGTTTCCGGCTTCCGCCGGCGGCTACCTGGAATTTGTCGAGCGGGAAGCAATATTCCTTGCGATCGATGCCGAAGATCGCGTAGTCCACGCCGGGCGCCGACCCGTACCGCGCGGCATGACATGGCTCGAGGCCGGCTTGAAATGGTCGCGCGAAAAGGGATGGCCCGTTGCCGCCCCGCGCAGCGAGTACGTCGTGGAGAGCGTCCAGCCTGATGAAGCCCTGCTAGTGATCTATCGCCCGCGAGATAATCAGCACGTTCTCCCTTTCTTACCGCCCGGCGAACGGCTGCTCTCCAATCTCGAAGTCTTCGCAGAGGTCTACCTCGATTCCGTACTGATTACCCAGCTACGCAGCAGGACCTATTTCTCCATCCGCGTGCCGCCCGGCTCGCATACTCTGTTCGTCTCGCCGTACGCGGATCAAAACCCGATGCTTGAATATCGTTCCGCGTCTATGAACATAGAGGCTCCGCCGGGGACAACACAATTCATTGATCTGCGGATGGAGGCGGGCAAGGGATACATCGGGCCATTGATTCAGGAAATGCCTGAATCGGCCGCCACACCGGCTTTGGCGAAGCTGCCGGAAACCTGGTGAGTTTGCAGCGACGACTTGGCGGCAATTGATTCCTGGCATGCGAGGTACGACTGTAAACAAAGGTTACGTATTCGGCGCACTGGCATTTCTGATCATTGCGTCGTGCCAGGAAGACAATGAGTCCTAATAATTCCTGCGACTTCTTTGAAAGCGGCCGAATCCGAAAAGAAGTTCGTAGCGTCCGCTGAGGGCCAGTAGCAGCTATTTCAGTTAAATTCATGCGAATGGCCGCTTTGGAGCGGTTAGCCGTCTTCCGACCTGGGCGAATGTCAGCTCTCACCCATACCGGTCGTTCAAGGTCGCTGAAATGCCCGGAATTGAGCGGCGGCTAACGGCCAATTGCGGTCACTCAAACCGACCCCGAGTCATCGATGCCACATCCAATGACTTTGACCGGAGAACTGGCTCAACTACCGTGCCTCCGATGGAGGTCATCGACGTGCTCAACGTCTGTCATCTTGCTTATAGCAAGACGGGCTGTTTCAAGTCTGCCAACACAAAACTGCAAGCGATTTTCGGACATGACAATGTCGGTCTGTGCGCGAATGTGACCGACCATCTCTCGGAGCCTATAGACCCCCGGCGGAATTTCAGTCTTGAATTCAGCACTTCCGGTAAAGACAACAATTGACCTCACATCGCTGGGCGGCAATAAATCTAGGAGTTTTCGCACCGCATGTACGTGCCTGCTATTTTGGTGTATTGGGTTTTGGAACTTAAACCTGAGTCGGTAAAGAACCTGGGTCCAAGTCTTTTGTTTCTCGTTCGCAAAAATCCAGCCTTTGTAGTGCTTCGTCTCGATTACGAATACGCCGAATCTGGATAACAAAACATGGTCAATCTGGGTTGTGCCGTCTTCCATTTGAAGTGTCACGTGATTCATCAGGTGATATTCAGGCGGAGCGAACTCCTTCATCACCGTTTCCGCGACTAAC
>DATCZJ010000086.1:0-16673 GCA_036525955.1 Woeseiaceae bacterium | reverse complement strand
GGTCCTTCGATGAGGTGCTCGAACAATACTCACAGCGGATGACGGTACCGGGCCGGCGAGCGCAGGAAATCCTCGAGCTTTCCTGGGCCGAGGCGTATCGCAAGATCAGCAGACTCGATCGGGACTGCGACGAAGGAGTTTCGCTCGAGACGTGCATCCTTATCTACCTGGCGGCCTATGAGTACGATACGGCGCTTCTCAAATTTTCTGTGGCGCAGGAGCCGGATCGAAAGACATTCCGCGAACACCATCCCGATATCGTCGAGAGCTTCGACAAGAGCCTTCAGAGCAGCAGCGAGTACTACACCATTGCAAACCGACTGGCACGCGCGTCAGGACACGCAAGACTTTATCCGGTCGATGCACATCGGGACAAGAGACCGCTACTTGATATCATGGCGGCCGACCCATCGATCGAGGCGTTTATCACCAGAGTTTTTGGCGACTACTCCAAACACCCGTACTTGATCGAAATGAAAGACCGCGAGAAGAACGCGATCGAGGCAGGAGCTTTACTTCCTTATTATCGCTGGCAGAATGACCCCGCCACATTGCAGCGTGATTTTGATTTCCAGTGGGCGCCATTTCTCGATAAGGACGACGAATCTCAGTTTGGCAAGACGCGGCTCGCATTATGGGAGCAGCGAAATCTGCTAATGGCCGCCAATATCGCACGTGTCCTCGCCGAGTATCCTGGAAAGACCGCCATCTTTATCGTTGGCAGTAGCCACAAGCCGTTTATAGATGCCTATTTCAAAACTATGAACTGGGTCGAGGTATTGAGCGCGGACCAGGTTTTAGGCAGCACTGATGACAACGGTTCGTAGACGGCAAGCGACTGGGGTCATTGAACCAATAGCCGCCTGTCGACAGACAGGCGTCCAGGACTGGTGATCGACTGGTATCGATGACAGCAGTTACTTGATTCGAGTTTTGAGATGGCTGAACGTCGTAAAGAGCCGGTCTACCGTGGGAAGCGACGTCTGGGCTAAGCTGGTTGATAGGGTCGCGAATTAAATGCCGCGATTACGTATATCTGCGCATTGACGCGTCTCACGCCGCGTTCCTAGGGTTGTGTTTGCCAATCGCCTTGGAAAAGGGGGATACCATGTCCGCGTGCGTTCCAGGCAATCCGCCCCGTAATTCTCTGCAAATTCTTCTTGTTTTTCTCTTGGGGTTTCCCGCCGCACCATTGTGCTACGCGAGCGATGAAGACCCGTATCTCTGGCTCGAACAGGTCGAGGACCAACAGGCTTTGGAATGGGCGAAGAGCCGCTCCGAAAAAGATACCGCGACTCTGGAAGCTGTACCGGAATTCAGCGAGTTCGTCGACGACTTCGTCGAAATGTACAACTCGGAAGAACGCATTCCAACGCCAGCCTTCCAGGCGGATTGGGTCTACAACTTCTGGCAGGACAAGAGTCATGTAAAGGGGATTTGGCGACGCACTTCGCTCGCTGACTTCGCCGGCGACGAAGCCGAATGGGAAACGGTCCTCGACCTCGATGCGGTCGCGGAGGCGGAAGACGAAAACTGGGTCTGGAAAGGGGTCGACTGTCTCGAGCCGGAATATCGTCACTGTTTGATTTCACTGTCTCGTGGCGGTGCCGATGCGACGGTGGTCCGCGAGTTCGATGCGGTTACAAAGACATTCGTCGCGAACGGGTTCGGGCTTCCGGAGGCTAAAAGCGCCACGAGTTGGAAGGACGAGAACACGCTTTGGGTGGGAACGGACTTTGGCGAGGGATCGCTTACAGCGTCCGGCTATCCACGTATTGTCAAGGAATGGCAGCGGGGGGAACCCCTGGAAAAGGCGAGAACCGTCTTGGAGGGGTCGCACGACGATGTCTTCGTGTTCGCGTACTCGACGCATACGCCAGAAGGGCGTTACGACATCGTTTCCGTGGTTCCGGAGTTTTACCGCGGCACGACGTACATGCTGCTCGGAGGCCGCAAGGTCAAACTGGACCTGCCCGACGACGCAAAATTCGAAGGGTTCTTTAAGGACCATATTCTCGTTTCATTACGTTCAGCCTGGGAGGCAGGTGGAACCAGGTACCCGGAAGGCGGCTTGATCGCCATCGCGGTCGACGACTTCCTCGCCGGGTCCCGGGAATTCAAAGTGATTTTCGCTCCCGCAGAACGGACGTCACTGGGAGAGGTACAGGTAACCCCGGACCATCTTTTGTACACAACGCTCGACAACGTTATCGGCAAACTTTACCGCGTGAGCCTCGCAAATGGCGACTGGAGCGAGACCGAAATCGAGCTACCCGGATTGGGCGCGGTTGGCATCGAAAGTGTCAACGATCAGTCGGGCGACTTTTTCTTCACGTATACGGACTTCCTCAACCCATCAAGCCTCTATCTCGTGCGCGAGGGCCGAAGCGCGGAACGTGTGAAGTCATCGCCAGAGTGGTTTGATGCAACCGGCATGCACGTGGTGCAACACGAAGCGGTGTCGAAAGATGGCACGCGCATTCCCTATTTCCTCGTGACGCCGGCAGGTTTCGAGGCAAATGGCTCGAACCCGACCTTGATCAACGCCTACGGCGGATTCGAAATTTCGCGACTGCCGGCCTATAGCGGCACCATCGGCAAAGCCTGGCTGTCCCGTGGAGCAGCATTTGTACTCGCAAACATTCGCGGTGGTGGTGAGTTCGGGCCGAAGTGGCATCAGGGTGCGGTGAAGGAGAACCATCAGAATAACTTTGATGACATGGCCGCCGTTGCGGAGGACCTCATCGACCGCAAGGTTACGTCGCCGGCCAACCTGGGCATTATCGGCGGTTCGCAAGGCGGCTTGCTCGTTGGTGGCGCCTTTGTGCAAAGACCCGACCTGTTCAATGCGGTCGTCAGCGCAGTTCCGCTGTTCGACATGAAACGCTTCAACAAACTATTGGCCGGTGCGAGCTGGATGGCCGAATACGGCAACCCCGATACCGATGACTGGGAATACATGAAGCTCTGGTCTCCGTATCAGAATCTCGACAAGGATGCGGACTATCCGGAAGTATTTTTCTGGACCAACACACGGGACGACCGTGTGCACCCGGCGCATGCGCGCAAAGCCGTGGCAAAAATGACAGACATGGGGCACAAGGTTTACTACTACGAGAACACCGAAGGTGGCCATGCGTCCGGTGCGGATCTCAATGCCATGGCTTATACGAACGCGCTTACCTACGCGTATCTTTGGATGAGCCTTGGCGACTAGCGTATTCGGTGCTTCGCGCCGTCTCCGGCTCATCGGTACGGGTGGAGCTGTACCGTGGTATCGCTGTCTCGACTGGTGGGCGACAGGTGTTTGAGTGGTGACACCTGCGAGCGCGCACGCGATCGCAGGCCGTGGCCTCGATACCGGCCTCTGGTCCCCGGCGAAATCCGTGTCAGCCGTCACACGAGGCCTCCGACCCGGGCGCCGGAGACCGTCATATCATGGCGTATCGTCGAAACCCGGGTCGTAGACAGCGCCGGTGCCGATGACGCCAGCAAAAGAACCGCCCCAGACGATCATCTTCGATCCGGTCCAGACGACAGTGTGCCCGTTGCTCGTCGGCGGCGCATTGTCGATCGAGATGCCTTGCCAGACATCCGTCGCCGGGTCGTAGCGCCCACCGCCGTCGCCTAGCCACGCGATCATGCGATTGCCCGACCAGACCGCGCGTGGCCCGGAGAACGACGAGCCGAGCGGCGCGGCGGCCATTGCGCTCCAGCTGTTGGAGCCCGGGTTGTAACGGCCACCGGTGTTGACGCTGGACAGGTCGCAGCCGAGGTTGAAATTGGTTTGCCCGCCGAACACGAGCATCGCGGTTCCGGTCCAGGTTGCCGCATGGCAATGGCGCGCCTGCGGCGCGGATGCCGTCGTCAGCGTAGTCCACGTGTCTGTTGCCGGATCGTAGGCGCCGCCGGAATTGAGCGCCGTGGGCGTTGCGATGCCGCCTTCGGTTGCGCCGCCCCAGACGATCATCCGGGTGCCGTCCCAGATCGCGGTGTGACTGAATCGCGCCTCGGGTGCGTTGACCGCGGACATTGGCGCCCAGGTGTCGGTCGCCGGGTTGTAGCGGGCGCCGGTTCCCAGTTCCGCATTGGCGCAAGCCACACAGGATGCACCACCCCAGACGATCATTTCCGTGCCGGTCCAGACGGCCGTGTGAGCGGTCCTCGCAGAGGGCTGGTTCACCGCGGATATCGCCGACCACGTATTGGTGTTCGGGTCATAACGACCGCCATCGCCGATCGTGAGAAAGTCGAATGCACCCGTGAAGCCGCCCCAGACGATCATCTCGCTGCCGGTCCAGACTGCGGTATGCGACGACCGGGGCGTGGGCGCGCCAACCGTCGTCATGGCGGACCAGCTGTCGGTCCCGAGCGCGTAGCGGCCGCCCGTATTCTTGGTAATCGAATTGCCGTCATCGCCGCCCCAGACAATCATCCCGGTGTCTGCCCAGACGGCCGAGTGACGTGCCCGGGCATCGGGCGCACCGATAGTGCTCACGGGCGTCCAAACCACCGGGCTGAACGATGTGGTCAACGTGTAGGCACCCGTTACCGCGTTGAGCGTTGCCGAGTTCGCGAGGATCAGGTAATCGCCTGCCTGCAGGTTGACGACGATCATCGCGTCAAGGTTGCCGCCGCTGTCATCGTCTTCGGCGATGGGCGCGCCCGTGGGTGGCGATTCGAAAAGTATCAGGAATGCGTCGAAGTCATTGGAGCGCATCTCGATCGTAAGGACGCCCGCGGTCGGCAGAGTCACCAGGTACTGGTCGAGTAGCGACTGGTCAGCAGCCTGGCCTGGAAAAAGCCGCGCCACTGTGCAATCGCTCGCGGACAAAGAGCCGGATACGGAGTCAGTCGGATCGATCCGCAAGGGCGCAGCGCATGGCACGGGCGAACTACCGCCGTCGTCACCCGAGGAACCGCCGCATGCACCAGTAAGAAGAAGCAAGAATGCGAGGAGAACTCGCCAGCCGAACGTCAGAGTACGCATCGTTCGTTTCCTCCGGAAACGCCTGCGAATAATCTAGTCCTTCCGGCGAGCAAGACAATCCGTATTTATCCCGTCATAACGGCGATGCCGGGACAATCCGCATTTCTCCCGTCATAACGGCGATGTCGGGACAATCCGTACTACGGCGCATACAATAGCCGGGGACCGGGACGGGCATGTTTCACTTGGCAGGGAGGACGCGATGACTCACCACGAAATGCACAGGGCGCACAGGGTCGGCTGGTTGCGCGCCTCGGTGCTGGGCGCGAACGACGGTATCGTGTCGACGGCCAGCCTGATCATCGGCGTCGCGGCGGCCAGCGTTTCCAAGGAGAGCATTTTGCTTGCCGGTGTGGCGGGCCTCGTTGCCGGCGCCATGTCGATGGCGGCGGGCGAGTATGTTTCGGTCAGTTCCCAGTCCGACACGGAAAAAGCGGATCTCGAACAGGAGAAAACCTCGCTCGAACACAACTTCGAGTTCGAAGTCGCGGAGCTTGCTGAAATATACGAGGAGCGCGGCCTCGAACCCGATCTGTCACGCCAGGTGGCCGAGCAGCTGATGGCCCATGATGCGCTCGGGGCGCATGCGCGCGACGAGATCGGGCTGACCGAAATCGGCAGCGCAAGGCCTGTCCAGGCGGCGTCGTCTTCCGCCGCGTCGTTTCTGGTTGGCGCCGCCTTGCCGTTGCTCGTGGCCTGGTTCGTGGACGTCGAAATACTGATTTACGCAGTCGGTGCTTCTTCGCTGTTCTTTCTCGCGTTGCTCGGCGGCGTTGCAGCGAGGGCAGGCGGTGCGTCGATCGTCGTGGGCGCGTTTCGCGTTACGGCCTGGGGTGTCATGGCAATGGTGCTGACAGCGATGATCGGCCGCTTGTTCGGCGTGAGCGCCTGACCCGCGACAGAGGCGCGCCAACAGACAATCCTGGGCACGGGCGGACTGGCATCTGTGATGCCGTGCGTCGAGGCCTGCGTTGCGCGCCTGCGACCGGTCCGGAACAGGTCTGCCGTATTAGCGGTGCCCCAGCAGGAAGTCGCAGGCAGCAACGGCCGGCAGGAGCGCCGGGTGCAGTGCAGCTTGATCCTCAGGGCCGACACTTCAATCGAGTGCAAGGCACCGGCCGTCCATGGAACTCTCTCGATCGGCACGCCGTTATGGGTGCCCGTGCAGGTGTCGCACGTCGTGCCGGCTCAGTGCCGCCTGACCCCTTGCTTCAGGCCCGCGCCGAAGCCTGCGATCAGCCAGCCGAGAATGACGAGTGCGAGCGATACGGGCAGCAAGCCGAGTGCGTCGCGCGTCAGCCGATACAGGCCGATCCAGGACTGTGGATCGCGAAGCCACGGCACATAAGGCGCCAGAACGCCGAACACGGACAACGACAGCCACTCACCGGTTTTGAGATACAGGATGCCCTGGTAACACAGCACGAGGATGCCTGCGAAGGCGATCAGCAGCCCGGCCAGGTAAACGATACCGAACACGAAGCGGCGCAGGTTGAAGCCGATCCTTGCGGTCCAGCCTGCACCGGAACGGTCATCGGCGATGCGCTGCCGGATGGCCGCCTTGCCTTCCTTGCTGTCGGCGTCTTCGTAACGATGGAACGCGAAGTAGCCCGACATGCCGAGGCCGAGGACAGCGATAGCAGCGAGTGGCAACAGCACGCGGATGTCACTGTCGATACTCGCACCGAAGTACCACCACGCACCGCTCACCAGCGCGGCGGTCAGCAATACTACGACGAGCGCCTTCTGCCAGCGCTCCCGAGCCGGAATTTCGCGTCTTGCGAGCAACGGGCTAGTCGCCCTCATGCGCGAGTTCCTGTTCCATGATGGCCCGTTGCTTCGCGAGGTTTTCGCGAACCGGCTCGAGCATGCGTGCAAATCCCGGGCTGCTGAGCGTGTCTCGCCAGCGGGGATCGTTCAGCGCCGCGTAATAATTGGCCCATCCTGAATCGATGGCGCGCTCGAGCAGGACAGCCGCGCCATCCGGGTCACCCTGCAATACGCGGTTCAGCGCCCTGGTCTCCAGGACAAACGGGGCGGCAGAATCAAAAACACCCGTTGCTGTATCGACGCGATCCAGAATCCCGGCGGCCTGTTCGATCTTGCCGAGTTCCTGGTAGGCAAATGCAATGGCCTGGCCCCCGCTTGGTGCTTCCAGAACCAGTATGTCGCGAAACTCCTCAGGTAGGTTTTCGAAAATATCGATAGCGCCTTCGTAGTTCCCGGCAAACACGAAAGCGCGCAGCACCTGTTCCATGGCGCCGTCGCTGATCTGTTCGTACTCGATGTCGTGGTGCTGGACGTACGACTGGATCAGTTGCATCGCCTCGGCATGCCGGCCCTCGGTCAGCAGGACGTCGGTCGCGCCATGTGTCGGGTTCTCGGTCGACAGGACTTGCAGATACGGCTCCGCGCTGTCATTGAGACCGAGCGCCGCGTAGCAGTTTGCGAGCAGGTCGCTGTCATCGTTTCCGTACCGGAAGGAGAGTTGCAGGGCCTCCGCGTATCGGCCCCAGTCAAAATGCAGCCGGGCCAGCAAATAGGTCGCCGCCTGTGGTGGTTCCGGAAGCTCGGTAAGTCGCCTGAGCAGTCGTTCGGCCTGATCGAAGTCACCCTGCAACGAGTAATTGTCCGCAACATTGAAGGACAGGGGTGCATTGAGCGGATCGATTTCCAGTCCCTGTTGCTGTACGACCGCCGCCTCGGCGTCGCGCCCCTGCCGGTACAGAATATTGGCCAGCCAGTTGTAGGCGTCAGATAATGACGGGTCGAGTTCGATCGCGCGCCTGAGACTGATTTCCGAGCGATCAAGATCCTCCTCAACCCAGCCCTGCAGCACGCCCTTCATCGCGTGCGCGTCCGCAAGGTTCGGTTGCAGTTGCAGCGCCTTGTCCGCCGCCTCGATCGCCTGCTCCCAGCGCTCTGCATCATAGCTCCGCATGACAAACAGGGCATAGGAAAGACCCGCCCATGCCGGCGCATAGCCCGGGTCGATGTCGAGTGCCTCACGAAATGCAGCCTCCGCGCGTTCCTGCCAGTTGGAGGCGCGGGAATGCGTAAATGCCTTGCCGACCAGGTAGCGGTCGTAGGCTGCAACGGATTCGGTGCCATAGATTGCGGATGTGCCGCCGGTCGTTACGATTTCCTTGACGATTTCGCCGGCGACGGCGCTGGCAATTTCGGACTGGATGACAAAAATCGACTCCAGTTTGCGATCGAAGGAGCGACTCCAAACCTGAAGACCGTTTTCGTCGATCAGCCTCGCGGTGACCCTGACATAATCCTGGTCGCGGCGAATGCTGCCGTGCAGCAAATATCGTACCCCCAGCATCGCGCTGATGGCTGCCGGTCCATCTTCGCTGTTGCGGAACGCGAAAGACGACGTCCGTGCCAGTACATGCAGTGCACGCGTGGCCGACAGCCGGTGCAGAATCTCCTCGGTGACCCCGTCCGAAAAATAACCGGTGTCCGGGTTTGCATCGAGGTTGGTAAACGGCAGCACGGCGATCGAATTGTCCAGCCGCTCGCTGACCGCGCCGGCCACCGGATGTTCGGCGGCTTCCTCGACAACTCGTTCGAGGCTTCCGACCAGTACCAGGACGCCGATGGCGGCAAGTGCGACGAGGACGGCGTAGTCGGTCTTGTTCAGCGAAAGATCGACGGCTTCGTCGGGGCCCGCCGGCCGCGTCCGCACGATGCCATCGCTCGTGATGTCGAAGATCCATGCGAACACGATCGCGACCGGAAACAGCAGGGCGGCGGCGACGAACAGGTAGCGCAGCGCGGTCTCCGGGATGCCCCAGGCCGGGAAGAAGACGGACGTCACCTCGATCACGGCCCACGCGCCGACGATATAAAGGCCTGCCAGCCGGAACACGCGGCGGCGCCTCAGGTCATGCAGGAGCTTCATGATCCTTCGGTCTCTCGACGACTCGAACCGGCCCCATATTAGCGAAATTCGCGGCGTGAATCGCGCGGCGCCGACCGCAATTTGCCGGACCTGTTTCACATCGCATGTGCCGACTGGTTAACAGTTTTGCGAGGCCGGGCAGCTGGTTGCTGGAATTCACGGCGTGCGAGTGCCAAAACGAAGGGGAATCCGGGGAGGATCACCATGGCTTCGATAGCACACGACAAAGTCAGCTACCGTTTGCTGGAACAGCTCAGCAACCTCGTCATCTGCAGCCGCTGCCTGCGGCGCGGCAAGGTCACGCCGGTGCCGCAACTGATCTCGAATCGTCATACGCTGACGAACGAGTGCGCCGCCTGTCGCGAGGCCAATCCTGCGCCACGCGACCGTCGCCGCCGGCTTGCGAAACTGCTGACCCTGCAACGCTGATCGATCGGCTTACTCGCGGTCGCCCAAGCCCTTCCGGTCGAGGGTGCCTGCTTCTGTTAAACGATCTCCGGCAGGGTGGTGCATCGACCCGCGAGCGGTGCGACAATGCGCGGCCATGGCAAAACTGTACTTCTATTACTCCTCGATGAATGCGGGCAAGTCCACGAACCTGCTGCAGTCGAGCTACAACTACCGCGAACGGGGCATGAACACGCTGGTGCTGGCGCCGCTGCTCGACGACCGTTTCGGCATCGGCAGGGTGACCTCGCGCATCGGCATCGAGTCCGAAGCCATCACTTTCACGGGCGACACGGACCTGTTCGCACTGATTGACAAACACCACCGGGAATCCAGGTTGCATTGCGTCCTCGTCGACGAGGCCCAGTTCCTGACCCGCGACCAGGTATTCCAGTTGAGCGAACTCGCCGACAAGCTCGGCATTCCGGTGCTGGCCTACGGGCTGCGGACCGATTTCCAGGGTGAACCGTTCGAAGGCAGCAAATACCTGCTGGCGTGGGCCGACACGCTGAACGAGATCAAGGCCATCTGTCATTGCGGCTCCAAAGCGACGATGGTCGTCAGGCTCGATGCCGAGGGCCGCGCGGTCACCGAGGGTTCCCAGGTCGAGATCGGCGGCAACGATCGTTACGTGTCGATGTGCCGCAGGCACTTCAAGGAAAAGTACTTCGCCTGAGGCCCCCTAGGTCTGGATCGTCGGCAGATCCTCGCTCATCACCGGCAGCAGGGCAGTGTTCTCGCGCGCCAGCAGTGTGCGCATGTCCTCCAGCGTCTTCATGATTGCCGTGTCGGCGAAATCCGGGCTATCGACCGTGCCGCACTGCGTCGAAAACGGATCGTAGAACTTGATTTTGTGGTGTCCGACGGTGATCACATCGTCGTGGATCAGCACGTGGTTGGAGATGCGCGATGCGTTGACGAACGTTCCGTTGGTGCTGTTCAGGTCCATCAGGAACGTGGAGCCGGCGTGCCGTACGATCAGCGCGTGGTGGCGGCTGATGAAGCGGCTCGGGATCGCGACATCGTTGTGCTCCGATCGGCCGATCAGCAATCTGGGGCGGTCGAGCGTCAGGGTATCGATGACGCTGCCGTTGTTGGTCACGACCAGCTGTGGCGGTTCGGCAGGCGCCGCCGGAGTTGCTTGCGCAGACGCAACGGTATCCCGTTGCCATGTACCCGCCGGCAGGGCCGGATGTTCAATGTGTTTGCGGTCGACCGGCAGGCGCGGGGCGCGCGCCAGCGCCAGCAACGCGATTCGGTCGATAATCCCGGGCCAGCCGCCGGACGCCCGCCAGATTTCCTGGCAGGCCTCATTCGGGAAAATGGTCGCCGGGATCGCGGCACCGGCGGCCGCGAGCTTTGCATGCAGGTACTGGCGCGTTTCCTCGGATGACATCGGGCGCAGGTGAAAATCGTGCAGTACCCGGCGAGCGACGGCCTCCATGGCGGGCGCGCGCAGCATGGGCGCGAGCGGACGATCGGCGGTCAGAACGACCTTCAGGGCGCTGCCGAAGCGAACCCGCAGTTCTGCAAGCTCGCACAGTGCTCTGAGCGCACTCGGATTCAGGGCCTGGATATTCTCCACGATCAGGAGTGGCGGGACATTGGCGGTTGCCTGCTGCAGGGCAAATATTCGCAACAGCCCGAGCAGTTCATTCGCGGACGACAGTTCCATCTCGTAGCCGAATTGTCGCAGCACGGCCAGCAGGAGTTTGGTGGTGTTGAGCCCGGTGCCGTCCACGACGGCGACGGCGCTTTCGGAATCGATCGACTCGATGAAGGTACGCACCAGGGCCGATTTCCCGGACAGGGGGGGACCCTGCAGCAACGACAGCCCGTTTGGGCTCGAATGCGTCTCCCGGAGCATTTCGAGTCCCTTTTGCTGACTGTAATACGGTATCATCGCCAGCGGCCTGCCGTGGGTTGGAAACGGCTGTTGGCTGAGTCCTGCTGACCCTAGGTCCATAGGTACAAACTCGCAATCGTATCGCTTGGCAAAACTTGGTATTGTCCGCAACCGGTTCGTTCTTCAGGCGACATTTTGACCGGGCCGGTCAGTCTAGAATTGGGTTCCGGTGCATCGCAACCGGAATTCTGGTGTTTCCTTGTATTTCATAAAGACAGAAATACTTACATGAAGTCACTTGAGAAAAGCTTGCTTAAGTACTGAATAACAAGGATGTTTATTGTGATTTTTAAACCGTCGGCGTTCTGCGACAGAGTGTAAGGCATTGACTGCAAAGTTATCCGCCGACAACCTCACCCTGATCCGGGGCGAGAGGCTGCTCTTCAAGGGGCTGGGATTTGCGCTCGAAAGCGGCCAGATGCTGCTGCTCGAGGGCAGGAACGGCTCCGGCAAGACCAGCCTGATGCGCGCAATTGCGGGCATGCTGAGTCTCGAAGCAGGTACGATTTACTGGAACGATGTCCCTGTGAACAAGCAGCGACAGGATTTTCATGGGTCGCTGGTGTGGCTGGCGCATCGTACGGGCCTGAAGGGCGACCTGACGCTGGTGGAGAACCTGCGTTTCGAGAGTGCGCTTCGGTCCCAGTCTGACCGGGATCCAGAGGCTGTCTATGAGCGGCTTGCGATCGCGCGGCTGAAGAAGCTGGCCCTCAGGTCGCTGTCAGCAGGCCAGCAACGCCGCGTGGCGCTGGCACGCATGCTGCTCGCCGATGTGCCACTCTGGTTAATGGACGAACCGTTTACCAACCTGGACCGCGAAGGCCGCCAGCTGGTCCTCGAACTGGTCGAGGAACATCTTGCTGCGGGGGGCATGTGCGTCATGGCGGCGCACCAGGACGTCGAGATCAACGCGCCGGTCATCAGGGTTCGCATTCAATGAATGACTTTCACAGACATCCCCCCGGCCTGCTGGCGGGGCTGGTGGCTACGACCAAACGCGACCTGCTGCTGGCATGGAAGCGCCCCGGCGATGTCCTGAACCCACTGTTCTTCTTTGCCATGGTCTGCACGCTGTTTCCGCTGGCCGTGGGCCCGAGCGCCGAGCAACTCGAATTCAGCGGTCCGGGCGTGCTGTGGGTTGCGGCGCTGCTGGCCATGTTGCTCTCGCTGAATTCGCTGTTCGTCTCGGATTACGAGGACGGCAGCCTCGACCAGTTACTGGTCAGTCCCCAGCCACTGCCGATGCTCGCGCTCGGCAAGACGCTAGCGCACTGGCTGACGAGTGGTGTGCCGCTCGTGTTCGTATCGCCGATTCTCGCCGTCACCTATCGCATGCCGATGTCGGTGGTCGGGGTCATGATGATCACGCTGGCGCTTGGCACGATCAGCCTGAGCCTGCTCGGGTCGATCGGCGCGGCGCTGACAGTCGGCCTGCACCGCGGCACGGCGTTGCTGAGCCTGCTGATCCTGCCGCTGGCGATGCCGGTGCTCCTGCTCGGCGCGAACGCGGTGTCACTGGCGGCGAACAACGACGTTTATACAACCGGCATCTGGGCGCTTGGCGCTTACGCCATCGGGACGCTGAGTTTCGCGCCCTATGCCACGGCTGCCGCACTGAGAATTAGTAACGAGTAGTAACGCGATTATGTGGAAATTCTTTCATCAAATGGCTTCACCGCCGCATTTCTATCGGCTGGCAGGCATCCTGTCGCCGTGGCTCGCCGTGCCCGGCCTCGCGCTGATTGGCTACGGCGTCTATGCCGGCCTGTTTCTCGCCCCGATGGACTACCAGCAGGGTGATGCGTTTCGCATCATCTATGTCCACGTGCCGTCCGCATATCTGTCGCTGATGGCCTACGTCATCATGGCGACGGCTGGCGGGATCGGGTTGATCTGGCGCATCAAGCTCGCGCATGCGGTGGCGGCCGCCGCCGCGCCGCTCGGCGCGGCGTTTACCTTCCTCGCGCTGGCCACGGGCTCGATCTGGGGACGGCCGATGTGGGGCACGTGGTGGGAGTGGGGTGACCCGCGCCTGACCTCGGAACTGATCCTGCTGTTCCTGTATTTCGGTTACATGGCGCTGCGCGGCGCCATCGACGATACGGCCAAGGCAGACAAGGCCAGCGCCGTACTGGCGCTCGTCGGCATCGTCAATGTCGTCATCGTGCATTTCTCGGTCGAGTGGTGGAGTTCGCTGCACCAGGGCCAGACGCTGATGAAGAAGGGCGGTCCTGGCATGGACGCCGACATGCTGTATCCGCTGCTTGCCATGATTTTCGGGTTCAAGCTGCTGTTCGGTTCGCTGCTGTTGCGGAGGATACGTACCGAAGTCTTGTTCCGTGAACGCCGCACGAAATGGGTGCGTGACATGATCCTGTCGCCCGAGGGAGGTGCCTGATGGATGCAATTCAGATGGGTAATTACGGCGCCTACGTATGGAGTTGCTTTGGGCTGGCTTTTGTAATCGTTCTATTTGCGGAATGGCGGGCACGTTTGCGCCATAAACGGGTCTACCAAGAGATCGAAATCCGCATCAAGGCGCTGGAGGAGCGCGAATGAAACCGAGACAACAACGTATGCTCGCCGTCGGGCTCGCGCTCGTCGGCATTGCCATCGCCGCAGGGCTGACCCTGCGTGCATTCCAGGACAACATGATGTTCTTTGTCGAAATATCGGATGCCGTGGCGGGTAACCATCCCAAGGCCCGCAACTTCCGTATCGGCGGGCTCGTCGTGGACGGCAGCATCCAGCGCGAAGAGGGCTCGATGGACATCCATTTCGAGGTCACCGACACGGCCTGTTCCCTGCCTGTCGTCTATTCGGGCGTGCTGCCCGACCTGTTCCGCGAGGGGCAGGGCGTGGTCGCGCACGGACGGCTCGAGGAAGACGGTGTGTTCCATGCGGAGAAGATTCTCGCCAAGCACGACGAGGAATACATGGCGCCCGAGGTGGCTGAATCGATTGCCAAGCATGTGCAGGACAAGACGACGGCCGTAGCCAAGCAAGGTCCGGAGTGCGGCTCGAATGATTCCTGAGATTGGGCAATTTGCCCTGATACTTGCACTGATGCTGGCCATCGCGCAGGGCGTGTTGCCGCTGCTCGGTGCGCATCGTGGCGATGCCACCATGATGGTCGCGGGCCGGTCTGCCGCGATGGGCCAGTTCCTGTTCGTGGCCGTGTCATTTGCCTGCCTGACCTGGGCATTCCTCAGCAGCGATTTCTCGGTGCTGTACGTCGCCAATCATTCGCAGTTGTCGTTGCCGACCATGTACAAGGTGTCGGCGGTATGGGGCGCCCACGAGGGCTCGCTGCTGATGTGGATCCTGTTGCTGTCGGCCTGGACGGTCGCAGTGGCGAAATTCAGCAAGGGCTTGCCGCAGGCTTTTTCATCCCGCGTCATTGGCGTGCTCGGCCTGTTGTCCGTGGGTTTCCTGTTGTTCGCGCTGCTGACCTCGAACCCCTTCGACAGACTGATCCCGCCGCCGGCTGATGGCGGAGACCTGAATCCGCTGTTGCAGGACCCGGGTCTCGCCATCCATCCGCCGCTCCTGTACATCGGCTACGTCGGGTTCTCGGTTGCTTTCGCGTTCGCGATTGCCGCGATGATCAGCGGCGATCTCGACCAGCGCTGGGCCAAGTGGACACGGCCCTGGACGACGGTTGCCTGGATGTTCCTGACGCTCGGCATCGCCATCGGCAGCTGGTGGGCTTACTACGAGCTCGGCTGGGGCGGCTGGTGGTTCTGGGACCCGGTGGAAAATGCGTCCTTCATGCCCTGGCTCATCGGCACGGCGCTCATCCACTCGCTCGCGGTGACGGAGCGTCGCGGCTTGTTCAAGAGCTGGACGCTGCTGCTCGCGATCACGGCGTTTTCGCTGAGCCTGCTCGGTACGTTCCTGGTCCGTTCCGGCATCATCGTATCCGTGCACGCATTCGCGACGGATCCGACACGCGGCTTCTTCATTCTGTCGTTCCTGGCGGTCGTCGTGATTGGCGCGCTGATCCTGTACGCCTGGCGCGCACCATCGCTCGATTCGGATGCGGGTTTCAGCCTGCTGTCGCGCGAGACATTCCTGTTGCTGAACAATGTGCTGCTGGTCGTGGCCGCGGCGCTGGTTATGATCGGTACGCTCTCGCCGCTGGTGATCGAGTTGCTGAACGGCGGCAAGATTTCGATCGGACCGCCCTGGTTCAATATCGCCTTCATCGTCCCGATGCTGCCGCTGATCATCCTGCTCGGTCTCGGCATGCACACGATGTGGCGTGTACAGGCCAAGGAGACCTGGTTCAACCCGCTGAAAGTCCCTGCACTGATTGCCGTCGTGCTCGGTATCGTGGTGCCGTGGATTTTTTACGGGCGGATCAGCGTGCTGCTTGCGGCGGGTTGTGTTGCGGGCTTCTGGATCATCGGTTCGTCGCTGGTACTTCCGATTCGCTCACTCCTTCGTGAGAAGGGCGCTGCAGGCATCACGCGTTCGGCACTCGGCATGTCCATTGCGCACCTCGGCATGGGCCTGTTCGTCATCGGTGTGACGATCGTTTCTGCTTTCAACCATGAGTCGGACCAGGCCCTGAGACAGGGCGGGACCGTCGAGGTTGCCGGCTACGAGTTCGAACTTCGCGAACTGCGTGACGTGCAGGGCCCGAACTACTCGGCAATCGAAGGACTCGTCGAGATCCGCAAGGACGGTGATTACGTCGGCACGCTGCGGCCGCAGAAGCGGCAGTATCTCGTGCAGAAGAACTGGATGACCGAGGCGGACATCCATGTCGACTGGAACAAGGACCTGTTCGTTGCGCTGGGCGACCAGATTGGTGAAGGCGCCTGGAGTGTTCGCATTCAATACAAGCCGATGATTCGATTCATCTGGTTCGGTGCGCTGATCATGGCGCTCGGCGGCATCATTGCCGTGACGGACAAGCGTTACCGCAGCAAGGAGCCGGTGGCGCCAAAAAAATCGAAAGGCAAGGGCGGCCGTAAACGCAAGGTGGCCGCGGAGGGCGCGCAATGAATCGTTATCTGTGGCCATTGGTCGCCGTTATCGCGCTGATTGTTTTCCTCGTAATCGGCCTGACACGCGGTGATCCGCGCGCGCTGCCGTCGCCGTTTATCGGCAAGCCGGCGCCGCAGTTCGTGCTGCCGACGCTCGAGGATCCGTCGGTGACGGTTGGCTCGGAGCAGTTGTCGGGGCAATACAGCCTTGTGAATGTCTGGGCGACCTGGTGTGGCGGCTGCCGTACGGAACATCCGTTCCTGATGGACCTGTCCCGTTCCGGTGCGATACCAATTTTCGGCATCAACTGGCGCGACAATGCGCCCGAGGCCAAACGCTGGCTGCAACAGCTTGGTGACCCCTACGTGGCCTCCGGGTTCGATGAGGACGGACGCGTCGGCATCGACTGGGGCGTGTACGGCGCG
>DATCZJ010000085.1:0-3394 GCA_036525955.1 Woeseiaceae bacterium | reverse complement strand
CAGGCGATCGTCCAGCCGGCTCAGCTCCAGTTCGGCCCGGAGCACGTCCTGCTGATTGCGGCGCCCGACGGCATACAGGGATCGCGTGATGGTTGCGAGATCGGCGAAGAACGGCCGTGACTCGGTCACCATTTCGTGGGCCCTGGTCCAGTAATAGAGGTCCAGCCAAGCGATCCGCGTCGCCGCGAGCACGTCATCGCCGCGCGCATCGGCCTCGCGCGCCTGCGCCTCTGCCAACCGGGTGAATTTCAGGTTACTGAGCGAGCGCGTGTCGCCACGAGGGAAAGCCTGCCGATACACGGCGCCAGCGTTTGTCATACCCTCCGTCGTGAATCCACCCGACTCGATCGGGTAGTTGTTCAGACCTACGCGGAGCATGGGGTCGGGGAGGGCGCCGGCCACGACGGCCTGCTCTTCGAGCGCGGCGGCGCGCGCCCGCAGGGCCTGTTGGCCGGGTTCGGCGGCGAGCGCGAGGTCTTCCGCCTCCGCGATCGTCAGCGGGACGTCGTGTTGCGCGCTTGCTTCAGTAAATGGCCAGACCAGCAGCCCGATAACGGCGATCAGGCCAAGTATCCCCGGGCGAATCGACGCACCGGGGGCGTATACGGTGTCGGGACGAAGCCCGAATTGACAAAGCATCAGACAAACTCCTGCGATGGAAACCGAAACAAAAACGGTCTACAGCGAGGAGCGGTCTAATCCAGGAATACGCAGTTCAGCAGGTGAAGGGCGGGTGGGAACCCGTCCGGTTCGGGCGGGTCCGCGGCCGTCGTCGCGAAACCGACGACATCGAGTGGGGCTTGCGGAAATGCAGGCGGCGCCATTGGTGCCGGCTCCGACTGGTCTTTCAGCTTGGGTTGCAGAGAGCGGCCGTCATGAGCCATCGAGCCGGTGTCGTCACAATCGGACATCAGCGCATCGCACCCGGAACCCGCCATGTCTTCATGGTGCCCATGATGCGCTGCCATTTCCCCCATCTGCTCGGGGGGGCAGTGCGGGCAGTCGTGCTCGCTGGCGATGGCATAAGAACACGGCGCAACGACGAGATTCAGCCAGAATACGGCGAGCACGGCGAGCAACCGGCCGCCTGCCGGCAGTGATCGTGCGCTGTTTCCGCTTGTCGTATTCACCGTGAAAGTGCCCTGAAAGCCACTGATTTCGGGTCGTCTGATCCTACTAGATAGATTGTTTCGAATTGTATTTCAAGGAATTACTTCAATTTCAGACCAAGAATATATGCTATTAGTTCGCTGCGGCCTGTACGTGAAATACGAAACCGGGCGCGGCGCAGCGAAATGACGGCGAAACGTGAAATCGAATTGAGGCACCTCAGCAAGTCGTTCACCGAGGGACGGCGGCGACACATCGTGCTGGACGAAGTCAGCGCCGATTTCCAGCGTGGCGAGACGATTGCGGTTCGCGGCCGCAGCGGCTCGGGCAAGTCGACGTTGCTGAATCTCATCGCCGGCATCGATACCCCCGATGCCGGTCGTGTCATCGTTGCCGATATCGATCTGACTGGCCTGACGGAGCGCGATCGGACGCTCTTCCGGCGCGAGCATATTGGCTTCGTCTACCAGGCGTTCAATCTCGTGCCGACGCTCAATGTCGCGGACAATATCCGTCTCGTCCTCGAACTCAATCGGCTGCCAGCTCGCGAGTCGCAGCGGCGCATTGAAGAACTGCTCGCCGCCGTGGGTCTTGCGGACCGTGCGGACAGCTACCCCGATGTGCTGTCGGGTGGCGAGCAGCAGCGCGTCGCGATCGCGCGCGCACTCTGCCACGAGCCTGCCGTGGTCCTTGCGGACGAGCCGACCGGCAACCTCGACGACAACACGGCCGAGGTCGTTCTCGAAATGCTCGACAACCTCGTGCGAGAACGCGGCGGCACCATGCTGATCGCTACGCACAGTGCGAGAGTTGCGGCGGTCTGCGACAGGGAGATAGAAATTCACGGCGGCAAGCTGAAGGCGCCGGACGGGGACATCGCGAATCAATGATTCCGGTCACTCTTCGCGCTAATTTCAGTTACCTGCTGAGGCACCCTCTGCAGCTCGCGCTCGCGCTTCTTGGCATTGGCATCGGCGTCGCCGTCATCGTTGCCGTCGATCTTGCCAATGCGAGTGCCCGAAAGGCATTCCTGCTGTCGATGGATGCTGTCACCGGTGAGGCGACGCACCAGGTCATCGGCGGCCCCAGGGGGATCGACGAGTCCGTGTACGTTCGACTACGGGTGGAAGAGGGCATCCGCACAATTGCCCCTATCGTCGAAGGCACGGTGAGCTTGAACGATTCGTTGTTTACGCTGATGGGTGTCGATCTGTTTGCCGAACGGGAATTGCGGGCCTTTACCGGCGAGGCACGCACCGCGGCGGGCAACGATTCAGCCGGCGAATCCCTGTTTCGCGATTTGCTGACACGACCCGGGGCGGTGACGATGGCGACATCGACCGCCGAACAGTTCGGCTTGCAGATCGGCCAGGACTTCGACGTGCGCGCGAGGGGACGTTCGTTCAGTGCCACGCTTGCAGGCACGTTCGGCGAGGAGGACGATTCGGGGCTTCAAAACCTGCTCGTCGCGGATATCGCAACGGCGCAGGTGTGGCTGGCCAGCATCGGGCGGCTTACACGCATCGATGCACGAATACCTGACGGTGATGATGCCGCACTTGGGCGGCTGGAGACCGCCTTGCCGGACGGTCTGCGCGTCCTTAACGCGGCGGGACGTACGCGTACGACCGCCGAGATGAGTGCCGCATTCATGACCAACCTGGCCGCGATGAGCCTGCTCGCGCTGCTGGTCGGCCTGTTTCTCATCTATAACAGCGTCAGTTTCTCGGTGCTGCAGCGCCGTTCCCTGATCGGTAATCTGCGCGCTCTCGGCGTGACTCGCGGCCGGATGTTGTCGCTGATCCTCGTCGAGGCCGCAATAATCGGCATGGTTGCTTCGGTTCTGGGCGTCGTCGTCGGAATTCTGCTCGGCGACCGGCTGCTCGTCCTCGTGTCCCAGTCCATAAACGATCTTTACTTCCGGCTCAATGTCACCGACGTCATGGTCAGTCCGTTTTCGATCGCCAAGGGTCTCATGGCCGGCGTTGGCGCCTCGCTCGCAGCCGCCGCGGTACCGGCGATGGAGGCGATGTCGTTCCCCCCCAAACTCGCGATGACCCGCTCGTCGCTCGAGAGACGCACCGGCCGCTTGTTGCCGCGCGTGGCCGTGGCGGGCGTGCTTACGATGCTTGCCGCGATGACGGTGCTGGTCCTGTCCGGGCGCAATCTCGTCGCGGGCCTCATCGCGGTCTTCCTGCTGATTCTGGGTTTCGCGCTTTGCGTGCCGCTCGCGGTCAGGGCCGCGTCCGCCGTGCTCGCGCCCCTGGCATCGCGTATCGGCGGC
>DATCZJ010000084.1:0-13306 GCA_036525955.1 Woeseiaceae bacterium | reverse complement strand
TTTCTCGTCCCCGGCGTACTGGAAGAAATACGTCAGCTTCGCATTGCGGCTGAACTCCACGCGGTTTTGAAGATAGGCCACCTCAGTGTCGCGCAGCAGCGGCGGCGGTGGCGATGCGCAAGCGGCCAGCGCCGCTGATGCGACCAGGGCGGAGACCTTCGCTTACGTTCCGGGTCCGGCTGCACAGTCCCGCCTTCGGCGACTCCGTGGATAATGCGCCGAGTTGACAGTGCGGACAGCTTGGCCAATATTGCCAGGCAGGGAGCCCGCTCGGCTTGCCTGGCCCGCAGGGTGGTATCGAGATGCACATCAGAGAAGATCACGCGTATGCGCACGGCGCGGAGGCCGTGTACGCCCTGTTTACCGACTCGAGAGAGATCGAAGCGAAACAGGACGCCCTCGGCGCTCGCAAGGTTCGAATCCTCGAATGCGAAACGGATGCGGACGGAGCGATCGTAAGCTTCGTGCGCGAATTACCTGCCGAGGTGCCGGGCTTGCTGAGTCAGTTCCTGCAGCCCTGGAACAGCGTGGAGCAGTCGGAGCGATGGCAAGATTGCGGCGATGGGAGGTTTACGGCGGACCTGGGCATCGACGTTGCCAATGTCCCTGTCACCGTTGCCGGTGCGCTCGAAATCATCCCCACGGAAGACGGCTGCGTGAACCAGGTTCGCCTGCGGATCGACTGTGGAATTCCCTTCGTCGGCAAGACGCTGGCTGAGTTTGTCGCGGCGGATTGCAAGCGTCTCATGACGCTTGAGTATGAGTACATCACCAACAGGTTGGGCGCCGCGTGATGTGGCGCTACGACATTACGCCCGACGAGCAATAAGGTAACGGAATCATCGGGTTACCAGTCCTTCGTCGGGTAATCGATCGGCGTGTCAGGCGGCCAGGCAAAGCCGGCTTCTTCGATGCGGGCCCTGTAGTTCGGCGTAAATTCGAGATCGAAGGGGGCGCCGCAATAGCAATTAAATATGGCCGAGCTGAGGGCAAGTGAACTGCCCGGGCGCCGATCCATACGCGCAGCCAGTTCATTCGCTTTTTCGCGATTTCCGACGATGGCCGCGACGATCAGTGAAGACCAATCATCCGCGTCGCTTGCGGACCAGTGCTCTTCGGCCAGTTGCCAGGCGAGTTCCGGGTCCCCGGCCAAGGCCTCGAACAGTATGCGCCGGTCAAATCGCAGCCAACCGTTTTCCGGCTGTTCTGTCTGCAGTGCCGGATCGTCAAGACGCCCGGCAGCCAACGTCGCCACGTACAGCGAGTCATCCAGCCACGAGTGCGTGACGCCCCTTGCTTTAACGTTCTCGATTTCCTGTATCGCGGACTCTCCGTCCTTCAGCCAGATATTCAGGACCGGTATGAAGATACCCGCCCCGAAACTCAATGGATCACACACCAGCGACTCGCGGTGTTTCCGGATAATCTCTTCGGCCCAGCCATACGCGCCGATATACTCATTAATCCAGTTCAACGCCGTGCATTCGCCCGGCTGCATTGCCTTGTTGATGCGGGCCGGGACTGCTGTCCAGTCATCGCTGAACAAAGCTCTCTCGAGATTCAGTATGTCGCGTTGATTGCCGGCTGACATGGCTTGCCACGCGAGATTCGCTTCCTCCCGAAGTGCAGCGAGCGCCTCGCGTCCTTCGCCGGCGTGGTTCTCGTCGCGAAACCGGGCGGCAATATCGAAAACGACATGAGCTGCAAGATCGGTCTTCAAGACCCGCGCAGATATCAGGTCCGGGGCACTCTGCAGCGCCCGGTCGAAATGCGCGTTCGCGACACCAAGCGCTTCCGTAATGTTCTCGAGATTCGCATGGGCGGCGGCAAATGCCTCGAGTCCCTTCTGATAGCTGATAAAGGCTTCGACGTCACGAATGCCGGTATTGCGCATCATCTCCCGGGCGTCGTCGTCGAGCACGACGTCCAGCGCCGCGGCGATGTTCTCGGCAATATCTTCCTGCACAGCAAAGACGCTTTCGATCGTCCGGTCATAGTGCTGTGACCACAAATGGAAACCATCAGCGGCGCGGATCAGCTGCGCAGTAATACGAACCTGCTCCCCATCCCTGCGAACCGATCCTTCGACGATGTGCTCGACATTGAGATGCTCGGCAATCTCGGGAATCGGAACATTCTGCCCTTTGAAAAAAAATGACGAGGTACGTGCTGTGACCTGCAGCTCCGGAAGTTTTGCAAGGACGTTGAGTATCTCCTCGGTGAGTCCATCGGCGAAGTAGTCGTCGTCATCGCCAGAGCTCATGGGCACAAAGGGCAGGACCGCCACCGTCCTTGCACCGCCACCCGCGGCGATTTCATCGACGGCGACCTCCGGGGCAGGTTCGAGCACAAATTTGTCGAGCACGAAGTATCCCAAAGTCACCGCGAGCAGCCCGATGATGACTTTATCCAGTTTTCGGCCTGTAACCTGCGTGACGGACTTGCTGCGCACAACGTCCTTTTCTTTTTTTAGCCCCTCGGGCGTCAATTCGAAAGCCCACGCAAACAAGAGGGCAATCGGAAAACCCAGCATGAGTAGCAGCGCGACGCCCGAGTTGAACCAGTCCGGAAGGCGCAATGCAGGAACGAGCGTGTCCGATATTTGCAGCAGCAGCCAGGCCACGACCACGTAGGCAATACCTACGCGGAACACGTTGCGTCGTTTTAGTTCATTAATGAATGACATCGCGCCACGTGTCTATAGATGAAAAGACGACGGCAGCAGTTCTTCCATTGTGTAGGTGTGCCATTGCTCATCGTCGTCCTTTACGAGGATGCGCGTATTCTCGTCTGAAAACTCGTGAATGCGTTGCCGGCAACCACCGCAGGGCGTGCACGCGCGTGAGCTTTCGGTCTTGTTGCCACCAGCAACCGCAATCTTCGCAATTCGGCTTCCTCCCGCAGCGACCATGGCGCTTATGGCGCCGGCCTCGGCGCAGCTGACGTTTGAGTAGGCGGCATTTTCGACGTTGCAGCCGACGTGGGTGTTGCCATGCTCGTCCAGGAGCGCAGCGCCGACGCTGAATCCGGAGTACGGGCAATGCGCCCTGTCGCGAACCTGTCGAGCAAGAGCCAGCAGTTCCTCGTCGGTCATTGCTTATCCTTCCTTGCGCATGGGGTTGTTCGGGTGCGTGGTCCAGTTCTGCTTCGAGCTGCCGTCGTCGACGCGCTTCATCGTAATGCAACCGATCACCGGGCAAACGCTAACACAGAGGTTGCAACCGACGCATTCGTCGTCGATTACTTCAAATTTTCGTTCGCCGTTGACTGTGTGTGTAATCGCCTGGTGCGATGTGTCTTCGCAGACGATGTGGCAGCGACCGCACTTGATGCAAAGGTCCTGGTCGATGACGGCTTTTTCGACGTAGTCCAGGTTCAGGTATTGCCATTCCGTCACGCTCGGCACAGCTTTGCCGACAAGGTCGGAAACCGAACGCATGCCTTTCTCATCGAGAAACGTGCTCAGGCCGTCGGTCAGGTCATCGATGATTTTGAAGCCATACACCATCACCGCGGTGCAGACCTGCAGGTTGCTGGCCCCGAGAGCAAGAAAGTCCACCGCATCGTGCCAGTCCGTAATGCCGCCGATTCCCGAGATCGGAATGTCGGCCGTTTCCTTCGTGCGCGCGATTTCAGCCACCATGTTCAGTGCTATCGGCTTCACTGCCGGTCCGCAGTAGCCGCCATGGGTGCCCATTCCGTCCGTCGATGGATACATCGTCAGGTTGTCGTAATCGACACGCATGATCGAGTTGACGGTATTGATCAACGAGACGGCATCGGCACCGCCATCCTTTGCGGCCTTGGCCGGTGGCAGTATGTTCGTGACGTTCGGTGTCAGCTTGACGATCACCGGGACACTGGCGACTTTCTTGCACCACTCCGTCGCCATCTGGATGTACTCGGGCACCTGGCCGACCGCGGCGCCCATGCCTCGCTCCGACATTCCGTGCGGGCAGCCGAAATTGAGCTCGAGGGCATCGGCGCCGGTATCCTCGATCATCGGCACGTATTTCGCCCATGTTGCCTCGTTCATCGGCAGCATGACGGAAACGACGAGCGCACGGTCCGGCCAGTCACGCTTTACCTGGCGGATTTCGTCGAGGTTGGTTTTGAGCGGCCGGTCGGTTATCAGCTCGATATTGTTGAAGCCGATGACGCGCCGGTCGTTGCTGTGTATCGCGGCGTACCGCGGGCCGCTGACGTTGACGATCGGCGGATCTTCGCCCAGCGTCTTCCAGACCGCGCCACCCCAGCCGGCCTCGAAAGCACGGTTGACGTTGTAGGCCTTGTCCGTCGGCGGCGCCGAGGCCAGCCAGAACGGGTTCGGGGAACGAATGCCGAGAAAAGTCGATGTCAGGTCTGCCATGGCCGATTTCCCCGCAGTCAGGACCGCAAATAGCGGTCAATCGAAATGGCCGCCAGCTTGCCGTGCTGTACGGCGCTGACGGTAAGGTCGTCACCGCCGAGCACACAGTCGCCGCCGGCCCAGACGCCTTTGATGGAGGTTGCCTGCGACGCGTCGACGACGATCCTGCCGCGCTCGAGCTTTATCCCTTCGAGTTCGCGGCCAAGGGCATCGTCCTCCAGCCGCTGGCCGATCGCCTTGAAGACGACATCGGCTTCCATCAGGACTTTCTCGCCGTCACTGTCAAACTCGATCGCCGTCACATGGCCGTCGCCGTGCAGCGCGACCGGCCGCAGGTGGTAGTGGATGCTTACGCCATTGGTCTGCGCGATGCGCCGCTCTTCCTCGCTCGCCTTCATCAGTTCCGGGCCGCGACGGTAGGCAATATCGACACGCTCTGCGCCGAGGCGCTTCGACTGCACGGCGATATCGATCGCCGTCATGCCGCCACCGATGACGACCACCTTGCGACCGACGGGCAAGTCGCTTTTATCCTCGGCCTGGCGCAATTCGGCGATGTAACGAATCGCGTCCTCGACGCCGTCGAGATCCTCGTTGTCGAGCGCCAGCGCGTTGACGGAGCCCAGCCCGATACCGAGGAAAACGGCGTCGAAGTCACGGCGCAACTCGGCAAGTGAGAAATCGGCACCCAGTGCAACGCCGTTGCGCACATCGATGCCGCCGATCGAGAGTATCCAGTCGGCCTCCCGTTGTGCGAAGTCGTCGACGGTCTTGTAAGCGGCGATACCGTATTCGTTGAGCCCGCCGGGTTTCGCGTCGCGGTTGAAAATCGTTACGTCATGGCCCAGCATCGCCAGCCGGTGCGCGCAGGACAGGCCCGCGGGACCACCGCCGACGATAGCTACTTTCCTGCCGCTGGATGCCGCCCGCTCGAACAGCTGCACGCCACTGTCGAATACCGGGTCTGTCGCATAGCGCTGCAGCAGGCCGATTTCAACCGGCTTGTCTTCGTGGGTATGGCGGACGCACGCCTCCTCGCATAGCACTTCGGTCGGGCACACGCGGGCACACATGCCGCCCATGATGTTCTCGCTGAGGATCGTCCGTGCCGAACCGCTCAGGTTGTTGCTGCGTATTTTCTGGATGAACCCCGGGATGTCGATGCCGGTCGGGCAGGCGGTGGTGCAGGGCGCGTCGAAGCAAAAGTAGCAGCGGTCGGCCTCTACCAGGGCCTCCGGGCGCGACAGCGGCGGGTGCAGGTCACTGAAATTCCGATCGATTTCGGCCTTGTCGAGCCGATGGGGCCGGATGTCGGGACGGGGCGTGGCCATTTCTCGTTGTACCGGTCGAGATCAGCGCTTGACGGGGACGGGTTCGGCCCGCTGCGCCTGCTTCCTGAGCGCATCGTAGAAGGGCGCAAATGCCGGCCGGTCTACGTAGCGCCCGGCGCCGCGCTCGACGTCGAGCTGACCGTCGGCGAAGACCACCTTGCCCCGGCTGATCGTATGCGACGCACAGCCGGTGACGGTCATGCCCTCGAAGATGTTGTAGTCCACCTTCTGCTGGTGCGTTTTCGCGGAGATCGTTTTCGACGCCTCCGGATCCCAGACGACGATGTCGGCGTCGGCACCAACGGAGACGCTGCCCTTGCGCGGGTAGATGTTGAAGATCTGCGCTGCGTTGGTCGATGTAACCCGCACGAACTCGTTCATGGTCAGGCGACCGGTATTGACGCCCTGGTCCCAGAGCACCTCCATGCGGTTCTCGATGCCCGCCGTGCCGTTCGGGATCAGGCGGAAGTCGTCCTTGCCCATGGCCTTCTGGTCGGCGCAGAAGCAGCAGTGGTCGGTCGCCGTGGTCTGCAGGTTGCCGGACTGCAGCCCATGCCACAGGGCGTCCTGGTGCTCCTTCGACCGGAATGGCGGGCTCATGACGTGGGCAGCGGCCGTGTCGAAATCTTCGATTCGATAGACCGAGTCGTCGATGAGCAGGTGCCCGGCCAGAACCTCCCCGAAGACGCGCTGGCCCTCGTTCCGGGCCCGCGTTATCGCCTGCAGCGACTGGATACAGGAGTTGTGCACGATGTACAGGGGCACCCTGAGAACTTCGGCTATGCGGATCGCACGGTTCGCGGCCTCGCCCTCGACTTGCGGCGGCCGTGACAGCGGGTGGCCTTCGGGCCCCGTGATGCCCTTTTCGAAGAGCTCCCTCTGGAGGCGAAAAACGAGTTCGCCGTTTTCCGCATGCACGGTCGGGATGGCCCCGAGTTCGAGGGCGCGCGAGAAGCTGTTAACGAGGATCTCGTCGTCAGCCATGATCGCGCCCTTGTAGGCCATGAAATGCTTGAAGCTGTTGACGCCGTGCTCGTTGACGAGCTGGCCCATGGCGGCATGGACCGTGTCGTCCCACCAGGTGATCGCGACGTGGAAGGAATAGTCGGCGACGGATTTCCCGGCCCACTCGTTCCAGGTATTCCAGGCCTCCATCACATCCTGCTGCGGGTTCGGGATGACGAAGTCGATGATCATCGTCGTGCCGCCGGCAAGCCCGGCCGCGGTACCCGAATAGAAATCCTCGGTTGTCACCGTGCCCATGAACGGCAGCTGCATGTGCGTGTGCGGGTCGATGCCGCCCGGCATCACGTACTGGCCGCCCGCATCGACAACGGTAGCCTCTTTCGGGGCCTCGAGCCCCTCCGCAACTGCCGTGATGGTGCCGTTGTCGCAAAGAACATCGGCCCGAAAACTACGATCCGCATTGACGACGGTTCCGCCCTGAATTAGCACAGTCATGTCGAACTCCCAGCTTCGTTTCTGGCAACGAAGAAATAGATGAGGCCACCGAGTATAGACCCGGTAAACCAGCCATAGGTGTAGAACCAGCTCAGTTCACCCGTCGTAATGGCGATGATGGTCAGCCCGACGGGGATGAGGAAGGCGATGAAACCGGACCTGTTCCAGGCGGGATAACCGGCATTGTCCTGGTACAGGGCCAGGAGGTCATAGGACTGTTTCTTGATCAGAAAGTAGTCGACGACCATGATGCCGGCGATCGGCCCGAGCAGGCTCGAGTAGCCGACGAGCCAGTTGGAGTACAAGCTTTCCAGGCTGACATCCGATTCGAGCCAGCCGAGCTTGATCAGCAATTCCCAGCTCATTAGCACAATGCCGATAACGCCCGTCAGTATGACGCCCCTGTTTTCATTGATGTACCTGGGCGCGACGTTCTGGAAGACGTTGGTCGGCGATACGATGTTCGCGGCGGTATTTGTCGAGATCGTCGCCAGGATGATGATCAGCATCGACACGACGACCCAGAACGGGCTGTCGATCTTGCCGATCAGGTTGATCGGATCGGACACGGTCTCGCCCACGAGTTCCGCCGATGCTGCGGTCAGCACCACGCCGAGCCCTGCAAACAGGAACATCGTCAGCGGCAAGCCGATGATCTGCCCCGTCACCTGGGCGCGCTGCGAGCGTGCGAAGCGGCTGAAGTCCGGGATGTTGAGCGACAGCGTCGCCCAGAAGCCGACCATTGCGGTCAACGCGGCCATGAAGTAGCTGCCGACCGGTGCGCCGGCGGGCCGGTTTGCCGGTACGGCCAGCACCTCGCTGATCGATATCTTCGGCATTGCCCATAAAAACAGCGCTACGGCCACGAGCAGTAAGAGCGGTGCCGCGAGCGCCTCCAGGTGCTTGATCGATTCAGAGCCGCGGATTACGACCACGACATTAGCAACCCAGAAGATGAAAAAGCCGATGACTTCACCGGTGCCGCCGAGGGCCGCCCACCCGTCGAACATTGCAGCGAGCATCAGGTGGATCGCAATGCCGCCGAACAAGGTCTGTATGCCGAACCAGCCGCAGGCCACCAGCGCCCGGATCAGGGAAGGCACATTCGAGCCGATGATGCCGAACGACGCTCGAAGCACGACCGGGCAGGGAATGCCGTAGCGAGTGCCGGGATAGGCATTCAGCGTCAAAGGAACCAGGACGATGATGTTGGCGACAAAGATCGTCCAGAGGGCCTCCGACACCGACAGGCCGAAATAGGCGGTCAGCACGCCACCGAGTGTGTATGTCGGCACGCAGATCGCCATGCCCACCCACAGCGACGCGACGTTCCAGCGTGTCCAGGTACGCTGCTCGGCGCGGGTCGGCGCAATGTCGTCGTTGTAGCGCGGGCTGTTCCTCAGGTCATCGCCGACATCGAGCTCGATGTGCTCGCCGACGGTTCGCAGGGTGCTGACCGATTCAGTCATCCGTCAGCGGCCCGTAAGTCTCGGGGCGGCGGTCGCGGAAGAACTGCCAGGTATTGCGGACCTCGCGGATCATGTCGAGATCGATCTCGTGCACGAGCAGTTCGTCGTCGCCGTAACTCGCCTGTGCCTCGATTTCGCCGCGCGGGTTGACGATATAGCTCGAACCGTAGAACTCACCCATGTTGTGGGACGTCGCCCACGGTTCTTCCGAGCCGACGCGATTGATCGCGCCGATGAAGACGCCGTTGGCCGCAGCCGACGCCGGCTGTTCGAGTTCCCAGAGGTACTTGCTGAGACCGGCGACGGTGGCCGACGGGTTGACGATGTAATCGGCGCCGTTCAGCGCAAGCGCACGCCAGCCCTCCGGGAAATGGCGGTCATAACAGATGTAGACGCCGAGCTTGACGTACGCGGTCTCGAATACGGGGTAGCCGAGGTCGCCCGGCTTGAAGAAGAACTTCTCGTAGAATCCCGGGTCGACCTGCGGGATGTGCGTCTTGCGGTATTTGCCGAGGAACCTGCCGTCGGCGTCGATGACGCCGGCGGTATTGTAATACACGCCCGGCATCGCCTCTTCATAGAGAGGTACGACAATGACCATGCCGTGCTTTTTCGCATACTCGGTCATGAGCTGCGTTGTCGGCCCGTCCGGGATCCGTTCGGCTGCCGCGTACCATTTTCGATCCTGGCTGGGGCAGAAGTAGGGCTGGGTGAATACTTCCTGGAAACACAGCACCTGCACGCCCTGGTTCGCGGCGTCTTCGATGAACGGGATATGGGCCTCGATCATGCGCTCGCGGATCTCGGCGGGCTCCATGCTCCCGTCGCCCTTCAAGCTCATCTGGATCAGGCCACACTTGAGTTTCGCCATGGCTTACCCCCCTTTTTTCAAAATGTTATCAAAAAAAGGTACTGCGGTTTCTATTGCATCGTCTTGACCCAGGACCCGTGCATCGGATTTGGCAATACGTACCAGCCGTTGCCCCAGAAATGCGCGTATTCATCGGTCAGCCGCCGGCGGCCTTCCGGTGTCCCGAGCTCGCTGCACGGCGGATATGCCTTGTCGCGAACGCAGGCAATGAAGTCGCTCAGGTCGTCGCCGATGAGCATGATGACCCTGTGTGTCTGCGCGATTTGCTGGCGCCGCGAGAACTTCTCGCGCGTCCAGCCGCGCTCGTTGGACAGCAGCACGTACTCGGGATCGGTTTCGATGCCCAGTTCGCCGAGGTCCGCGACGATCGTGTCCCGGTAAGGGCACTCCCCGGGACGCCCCGGCACCTGCTCGCAGGGCCGGTTGGTGACGAAAAAGACGGTAACGCCTGCCGCTCTCGCGGCCCTGACGAACTTGGCAACGCCCGGCACCGGCGTCGCTTCGTTTTCCCGGTTCCACGTATCGATTTTCAGCTGCGTAACCGGGGGCTCGAAATCGAGCTGGAAATCGACGTTGCTGACCACGGTCTCGTCGACATCCATGATGACCGCCGGGGGCAGGTCGCGGAGATCCAGGTTGCCGGGAACCACGGTCCAGGATCGGTCCTCGATGAAACCGGGCAGGGCCAGCGTCGCCGCCTGATAGACTTGCAATGCCAGCGCACGGTATTCGGCAGCGTGTTTGACCCAAAGCAGGCCGCGGTCCTTTGCGGGATCGTGAGCGACCTGGGTGGTCGTGCAGGCCGTGCCGGCGAGAGCCAGAACCAATACCACAATCGAGCGAAACGACATCATGCGCATCCTTCTTATTCTTACCTTGCTGCTCGCGGCCTGCGCCGCAACTCCCGAGTCTACTGCACCCGGCCCCTCCGGGCTCACATTTGTCCACCTGAACGACACCTACCGCGTCGGCGCCGTCGAGGACGGCACCAAGGGCGGTTTCGGCCGCGTTGTTACGTTGATTCGTGACCTCCAGGACAAGGGGCGCGATGTTCGCATCTTGCACGGCGGCGACTTCCTGTACCCGTCGCTCGAGAGCCAGCTGTGGCAAGGGATGCAGATGGTCGAGGCGATGAATTATCTCGATGATCTGGCGCCACTGTATGTGACCACCGGGAATCACGAGTTCGACCCGCGCACACCAGATCACCTGGTCAACGCCGTGCGGGCGTCGACATTCGATTGGCTGGGGGACAATTACGAATTCATGACGGGTGACGACGAAGTCGACGCCGCGCTGAAGCAACGCTTTATCTTCGAGCACAAGGGCAGGCGGATCGGTATTTTCGCATTGACTGCCCACCCCGATGATGGCGGGAGCGACCGAGACTATGTGCCCATCGAAAAGGATTACCTGGGCGCTGCGCGCAAGGCAATGGCGGAATTCGAGGCGGCCGGTGTCGATGCGATCATCGGAGTGACCCACCTGTACATGGCCACGGACGTCGAGCTGGCCGGGCTCAAGAAGGACTATCCCAGGCTCGCCTTCATCGTCGGCGGCCACGATCACGAGCCGCAATACAGCAAGGGATCGGGTTCGACGGCTCCCGTGATGAAAGGTGCTTCCAACGCCCGCGCGATCTGGACGATAGAGCTGGACTTTGACGCCGAGGGCTTGCCTGTCGTCGACGAGCGGTTCCTGGAAATGGGGGCCGAGGTCGGCCCCGACGAAGATTACGCCGCCATCGACCGGAAGTGGCACGACAAGCTGTATGAGATCTTCCCGTTCCTCGCGGCGCAGGTCGGCGAGGTGGCCGTGCCGCTCGACGCGACCGAAGAGCGCATCCGCAGCACGGAGAACGGCTGGGGCAACTTTATCGTCGACCAGATGCGCACTGCCTTTGGCGATGCGCCCGCCGATCTCGCCTTCATCAACAGCGGCACCTTGCGCATCGACGACATCGTCGTCGGTGACATCACCTTCGAAGACATCGCGCGCACCTTCGCTTTCTCCTCGTATCTTCGTTACATGACGGTCTCGGGAAGAGAATTTCGCAAGCTCATGGAAACGGGTTATCGCGGCTCTGGCAGCCAGGGCTACTTCCCACAAGTCTCGGGTTTTCGCGTCTGCGTCGACCGTTCTTTGCCGGACGGCGAGCGCATCGTCAGCCTGCAGGTGCCGGATGAGGACGGCTGGCAGGAGATCGGGACCGACACGGAGTACACGCTGGTCGTGCCGGATTTCCTGTACCGTGGCGGCGACGGCTACGTTCTGTCGCAGGATCGCCCGGCATCGAGGCCGGGCTCGGAGCTGAAATACCTCGTGCTGGATGCGATCGTGAAGGCACAGGCGGCTGGGGAGGCGGTGGGGGCCTTACCCGACCCGGCCAATCCGCGATACGTCGCGCTGGGGCCCGAGCGGCGGGAGTGTTGGGACTGACCGGTGGCGGCTAAAGCCGCTCCCACGGGGGGGGTAAAAAAAGGGCGGCCCGGAGGCCGCCCTTGGTCTTGCCTTTTGCAGGTCGATCAGAAGCGGTAGTTGAAACCGAATTTGATTGACCACAGAGACGCCGACGCGACGCGGCTCAGCCCCTGGGAGGTGAACTGCTCGTACGTGTACTGGTCGTCCGAGAAGTCGTCCGTGCCATCACGAGCGAAATCGGGCAGAGTCGCCGTGACAACGGCCGCGGTGCGCGGGAAGCTGCGCTCCTTGAGCACGCCCCAGTCATCGTTGATCAGGTTGGCGACGTTCTCGATCGTGAAGTACAGCTGCGCGTAGTGGTCGTCGCTGAAGCCGGGCAGCTCCTGGCTGATGCGCAGGTCGAACTTGGTCCACCAGGCGCCTTCCAGCGCATTGCGCGGCACGATGCCGCCGGCGTACTTGTTCAGGCCCTCTTTCTTCGCCCATGCAAAGAACGCCTCCTGGTCGAAGTCGTCTCCGAAGTTCACGAGCGGATCGCTTGGGCCTGTCGGCATGTACAGCAGGCTGCGATCATCGGACGCGCAGTCATCATCCCTAACGAAGTTGTCGCCACAAACGAACATCTCCTGGTCGTCGAAGGTCGCGCTGTAGGACCGACCCTTAGTCGACGAGCCGAACAGCGAGAAACGCGTCGTCAGGTCGCCAAAGAACTCTTTCTCGTAGTTCAGGCGCAGGATGAAGCGATGCGGGAACTCGTAGTTCGAACGTGCCACGCTCGGCGCGTTCGGGTCGTCTACCGCGATCTGGATGAAGTTCGAGAACGCGACCGAGCTCGTCATCGGGCTGACTTCCTTGGACTCGGTGTAAGCATAGCCGAACACCCAGCTCAGGCCATTGTCGTGGTCCTTGCTAAGTGTTCCCGCCAGGCTGAACTGCTCGCCGTCCTGGCCGGGCACGTTGTCGAGGATGAAGTCGCCGTTGAACAGGCGATCACATTCGTCATAGTCGATGGGGTCCTGAGCAAGGCCGGTACCGATCGGATCTTCGGCGCAGCCCTCGATGCTCTTGTCGACCACCGCGTAGATGGGCCGGCCATCGGGTGCCTTGCTGATCTCGACGTAGGTGTCGTCGCGGATGTAGGCCGAGTCCTTCGCCTTGGTGATGATCATGTCACCGTTCAGGACGTAGCCGTCGCCGAACAGCCAGGTAGCGCCGAGCGAGTACTTCCAGTTGCTCGGGATCCTGAAGTTCCGGTCGATCGCGTTAACGCCGGAGTTCGCCGTGCCGTTGGCGACGTAGTTGATCAGCGCCTGCGGCGCGTCGTAGCCTGGCCGGCCGTTACCGTCGAGGCCCAGCGGGATCGTGTTCAGTCCCGCGCCGGCCG